>CAYXVE010000151.1:0-1534 GCA_964468435.1 uncultured Bacteroidia bacterium | reverse complement strand
CGATCATCCGCAGCCCCTTGATGGTGTCGGAGGGGCTGTAGCCCGGAATTTCCGTTCTGCCGATTGTGAGCAATTCCTGAATACGGTCATAGACCCACAGTTCAAAACGGGGGCTGAGCCAGGCGGCAAATTTGAGCGCCAGTTTTTCATCCATCCATGTTCCTTGCAGTCCCTCGGCCGCATCGCCACCCTTGACGACCCGTAGAACTTTACGCGGAATATCCGAAGCGATATTCAGATGTGAATATCGCTCCTCCAGCAGGGTGATATATTCCTGAGTGTCTTTCAACCGCATAAAGTCCGCGACCATTTTACCTTTGAAAGGCTTCGCCACTTCCGTGGCGTTAATCATCTTGTTGCCATTGCCAAACTCAAAATTGATGCCCTTGCCTTCATAGTCGAACGTGGTGATGTCGCTCATGGCCTAAAATTAGGAAAATCTGGCAGTAAATACATATTTCGGATGATCCAAGTTAGCTTCATCCAAAATTTTCCACTCAATGCATCTCACCTTAAAAGGTCAATTAGCAATACGGTAAACCGAGCCGTTTGATTATCGGAATGCTACGCAGTTGAAAAAGCTGAAAGGGGCCGAAATGGAATTAGGAATCCAAGTAAATACTACCTGGTTCCCTTGTGTCCCAATAGTTTTCTGATGATCATAATCTGTCCCAAATGTTCAAAATTATGGGTAAGACCCAAATGTACCAAAAACCAGGATTTAAGTTTGAGTCGATAAAAGTCTTCTACGAAGAGGGCATTTTCATGAAGGACTCCTTCGCCGATCATTACCTTATGTAAATAGGAAGGATCGAGTTTAATATTTAAATCGATTTGATCCAGCTGACCAAACACTTTTAGGCTTCGTTTTCCCACTTCTTCATGGTATTCACGTAGTACTGTCAGATCAATGGTTTCGCTTAGGGATTGCACTTCTTCCGTGCTCATTCCTGTACCAAAATGCCGGACATCTATATTGAGTTTCTGTTGGTAGTTGCCCTGATCAAATATCTGCTGGCCATCGGTTACTAATCGATTGATCCCTACATCTTCTGCACGAGCCATATGCCAGATATTCCAGGCAATTGAATTCATCCCTTGAGGCATTTTTCGGATATCTTCCTCAGATAAGACCTCATAAATGCTTTGGTTAATGTTATTGCGAAGTCCAGGATATCGCTGTAGTATCAAATCTCCACAGGTAGATTCAGATATAGATGCTAAGGTTTTTTGGGGGGGGAATAATGACACATAGAACATCCCTATTAAACCGTTTTGTACGAGGTTTCTTCTTTTCATGTGAATACGCTTTTTGTATGTAAGCCGTAAAAGATTGAGATATCAATAAACTGGATATACGTCAAAAACCTGTGAATAGAGCTGTATGAACAGGAAGAGAAACGTAAAAAATGTGTAAATTTTAAGAAAAAACCTTTTTTTGACGTAAGAAACTCTATTTTACCTTGATTTTGTATCCAACATCTAAGTACAGGACAAAAGTTGGACAAAAGCATCTAAGGATTTCAGATGGAAG
>CAYXVE010000150.1:0-1580 GCA_964468435.1 uncultured Bacteroidia bacterium | reverse complement strand
CTGGCTATATGCTGGGTGTAGCATGGACATATAGCCTTGTGTTGTAGCCAGTATATCTTTCTACTTTATAAGATAAGACCTTCCTTTTTCAAAACTATCCAGTTGCTTTTTAAATTCTGGAATGAGTGGTTCAAGGTATTTGATATTGCTCTTGACGACATCTAATACAACTACAGATAGATCAAAATTTCCTATATTCTGTTGATAGTCAATATTTTTATCAATGGTAAGGAGTATGCCAAAGCCAGAATTCTGGGCTGTAGCTAATAATTGACCATTTTTCAATCCGCTGAATCCCATTTCCGTAACCGTAAAGACTTCATATTCCTGAAGAAACCTTTTGAGTTTATGGGTTACACATTCATCCAGCAATATTTTCATGAGCTACCTTTGAAACGCTTATCAGTAATTGATGGGACATTTGAAGTACCGCATCTACCTGGGATTTTTTTACCGAAGGAAAATCTTCCAGAAACGCTGCGATTCCCTCCCCTTCTTCTAGGTAATCAAAAAGATTTTTTATAGGAACCCGGGTACCTGAAAAAACAGGTGTGCCTCCCAGAATTTCCTTATCAATGTTAATGGGTCTTTCCATTTTCAGTCTTTTCCTTTTTTTACGTATGGGCTTGGCAGTTAGTTAACTATTTTTATTGACTACAACGGCCAAGGCTAAAAGCAGGCGGGCATTAAAAACCAATTCATTGTCCACCGAGCCCAAAGTTTATTAAAGGTAATCACTTTCAATTTAGCACGTTCCGTCCGCTTGCTTTTAGCCGATGTTATCTGCTGTTTCGATTTCCACATTACAACTTTTGCTACACTATCCGATGCAATTAACTCACACTTTTTACCTATATATTTATATTCGCTTTTTCAGGTTTAGTCTCGATGGCAGTTGAATTAAATCCTTTCACGATAAGCCATATAGCTAAGAACAATTCATTAAGACCAATAGGGGCATAAATAATCATACCCCCGGTATTCTGTTCGAACATGATCAAGATAGGTGCTAATATGGCTATGAGTGCTCCAACAAATCCCCAAATTGAAATAAATTGAGGAACAAGTTTTGAGTTCCATAATAAGTAGTAAAACAACAAAGCATTCACACAAAAAACAATCATATATAGTAAAGCTGTCCACTCCCATTCAGCAAGAAGAGAATCACCAACAACTTGAATAAAAAAAGAGTCTCCAGTTTCAGCTTCTATAAATTGCTTTCCAATAGCTGCCAAAACCATCAACTTAATTTCTGACAGAATAATAATCCCGAATTCGACAAACCTTAGTCCAATGTAGGCAAGAGCTATATTTTGATTGTATTTTTTTAGAATCTGATACAGAATTATTGAGAATCCAACAAAGGCAAAGGCACTGGTTAGCTCAAGTAAAACAGCTATGTTAACCTGATCTTTGCTTGCATAAATTTCTGCCAGGTAATTCGGGGCATATAGAATTGATCCTAAAATGGAATCGTGCCCGATATAGTAAGGAATTAACTGAATTAGGAAAAGTATTCCAGCAAATTGAGCAGTCTTTTTGGTTGGTTTCATTTTGAAATATTATAAATCATCAAAATA
>CAYXVE010000149.1:0-1738 GCA_964468435.1 uncultured Bacteroidia bacterium | reverse complement strand
CGATATTTTCCGATTTGAGATACATCCATACATCCAACTCAGTCCAGTTGCTGATCGGGAAGATCCGGAAATTTTCATTGGGATGCAGATAGCCATTGAACAGGTCCCATAATTCCGGACGTTGGTTCTTGGGGTCCCACTGCCCGAATTCGTCCCTGTGTGAGAAAAACCGTTCTTTAGCTCGTGCTTTTTCTTCATCTCTGCGTGCTCCTCCCAGACAGGCGTCAAATTTATGACGCTCAATCATATCGAGTAGCGTTACGCTTTGTATCGCATTACGACTGGGATTGAGTCCCTTCTCTTCTTGGGCCAACCCCTTGTCTATAGATTCCTGTACAGACCCGATGATCAGCTCTGCTCCCATATCATCGATAAATTGGTCTCTAAAAGCTATGGTTTCATCAAAATTATGTCCTGTATCAATATGCATAAGCGGAAAAGGCAGTCTGGCAGGATGAAATGCTTTTCTGGCCAGATGAGCAACTGTTATTGAGTCTTTTCCTCCTGAGAACAGTAGCACGGGTCTCTGGAATTGAGCAGCAGCTTCCCTGATAATAAAGATCGCTTCGGATTCCAGTTGCTTGAGATGACTTAATCTATAATCCATATGGCAGTGGTTTCAGTAAAGATTACTGCAATTAACAAAAAAATTCAATAATAGTATCTTTAGAAGGATAAATGGTTTTTTTTACGCCTTGAATTGAATAATTGGAAGTAACTTGGAGATCAATTGAATTGTGCAATATTCCAGGTCATGTAAGTCAGTGCGAAGTTCGCAAAAAGGTTTCTCCGGCGCTTCATAAGGAGCATCAATACCGGTAAAATTGGTAATCTTTCCGGCGCGAGCTTTCTGATACAGGCCTTTGACATCGCGATCTTCACAGGTTTCCAGAGGAGCGTTGACATATACTTCCAGATAGTCATCCCCTCCAATGATTTCTCTTACGATGTTTCTTATTGATATAAGTGGACTGACAAAAGAACACAAGCAGATTACTCCACAATCGAGAAATAGTTTGGCCGTTTCAGCTATCCTGCGAATGTTTTCTATCCGGTCAGCCTCCTCAAATCCCAAATCTTTACATAGTCCTGTTCTCATGTTATCGCCATCCAGTAGCTTGGTCAGAAAGCTTTTTTCATGCAATTCACTTTCTATAGCTCGTGCAATAGTGCTTTTTCCTGACCCGGATAAACCAGTTAGCCATATCACTTTAGCACGTTGATGTAAAAGCGTTTCTTTATCAGTTCTGGCAAGGATGGTATCAAATATTGGATGTATATTCTCCATACTCTGCAATATTATCATGATTGCGTTTGAATCCCAAAATTACTACAACTATAAGAGACTGTTAATAATAAAAAAATCCCACTGATTGCTTAACAGATCGGTGGGATTTAAAGATAAATAGCATAATTAACTAAAAAGCGTTGATACGGGTTTTCCTACCAAATACAGTCAAAAAAATGATTTTGATATCTAACCAGAAAGACCATTTCTCAATGTATTCCAGGTCGTGTTTTATTCTTTCACATTTTTGCTCTTCAGTATCGGTAGGGCCTCGCCAGCCATTGACTTGAGCCCATCCTGTGATACCCGGTCTTACATAGTGGCGAAACATATATCGTTCTACATCCCTTTGAAGTGAAGAATTGAGATTCACCCTATGTGGTCTGGGACCTACAACACTCATATTTCCTAGAAGTACATTTATGAACTGAGGTAATTCATCGATGTCTT
>CAYXVE010000148.1:0-2025 GCA_964468435.1 uncultured Bacteroidia bacterium | reverse complement strand
CCGTTATGGGCAATTAAAAGAAAAATGAAACCGCCTTTTCCAAAACTTGAAGCTTACTCTTTTCAGCTTTTTTAAGTTTGTCGAGGCTATCTAGGGCTAATTTTTCGGAAAGGACAAAATCTTTAGCCTCCCTTGGAACCTCACGACCATTCATCAGAAAATCCATTATTTTCAATTCTTTTCCGGCCAAGATAGAAAAGTAAGCATTAAGTAAATCCTTTTCAGACAAGGTGTTGGGCAAAAACCGAAAAGATGAGATGGCGGCATAAGAAGGGTCTAATTCAATACTTATCCACTTTCTTTTAAGACTTTCAGCTACAGATCCAGTAGTATTAGACCCACCAAAAATGTCAACAACTAAGTCCCCTTTATCAGTTAAATACTTAATAAAGAATTCAGGAAGTTTAGCAGGAAATCTTGCGGGATGTCCTTTTAAACCTGTTTTTTTGCAAATTGCCAAGTAGTTTGAATTTGATTCTGAATTAGGAATTTGAAGCAAATTTGGAGGAATTGCGCCCCCATTATCAATAAAATTTGATCCAATATTATGGCCTGAGGGTCTTTCCTTAGGGGTATAATAATCCTCTGGATTTTTCAACAATTTTTTCATCCGGTCACTGTAAGGTGCTAAAACCTTAGTAACATCTGCCTTTGGATATGGTGTTTTTGAAAACCACCAAATATTGTTTACAGCATCTTTGACTCTGATTTTCCTTTTATTTACCCATTCAATCGGACTCGGGAGTTTAGATGGATTATACCAATAAAAATCCTCAGCAAGAAAAAACCCAATATTGTCGCAGAACTCAATAGGAACTCTGAAGTTATACAAACTTCTCACAGGAACACCACTTTTGTAAGCCCCGCCTAAATCAAGTACAAAACTTCCTGTAGGTTTTAACTTTTTAAAAACTAACCTTCCAAATTGCATTAGCCATTTTATATACTCCGGTTGGTCTTCATTCCCGTACTCTTTTTTTCTAAGAAGTGCAAAGGGGGGACTAGTCATTACCAAATCAATACTATCGTCAGGATAGTTGTTGAGGAATTCCAATGAGTCTCCAATGAATTGAGTGCCGTTTTGAGTCGAATACGCTTTCTTCATATCACAAAGGTAGTAAAATTTCCGAATATATTCGGAGAGAAACTCCGAATATATTCAACATTTTTGCAACTATATGGAGTTACTAAATAAATTAGAAGACTTACTGCTTATAATTGCAGGAAATGTAGTCAAGTACAGAAAGCAACTTGGATTGACCCAAGAAGAGCTTGCCTTTAAAGCTGAAATTGATAGAACCTATATCGGCTACATTGAGAATGCTAAACAGAATATCTCCATTGAGAAGCTTTGTGAAATTGCAAAAGCTCTAAAGGTTGATGTTGCGGATTTGCTAAAAAGAGAAACAAAACCTGACATCACTGCCGAACCTGAAGCAACATATGGCGCCATAGAAATATTCAACCTCATCTATCCGTCCTTGCAAATGCTACAGGATTTGGCAACAAAAAATGGGATAAACGATATTTTTCAAGACAATGGGGGAAAATTACTTCAAGTGCTATTGATTACGGGCTTGTCGGATTTACCTGGTCGCGAAGGGAATGACGCTGTGGATGCAGAAGGCAATGAATATGAACTCAAATCAGTGAATGTATCACTTACCAAAAGTTTTTCTACACATCACCACATGAACCCTGTAATTATCGAAAAATACAGAAAAGTTGATTGGATTTTTGCTGTTTACCGGGGAATTGAAATATTGGAAATATACAAATTAACTCCTGAAGACTTGGAACCCTACTACTCAAAATGGGAGTCGAAATGGCACAGAGATGGAGGAAAAGACATAAACAATCCAAAAATACCCCTCAAATATGTAAGAGAAGTTGGAAAATTGCTTTACGAAAGTGACGGAACGGGGAAAATTAGAAGAATCAACTTGAAAGAGGAATAAATGCCCATAACAAAGTGCAGAACGGCCAGCCCTCCTAAACGTCGGGCCGTCGTCTGCACCAGACGTT
>CAYXVE010000147.1:0-2031 GCA_964468435.1 uncultured Bacteroidia bacterium | reverse complement strand
CATTGCTGCCCATCATGAAGGTGACGCCTGGTACAGAAGCAAACTCCATGGAAATTGACGAACTTAGAGAAATATCTTTTGTTGAATTAATAATCTCAGTACGCATAGTTCTCTGTTAAAATGAAGAAAAGTGACGTTCCCGAATGTACTAGCCACCTTTCTCCGTCGATGTATTTGTCTTTCACACAGAAAGACAGGATTAAGCTCGTACTAATAAAGGATACGCTTGCATCGAACTAAGGCAATGCAACTCTGATCCATTAGTATTATTACTACCCGCAAACCCGAAAACCCTGATTGTTGTTCCTGTTATTCGGGTTGTTCCTGTTGCGATTCGAGACGCGGCAGTTGTTATCTGTATTGTTCCAGGAGCCGCCACGAACCACCCGGCGAACGTATCAGCTTAACCCCTCTGGCTTCAATATAGTGAAAAATAGTGTTTTCCAGTCGCTCACTTTGCCCGAATTGTATATGTCCTTTCCAGGAATTAATCTGGCATTCAAATATTTTAGGTTTAATCTGATTTTCCAAGTAGAAATCCAACGTGTTGTCCAGATGACGCTTATATCGCTTGATTTTCTCTTTACGTACATACCGATAGTTCGGAAATACCTGAAATCCCAAAAAGGGAACTCCATCCTGCGTTTGTCTGATCTGCGTCTTATTGGGATGTGGAATTAATCTGAGAGTAGCCAAATAATCCGTCATAGCGGCCTTCCATTCATTGAGTTGTTTCTTGCTTTTTCCAAATAAGACATAATCGTCCACATAACGGATATATCCAGGCACTCTCAATTCTTCTTTGATATAATGGTCAAATCGGTTGAGAAATACATTGGCCCAAAACTGACTGGTAAGGTTACCAATTGGTAGTCCCCTCCTTCTTTGTACAGGGGTAAACAGGTCATCCCCAGGAAACCATTGCAAGTGTTCCTCCTGCGGATTGGAATTATCAATGATCTTATCAATTAGCCAAAGGGTATCCCGGCATACGATCTTCCGTTGAATTTCCTGCCTAAGTATCTGATGATCTATGCTTGGGAAAAATTTTCTGATATCACATTTCAATACATAAGGATATTCCCTGGCATAGTGTTGATATCGCTCAATAGCTTTGTGAGTTCCTTTCCCTTTGCGATTCGCATAACTGTCCGGTATGAATACTCTTTCAAATATGGGCTCAATGATATTACACAAGGCGTGATGTACTACTCTGTCCCGATATGGTGCCGCACTGATCATTCGCTTTTTGGGATCATAAATAAAAAAACTTCGATATACTCCAGGTTGATAGGTTTTCTGAGCCAATTCTTCTTTTAGTTGTATAAGGTTCTCTTCCAGACGAAAATGAAAAGGGGTAACATTTCTTTTATAACGCTTCCCCTTTTGGGATTTTTTTGCTGCTCGCAATAGATTTTGGAACGAAATAATATTATCAAACAAATGATTAACCGTTTTCATATGCAAAAAGAAACCATTGTTCAAAAAGTTTATGAGATGCTCAAGTACACAATTCCTGTATTAAATAGATATCCCAAAAATCAGAAATTTGTGTTAGCCGATCGCATCCAAAATCAACTGACAGATTTACTGGAACTATATATCGAAGCCTTTTACGCATCTTCAAATAGAAAAAAAACTCTTTTGGTCAGAGCAAATGTTACCCTGGAGAAACTGAGACATCTCTTTCGATTATCTTATGAACTAAATCTAATTCATGAAAAAAGATATGAAGACTTTTCCATGAAACTCAATGAAATTGGAAAAATGACGGGAGGTTGGCTTCGATCATTACCTTAACTTGGGCTCCTTTGCAACGTAATAGTTCCTAAATCCCCCAAAATCGCGATAAAGGGTAAAAGAGTAAAAGGGCTAAAGGGTTAATAGTACCCGCAAACCCGAAAACCCTGACTGTCGTTCCCGCTAGCCGGGTTGAGCCCGCCGCGATCCGAGACGCGGCAGTTGCCATCCGTAAAGTCCCAGGAGCCGCCACGAACCACCCGGCGGGAAGATTCATCTTCGGTCAACCAA
>CAYXVE010000146.1:0-2085 GCA_964468435.1 uncultured Bacteroidia bacterium | reverse complement strand
GGACGGGAAAGAATTGGACAGGATTAACAAGATTTACAGGAGGGACGGGAGGGACAGCAAAAACGGGATTTGGACAGGATTTACAGGATTTACAGGATTTACAGGAGGGACAGCAAAAACGGGATTTGGACAGGATTTACAAGATTTACAGGATGATTGATAAATTAACTCAAGACATTATTGGTGCTGCATATCAGGTACATAACTCGCTTGGAGGGGGTTTTCTGGAAAAGGTGTATGAAAATGCACTGATTGTAGAGTTGGGTATTAGAGGTTTGGGGGTTCAACAACAATATCCGATTTCGGTACAGTATAAAGGATTTGTAGTTGGGGAATTCTTAGCTGATATTTTTGTGGAAGAGCAGGTAGTTGTCGAACTAAAGGCGGTAGAGCTACTACTTCCCAAACATGAAGTTCAACTGGTGAATTATCTCAATGGAACAGGTATAGATGTAGGATTACTCATCAATTTTGGGACTTCAGTAGAAGTCAAACGCAAATACAGAGTGTATAGACCCTCAAGGTAATCCTGATCATCATCTAAATCCTGTCAAGACATCAATAAAAATGAAAAAGACCTATTATCTTTTCAACCCCGGGCGAGTAAGTCGCAGGGACAACACGCTGAAGTTTGTAGCAGTAGATGCTTTGGGAAAGGAGGCTCCTGCCAAATACCTGCCTGTGCAAGGCATCGACGCTCTGTACATCTTCGGTAGTATCGATGCCAATAGTGCTTTGTACAATTTTTTGGGAAAACAGCGGATTCCAGTACATTTTTTTGATTACTACGAGCATTACACAGGTTCCTTTCACCCCAAAGAATACCTTCAGGCCGGTAAAATGCAGGTAGAGCAGACCCGGTCTTATCTCAACAAAAATCGCAGGATGCACATTGCTCAGAACCTGGTAAATGGAGCGACATTCAATATGCTCAAGAACTTGAGATACTATCACAACCGTGGAAAGGAGTTGGGGGATTTGATCCAACAATTGGAACAGTACCGGCAAAGGATATCCCATACAGGTGCCATAGATAAACTTATGGGGTTGGAAGGCAACTGCAGGCAGGTATATTATGAAGCTTTTGGGCGGATCATAGAGCCATTTCCCATGAACGGTCGACAGAAACAACCCCCTTCCAATGCGGTCAACGCTCTAATCTCTTTTGGCAACATGATGTGTTATACATTAGCCCTGGATATGATCTACCATACCCAGCTCAATCCTACAATCAGTTTTTTGCATGAGCCGGGAGTCAGAAGGTATAGTCTGGCTTTGGATCTGGCAGAGATTTTTAAGCCCATACTGGTAGACCGGACGATATTCAAGGTATTGAACCGTAGAGAAATTAAGAAAGAAGATTTTGAGGATAAAATGGGGGGGTTGTATCTGAAAGACCCCGGCAAACGGGTATTTATCAAAGCATTTGAAGAGCGCTTACAAGAGACGATCCAGCATCGTACCCTAAAGAAGAAAGTGAGTTACAAACGGTTGGTATTGCTAGAATGTCACAAGCTGGCCAAATATATTTTGAAACTTGAAGAAGCCTATAATCCTTTCAAGATATGGTGGTGAGTTTCGCTGGTAGATCAGAAATTGCAGTCAGTAGAAAAAACTATAGATATGTATATTATTTTAGTATATGATATAGGAGAAAAACGGGTGGGAAAGATGTTGAAATTGTGCAGGCGATATTTGCATTGGATACAAAATTCGGTATTTGAGGGAGATATCAGTGAGGTCAAGCTAAAGGAATTGTTGCATCAGGCCCGGGAGATCATGGATGAAGATCATGACAGTCTGATCTTTTTCAAGAGCCGTAATTCGAAGTGGCTAGATAAGGAAGTCATTGGGCAAGAGCGCAATGGGTTGGATAATATTTTATAGCGGAGTTGTCGATGAAGGGGTATAGCGTATGGAAAAAGGAGTGCACAGCATGCCCTTTCCAGATAAAGCCCTATCAATCAACAAGATGCTAAGTCGTCGTAGAGCGGTATAAAACATCGTACTGAAGGTCGACGACCATCTCTCTAAAAAAAGGGAAAAGATCCTTGACGTATGAGCTAAAAAAGCCTATTTTTGTTT
>CAYXVE010000145.1:0-2143 GCA_964468435.1 uncultured Bacteroidia bacterium | reverse complement strand
GCAGACGACCTATGGCTTCCTGACAGACTGGAAAAAATGCTGAAAAAGTTTGATAGCGATCCGGAACTGGGCCTGGTACATACCTATATGCAGGTCATCGATGAAAAGTCTCAGCGTAAAGAAATCATCTATAAGGGTAAGGAAGGCTATATCCTGGAAGACCTCCTGCTGTGGGAAGGATGTGTCATCCCAGCCCCCAGCAGCATCCTGGTGAAACGGGAAGTGTTAGAAGAAGTGGGAGGCTTTAGCACCGACCTGTCTACGGCAGCAGATCAGGAGTTTTTCTTCCGGGTGGCCCGAAAGTACAAAGTGGGGATGGTGCCCGAAGTCCTGGGACTCTATCGTATACATGGTAATAATATGCATCAAAATATATCCCGGATGGAAAGTGACCACCTACTTGCCTACCAGAAAGCCAGTGAAATGGATTTATTCAAGTCGCGAGCTTTCCAGCGAAAGTGCTTTTCCAATTTGTATATGATCCTGGCGGGCAGTTGGTGGGTCAATGGACATAATAAACGCAAAGGCCTGGCCTATCTGCTTAGGTCCCTGATAACCTATCCGGGTAATATCTCAAAGTTAATTCAAAAATTTGCCCGTACGTGAATATCCTGGTGCTCACCTATTGGTCCTATAAGGACGCGCTGATTCAGACTTATACCCTGCCCTACCTCAGGATCATGCGAAGATATCTTCCTACAAATAGCCATATTTACCTCATGACCCTGGAACAGCCCCATCATGCGCTGACTGAGGCAGAAATACAGGCTGAAAACCAGAAGCTGGCGGCTTCTGATATACGATTGATTCCCTTTAAGTATATTCCCTTCGGAACTAAAGCGATCTTCTCGCACTTGGGCAATCTGTTCAAACTTCGACAATTCATTAGCAGAGAAAACATCGATACGATTCATGCCTGGTGTACCCCCGCCGGAGCCCTGGGATATTTGTTATCCCGGATTACGGGTCGTAGGTTGATCGTCGATAGCTACGAACCACACGCCGAACCTATGCTTGAAAGCGGTACCTGGAGCCAACGAGGACTGGCTTTCAAGATATTGTTTACCCTGGAAAAACTACAGTCTCGCAGAGCAGAAACCGTCATTGCTTGTGTAGACAAGATGCGTGAATACGCCTGGGACAAGTATGGAGTTCGCTTTGATCAATTTTACTCCAAACCAGCCTGTGTAGATCTTGAGGCATTTGATATAAGCCTTCGCAAAGATCCTCATCTGCTCCAGGAACTAGGGCTGGAAGACAGCATCATCTGTGTATATGCGGGAAAATTTGGAGGTTCGTATCTGACTCAGGAAACTTTCGACTTTTTCAGGGTTGCTGAGGAAAAATGGGGTGACCGCTTTCGCGTACTACTGCTCAACAACCAACCCGACGAACAAATCCTCCAATGGGCTCAGCATAGCTCCTTTGATCCCCAAAAAATTGTTAAACGCTTTGTCCCCCATGCTGAAGTACCCCAATATATAGGCCTGGGAGATTGGGGGATTACACCTTTTATTCCCGTCCCCTCCAAGCGCTATGGTACCCCCATCAAAACCGGTGAATACTGGGCTATGGGACTTCCCGTAGTCATTACGCCCAATATCTCCGACGATTCGGACATCATAGCACAGCACCAGATCGGTGCAGTTATCCCTACTCTGGACCGTCAGGGTTACCAACAAGCCATAGATCAGATCGATCATCTGCTTTCCACACAAAACCCGGATGATTTATCCCGTAAAATTCGCAATATCGCCCATGAATACCGCGGCTTTCATCTGGCTGAACTAGTATATCAAGATGTATATGAAAATACTGAATGAACATGGTAGCTATAACTAACCCTTCTATTTCCTACTCATACAACACTAACTCTGCTTAGACATGAAGGTTAAAAATAGCAACTAAGCTATTATTAACAGTGTGCTGGGGTGCACGAACGGTGGGGAGGAGGGCATGTAGATATAGCCTGGGTTGGTTCGTGCAAGATTTTAGGGTTCTTTTTTATCGTTGAAAAAAGAACTTACTAATACGATAGAATTAAAAAAATGGCATGAATATCCATTCATCAAGAAAAAAGAAAATATTAATTATCACCCTCCACCGCAAAGAGCGCTCCCCAGGTCAACGCTTCCGCTTTGAA
>CAYXVE010000144.1:0-2166 GCA_964468435.1 uncultured Bacteroidia bacterium | reverse complement strand
GAATCGGGATGGATTTAATCCGAGAAAGAATCTTCCATCTGAAATCCTTAGATGCATTTGTACTTTTGTCCTGTACTTAGCAGTATCTTTGAATTAGTATCCTTCATATCTCTAAATTACGGATTTTCCCACTTTTTGATATGCTAATGCGGTATAGGGTATGTCTACAAATGATTGGAATAAAAATGAGTTGGCTTACTCCTAAGACATTTAGAGAATGGAGTTTTCTATGAAAGTTTCAGCTACATATTTATTTAGTGCTATTCCCTGTAGGTACTCCTTGATGGCGCAAATATCGGTAGAAAGTAGCTTTACTTATATCCAGGTTTTCCAGGATTTCATTTATGGACAGTTTCTTTTCCTTATTCAATGCTTCTGCTGCGATTGCCTTTTTTTGAGCTTTGGGGGAGAGACCTCTGGGTCTACCTCCTATTTTTCCTCTAGCTCGGGCAGCTTTTAGCCTTGCCTTGGTTCTTTCTCGAATCACATCTTTTTCAAACTCAGCTAAGGATGCAAAAATATTAAAGATCAATCGACTTTGAGACATGGTGGTATCAATCGGATCATTCAAACTTTTAAGACCTACCCCTCTATCCATGAGTTCACTGACAATAGTTACCAGGTCTTTTAACGACCTTCCCAATCAATCTAATTTCTAGATAATGATTACATCCCCTTTTCGGACCTGATCCAACAATCGAGTGAGTTCTATCTTATCTGACTTCGCCCCACTCACTGTTTCCTGGAAGATTTTTTCGCACCCTTCCTTTTCCAGGGCTTCAACCTGAAGGTTCAGGTTCTAATCTTTTGTGCTTACTCTGGCATATCCCATTTTCATTCTATAAGTTTACTAAACTCATCAAACAGATCAAAGTGAAACTTTGATTTACTATACCAGTTTTTGAGACAATTAGCTTGTCTAAAACGATTCCTTTATTATACCAAGCATGAACGTACTTTGGATCGAGGGTGAGGGCCTGCTCATAGGCCTTCAGGGCTGCCTTGTGATTATTTTTGGCAGGATATCTTCGCTCTCCGGTACCCTGGTCGATAAGGTCTGATATGTCCATAATAGGTAGTTTGCCGATATCACATCAGTAATCGGCACATTAAGCGATTAAAAGCTATAAGAAGAGCATAAAATCGGGGAGGGAAGGGGTTTGATGTTGCCGGATCTAATCTCCAGAAGCGGAAATACAACATGTCCACAAGTAATAAAGAAAACAAACAGCCTCAACATTTTGAGCCGATTCTTATTTATTGTATTTCTAATGAGTTCTAGATAAGCCTCAAGTTTTGTCTAGTACAGATTTAATCCTTCAACAAGTTCTCCACCTCAGTTTTTAAATCGGGCAATTCTTCATGAACACTCAACTAAATAGTTAAGGGTGAATAAGCATCGTATTGATGGGCTAACGTATTTCGTCTATTAATAAGTTTATCGGCATAGATAAGTTTGATCCCTATCCGAAATAGTTTATGAACAGCTTCACCAATAATAATGAGTTCACGTTCTACCACTGACTGAACCGTTTGGCTAGATTCATACGCTTCAAAGGTATTTATACCTACCAGATGATGTTGAGAAATAAAATCAATACGTTCCGAAATATCAAACAAGAGCTTCTTCTGGATTCTGTTCATACAACAGCACTTTCGTTTCGTCTACTTCTTCAATAAAGTAGGGATTCCGCAGACTGGGATAATGTATTAGGTCAATTTTTCTATTGGGAAAAAGTTCTAGTAAGCCCGCTATCAAGCCATCCAGATTTTGAAGGTACGTTCCTGTTTTGAGAGCCTCTTGATCCAGATCATAGATGAAATCAATATCTGAATCTTCGCTGAATCCGTTTGTAAGAACAGAGCCAATGGCATACAAGTATTTAACCTGATAGGTATGACAGATTTTATGAATAGCTGTGAGCTTACTTGCTAGATATATAGGCAATGTACTTTTTGCAGATTCCATGATTTAATTATACGTAAAAAATGTTGTAAGGATAAAGGGAGGAAAATTTCTTTAAATAAGTTACAAGATTTTTTATATCAAAAGTCCCTAAACTGATCTCCAGATACGGAAATTTTCATGCAAGCCAGCTTCAACTATTAATAACTGATGTTACGCACGATTAAGTGAAAGATATATTATTAGCACATTTCAGTGCT
>CAYXVE010000143.1:0-2226 GCA_964468435.1 uncultured Bacteroidia bacterium | reverse complement strand
TACATCAGCATGCCACAAAGCTGTTTCAAGGCTTTGTGACTTCAAGTCACACACGGTTCTCGGCTATACGCAGGCAGGGATTTTTACCTTTGAACTTCCTACGAAGAACTTAACTTTAAATTTACCGCTTTCCTGTCCTGCGAAGCACAAAACCCCTGTATGCGTATAGGAGATGTTGGTGGTTCGTACTGTTTTTTAGTTCGTTTTAATTCTTTTTCACTAAATAATACCCTAATGATAAAGCGATTATCATAGACGCCAATCCAATATTGGTTAAACCATCCGTATGCCCAATGTCAAGAACAAGCAGCTTACGACCAATAGCTATCAGTCCAATCAAGAGTATGCTTTGGACTTTTATCTAATGTTCCTTTATGTATATATTAAAGGTATCAATCAGTTCCATAACAATGAGTATGTTGAAAAAAACGGGTAAAACCAAAGCTGTCTGTTCTTTTGTGATCAAAAGACGAGTTGTGGTATCATTCTTTGTCATTAGTGCTTTTCCAAATTGATACACAATCTCAATCAGCTCTTTAGCAATGTACAATACGACTATGGCAGAAAGAATATAGAATACGACTACTTCAAATTTCTTGATTAAACTTTGATTCACAGTCCAATGAATTTGAATGGTTTAAACGTCTGAAATTCAGCGGATGTTTCACCTGAAAATGTTTTATTGTTTGATAAATCTAATTTTCTGACGCTGGCTTTCTCGCTGAAATCAATTTTGTTAAGGTCTACCCAAAAGATATTTGGCGTGAGGGCAGTTTCGAAATAATAAAATAAGTTTTTTTGATCAGCTACAGCCCGCCATCTTGTTGTAGATAGGTTTGGAAATCCTTCGATTTCAAATCCGTAGGGAACTGAACAATTTCTTATTACACTAAAAACACCCGCCACTGCAACACGGGTATTATCAGTCTGTGGAATGGCATTGATAAAAAAGGACGCTCTCACAAAACGGTCTGATGCAGTAACAGAGCCTGGAAGAAAAGTTTTGCCTGGAATATTCTCCCAATACTTAGCAATGGCCAATTGTTGTTCGTAAATTGGGTCATTGGTCATTACCACATAAGAAAGGTCGTGATGGATAACCAATTTGCCCTTTATATATTCAAATATCGCATTATCTCCTGTTGCATCAGATATTGATAAATGAACTGTTGTGAATTTATCCGTGCCGGGGATGAAGTCTGAAACTACTGCAAAGGTTTCTTTTTCCAAAGCCGTAACTGCTTCTGCTACGGTAGCAAAGTTGTCAAGGACATACTGTGCCCAAAGAGAAATGGCCATTCCTTTTTTGTTGCCTTCTTTCTCGAATGTTGGATACTCAGATTCTACCAACCATAGCATATTTGCTACCAATCCTTTTTCATTCATCCCATCAGTCGTAGAGATGTCCCAAGAGCTTACTGCTAAACTTCCGTATTTTGAAGTCCATTCGATTGAATTTTTTCCAACTTCCCCATTGCGTTTTATTCCCCTTGGGAAAATCCACTGATTTGCTGGAATTTCCAATGAAAAATCCATTGTTCTGCCTGTCAGTACCGTGTTATTCGGACCTTTATAGACCACTCTTGTACAGGCATTTGATTCAGGTATGTAGCCAATGAATATCATCAGTAATGCCATTGCTATACTAATTGCTTTTCTCATTTTATTGGGTTTTTAGTTATTAACTGATGTTACGCATTAAAATAGTAAATTCTCATGAGGAAAAACTATTTAAGATGAAAGAAAAAGAACTGTTTGAGGTTTATATCGATTATCTGATGGTCAGCACTGGGCAAGTGAGTGCTACGGGGCTATCTCGATTGATGGATTCGTCCTTTAGCCACGATCAGGTTACTCGTATGTTGAGTGAATCCTATGACTTATTTACCCCACAACAATACTGGAAGCGAATCAAGCCCTTGGTACGCAAGGTGGAGCGCAGCGATGGGATCCTGATCATGGATGACTTTATCAGTGAGAAGCCCCATTCGCAGGAAAATGAATTGATCAACTATCATTATAGTCATCTGCATGGTAAACCAGTCAAAGGGATCAATATTCTACATCTTCAATACAGTGTGAGTTTTGAGGGCCAATCGATCAACCTGCCAGTGGGCTATGATCTGGTCCGCAAGACGGCGATGCGGCCCCATCCTGAAACGGGCCACCTGGAGCGCTACAGCCCCAAAGATAAAAATGCGCAGTTTCGCGACTTACTTCATCAAG
>CAYXVE010000142.1:0-2251 GCA_964468435.1 uncultured Bacteroidia bacterium | reverse complement strand
GCAGGCATGGTCTGCCATCCCAGTTTTGGTCACTGGACTGGCACATTGGTACATGGACTACTTTGGTACTTCGAGCAACTCCCCCAACCCAAAGCCAAAGGAGAACCTCCGAGACCCGGGTTAGTACACAGAATAGATAAAGATACCAGTGGAATTCTGGTGATCGCCAAGAAGGAATATGCTATGGCACACCTTTCTAAGCAGTTTTTTGACCGGACGTCGGACAGGTCTTATCACGCTATTGCCTGGGGGGACTTCCAGAAAGATCAGGGAACTGTAATTGCCAATGTTGGCCGAAGTACCAAGGATCGGAAGAAATTTCACGCTTATCCGCCTGATTCAGATGTAGGCAAACACGCTGTAACGCACTATGAAGTATTGGAGCGATTTGGGATCATGACGCTAATCAAATGTAAACTAGAAACAGGTCGTACTCATCAAATCCGTGTCCACATGAAGCACATCGGGCATCCGCTATTCAGTGATGTCTTTTATGGCGGAGATCGCCAATTGGCCGGACCTAAGACCAAAAAGTATCAGCAGTTTATCAAAAATTGCTTTGAAGTATTACCCAGACAGGCATTACATGCCAAATCCCTTGCTTTCACACATCCTGATACCGGTGAACGCATGCATTTTGACAGTGAATGGCCCGAAGATTTCAAGGGACTTATAGACAAACTGCGCAAATGGGTTCAGCACAATGCTTTCTAATCATTGAGACCACCAGGTCGGTACCCGGTCCCAGCGATGCTTACGCAGCATTTGGATCATGTTTTGCGAAAGCCTTTCGCTATCACTGGTGGCGATATTAGATCTTACATGAGGTTCTTTACGCATACCTGGGATGATGGTACTTACGGCTGGATGATGCAGGATAAATTTCAAGGCAATTTCCGGCATGTCTGTCCCTTCGGGTAAATCTTTGCGAAGTGCTTCAGCGTGATCCACACTGGATTTGAGGTTTTCCGGGACAAAATAGGTTCCTCTCCAGTCTCCCTCCGGGAAAGTCGTATCATATGTAAGCTTACCGGTAAGTGTACCCTCATCAAATGGCACACGGGCAATTACCGCAATATTCAGTTCCTCACAAAGTGGGAACA
Source organism: uncultured Bacteroidia bacterium (assembly GCA_964468435.1). GTDB lineage: Bacteria > Bacteroidota > Bacteroidia > J057 > J057 > JBCCTX01. The sequence goes on along the minus strand of CAYXVE010000142.1, from coordinate 1,148 downwards.
GTTTATCTTCAGGTGCCTGATCAAAGATGTTGTAGATGACCTGTACAGCATCGATCTGCCCTGTTTTCAGGGTTTCGAGACAATTTCCCGGTTCCCAACGGTTGACGCTTACCCCCGTTGCCTGGATCTTACCTTCCTGCTTGAGTTTGTCCAGTTCCGTTTTCCACTCATCGCGATCGGCCCAAGCATCTTCCCATACGTGAAACTGCATGAGATCTATGGTATCCACCTCAAGGTTTTTGAGACTGTAATCGGTATATTCCCTTATGTAGTCGGTGGGAAAAACCTCATCCAATGTATAATCAGGTTTAGAGGGCCATTTACGGTTTTTGGGAGGTAGTTTGGTAGCAGTGTATAATCTTTTATTCGGATGTTGCTTCAGGAGTTGGGCTAAAAGCATTTCACTTTTACCACTTCCATAAGCCCATGCTGTATCGAAGAAGTTGCATCCTAAATCTACGGCCAGATTCAGGGATGAAAGACTACGTTCATCGTCATTTCCCTTCCAGTCGCCTCCCATTCCCCACATGCCGTAGCCAATTTCACTTACTTGCCAACCTGTGCGTCCAAATGTGCGGTATTTCATATACGCGAAAGCTTGTTGATAAGAATCTACTATGCACCAAGGCTTTTTAGCCTACGTCTAGGGTCTATCGAATTGTTCCTTTTCTTCAAAGATAAGAACTTTTGTTTAAGTACAGTCGTTTACCCATAAAAAGACTAACTGCCTGACCATGAAATTTCTGATCGCATTTTCCCAGCTGTTATTCATCGCGAGTCTATCTGTATCCCAACCCACCCAGGATGTCAAGATCAAGCGTGTATTTTTTGGCGGAGGGAGTTATTATATCGATCAGCAGCAAATACAGGAAATCCGGCAGTTCATAGAATCTGTAGACGATCTGGACCAATATCAGATTGGCATTTCCAGTCATACCGACAATATCGGCGGCGTGGAATACAATCAATGGCTTTCCAAAATGAGAAGCCGTTCGGTGATCGAGCAACTCAAAAAGCTGGAAATACCTGAGGAGCGTATCATCATCAAAGACAATGGGCAGGAAAATGCATTGTACGACAATAATACACATCGGGGTCGCCTGGCAAATAGGCGGGTAGATATTGTGTTGACGCCAATTTATTTTTAA
>CAYXVE010000141.1:0-2469 GCA_964468435.1 uncultured Bacteroidia bacterium | reverse complement strand
ATACGGGTCTCGTAGCCTGTGGTTTCAGTTGCCGCCATCAGATTGAGCATTTTACGGAGGGAAAACCCAGACATTGGGTGGAGGTGGTAGAGGCTGGCAGTCTTGAATAATACCTATAGAAAAAATAAATCGGACGCAGATAATTGAGATGACCCTTTTGTTTAGGAATTATCTAAGTTAGCGAGTATTTGGCTCTTTATATCTGCGTCCTGATTAAAAAATGAGCAGGTCAATGATCAATCTTCCTTTTCCTCCTCATAGGGACAGCAGCGGTATTCCTGGGATTTCTCCAGCAATTCGATCTGCTTTTCGAGAAGTTTGTTCTGCAAGCGTTTGTGTTCCAGATCTAGCTTCATTTCTTCCTTGAGTTCTGTTTCACAAATATCGCAATCATCCAGACAACTTCTTACGATGATACCTGCTGTAGGGATAGAGGTTTTACGCTCAAAGGATAGTTCACTGATGATTTCCTGGTTGATATTTCCTGAGCGATCCAGGATGCCTGCTTTCGCTAGTTCTGTATCCACTTCCTGGATGGCTGCTGTGCGTACTTCCTGTTCCAGCGGAGCAGTATCTACACTGGTATTGATTATCCGTGCAGCGAGAAATGGACCAGCATTAGGGGTTGCGAATCCCGTATTGTCAGTAAACTGTGCTTGCTTGAGTTGTGCTTCACTCTGTAGTGCACGTTGCTGAATCTCCAGCCTGGTTGTATTGGTAGCAGGAACTTCTTGGGTGATCGTGGAAATCTGTCCTCTTTCGCGAAGGGCTTTGCCTGGAAGGGGTGTCGGCGCTGCTGGGTCGATCACTTTTCGTACTACTGAGACAATTTCAAAACGGAGTGTTTCGGTTTTATTGAGCCGATAAAACAAAAAGGTAACGGCATGACACTTGTTGGGGTTGCTGAATACCCGCGAAGCTGCTTCAAAATGATCCTCTGATTCTCCTTCTCTGTGAGTACGGGAAGAAACCTCCCCGATAGACACTGAGTGTGCCTTGCGTGTCGCTTCGACAGATTGGTGATCAGAAAATTCAGCATGGGCTCGATGTTCGCGCAGGTAATCCAGCGTTGAAAAAGCGCTGTGACTACCATTGGCATTGGTGTCAGCACTGGCTGAGAAAAATCCCAGTGAACCACTGGCATCACCGTGAAAATCCCAGCTTCCCCCGGATTGGTTACTCTGAGAAATGCTGTCCACACTGGTCTGATCTGCCATGAAAGCGCGCAATGCTGACATTCTGTACTGAGATTCAGAGATCTGCTCACTCCGGTAGCTGAGATTACTCTCACTATCGAAACTGAAGCGGCTTCTGCGATCTGTAGATGCCAGCCGTACCCTTTCACCAGGTAGCAGAGTAGTGGTGTACACGAGGTCACCCACAGCAAGTGGACCTGATATACGTTTGAAACGGGAATGAATAATGACTTCTACACGGACTACATTTCCGCGTGGATCACGTACGTTGGTCGGAACAACAAGTCTGCGACGAAAATTGACTACGTCCTGCTCAACGTCTTGTTCGAAATCAGGACAACAGGGAATCTGAATCGTCTCATCTGTTTTAGCATCTGAATTGGCCATGATTGTGAAAATTAGTGGGTAATTAAATAAGTGTATAGATGAGACGTACTAAGAAATATTTTTACTTTTCAAAGATCTAAAAAGACAGGTAGAAATGTCTTTTACATCAAATGCTATGATTTCTGCTTATTGACCCCATACATAAGGCAAAAGCATACTATATCCTCCCCAGATACCATCATGACTGATAGAGAGTGAGATAGGGAGGAAGTTATTGCCATACGAAATTCTGGGAATGCCGTCTGAGTCATGGACAATCTGGAGAGAGTGATTTTGGTAGACCCGAAATTGTGAAAGCTTTTTTAACAGTTGAGACTTAAGGAAGCAGGACTGATCATTCAGAGATGAAAAGGGCACATGAAATGTGTCTGTAATCAGGTTAAAATGATGCTGGAATGAGAACTCTTGTGTAACAGCATGGATATACCTTTCATACTTTTCAAGTCTTGTCTGGAGAAGTCCGATGGGGGTTTGGACCTGAAGGTTAGATACTTCTATTTGTTTGTTATAGATTTCCGGGGAAACTAAAACATTAAAATCCAATGGGGCAAAGTATCGGTGGCGAGTCAATTGATGGTAAATTTTATAGGCACTTTCCTTGATAGCCCAGCATGCAGCAATAGCATGAACTGGTTGTGAAGCGTTTCGGATCATTGCTTGTTCGGATGGCGTACAGATCTTGTTCAGATATCGAGCGTTTACTGATCGTACTCTCCAGGATAGATCTTCCAGGGCTACGATATCATTGCCAGTTTTCATTTGACTCTGTCCTGGATAATTTCAATAGCAGCACCTACTGTAAGCATTTTTTCTGCGGAGTCATCATCTATTTCTATATCAAAGGCTTCTTCTGCATCGAGAATGATATCTACCAGATGAGCAGAAT
>CAYXVE010000140.1:0-2535 GCA_964468435.1 uncultured Bacteroidia bacterium | reverse complement strand
TGGTTTCCTTTGGGAGGGAAACCGGGATGCAGCGGAAGGGTCCTCAAGAAGGAAAAGAAATAAATTTTTCTTAGCTTGGCGGTTAGGGGATTTAGGGTGGGTTCAAAACAAAAACTGCATGCCTATGCACTACAATACCATACTCGAGTACGCGCGAACACTCAGGAAAAACCCAACTTCTGCAGAACAGGCATTTTGGGATAAAGTGAGAGGAAGAAAATTTTTGGGCCTCAAGTTTAACCGTCAATATGTTATTCAACATGCGAATATGATGGGTATGAAATCTTACTTTATTGCAGATTTTCATTGCTATGAGAAGCAATTACTAGTAGAAATTGACGGGGAAATACATCAACACCAAATAGAATATGATCAAATTAGGGAGAATATCCTATTGGAAATGGGATACCATCTGATAAGGTTTACAAATCATCAGGTGTTGAACCAGTGGTCTGAGGTCGAGGCTAAACTGAAAAGTTGTATAGCTACTATATCCTAGAGATTTATTTATCTTAACGTGTATTGATAGTCCATATTCTCATCCCACTTTCTCTGGTAGGCATCCGCTCGAAGGAGAAAGGGGGATTTTTCATTCGCCAAAAAATGTTATTTTGGGATCATAAAAGATAAGCCGAAATGAAACATTTGTGTTACGCCCTGGTGATCTGTTGGTGTTTTGTGGGAAGTAGAAGTCCAGAATTTCCTGCTCGTGAGGGCAAGGACTATGCCCTTATTTTCGCCATTGAAAACTATAAGTATTGGAGTGATCTTCGATATCCTATCGACGATGGAGAAGCCGTAGCAGAGGAACTCAGGAATAAGTATGGCTTCAAAGTAGAACTCGTCAAAGATCCTGACCGGAATACCATCTATGATAAGCTGAACGAATATCGTGATCGCTCTTATCAGGAGGATGATCAATTATTTATTTTCTTCTCTGGTCATGGCACCTTTATAGAAGATACCAAAGAAGGCTTTCTCATTCCCGTGGATGGACGAAAAAACGACCGCTATCAGGATACCTATATCCCTCACGATCGATTCAAAAGGGCGATCAATGCCATTCCCTGCAAAAATATCCTGCTGGCCATAGATGCCTGCTTTTCTGGTACCTTGGACGACCGGATCGGACTTCGAGGAGACGAGGACAACGAACCCTCCTGGGGACGACCTACCCCACAAGGAGCGGTAACCATTGATGAGATCCGTATTGAAAGCTACATGCAGGAGCATCTGCAATATCAGACCCGTCTCTATCTTACTTCCGGAGGCAAAGAACGGACCCCAGACAAATCTCCCTTTATATATCAATTTCTAACAGCCCTACGGAGTACTAATGATGAAGATCCTTTACTTACCTATATCGAAATCCAGGGTTTTCTGGAAACGGTAGAGCCTAGACCCCGAACAGGAACTTTCGGAATCAATGAACCTGGTCCCCGTAATTTTTTCTTCCGGAGAGCGAGTAGCTCTGTACCCCCTACTATCGCCCGCCCTAAAGCTCCTGCACAAGAAGATCGCAAGGCTTTTGAAGCTGCCCGGGACTGTGGAAGCCTGGATTGCTATCAGCGATACCTGGAAGACTATCCCAACGGAAGATATGCCCCGGCAGCCCAATTGGAGATCGAACGGTTAAAAGAAATTCCCCCCGAAGTCCCTGGTATGGTCTTCATTCAAGGCGGGACCTTCGAGATGGGCGATACTTTTGGAGAAGGAGGAGATGATGAAAAGCCCGTACATACGGTTACAGTGAGTGATTATTACCTGGGGAGAACGGAGGTAAGTGTGGGAGAATTCAAGTCCTTCATTGAAGCAACGGGCTATCAAACGACGGCTGATAAGGAAGGGCACAGTTACAGGTGGACTGGAAAATGGGAAGAATGGGATGGGGTTACCTGGAAAGACGATGCAGAGGGCAATAAACGTCCCCGTAATGAGTACAACCATCCGGTGGTGCATGTAAGCTGGTATGATGCGGTGCATTATTGCAACTGGAAGAGTCGCCAGGAAGGCTATCAGGAGGTTTATACCATCAATGGGGAGAACGTATCAGCCAACTGGTCAGCCAATGGGTATCGGCTTCCTACGGAGGCAGAGTGGGAGTATGCCGCTCGGAATCTGGGGAAAAGGATCAAGTATGCCTGGGGAAATGAATTTCCGCATGGAAATGTAGCAGATGAAAGTGCGAAAAAGAAGTTTACTGACTGGACCATATTTGAGGGGTACGAGGATGGGTATGTGTATACCGCGCCGGTAGGGAGCTTTGAGCAGGGCGATCAGGGGCTATTTGACCTGAGTGGCAATGTTTGGGAGTGGTGCTGGGATTGGTATGGGAGCGATTACTATGCAAACAGTCCGACGCGTGATCCCAGAGGCCCAGCTAGTGGGTCTTACCGGGTGAACCGCGGGGGCAGTTGGAACAGCTTCGCTTCTTACTGCCTGGTGTCTTATCGCTACGACTTCACCCCGTCTTTCCGTGTCTACTACCTCGGGTTCCGTTTATCCAGGTCGGTTCCTTAGGTTACCTTGTGTGTT
>CAYXVE010000139.1:0-2536 GCA_964468435.1 uncultured Bacteroidia bacterium | reverse complement strand
TTAAGCTCTGCTTGATCAATGTATTTTAATTAAGCCACCTAGAGATATCTGGACAAGCGCACAGACGAGGTGCCTCTACGGTTGATTTAATATTTCAGCTATTTCCACGGGTTCACCGTTACGGTGTTTGCTTTCCTCGGCGGCCTGCATGAAAGCGAAAATTTCGATGGTTTCCTTCGGAGCGATGGGAACATCGCCTGTGCGAAAAAAGTTGGCGATTTCTACCACCAGTGGTTCATATCCTTCGTATTTTCCTACTTCAGCGATTCCTTCTGTGCCAAAGGCTATTCCACCGTAGTTGGATTTACCTTTGCGCAGTCCTCTGAAGGTGCCAATCCTGCCATCTTTCCATTCTCCGATGACTACATCAGTATCTTCCCTGTAAATTCTTCTAACTTTCTCACATCCTATACCCATGACAGTAAATAGCGATTCTACTCCGTGTATGCCATACCAGTATAGATCCGGGTGAGTGGGTTCTAGTTTGGCAGGGGAGTAGGTATCTGCCCCCAGTACTTCGCCGATGCTGCCACTGACCACTTCCTGTGTCGATGGAGCATATCTAAGTGAGGATGCTGAAAACATAGGGATATTGTATTGTTTAGCCATATCGAATATCCTGATCACATGATTCAGGCTTGCAGCAATGGGTTTGTCAATAAACATTCGTTTGCCGGCCTCAAATACTTGCGCAGCCTGTTCAAGATGCAGTCTGCCATCATTTGTTTCCAGTAAAACCATCTCGACATTTTCCAGCAGTTCGTCTATGGATTTGACGATTTTGACACCCATCTGCTTAATGTCCTCGGTATTTTGTGGGATACGGCTATAGCTGGACTCGATTTCATAACTTCCTCTGGGATAGGCATGTGTAACGCGGAATCCGCTTATAGTTTTTTCATTGGCTGTATTGAAGATCTTGGTAAAGGCGATGGAATGGGAGGTATCCAGGCCAATGATACCGATGGGAACATCGGCTAATGGATTGGGCACCCTTAATTCCAGAGGTAATGACAGTGCAATACTGACTTGTGAAGTGTTTTGGAGGAAGGTTCTTCGGTTCATGATCAATATTTATGGAAAAGATAAGTAGAAAATATCATTTAGACGCAAACTGTACTAATTTTTAGGACTGAAAAGCAGCTATCTTCTCATGAGTTATATTGAGTGCGAAACATTTGTCTGAAAAGACAAAATACCATTGATTGCGTTTTCAGGGCTGAATAACCTGCCGAATTTATGGATATGATGATATTTCCCCCTCATACCTGTAATCCTAAAACACTAGTAAACGGGGATATTATTGGGATGTCAGCACTATTCCTTAATCCTTGGGTTTTCCTTCATATAGCTCCCTGGCGCCCAGGGGAAACGCTCTGCGATATCATCGATTAGCGTTACTCCAAATCCCGGTTTATCCGAAAGCGTCATATAGCCATTTTCGACTGTTAGTGGTTCTTTGAAGATATCCTCTTTAAGTGGATTGAAGGTTTGGTTGAGTTCACACATGTGTCCATTAGGAGCGCTGGCTACAAAGTGAATATTGGAGATGGTCGTCAGGCCACCATGCCAGTTGTGCGGGCACTGCAGTCGACCGTACAGGTTCGCCATCCTGGCGATATGCCAGTTTTCACTAATACCCGTAAGATTACAATCGGACTGGATAATGTCATAGGCACCTTCAGCGATCCATTGCTGTAGCTGAAAGCGGTTGGTAAAGCGTTCCCCTCCTGAGATCATTACGCTGGGCATGGCTTCATTGATCGCCAGATGCCGTTCGACACTGCCTTCTTCCCATTGATTCATAGGTTCTTCATACCAGTAAAATTTTAGTTCTTCGAGTACGGGACATAGTTCATTGACAATCTGATCGAATGTCCAGGGGTGTTTTTCTAGCATAAGCTTGAAATCCGGACCTACAGCTTCGCGAAGCTCGCGAAGTACGTTCAGATATTTGTACATCGTCATATTGCTGTACACCCAATCCGTACCATTGCGGAATTTAAAGGCGGTATAGCCCATTTCCTTATATTGAAGCGCTTCATCAATCAATTGCTGAGTACCATCTTCATACCATTTGTGATTGACTCCGCCGCTGGCATAGATCGGGATGCGTGTCATGGGCTCACAATCTGTTGCCAGTAATTTGTACACGGGTTCACCTTTAACTTTACCGATGATGTCCCAGCAGGCATTGTTGACACCAGCCCAGGCTGCGCGGGGCAGGTAATCCCTCCAGGGACCTCCGGAAGTGAGATAATCCACATCAAAGGGATTTTTTCCGATCATCACAGGCTTTACGTGTTTATCGGTATATTTCTGGATCTCAGCAGGATTGCTATATGGGGTGCCTTCTGCAAACCCCACGATTCCCTGGTCAGTAAATACTTCAACCAAGGCTGCATCAGTTTTCCATACTATATATTTACCTACTCCCCATAGATCTCTTTCATCTCCGGGGACGTAGGATAAAGGGGTTACTTTGATATCGGTGATTGTAATATTTTCTCTGGCGATGACATCCAGAGGCTGTCGA
>CAYXVE010000138.1:0-2545 GCA_964468435.1 uncultured Bacteroidia bacterium | reverse complement strand
ACAGGAGGGACGGGGAAGATTTGGACAGGATTGACAGGATTTACAAGAGGGACGGGGAAGATTTAGACAGGATGGACAAGATTTGTGGAGATTTTATTTGCCTGAAATACTTTCTACGCTTAATTTAACGTTCTGAAATAGGAATTATTTAATCGTAGCAATTATGCAATTCAAAGTAATATTTCGCGTTGTACATCCCGGCCAAATGCTTCCATTATCGTATCAGTACGAGTTGAGTAGTTGGATATACAGCCTGATTTACAAAGCTAATTCGGATTTTGCTAGTTTTCTGCATAGTCAGGGTTATGTATCGGGCCATAAGCGATTCAAGTTATTTACTTTTTCGAGTCTGTGGATACCTCCTAAGTTTGAGATTATCGATGATCGCATCAAAATTCACAGCAGGGAAATTTCATTTGTCATCTCATTTTTGGTGCCTCAGACTGCTGAAGAGATGATTATGGGCTTATTCCGCTTGGAGCAGTTTCAGTTGGGTGATAAAATCACACAAGTAGATCTGCAGACACAAAGCATTGAGCTGGTGCCCGATGCGCAAAATCTGACTCAAAGACATGCGGGAGAACAGATGAGCGTGAGACTCAAAACTACTTCACCGCTCATGGTGAGTCAACCTGTGGAAAAGGCCGATGGCAAGCTGTGGCACAATTATGTATCTCCCCATGATGAAGAATATGATGTCTTACTGCTGAATAACCTCCGGAATAAGTATCAGACTGCTGTAGCTCACGGACTGGCGAAACCTCTGACGGAGGAGGTTGACCTGACATTCCAGTGTCTCAGCCAAGAGCCCAAACGCAGACTGATCCGGATCAAGGCCCATACGCCTGCGGAGACGAAGATCGTGGGGTACATGTATGATTTTGAGTTGACTGCTCCTATGGAATATATACGGGTAGGTATGCTGGCAGGGTTTGGGGGAGAAAATGCATTGGGATTTGGTGCGACTCGGTTGTTGGGTACTAGACAAGATTGACAGGATGAATAGGGTTTACTAATACCAGGAATCATGCTCAGGAGAAAGGAACACGAATATGGAGCACGTGCCAGAATGCTTAGGGTCATGTTGGCTATTCTGGAACGGCCTTATGCTTACACCAAGAAGGATCTTGCCAATAGATATGGATTTAGTGCTGACACTATCAAGACTGATTTTGAGTGTTTTGAAAATGCGGGTTTATTGCTGAATCACGATAAGAAGTTCCGCTACGCTTTTCAGGTTACCCAGCCATACAAACAACTCAAATATTTACTTCATTTTACAGAGGAGGATCAATACATATTAGAAAAGGCCATTGATAGTATTGCACCACATTCCCCTAGGGCTGAAAAGCTCAAAGAAAAGCTCAGTGCTATCTATGATTATCACCTACTAGGCCATGCATATCTCCGGAAGCCCTATCTGGATAAAGTAGACAGCCTGCTTCAGGCGCAGCGAGAGCAATTGCAGGTAATCCTGGTGGATTATCCCTCTTCCAATAGTAATCAGACTAGAGACCGTCGTGTAGAGCCTTTTCATACCAGTCCACCGGATGATATCATACATGCCTTTGATGTAGATAAGAAGAAAGTCCGTCACTTCCGGATTTCGAGGATCAAACGCGTCAGGATACTAAATGGGTCATGGGAATACGAAGGATATCATGTTATCATGTATACCGACCCGTTCCGGATCTCCAGCCATGAGCAGGTACCCGTGCATCTCAAATTATCTGTAGGTGCCCGCAATGAACTGGTTGAGCGATTCCCTATGGCAAAGCGGCATATCGAAGAGGCGGCTGAGGAAGATATGTATGATTTCCAATGTGAAGTCAATGCCCAGTTTATCGGGATCACCAACTTTATCCTGGGAAGCTATTTCCAGGGGGTGGAAGTGATCTCCCCGGATAGCTTGAAGGAGCATTTGAAGGAACTGATGAAACAGATGGAGTTTTGAGACAGGATCGGAGTAATCAGATTGCGTTGATTATCAAAATAAGGCAGTTATGAAAGATTATACAAAACACATTACTATTGAACCAGGAAAGCGAAGCAGATAAACCTATATCCGCAACTAACGCATTACGGTAGCAGGTGTACTGGGTTACCTGGCTTTGGGGATGCGTATGGAGGAAATCCTGGACGATTTTCCCAACCTGACCAGTGAAGATATTCTTGCGTCGCTGACCTACGCAGCGGATCATATAAAGGGATAAACCCAAATTCGAACCATAAAAGCTTCAAAATACAAGCAACACATTTTGTTTGTAACTAAAAATTTATTTTATTTAAACTATATTTTATAGTATATAAAGTAAATGAATTTATATCCACTAACATTACACTTTGGCAATTCATTTACACCCAGAAGTACTACATATTCCAAAAATATAAGCGTAGTAGTATAGCTGGCTTGTAACAAGTGTAAGGCAGAAGATTATTAAGTATGTGATTTATAAGTATTTATATGCTTAAGTTATTTTTTTCAGCAAAAATGAGGGGGTGGGGATGTAGTTTCCCTGGGCGAGGGTGGATATTGGGAATGTAA
>CAYXVE010000137.1:0-2769 GCA_964468435.1 uncultured Bacteroidia bacterium | reverse complement strand
TTTTCTCAGAAAATACTCAGCAATTGATTCCAGGCGAGCAAGACGCTGACCTTTAATCCAGTTTTAGGTTGTTTCCAGTGATTGTTCAAAAGTTTTACATCCATTGACATAAAATCCCTGAAGAAACTGTCCTGGATAGGTATCCAAGATCTCAGGTACGCCCGACAATGCTATTTGATCCGTGCGAAAGTCAATAACATAGCTTAAGTCAATAACAACTTAAAAAGTTTTGACCGTTTTTTAACGGCTTTTTATGCATTGCACTACATGTATTTCACGGTTTGATAACGTTAGTATTATTTATTATAGATAAATTTATAGACAAGCCATAACACCTAACCTCAGAACGATGAAATTTATCTCGCAGTATACCTTAGTATTTTTTGCATTCGTGATTCTTGCCTGGGAATCCCTAGCAGCCCAGAATACGATAAGCGGAAGAATTATGCTCAATGAGGGAAATGCAGGAGCTTATGCCAATGTCCTCCTGCTTCGCAAAACTGATTCTACCATGGCAAGAGGCACACTCGCCGATGAGCGGGGTAGCTTTGAAATCAAGCAGGTATCAACAGGGGATTACCGGATTGCGGCGACCATGGTTGGATATCGGTCCTATTTGTCTGATATGATCAGTATCAAGGAGTCTGGAGCTGATATTTCACTAGATGACATCGTACTTCAACCTCAGGTTGCCACGATAGATGAGGTGGTTATAGAAGCGGTAAAACCGCTATTTGTTCAGGAGTCAGACCGCTTGACAATCAACGTGGAAAACAGTGTAATATCTGCCGGTAGTGATGCATTGAACATCCTGAGTAGTTCTCCGGGAGTTTCTATCAATCCTCAAATGGGGGGGATATCCATTGCCGGTAAGGAGGGAGCCATGGTTGCCATCAATGGTAAAGCACAACGCATCCCTGTTGAGGCGGCCATACAGATGCTGCAGACACTCCCTGCTGCGAGTATTGAAAAGATTGAATTGATCACAAATCCCGAAGCATCTTATGATGCAGAGGGAAATGCAGGGATTATCAATATAGTAATGAAAGATAATTCAGAGATTGGGACTCAGGGAAATGTATCTGTCAATGGAGGGTACTTCTATGGAGATGATGAACGATTGGGAGGGGTAACGCAAGGGAATTCAGGAGGGATCGCGGTGTCTTTTACGCATCGCAAAAATCGGTTGAGTCTTAATGGACAATACAGCTATCAACGCGCAGGTTTTGAGCAGTTCTGGGATGTTGAAAGAAATCGTCTATCTACTTCCAGAAAGGTCAGTACGCTTAGCGACCGGGATATCGTCACGAATGTGCACAGTGTACGCCTGGGTTGGGATGTTGCACTCAATGATCGCACCTCCCTAGGTGGATTGATTGCTGGATATAGTAATAAATGGGATATGGAGGCACTCAATACAATTACCATTCGTACTCCAACGGTAGATAGTATGAATCTGATGGAGATCCTAGAAATCAATCACTGGCGACATATCATGGGCAATCTAAATTTACGCCATCAGCTTAGTCCATCAAGTTCATTGAATGTGGATGTGGATTACCTCTATTTTCACGATGATAATCCCACTGCCTACCGCCTGAACCCAGATACATCTGGGTTTAGTTCCACAGTTACTCAGGAATGGGAAGCTTCCAAGGAAACTCCTATCGACATCGTGGTTGGACGAATAGACTATCAGCATACGCTAGCAAAAGGCTGGCAGTTGGCGACTGGAGTTAAAGCCAGTTTGTCTGAATTTACCAACGAAGTCAATCTCACTAACACTTCACAGATAGAGATCAATGCAGAGGGATTTGAAAGTACTCTTCTGAATGAGGATATCTGGGCAGGATATTTCAGTGTCAGTGGAGCATGGGATTCTTTGACGCAGCTTATGTTAGGGCTTCGGTACGAACACACCCTTACACAGCTTGACGACCTAAATGGGGAAGACCTGCTGGATCGTTCTTTTGGAAATCTTTTACCCAACATCAGTATCTCCCGGACGCTAAAGCCTGGTTTAAATCTTGAGTTTTCTTATAATCGGCGGATTGCCCGGCCAACCTTTAATGACATGGCTCCATTTGTATTATTTTTGGATACAGATCTGCTTTCTACGGGCAATACGTCACTTTTTCCCGCAACGACTGATATTGTTAAGCTGAGTACTTCATTTAAAGGGCAGACTATAGGGTTGGAATATGCGCGCCAGGAAAATGCCATCGTGAAGTTTCAGCCTCAACAATTCGAAGGGAATCAGCAACTTATATTGAGGCCCGACAACTTGGATCTGATAGAGACCATTACATTTTCCTGGAATGCACCCCTACAGATCACACCATTTTGGACTACTCAAAACTCGGTTTTGCTACTGTACCAAAGCATTGAGGGTGATCACTTGGGGTATAAACTCGAAGATGATCTGGTAAGTGTGCAGTTCAGCAGCTATCAGCGGTTTCAGTTACCCAAGGACTTTGCAGTAGAAGTAACAGGGAATTTTTTCTCTAGCCGGTTCTTCAACGCCAATGTGATGGAACCTATGGGAAATCTCAGCCTGGGCGTGCAGAAAAAATGGAATCAGGGTTCTGATGCTATCTCTTTGGCAGTTCAGGATATTTTCTGGTTGGACAGATGGTTAGTCGAACGCTCTTTTGATCCCATTGATCTGAATCTTTTTTGGGCCTTTTCCTGGGATCCTACCCTGTTTAGACTTACCTATACAAAAGCTTTGGGAAAGAAAAACCTGAAGACAAAGCCGATAGGACAGGG
>CAYXVE010000136.1:0-2770 GCA_964468435.1 uncultured Bacteroidia bacterium | reverse complement strand
ATAAGCACTATTGAAACATAAACAGTACATACCGCACCAACCATAACCGATTTGATGGTCATGGTCAATTCATGGTCGGTATTTTCGATGATATTCAAAAGGGTCGCACCAATCGTTGCAATCCCGATTGTAAGGGGTAAATGTAAATAAGCCCAGAATGCATTACCTAGTATACCTGAAAAGGGTAGATATGAGGAGATCAAATCAAAATAAAGCCACCACAAACCAATAGCAATACCCATTCCTAATGACGCAATTAGTACAGAAGTAATGTTAATGTGATGAATATGCGATAGTCCCTGCACAACAGCAACAATAACTTCCCCCAATACGATAATCATAAATAAGCCAAAGCGTTCAGCCAAAGAAGGGGTAACCATCGGTGACCTCTCAATTTGCTCTTTAACTCGTTTGTCATTAAGCCTGAAATAGATCAGTAAAACGGGCAGAAATAGCATACAAAAAAGTGATAGAACCCATAAATAATAGCGAGTTGGCTCCTCGACAAAAGCAGAAACGACCATCAATACCGTAGCAAATAGATAGGTAAATGAATAAGGTACTGACAATATGGAATGAGCTTTATCGTGAAAACCAGTACGCCACCATAAAAAAGTAATTACCACTAAAAAGAATGCATAACTTAGCGCAAAGCCAGCAGAACCCTCTCCTATAGCATCAGGCGCAAATAGTGCCATTCCAGCTACACTAAACATTTGAAGAAATGTAAAGATGCGGGTTCTTATGTCATTATTACCATGCGCATCATGATAAACGGCGCCATTAAACCATGCCACCCAAACCATTAGAAATAAAAAGCCAAAAGTTAGTAATCCATGAAAATTAAGATGCTCTGTCAGAGTGTGGTTCAACTGCGCAATAATAACAACATAGACAAGGTCATAGAATAGCTCTAAATAGGTTACTGATCTATCTGGCAGTTTATCCTCGTATTTACGAGGTTTTTGCCACCAAACCCTGAAATTTTGATAAAACTCATTCATATTGCTTTATCTTAGATATGGATCATATAAAGGTTATCATTGGGGACCAAAACTAAATGTTTATACCCCTCAAAGAGATCTACCTTTACAATTCAATATATTTATAATTTTTATTTCAAAATTCTTACAGCACACCTAAAAGATGTGCAATAAGTTTTCTATAAAATTAATGCTGATCTTTGGAAAATCTCTTGGATGATAGTATCCATCACGTTTTGAACGTCCTCATCTTTTGTAACATCACAATCCATCACCACCGCACCTAATTCTTCCCAATCTTTGATTAAGTGCGTTCTTCTAGCTATAGCATATACTTTGAAGCCATTTTTCAGTAACATTTTAGCGGAAGCATGACCTATAACGCTAGATGCGCCTGTAATAAGTGCGCTTTTTTTATTTCCCATTATCTTTATCGACGTCTAATGAGGTTGCGAATTTAAAATATCAACCTGTGTTACAGATTACACAAATCTCGGATAAGCATTCAATTTTCTTAGATATCCGTACATGATAGATTTTCTGCTGACATCTGGTGACAAGGTTACTGACCATTCCCATCTGCGCACCGCGTCTGCTAACAAAACCCTTTCGTCCCCAACCACCTCCCAACCTCCCGCTTCATCAGGCAAAAACGGACAGTCCCCTGCGTCCTCAGAGTTATTTGATGGGATAGGGATCCGTGCGCCCTTACGTTCGAAGGCTACTCCCCCTGCACAGCGACGATTTGGCAAAAAACGTCGCCTGACGGATGCAGAAAAGCTAGCAATCCGGGCTGCCTTTGAAAAGCTCGATGCCAAGACGGACATTAAAAAACTGGCAAAGCAGCTAGCCCGGCAGTACCAGGTGACCGAACGAACCATTTACCGGATTAAAGGAGCCGAGTAGACATCGGCGGCCCCCGCCCTGCTCCGGCTGCGCTGCGGAGCGGCGGGGGCAAACATAGGAAACTTCTCCACAAGGCTGAAAAACAGGGCCCACGGCCGCCTACGGCGGCGACACAAGGAAACAAAGTAACAAACACACAAGGTAACCTAAGGAACCGACCTGGATAAACGGAACCCGAGGTAGTAGTCACGGTCAGACGGGGTGATGAAGCTGCGATAAGACACCCGGCAGTAAGAAGCGTCGTTGTCCCAACTGCCCCCGCAGTACACCCGGTACTGACCCGATTCAGGGCCAAGAGGATTCAACTTCGGACTGCTTGAATAATAGCCCCTATCATACCAGTCATTGCACCACTCCCATACATTACCTGACATGTCATATATGCCCAACTCATTGGAAGCTTTCTCTCCTACAGGATGTGTCTTGCTACTGGAATTACTGGCATACCACCCTACTACACTCAGGTCATTCCCTCCCGAATATTCGTATTGATTGCCTTTCCCTTCATTTCCTCCCCTTGCGGCGAACTCCCACTCTGCTTCGGTCGGCAAACGGTAGCCTCCGCCTGTAAGGCGGTTAAGCTCCTGAATGAATTTCTGAGCATCTTCCCAGGATACCTGTTCCACGGGACAATTCAGACAATCTTTGAAGCGACTTGGGTTCTCTCCCATCACCGCTTCCCACTGGGCTTGGGTAATCTCAAAGCGTCCAATCTCATAGGTGCTTAGTTGTACCTCGTGAACAGGTTTCTCATCACTATCACCATTCTCACTACCCATTTCAAAGGTCCCACCATACACTCTCACCATGTTGGATTCGATCTCCCGGATGGCTATGGCTGCTTCACGAGTCAGGGAAGTGTCTCGCGGGTTTTCAATTAC
>CAYXVE010000135.1:0-2856 GCA_964468435.1 uncultured Bacteroidia bacterium | reverse complement strand
GCCAACCTCTTCCAGTCTATAGTCAAAAGATAACCATTCTACAGGCAGGATGTTGAAGAGATCGAAGAAGATAAGATCACAATCATCACCCTTGCAGGAAGAAAAGCCATAAAGAGCACATGAACCTACACAAATAGGATTTGATCCCAGATTTAAAACTCCACCTGTTATTTCTCCTTTACCCAAAGATGATGTGATGATCGCATCGTTTCCCAAGGTAAAAGCTGTCTCAACTGATATACTTCCATTGACATTTACTTCAATATCATTTCCTCCTGTAATGCTATTGGCACCTAATTGCCCATCAACTTTTATGACTGCTCCATCCACTGTAGTTAAGTCTCCACTGAGAGACACTTTTCCATCAATTATGAGTATCATATTATTTGCAGATGTAAAAGCATCGGCTTCAAATGTGCCCGAAACCGAAACATAAATAAATGCAATATCTCCCACTACAAAATCGTTATCAATCTCAAAATCTCCATCAACATCAAGTCGCAAGAAATCGACAGCATTGAAGGAATTTGCCTGAAAAACACCTCCTGGACGTATATCGATATTTCCTCCACTACCAATATTTAATTCTTCTGTTAATAACATTTTACCTTGCACATCGATTCTGGTAGAGCTGTTCAATATCATAGAATTAGCCTGGAATAAGCCGTCTATATCAAAGGTGATATCATCAACATTTGCGCCTAGTACATCATCACCAATGACCAGTTCCCCAATAGCCTGAATGGTACCCTGGTTATTGAGAATGATGAGGTCACCTTTAACAATGACTTTATCAGGCCCTTCAATGAGTACTTTACCTCCACTATTAAAATTGACCGTCAAATTGTTGGTAATGGTTACAGATTCTCCTGAGGGTGGATCTATGATAAATACATCATTCTCGTAAAGAGTAACCGTTAGACTGGCTGGGTTGAAAATTCCACATCCACCTACTAATCCAGTACCAGCGTACCGTACAGTGTCAGCAGTGGTATTGTTTGCAAATGTGATGGTACATTGTGCCTGCAAGGAACTGGGAAGACTCCACAAAAATCCCGTCAAAAGCACAATAAAATATAATTTAAGGATATAAAACCTTTTCATAAGCAGTAATTATTAAGTGATACTAAGGGTGTACTAAGGGTGTACTAAGAATCTAGCTAACTTTCAGATCAAAAAAAGGATGAAATTAAGACTGTATAATTATTTTGTATAATAAATATAAGGTGATTGCACTTTAATGTGAGTGATTTTTATCATTTATGTGCATTACCTTTACAGATATATATCTTAAAAATAGTACTACAATATTTATACAACGTTAAACATGCAAGATTAGTTAGTCATTATGTTTGTTATGCCTAAATACAATCCCCAACAGGATTAATGCAATCCTGCGTAGTATAAATAGTTAGGGGTATGGACTCATGATAGTACGATATTTTCACTAACACCCCAGGTTATCTGGCAGCCCTGATTGGAAATTGCAGATTCCAGTTAAGAGGGAAACACACTCCCTCATAAGACGCGCATTCTAATCAGGGAAAACAGGATGAGTGGTTGTTTTACACATTTATCAATTATGCCCCCTTTAAATGAAATAAACGTCTGGGGAGAGAGGCCGTATTGCGTAACGAGAAAACCTGGATCTCATTGATTGAATGTCCATCACATGTTCAACGTACCGTATTAATTTATGCCTGAATATGTCGCATTACTTATTTCATAATCAATCTTCCCCAGGATATCTCAGTACCATCGATGATGCGATACACATATATACCCATAGCAATACCCGATACATCTATCTCCATTTCTTGTAAGTAATTGGAAGTATGTAATTCTCTTCTCAAAATCGTTTTGCCCTGGAGATCTACCAATTCAAGTTTGAATATCCGACTTTGAATACGAGGCAGAATTCGTGCTTTGAGGGTTCCATCTACTGGATTGGGATACAACATTACAGGTTTTTCCAATTCCCGGATATCGATTAAAACTTCAATCGTTGTTGAATAATCATCTGTCCCATCAAAATCCACCTGCCTGATCCGATACAAATTAGTACCAATTGAAGGTCTGGGATCTAGAAATTGATAAGAAAGTACTTCCTGGGAATTTCCTGCTCCTTCTATTTCACCTATTCTGCGAAACTCAGTATCATAGGCCATACTTCTACGCTCAATTTCAAAATGTGAATTATTGAGTTCAGAAGTGGTCTTCCAGTTAAGAATCACACCTTCAGGGCTCGTTTCATATCTAAATTCAAGCCATTCTACCGGGAGAACACCGGCAAAACCGGCTATTATATCTTTACATATTGGCGCACTGCCATTACAATTTCCACGTACATAGAATTGACTGCAAAGTGGCTGTCCGGAAGTACATTCAGTATTATTCCCCGGATTGAAATTTTGACCTATTAATGCGATGCCGGAACCACCGAAAGTACCATTATTACCCGTGTTAAAATCTCCATCAATATCTAAATTGCCATCAATGTTAAAGTTGGAGTTATTAACTACCACAAAATTGCCATCGACGTTCATAGACCCATCAATATTGAAGGTATGATTTTGTCCACTAGCATTGACCGATCCTCCCACATTCAACACCCCCAAAACCTCCAAAATACCCTTGTTATCATTCATATTTAGATTGGAACTTAAAGAAACTGTTACCCCACTGTTGATTCTGACAATTCCAGGATTATTCCCTGAACCTATAAAATTGATGGTTATCTCCTGCAGTGTTGCTGCTGGATCCGTGTCAAAAATGAACAAATCGCCTTTGCTCACATTTTCTATCGTGATCTGGGTTAATCCGACTATGTTACAAAGACTGGTACTGAAGTTAATG
>CAYXVE010000134.1:0-2867 GCA_964468435.1 uncultured Bacteroidia bacterium | reverse complement strand
CTACGTACAGGACAAAAGTTTGACAAATTCATCTATAGGTTTGTTATTCAGTAAGTTCGTTCTGATCTCATCTAAGCCCTGTTTGAAAATACTATAAGCTATTCTTCCGTGTTTTTTGATTGGGATGAGCCTCCCTCCTTGGGTACAGTACATTCATTAATCAGATGAATGAAAGATGGGCTGGAGTTATGCTAAAACACAAAAAGAAAAACTGATAGGTCGATTTCATCTTCCAACTTGCAGGATGTAATATTACTTTACCAACTTAAGATTGCAATTCCTAACTCTCACAAATATCTTGTACATGCGCATAACTGTGATTCATTTTGGGAAGTAGTTGTGCAAATTCATAGGGCTCCGGTTTTTCAAGTAGCCAAGTAATAGGATGATTAAAACATTTTACGGTCGCTCATGTCAGTTAATATTTCTCTGGTAACAGGCGGGGCTGGATTCATTGGTGGTCATATTGTCAGACAACTTGCAGACAGGGGATCACATGTGAGGGTACTGGACCTTGCTGCAAAGCCCGATTACTTTCCTGAAGATATCGAATATGTTCAGGGATCAATCTTTGATTCAAACCTGTTGCATGAGGTACTGGAAGGCGTTGGGGATGTATATCATCTTGCAGGCAATCCCCATTTATGGGCATCTGATCCCAGCGTATTTGATGAAATCAATTATGTGGGTACACAAAAAGTACTGGATGCTACCAGATCTGCCCGTATTCGCAAACTGGTATTTACTTCTACCGAATCCATTCTC
The DNA here is from genome assembly GCA_964468435.1 of uncultured Bacteroidia bacterium. Classification (GTDB taxonomy): domain Bacteria; phylum Bacteroidota; class Bacteroidia; order J057; family J057; genus JBCCTX01. The sequence goes on along the minus strand of CAYXVE010000134.1, from coordinate 2,102 downwards.
AGAGGATACAGAAATGCAAGTCAAACCATCATCAATGAAACAAGTCCGTTTCCGGCTTTGGAAGAAATGCCTGGCCCCTACACCCGGTCCAAATACCAGGCTGACCAGACTGCCTTGCAGGCAGCCAAAGAGGGACTACCTGTAGTCATTGTCCACCCTACTGGACCCATAGGTCCTGACGACCCACACCTGACTGCTCCCAATCAGATGATCCGTGATTTTCTGGATCGTAAAGCTCCTGCTTTTCTCGAATGTATGTTGAATTTTGCCCATGTCTCAGATATTGCAGAAGGACATATACTGGCGGCTCAGAAGGGTAAAATTGGGGAAAGGTATATACTGGGGAACGAAAATCTGTATTTGAGTGAAATACTCAACATGTTGCAGGAGCTGTTTGATATACCAGTCCCCCGGCGCAAAATACCTTACTGGATTGCTGAATTGACGGGTAGGTCGTCCGGGTGGATAGCAGGGATCACCCAACGCAAACCCATCGCCTCTCTGGAAGGTGTCCGGCTGGCTAAAGCTCACCTGGCTTTTGATTGTACAAAAGCCAGGACAGAACTAGGGATGCCGCAGACTCCAGTCAGACAGGCTATCCTGGAAACTGGAAAATGGTTAATGAACCAAGGATATGTCAAAAAAATTCACCAACAAGCATAAATGGATCATAGCTGCTACCTTATTTCTGGTTATTGGAGCTTACATGCTGAGCATCCTCTATCAAATGGGTGCATTCTACCAGTCAGAAGATATCCATACAATCTCATTCGACTACCAGCCATTCCTACCGGGAACTGAGGATATGCAGTACGACGCTCACTCAGGCTCAATCTACGGGATCAGTTTTGACCGATGGGCATGGGATAGCCTGAAAGAAATTCAGGGAAGTATCTGGAGATGGAATCCCGATAGTAGCACCCAACCTGTTATCCTCGATGGAAAACTTCCTGAGATATTTCATCCTCATGGTATGAGCCTCTACCGCCAGGATAGCCTGCTTTGGATGTTGGTCATTAATCATGTGAACCAACGTACAGAGCAAGTAGATGTTTTCCGTATACATTCTGGTGATCACTTTACTCATCAGGACTCCATCAGACATCGAGCCATCATTTCTGCCAATGATCTGGTAGCTGTAGACTCTCACCGGTTTTATCTTGTTAATGACAGCCGTTCGAGAAATACCCTGATCAGGGGACTGGATATATTTTTGAGACGAAAAACGGGTAATATCGTTTACTTTGACGGAAAAAATGCAAGCATTGTCGTATCCGGTCTCAGATTTCCCAATGGAATCATCATGAGTCATGACAGTAGCCAGCTATATGTATCTGAAACCATAGGGGGGAATCTTCTATCCTACCAACGAAACACTAATCAGTCTCTTGTAGCACTTCAACAATATCACATAATCCCCGGACTTGACAACATAACTATTGATCATCATGGAAGGCTTTGGATAGCTATACAGCCCAATCTCCTGGCTACAGGTAGAATGCTTTCAAACTCTGAATATGATTCACCATCAGCAATCGTTCTCTTTTTTCCTGGTATGAAAAGCAGCCACGAGTACATCTGGGCACACCCGGGAGAACATCTATCCGGTGTAAGCGTAGCTTTACACACAGGGAAATATCTTCTTGCAGGATCTGTATGTGAATCTGTCATAGCTATCAGCCATGAAAAGCCCTCCTCGCTCAAATAATGTTTGAATATGAATTTAGAAGAATGGAAATCATCAGGAAAATGGACAAATATTCAGGATATAAACGTATTTTATCGCTATGAAGGCAACGGACCTCATCTTTTGCTATTGCATGCCTATCCGACAGCTTCATGGGGATGGCACAAGATGTGGGACGCCCTGATCAATAACTTTACGGTAATTGCACCCGATCTTCCAGGATCTGGTTTTTCGGATAAACCCAGGAAATACGAATATTCCATACTTTCCCTGGCCAATGTCGTACAGTCTCTTATACGGGAGCACATTCAAAAACCGGTTCATGTGCTAGCACATGCCTACGGCTCTTCCGTAGCCCAGGAATTACTTCAACGGCATAATGATGAAAAAATATCACTCAGGTCTGTTTATTTTA
>CAYXVE010000133.1:0-2908 GCA_964468435.1 uncultured Bacteroidia bacterium | reverse complement strand
AAGGTTTCAGGAAGTAGCCTAGCTGCTCGATGGCTTCTTCTTTGACCGCCTCCAGAATCTCCTGGCCGTCGGCGCTGTTTTCATCAATCTGCTCGAAGGTGATCCCGTCTTGCTTGAGAAGCTTATTGGCGTACAAGTGCATGCGCTCGGAGAGATATTTGTAGAAGATAAAGCCCAGGATGTAGTCCCGGAATTCATCAGCGTTCATTTTCCCACGCAGCGCGTTGGCTATATTCCAAAGCTGCTGTTCTAACTGTTTCTTATAGTCTTGAGACATTAAAGATGGTTGATGTTTAACAATGTTTGTGTCTTTTACTTTTAAAGCTTCGCCCATTTCTCTTTCCTCACATAGACAAATATACTATTGAAAATACTATATCCCTTTTATTTCCAAGAAATAAAGGATTTTTAGCGCTGCTGAAAAAAGAAACGGGAGGCTTTCCTACATTTTTATGAGAAATATGGGCGCAAGGGTTCACCATCTTTCAAAGATCGCCCAAACCGTTCGATAAAAATGTTGTCTACAAACCTTCTTTTCCCTTCATGGCTTACCTGGATCTGCTTGTGTGTCAATGTCTCAATAAACCTATTCGATGTAAATGGACTGCCCTGGAATACAGGCGGTACTGAAACTCACTTCCCTTTTAGATTAAGGATATAACCCCGCAAAGAGGTACAAAAGAGTCTCATTTGAGAAATTAAGGGTAAATAGTATATCGGAATCATAATGTTTCTAAAAAGAGTTCCCAATACCCCTCCCCTATTTGTCCTCAAATCCAAACAGTTCCCCCCTCTCCCATTTGAAATCTGAAAGTAAGTAATGTATATTGAATGATTATGTAATCCTAATTCCGAAAAGCCTATAAATGCCAACATCCATTTTCATCAATTACCGCCAGGATGATAGTGCTACCCTTGCAGAATACGTGCGTCAGTCTTTGGGGAACCTCCTGGGAGAAGATCAAATTTTTCTCGATAAAGAATCCATCAAGCATGGACAAAACATAGGGGACGAGATTTGGAAAGAACTCGGTCAATCCCAAGCGTTACTCGTCGTTGTCGGACCCAAATGGCATACGATAGAAGACGATGAAGGAGATAAACGCTTACTAGACGAAAAAGACTGGGTACGGCGGGAAATCGAATACGCGAAAGATCGCAACAAAAAAATCATTCTTGTCCTATATAATCAGGAAAATTTTAAACAAGCGGGAGATTGGCTCAAGCGAAAGGTGAAATCATTGGGGTTTTTGGCTGATCAAAAATATTTCTCCTGTCATGAGCAGACAATCCGTCGGGATATCCAGCATTTCATCGAATTTCTATGTGAGGAACTCCAGCTAGTACCAGTTGTAAACCACGAACCGCAGCTAAGCACTCCACTTCCCAGTCTGGCGGATCAACTCCACGAAGAATTTCCCTTACCCGAAAAAAAATATGTGATACCAGTTAGCAAGTCTCCTTTTATAGGGCTTAACTACTTCCAACGTGAAAATACGCGCCTGTTTTTTGGGCGAACTGCAGAGACCCTGCGACTATGTAGAGCGATAGATCGCTTTCCCCTGGTCTTGCTATATGGACAATCTGGAGTAGGCAAATCCTCTATCCTGAATGCGGGCTTGCTTCCCCGGATGGAGGAGAAGTATCATTGCCACTACGTACGCCGACTCAAACTAAATGAGGATAGTGGCGAAGAATACGGATTGCACCGGCAACTGGAACAGTTCATGACAGATCAGTTGCGCCCTCACCCTTCTAGCCTACTGATCCTCGATCAGGTGGAAGAAATGTATACTAATCCCATTGCACAACAAAGAAGCGAAACAGAGACATTTGGACAGCTTTTAACTAAGCTAAAAACTCAATATCCCAACTGTAAGATTCTGTTAGCTTTCCGGTCTGAACACTATGCACCAATCAGGAAACTGCTGATCCAGCAAGGATTTCTCCTTATAGACGAACAGGATATTTTTCTTCAAGCGCTGGATATGAATGGCATACGCGAAGCCATTGAAGGCGTATGTCAAGATCCAGAACTTAAGAGCCACTATCGCCTGGAAATCAGTGGGGAACTCGTGGAAGCGATGTGCAAAGATTTGCTTCAGGACAGTAGACCTGATTCACATGTAGGTCCCCTACTCCAATATCAGCTACGCAACCTGTGGGACAAATCATATGATCACAAGCAAAGTGATCATGCATGGATTCATTTGGATGTAACTACCTACCGTGCACAATACAAACATTCCTTGTCTGAACTCATTGACGAGCAAATAGACAGACTGCAACAGATCGAACCCCTTTGGAAAGAATATGTCCAAAATGGATTCATTTGGGATCTTTTATATGGCTATACTACCCACCTGCTTACAGCCACGCTTCAAGAAGACCAAGACCTCGCCACTCGCTATGCGCATATTGAGCACTTTGAGAAACTCTTTTCAGCCTTTAAGCATCACTGCTATCTGATGATCCCGGTAGGGACCGAGCAAAGACCTGCTACCCGCCTGGCACATGATACTTTCGCGCCCTTGATAAGAGAGCAATATCAGGAGTCAGATGCTCCTTCCCAACGTGCATGGCGAATCATCGATACCAAGCTCAGAGAGCGTAAAACAGGGATTCGTCCCGTATTTAGCGAAACGGATATACAACATATCGAAGAGGGAAAATGGGGTATGCAGGCCATACCTGAAGACTTGCAAGCGATCATCAACGATGATACTGAAAGATATCAGCAGCAAAAAGCGAATCGCTTCCAATTGGCCTTCCACTCTGCAAAGGCGGATTACGAGCATCTGCGCTTTACCCAAGCACTGGAAAACCTGCTCCTTGCCCACCGGGAAGACATCCATCCCGAACAAATCGCTACAATCGTACAGGAACTTCCCTGGCCACTGCGCTACCT
>CAYXVE010000132.1:0-2920 GCA_964468435.1 uncultured Bacteroidia bacterium | reverse complement strand
CGCTGCTCGGATCTGACCAACCTGGGGCAAATCGAATGTCTTCAAACCCCTCAAGTTGTATCTCCGGAGCAAAGCTTAGGGGGAAACTGATTATCTCGCTATTCCAGGTTTCGGGTGCCTTGATAATGGATTCTGGAGCCTGACCCCAAAGCAGAGTAGGAAACCATAGAGCAATTAAAGCGAGTTGACGGGTCATATTCAATTTTTAGTGTTCACTATTCACATAACTTTTTGAATACGCGGCAGCCACATGGCTTTCGTAGCTAAAAACACTCCCAAGCCCATAAGAAGCGTGAAAAATAAAATAACCATTGCCAGTGGCATCTTTAATCGCGGTTTCGACTTGGAATGAAAAAACAACTCTAGTACTGCAAGTGGAATAAGGAATGAGCCAAAAGACCAGGCATCAAAGAACGGTATCCACTTAAAATCAAATATTCCCTCTAAAAAAAACCACACCATATAACCAATCCTTAAAGACCATACGCCACTGCCCACTATAAACAATCGAAGTGCCCATTTTTGATGATCACTGATCTGGCGAAGGATGGCGAATCTCAGAGTCAGGATGGCAAACCAAATAATCAGTACCGCCTCGATACTAATCGCTACCAATTGATAAATGCTGCTGAATGCCGGCATGGGGCGTGACCATGTGAGATAGAGTCCTCCCCATGCACCGAAAAAGACAAATAAGATGTAAAGACGGCCTACCACTCGATGAAACTTTGGGACGGTTTTACGAAGCTGTGGGATCAACTGCAAAGGGCCTCCTCCAATAATGACTATCGCGGTAATCAGGTGCACCGCTAAGATGATATTTCCGAAAGGATCACCAGGGATATAGCCATTCGGCATATGCGTTTCTCCTATTCCTTGTAATCCCTTTTTGGCAATAAGGGATCCATGGTATAAACCAACATAAATTGCAAAAATCCACTGTCCTACCAATACTACGATGAACCAAAGAAGGACTGATTTATTCAATATGGTGTTGCTGGTAGAAGAGCTCATAGAAGGTTTCGCTGAGGACTGTGTTCACTAAAATCTGGTGTGTTGTTTAATGGAGGAGAACCATTACTTGGATTTTTTAATACCTCCAATAACTAACCAAAGGCAGGTTCCTATTTCAGCAATTCGGGCAGGAACCCTGAGCTGATTGATGATTGGCACCTCAGAAAACAAGATTTTCCCGAAGAAATGAAGAAAGTAAGTGATGGAACCTATCATGAGCAGGATTCCGAGGAATTTTGGTAAGAATCCCGATCGGTAGATAAGCAAACCAAAAGGGAACAACCATGAGCTCCAAAAAAGATCAGTAATGGACAAAGCCCGGCCATAAGAAAGAATGGCACTCATCACCTGATACTCAACCTCCTGACTAGATTCAATACTGTAGCGGGTATCGAATAAAAGAGAAAGGATGTAAGTGAGGTTATGCACCCCATATACAGCTATGGGAATACTGCAAATGACCAACCCCAACATTATGAAAGCTACACTTTGGTCTACTTTTTTAAGCAGTTCAAAGGCACTCCAGCCAACAAAAAAGAAAAAGAAATAGCAAAGCAGGGAACTGACCACACCGGTTCTAAACAAAAACTCTTTATCTTTTATGTTTGCCACGGTTTGAGCGGAATCCCCGAGCACAATAATTTGTGATGGAACGTACATCAAACTAAAAATGCCTGTAATCACCACTAGCAAATAAAATAGACCAGTAAGTCGTGCTTGTTTGTTTTGTGAAAGTTTATTCATTGTCTTTTGTTTTAGGCCAATTCCAAGCGGTATTGATAATCAGAGCGAAAATAAAAACCTCCACAATCTGATAAAGCACATAGAACCTTAACCACTCCTCTTTTGCACTTCCAACCATGATTAATAGAGATATAACTGCGTACAAAGCAGCCATTATGATGTTAAGCCATCTGCTAACAGCCGCCTTAACAAATATTGATGCAGGGATCATTAAGGTAGGTAGGATAAGAAGAACTGAGTAGAAAATTAACGTTTCAGGTGTCATCTCTCCAAAAGGTCCTTTTAATTCCAGCATGCTTTTCAATTTGAAGGGGGTGAATAGCTGGAAGAAATCAGCATATATCCATAGCCCAAGCATGGTAGCCCAAAGAAAGGCCAGTTTACTCCTCACATTTAACGGAGCGTTGTCCAGACGATTATTCATATTTTCTAAGCGTTGTGAATTGAACTTATTTACCATTTGCATGGTCTTTCAAATGTCTTATTGAATGCGCGTACAATCCTAAAAGTATGGCAAAATATCGAAGGAAATCATTTTTTTGTCTGTCCTGAGTGGATTATTGGCCAACCGGGGTGGATTACAGTAAATGTTGAAACTGATCGCGGTAATTTCTGCTGGCGCGTACCACGTCCCCATTGCGCAGCGTCAGGTCAAAATCCCCGTTTTTCCGTGAACAAATGGCCGTGATCATGTTGGCATTGACAATCACGCTTTTGTGTACCCGAACCAAGTAATGCTTCCCATATTGAGAGAGAAAAGCAGATAGGGATGAACTGTACAGCCAAGATCGCTCTCCAACCACTATTTTGATGTACGGTTTAGCAGTTGAGATATACTGGATTTCCTTTAAGGAAATGACCACACTTTTGCTGCCATTCTTTATGGAAATCCGGTCAGTATCGGGATTAACAATTGATAATCTTGAAGAGGAATGTGGGTTGCTTCTTTCAAATTTTGTAACAAGTCCAAAATACAAACTGTAGGTGATTAACGGTATGAAGCTGTAATGGGTAATCCAATGACTAGCGGAATCAAAAATACCGGTTGTATTTCCAGAAAATAATGGTATCCCAATTACCATAATTATAAGTAATAACAGATGAAAGAATACGGCTCCAGCTATCTTGAGCAGAGTAGGATTGGTTTTTTGGTTTTCTAAAA
>CAYXVE010000131.1:0-2989 GCA_964468435.1 uncultured Bacteroidia bacterium | reverse complement strand
CCATTTGCAGCTCTTGAACCATAAATTGCTGATGCTGAGGCATCTTTGAGTACTTCGATGGATTCGATATCATCTGGACTAAGCGCATTGATATCTCCTCCAGGAAGTCCATCAATGACAATCAATACATCATTGCTACTATTAATTGAATTGGCTCCACGGATCTTAATGTCGGTAGCACCTCCAGGTTCAGAACTGGATTGGCTGATCTGTACACCAGAGGCCTTTCCATTCAGGAGTTGAAGAGCGTTTGTATTCACGCCTTTCACAAAGTCCTCCGCGCCAACTTTCACCACGGCTCCAGTTACATCACTTTTGCGCTGGGTTCCATAACCCGTAACGACTACTTCATCCAGAGTCGATACGTTTTCTGAAAGCACAATGTCAAGGGAGGCTCTCCCGTTAATACTTACTTCTTGGGGTTCATACCCTATATAAGTAACCAGAAGGGTATCACTTCCTTCTAATACACTCAGGGTAAATTCACCATTTGTGTCAGTCAAAGCACCTGTTTGAGTTCCTTCTACCAGCAAGGAGGCTCCCACCAGGGGATCTCCCTGTTCGTTGGAAACGGTACCTGATATAGAAGTTTGAGCAAACCCTATGTGGTAACAGGCCATTAGGCTTATGCCCAATAATAGGTTTTTGCATAAAAACAGCAATTGCCCGCGAGGGCAGCGAGTAGTATGGTAGTAATTCATAAAAGTAAATGATTTAAGGATGAGTATTCATAAAAAGGTAAGTTATATACCCTGCATAATGGAGTAAAATTTATTTTATCACCAAAATTATTTAAAATATTATAAATTTTGAATGTGAATCTTGAAGTATTCATTATCAATATACAGTAAATCGAAAAATATATCAACTTCAATCGTTGGTTATTGGTGAAATTTTAAACTGGAATAATTGGTTATGCAGGACTTGATCACATATCAATAAGTTGACATCTCACTTTATATCTGAAAGGGTATCAGGTTATTGAGGGATAATCTTTTGAAATAAATAAATGAATGAATATTTTGAATAAAGTATTTCACACTACAATTGAAAACCATGTATTCAGACAGAAGATCTTTTGTAAAACTTGCCAGCACTGGTGCTGGAGCACTGATGATATCAGGAAATTTTGCCTATTGTACGCCTTTTCACCAACAAAAACAGAAATTAGGTATAGCTCTGGTAGGGTTGGGGTACTATAGTACTCAAGTGCTGGCGCCCGCACTTCAGGAAACACAGGAATGCTATCTGGCAGGTATTGTGACAGGTACCCCAGAAAAAGAGAAGATATGGGCAGATAAATACAATATCCAACAAAACAATATCTATAACTATGATAATTACGATCAGATCAAGGATAATCCTGATATAGACATTATCTATGTAGTATTACCTAATTCCATGCATCATGAGTATACGATTCGTGCAGCAGAAGCGGGTAAGCATGTGATTTGTGAGAAACCTATGGCTAGTTCTGTTCAGGAATGCAAGGAGATGATCGAGGCTTGTAAGCGGAATAATCGCTTATTATCCATTGGGTATCGTATGCATTTTGAGCCTCATACTCAGCATATTATGAAACTTGGGCAGGAAGAAGTGTTTGGACAGGTACTTATTATTGGTTGCGGTGCCGGCTACCGCGATAGTGGAAGGCCAGGACACTGGAAAATGAGTGCCGAATATTCGGGTGGAGCCTTAATGGATATGGGCGTGTATGCCATTCAGGGTGCCAGATATGTGACTGGAAAAGAACCTATAGCTGCGACAGCTCAAAGCTACATTACGCGCCCAGATTATTTTGACGGCGTGGATGAAACGACTACCATACAGCTAGAATTTCCCGGAGGAACAATCGCAAATCTACATACCAGTCTGAGTACCGGGGTAAATTACTTGCACGCAGCCTGTGAAAATGGCAGGTTTAAGCTTGAACCATTTAGCTCTTACAGAGGTATTAAGGGATATTCGAGTAAGGAAACCTTTGATTTTCCAGACATCAATCAACAGGCAGCGCAAATGGATGATTTCGCCGTTTGTGTAAAGGAAAATAAGGTATCTAGGGTGCCTGGAGAAGAAGGATTGAAGGACCTGATAGTGATTGGAGCAGTGAAAGAGGCTATCAAAGAGGGAAGACGCGTAGAGATAAAGTAAAGAGATAGCTTGAGGCTCATGGTAGTTTAGATCTCTTTGCCATTGAGCGTGTCTATCAAAAGGTATATAAAAAATGGTGTTGAATGAAATTCAACACCATTGTTGTACTAAATTAACATCACAAAAGAAATTCAATATTACTTGCGAATGAGGATTCTTTCCTGATAGGCTTTGTGCTCTTGTTCCAGCATCAATATATACAGTCCGTTGCTGATGCTTCGTATATCTATAGAGCGATTCAGGTTGTTGATTTCCCATTGGTTCATCAATTGACCTGAAGTATTATAGAGTCTTACATTTGTACGTCGCATAAGATTAGCAGGTAAATCTATCTGTATAAAGTCATTTGCAGGATTAGGATAAACGCTAATTCCAGCTTCACCCGCATCTATGACATCTAGTTTTGTATCTGTTGGAGGCAAAAGCACTGCATCGATTACATGTACGACTCCATTATCGGCTTCGATGTCTGCGATAGTCACCTGCGCATCGTTGATGAATACGCCACTGGTATCAATGGTTACAGTGATATCTTCACCTAGCAGGGTGGTGACTACCATGCTATCGCTAAGGTCGGTAGACAGTACACTGCCAGCTACCACATGGTAGAGCAGGATATTGGCTAGCTCGCCTGTGGGGTCTAGCAATAGGCTATCGACCAGCCCTTCAGGTAGGGCAGCAAAAGCAGAGTCAGTCGGTGCAAAAACAGTGAAAGGACCGGGACCACTGAGGGTTTCGGCAAGTTCGGCAGCTATAACAGCCGCTTCGAGGGTCTCATGTACAGGGCTGTTGACGATAATATCGACAACTGAAGAATCGATAACAGGTGGAGCCGGAG
>CAYXVE010000130.1:0-3018 GCA_964468435.1 uncultured Bacteroidia bacterium | reverse complement strand
ACAACTTATTCAAGCATACATCAACACAGCCCGTTGATCACGTGATGAATACTACCCTTCAAATATTTATTTGTCCAAATACGCAAAGCTTCTTAGCTTTGAACAGATTATTATCTCTCACAAATATGCCAGAGACAAACTATTTTGTACACGAATCATCCTATGTAGATGAAGGTTGCGAAATCGGAGAAGGCGTGAAAATATGGCACTTTTCCCATATCATGCCCAACTGCAGGATCGGCGACCGGTGCAACATCGGTCAGAATGTAGTGGTATCACCTGAGGTGGTCCTGGGCAAGAATGTCAAGGTACAGAACAACGTTTCGATCTACACTGGCGTAACCTGCGAAGACGACGTCTTCCTGGGACCCTCCATGGTATTTACCAATGTCATCAACCCACGCAGTGGGGTCAACCGCAGAGGGAACTACATCCCCACCATCGTCAAAAAAGGCGCCTCCATCGGTGCCAACGCCACGATCGTCTGTGGAATTACAATTGGCGAATACGCCTTCATCGGCGCCGGTTCAGTCGTAACCAAAGACGTACCTCCCTACGCCCTGGTCGTAGGTAATCCCGCCCGCCGGGTAGGCTGGATGAGCGAATATGGCCATCGCCTCCACTTCGACGAAAACGGCAGAGCGACCTGCCCCGAAAGTGGGGTGAAATATCAAATAGAAGCTCAGGTTGTTTCCAAAATTTCCTAGTTGATGGATGGTGCAGGGAACAAAATATCAGTAATTCCAGCATGTTTACAGCCTTTTTTAATCATACTTTGTGTCATATTTCTGCTGATATTTATCTGGATATCCCAATATTGTCATCCTGCATTAGATGATTATAGTAATTATCTGAAAACTCGAGAACTGGGATATTGGCAAGCCCAAAAGTTCTGGTACCAGCAATGGAGTGGAAGATATGCAGCTACAGCTCTTCTCAGTTTAAACCTATGGGCAAATTACAGTCTGGTCTGGTATAAAATTTTTCCTGTCTTCTGGATCATCCTGACAGGATTAGGCTTTTGGAATCTGATTTGCCTCATTCTCCCATTGCATCCAAGAAATACTCATGTTACTCTAGCCTTGATCCTGACTTGCACTTATTTCTGTTTTATGCCTCAACCTACTGAAGGTTTGTACTGGCTTGCCGGAGCAGGCAATTACCAATTTACCATCGTAGCCGGAATATATCTGTATGTCAGCTATTTCAAAACTATCCAGACTTCAGGAAAACAAAAGATACTCTGGGGAATATTAACGCTATTTCTCGCTGCGATTGCCATGGGTATTACGGAACCTACAACATTTATTCATATTATTTTATTACTACTTTTCGCAGTATATCAAAGCTACAAGCATCCAAATTATAGCGTATTCTCCTGGATCGTGTTTTCCATTGCACTTTTAGGAGCACTCGTAATGTTCTTTGCTCCGGGAAATAAAATACGGCAGACACATTTTCCTACAGGAGGCCATTGGCTCGCATTTGTGGAAGCTTCACTTTTTAGTGGTTTTATTTTTATGAAATGGCTTATAGTAAAACCCATAGGAATACTGACAGTGATATATGCTTTCTGGCGTATTTCAGCCTCTGATCAATTGCACTTAAGATTATTTCATCAAATACCTCCTATCTATTCCTGGGGATTGTTTCTGTTTCTCTTCTGGGGGACACACTTTGTCTGCTTCTGGAGCCTGGGTTTCAGGCCACCATTGCGTGTACAAAATGTGATCTACTGTCTGTATATCCTCGGATGGCTAATCAATCTGGAAATCACCCTTCCCTATCTTAAGCTAAGTTATTCATCATTTTTACAAACTTTTTATACTCATTTCAGGATACCTGCCCTGATTGCTTTGTTTATATTGACAAGTTCTCCTTTAAATCATGCTTTCCCGGCAGCTTATCAGTTATTTTCAGGCAGACTGGCAGTCTATGACCGTATGCAGATTGCTCGCTATAAATATATCCGCCAAAATGAAAGGGATACCCTTTATGTATACCCTATTCCCTGTGAAACGTTTAATATTGTGTGTTATCAGGATATCACGACAAATCCCTCTCATTGGACAAACCAGAATTTAGCAGAGTATTTTGGCAAGCAAATGTTAGCCCTGGATACAATAAAGACCCATCATTGAAACGGATCAGCGTACAAGGTATCATTAATGCGCTTACATCATTTCAAAATACAAATATTAAAAAAATAATTTAACTCTCAGATTAATAATATTATAAAAAATATAAAGAATGTGTGATGCATATTACATAATTCGCAAAACTCTATTACTATGTCTTTCGCGACCCAGTTCATGCCAATTTGAGGAGTGGCTAGGTCTTGGAAAGGTTAATGGCCCAGTATCTTATTCCGTAATAACATATTGAAAAATATGTAAACTTTATACCTCGTAATACCCTCCTCTAGATTTACTTGCTACAATAAAATGTAATTTCATAGTATTCATAGCCGTTGTAACAATATGAGCAGGTACTGTACATTGCAAGTTTTGAGTAATCTTTCCTACTACTAAGTAATAATCCTTTATATCCTTGATAGGACCTGCCGCACAGATAATCTTCTGAGTAGGAATAAATAAAGCATTAATTTCTTCCAAATCGTTAAATCCTGGGTCTCTAAAATCCACTGCATCTATTGGATTGAGATAGATCGCATAAACATATCCTTCTTTGACTCCATACTTCCTGGCAACAATACTTGCATTAAGAGAAGTTGAGACTCCTCCAAGTATCAACTCCGACCGCAATGTTATTTCTGATGTTGGATTCTTTTTAGCAAATCCAGCTGTGAAAATAATATCTGGACTTCGAGTATCACCACGGTATACCGTTTCGTGTGATGCTAAATCCATGTAAGGCAATTGAGGATGATTTGCAGCCTTTTGTTCACTTCTCTGTTGTGAGGGTATATGTCTAGCTAGGGATCCCGCTTTTTTTGAATGAAAATCTCTGCTTGAGCCTGGCATAGTATTAAAGTTGGAGTCAAATACTAAATTCTAT
>CAYXVE010000129.1:0-3101 GCA_964468435.1 uncultured Bacteroidia bacterium | reverse complement strand
TGCTATTTTATTAAATTTGTTTACACTCGATTGTTTACGGATAGAAAATTGAATTAAGCTATCATGACCCGATTACTTAAATATATATGCTTGCCTATTCTCATGGAATTCGCTTTCATGCCTACTCAGATGATTGCCCAGGAAGAAGAACCCGTTGACCTACAGACGGTAATTCGCGATACGACTGAAGCCTCTATTCTCCAGGACACTCAGCTTAAAACAAAACAAACCCGCCAGGCCGATATGGATACCCTAAACACGAGACCTGCGGTAAGAAATAATCAAGAGCGCTTTAGTGAGAAGCAACCTTCTGAAAAAATCAATCCCAAAATCTTGCTGGTCAGAAAGGGGAAGTTGCGTCAGTTCTTTATCATGCAACCCAATCAGATCTTTGAAATGAGGGTAGAAAAACCGGAATATGTAAGTATTACCATTGACCCCAATGGCAACCAGGTCATTACCATTCCCAAAGATATTGAGAGCAATATTTTTTATACAGGTCTTTCCATCACAGATACTACTGATAATGAAGACGATCTGGGTTTTGAGGACAAAGAAGTAAGCATTTCCTTTTCCAATAATGATCAATATATGGGGAGAGTCAAAAATGGCCTGCCGCATGGGGAAGGGGAAATCAGGTTTCAAAACGGAGATACGTATAAGGGTGAGTTTGAAATGGGTAAATTTGACGGAAAGGGCACCTACTATGATCTGGATTCTGACATTACATATCAGGGAAGCTTTAAAAATGGTCAAAGAAGCGGGTATGGCAAGCTATACAACGGAGAACCTCAGGACAGCATATTGATATATGAGGGAGAATACCTCTATGATCTTTTTCACGGAACAGGAAAATACTATACCCATGGCAGGCTCAGGTACGAAGGAGAGTTTTCACATGGCGAATTCGAAGGTAAAGGTACACTCTATGAGCGGGGAGAACTCATCTATAAAGGACATTTTCTGAATGGAATGATGCATGGAGAAGGAATCAAATACGTGGCCCAAGGCGTATATGAGGGAAGGTTTAAAGATGACCAGTTTCACGGCCTGGGTGTATTTAAATTCGAGAATGGTGATACTTTATCAGGCACTTTCAGAGAGGGGGAAATCTATTACGGTGAATTTAAATATGCCAATTTGGACCACTACAAGGGTGAGCTTAATAAAGGTATCAAGCACGGAAAGGGTTTTTACACCAACAACGAGGGAGACACCTACTATGGCACCTTTCAAAATGGCTCCCTGGCCAATGGAACCTGTCTCTTTAGTGATGGCAGTAAATATGAAGGTGAAATGGAAAACTGGAAATTTCACGGACAGGGCACCTATTATTTCCCTGATGGCTCCTATGTAACAGGAGAATTTCAACATGGAAAGTTCTGTACGGGCTTTGAATATAAAATGAAGAAAAATGGCAAACTGAAAAAGAAAAACAAGCTAATAGAAAATTGTTAGGACCCAATAAACTCGTGGCCTATGGCTTTAGAAAACAATATCATTGCCAGTTTTAGAGATAAACTTATATTTTTCGTGTATCCAATCGTGCTTTGTCCTATACATATCTGTATAGGTAGCGATCTTGCAGAGTCCTCCCAGCTTATTCTCTGTCGGATATTCAGGCCGTGTGGAAAATTTTACATCCAGAACACATTGTCGAGTTCTCTTTTCTCAGATCATAGTCCTTGATAGCTGGTATTACCGTTCGTTGAACGTACTAAACGCAGGAACACGAAATACATCTGCAATCTGGGCTTTAGGGATATACACTCGGATAACATTATCTCTCATATGTTCAGAGTCTTTGAAAAAGTTCCTCCCTGCATTCCACATCTCAGTCATTTCCCCTTCATCAAATAGCAATTCATTTTCTACGATGCCATACACTTCTTCCGGCATAAAATAGAAGGTGATTGTCACAAATGGTACATCCTCTTCACATACTAGCTGAAAAGCCTGAATAACTCCTTCTTCACGCTTTGCTGCTGACAGATCATTCAACCTACCTTCGCTTAAAAACAAATCGATCACACGTGTAATTACCTTGAGTACACTACCAGACTCGACATTGTCCTCCTTCGGATCCAAGGTATGGAGTACAATTACATCGACGTTGTCGATCGCATCTTCACAGGAGATCGCAATACCTTTCTGTAGCGGTACTGCCTCCTTTACCCCACCATCGACAAATGTAGACATTCGACCCTCTTCATCAGATGCATCATAGAGCGACATGAATACCGGAACATTTGCAGATGCCCAAATCCATTTGACCGTCTCCTCGTAGCTGTAGTCTTTTGATGATTTGTACTCGATCTTATCATGTGTAATGTTGACAACAGTGGAAACATGCTGTTTGCCGTTATTGCGAAAACGGTTATATGATTCTTCAGGGTAAAACTTCTTAATAGTTTTTTGAAGTTTCTTGCTATTGCCCAGCGTTTCTTTTCCTAGCAAGATCCTCCAGAATGCTTTCAATGGTCTAATTTGCCCGCGCTTGGGACCTTTGGTTTTAAAGGGTCTCACGGTAAAAACGTCCTTATCATTTACAGATGTATAGGCTTCCCGTAGCCTGTCAAATTCTTCCAGTGCGATCAGCGGTCCTAACAAACTCCCTGCACTAGTGCCTACAATGCTCTGATAATTGTTGAGTGAGTCTTCAACCAGGGCTTCAGCTAGTCCCCCACCCCAGGCTCCCCTGGAGCCTCCACCAGAGATGACTAATACCTTGTCCGTACGGCTTTGAGCAAACAGAGAGAAGGACTGAATAGCGAAAAAAAGGACACATAGTTGTTTGTAAGTTTTCATGTGATAGAGGATTAAAATGTTGCACGTATGATTAGACGGATATGTCTACCATTTTAAGGTTGAATAGAGTAAAAAATTATGGACTGGCGTTTTTTTTCTATTCTAAGATAATATAATTATTCGTAATAATTTAGAATAAATATCAATTAGCCCTTCCCAATCAAGCTCGTTTGCAATGGGTGAGGGCCTGTATCAATAACTTGCTATGCAGGTTTGATCTTGTGGTCCGGGAACTGGGCCCAAGACAATGTCGCGGGTGCCCATAGGGCAAGACGTACTGCCGTGTGTCTCTA
>CAYXVE010000128.1:0-3231 GCA_964468435.1 uncultured Bacteroidia bacterium | reverse complement strand
AGTCTTTCCGAGAAATCTTTAAATCTGTAAGGTTAATGATTCTGACATTTGCATTGTAAATAAAAACAAATGCAAAATGAAGAGAAAGTTAGTATTCATAGGATTACTGTCAGCAATGTCTCTCCCCATTTTTAGCTGTGGACAGACTGATGCATAATCCTCAAATCAAGAAAAATCATTAACAACACAAAAAGAAAAAACAATGGAAAATCAAGTAATTAGAAGAACAGAACCGTACAAACACCCAGAAAAAAAGATACTTTATATCGTATCGAACCCAGCAACACTTAAAGGCTTCCCTGTAGGCTTTTTTGAGGAAGAATTAACCCGACCCGACCTTTCTTTGATTTTATTCAAGCAGGTTTCAAAGTTGATATAGCTTCACCAAAAGGTGGAAAAGTGGTATTTGATGGGTTTTCTGACCCTGCAAATGATGGTACTATATACCCCAATGATTTAGTTACACTTGGATTTAGTAATCACAAAGAATTAAGTAAACTATCAGAGAATATGCCTTCTATAAGAGATATTAATGTAGCTGATTATGATGCTGTATGTGTAGCTGGTGGAGGCGGTCCTTTAGTTACTTTTAAAGATGATACAAATCTTCATAAATTCATTACAGACTTCTATGAACAAGGTAAAGTAGTCGGTATGCTTTGCCACGGAACGAGCCTGTTACTTTGGACAAAACTGTCTGACGGAACGCTACTTGCAGACGGCAAAACTTGGACAGGATACTGTGATGCAGAGGAAGAAATGAATAACCTGGCAGCTGGTGGAATTAAGATTAACGAGTACACCATAGAGACAGAAGCCAAGAAAAATCCAAATACAGATTACGAAGCAAAAGAGCCACTAACCCCTTTTGCCATAAGAGATGAAAGGTTGATTACCGGGCAGCAACAACATAGTAATGCTTTGTTCTCTGATTTAGTAATTGAAGCATTAACCGAAACGAAAAATTAACAAAAAAAATTTATATTATGAATAAATTACTATTGATTGTAGAAATCATAAATATTGGAGTTGCTGTAATCCACACTTTTATCGGAGAGACTGATATTGTTGCTCTACTTTTGGCCACAGACGCACCAGATACAGTTAGATGGACACTCCATTCTGCTTGGCATATGATTTCTGTAGTGCTTTATGTATCCTCTTTTACGTTGTTCTACGTCAGTCGGAAGGATAAGAAAGACCCACATAGTAAAATTTTACCAAGCTATATCGGTATTCAATATATCGGTTTGGCTATGGTATTTGTGGTAACAAGCCTTGTGTACGGAATATTCTTTCCGCAAATAGTGATGCTTGCACCTATTGGAATCTTAGCTCTTTGGCAGGTAGAGCAGCTAGTAAAACGTATCAAAATCGCAGTAGTTTCCAAACGATTCTAAAAATAAAATCAATTAAAAATGAAAAAAGTAGCAATTATAACAGGAGCAAGTTCTGGAATGGGTAAATCCACTGCCTTTGAACTACACCAAAAAGGATATACCGTTTATGGTATGGCAAGACGTACCGAAAAAATGAACGACCTTAAAGAAAAAGGTATGGTAGTTGTGCCGCTTGACTTGACCAAAGATGAAACTATCATTGAAGCCGTAAATACGGTTTTGGAAAAGGAAGGAAGAATTGATGTTTTGGTCAACAATGCTGGTTACGGCTCTTATGGTTCGGTAGAAGAAGTACCTATCACAGAGGCAAAACGACAGTTTGAAGTCAATATCTTTGGTTTGGCTCGTATAACTCAACTTGTTCTGCCCACTATGAGGAAGCAAAAATCAGGAAGAATCGTCAATATTTCTTCTATGGGCGGAAAAATGTACACCCCTTTTGGGGCTTGGTATCACGCTACAAAACATGCTTTAGAAGGTTGGAGCGATTGTTTACGAATTGAGTTGAAACCCTTTGGCATTGATGTAGCCATTGTTGAACCAGGAGGCATACAAACCGAATGGGGCGATATTGCTATGGAAAATTTGGACAAAGTGTCTGGTAATGGTCCTTATGCTGATATGGTAAAAAAGGTGATTGCCTCTTCGGGGAACAGTAAAGAAAAGCTGACATCTGTTGATGTTTTAGGAAAAGAAATTGCCAAAGCAGCCTCAGAAAAAAATCCTAAAACAAGATACTTAAAAGGTTATTTGGCAAAGCCTTTAGTGACCATGAGAAAATGGCTCGGTGACAAAGCATTTGATAAATTGTTAATGAGCCAAGTTAAATAACAGATACCTATATATTATGTCTAATACTTTTGAAATAAATACAATAAGTCAAGCTCATCAATCTGTTGGACTCCCAGCCCCTAAGCATCCATTGGTTTCGGTAGTTAATACAGCAGATTATAAACCTACGATAGATTTTAGGGGCTTAAAAGTGATCACTAATCTGTATCAGATCACCCTAAAACAGTTAGGCTGTGGGAATTTGAGGTATGGCAGGAACTCTTATGATTATGAGGAAGGCACCCTGGTGTTTACTTCTCCAGGACAGGTTACCGTTTTTGAAGGCGAAATGCCTCAAGGTATGGAAAGTGATATGGGTTGGACCTTGGCTTTTCATTCGGATTTAATTAGAAAATCAATCTTGGCTGAAAAAATAAGCCAATATTCTTTCTTCAATTATGAAGTAAATGAAGCCCTGCACTTATCGGAAGATGAGCGAAAAACTATAGAAGAATTGTTAGAAAAAATAGTAAAAGAGTACAGTCAAAATATAGACAAGCATAGCCAGAACCTTATCATATCTAACATTGAATTACTATTGGATTATTGCACTCGTTTTTACGACCGTCAGTTTTATACCCGAACCAATATTAACGTCGATCTTGTATCTAAATTTGAGAAACTACTAAAATCATATTACGATACAGATATAGCAGCCGATTTAGGTCTGCCCAATGTTCAATACTTGGCTAAAAAACTGAAATTTTCAGCAAATTATTTAAGCGATTTGCTAAAAAAAGAAACAGGGAAAACGGCTCAGGAACATATTCACCTATTTGTAATAAACAAAGCAAAAAACAGCTTATTAAATTCAGGAAGTTCCATTAGCGAAATTGGGTATTCATTAGGGTTTGAATATCCCCAGCATTTCAGTAGTTTATTCAAATCAAAAACAGGAATGAGCCCAAGTAAATACAGGAACTTGAATTAAAAATCATTGTGCCTAATCGAGTAGACGGCCCCGGCCATAGATGACCGGGGTGCGCCTCTCACACCCCCG
>CAYXVE010000127.1:0-3264 GCA_964468435.1 uncultured Bacteroidia bacterium | reverse complement strand
GCATATTTATTCAAGCATAGCGAGTGAGAAACCGTGAAAATCTGTGTAATCCGTGTAATCCGTGGCATATTTATATTGGATATAAGGTCATTTTTAATGTATAGATGCTAAATTTAGTGATATAGCTAATAGATAAAGACCATTATATCAGTTTAACTAGCATTAATATTCGTCCTGTAAAGTTCATAAATATAATCCTCATGGACAGAAAAAATCCTCATTTAAGCAAATACTTATTCGTGGGAATGTTCCTCTTTTTCACCCTTCCCACATTTTCCCAACGCGTTTCTCTCAGCCCGGAAGAACTTATTGCCCTGACCCCAGAATGGAAAGGGGAACGTTTCCCGGATGGTCGCCCGAAGGTTCCCGACGATATTTTAGAAAGAATGAAGCTGGTTACCCATGAGGAAGCCTGGGCCGTCATGCGCAATGAAAATTACAAATATCAATACGCAGAAGGTTGGATGTGCATTAATCCGGATGGCGTATTGATTGGACGTGCGGTTACCGCCATGTTTATGCCAGGTAGGCCAGATGTACACCGTGTGATCGACAGTGTGGGTCATGCTGAAGGCCGCATCCGGTCCCAGAATTCCTGGCCCGTGGATCAGCTCACACCAGGAGATGTTTATGTGGGTGACCAATTCGGCCTTCATGTAGATGGTCCGACCATTGGCGATAATCTCGCCAATGCGATTTATGCCAATTCCGGCAATGGCATCGTCTACAATGGCACGATACGAGATATCGAGGGCATGAAAGAGCTAAAAGGCTTTACAGCCTTTGTCAGGGGCTATCACCCTTCCCACCATCTCAACAATCCCGATGGGCAGCTCAATACGACATTGGTCGGTATTAATGTGCTTACACGTATCGGAGATGTCATGGTCATGCCTGGGGATGTGGTATTAGGCAAAGAAGGAGGCGTAAGTTTCATTCCTCCTCATCTGGCAGAGAAGGTGGTCACTACCTCAGAGATTATCCGATTACGGGACATGTTTGGCCATCAGCGACTCAGAGAAAAGGTATACACAGCAGGACAGATCGATTCCCGGTGGACTGATGAGATAGAACGGGATTTTTCAGGCTGGTTAAGAGATTATATGGATGAACTCCCTGTACCCAAAGAACAAATTCAGGAATTATTAAAAAAACGAACCTGGTAATATGCAAAATCGAAGATCCTTCCTCAAACACACAGCCTATGCTGGAGCGATAGCTTTCTCTGGCTTTCAGGCACTTGGTCAAGCACTAGCGAAAGTCTCACAACTTTCAGGCCCCTCAGATTTGAAGATCACCGATATCAAGTGCGGTTATATACGCAATGGGCATAGCCTCTTTGTGAAAATATATACCAATCAGGATATTTGGGGCTGTGGTGAAGGGGTAGATGCGACCCCTGGGACCTATCATCTGGTCAAGATGATGGGAGAGCGAATCCGCAACAAAAATCCGTTGAATATACATCGCTTATTTGAAGACATACGCAGACGTGGATTCTTCGAAGGAGCCCAGTCGGGCATGTATGTGGCTGTCCTGACAGCCATCGAAACGGCACTCTGGGATCTGGCGGGCAAAGCCCTGGATATACCGGTGTATCAGTTGCTAGGTGGCAAGTTCCGCGATAGTATTCGCGTATATTGTGATACGGCATTGTATCAGCATCGCCTACCCACTCCAGAGCAATTTGCTGAAGCTGCCACAAACGCTGTCAACATGGGTTTTACGGCAGTCAAATTTGACATCGACCAATCCAATGATCCTGCCAAATACGATGCCTACAATTGGACTGCCAGCCCAGGAGAGCTAGAACGGATGTACAATCAGATCGCTGCAGCCAGGGAAGCGATTAGTTCTAAACTGGACATTTGCGTGGACATGCATGGCCGTTATGATACTATTACAGGCAAAAAGGTAGCCAAGATGATGGAGCCTCTGAATCTGATGTGGCTGGAAGAGCCTATCCCAGCTGAAAACGCGGATGCCTATAAGTTGATTACGCAATCCACCACTACGCCGATCTGTGCAGGCGAAAATCACTATCTGGCATTTGGATTTCGGCCTTTGCTGGAAATCGGTGCTGTGGATATCATCATGCCCGATTTGCAAAAGGCCGGAGGCCTTGGAGAGGCTCAGCGCATCGCCAACCTGGCAAATCTGTACTACGTACCTTTCGCCCCTCACATGGTGGCATCTTATCTCGGTGCCATGGCTTCTGCCCATGTATGTGCCTCGGTACCCAATTTCCTGATTCTGGAATGGCAGATATATTTCCATACCAATCCTATGTTTAAAGAGATTGTAGATTTTGAGGGGGAAATGATTGTCGACGGCCACATCCCATTGTCAGAAAAGCCCGGCATCGGCGTGGAGATCAATGAAGAAGGCATGCGTAAATATGCACAGGAAGGGGTCCCGTTTTTTGAATAGCCCCCATAGGCAAATGAATATTTTTCATGTTATCTACATATACTTTCCAGGAGAGCCTTCTAGTCATACGACCTTGCAGCAGATGCAGTTGTCCATGTATTAGTGCTTATAGTACTGCAAGTTAAAATTAGAGAAATATTATGAGATGGCAGGTTGACGCTTACTGACCTATACTCTTCCATCTTCAATAGATCATTCATTCATGGCAGCTCTGAAGGCTTCTTCTTTAAGGGAGTCTCTGGCTCCCTCTGTGCGGAATCGAATATATCCTTCCTGATCCAGGATAAAGAGATAACAGCTGCTTTTATCTGGCATATCTAATTGTTCGAAATAAGATTGACGATTGCCGTAGAAAGTAATCGTATTGTCGTGATAGTCCTCAGGGATGCCATCTCGCATCCAGTTGTCAATCTGCCAACCAATGGGTTTATACCAGTAGCTGATCATCGGGACTTCGTAATACTGAATATTGGATTGGGGTTCATATTCCTTGAGGATGATTTCCGCCCAGGTATCGACCAGCTTCTGGGAATTTCGTTCAAATACTAGGATGAGGATATTGGTTTCGTGGTTTAGGTCGTCGAGGAAGGTGATTTTCTCGCCACTGAGCTTTTCAGCTGTCAATTCGGGGAAGCGCATGGGTTTTTCCTGGGCATGAAGTGTGGAGGTAATGATAAATGCTAACATGATGAAAGATTTCATAAGAAGAGTGATTTTTATAGGGTATACGGTTGAGTGGAGTGTTTGGATTGAGTAGGGAGAATAGACAGGATTAACAGGATTGAGACAGGGTTAACGGGATTTAGACAGGATTGACGGGATTTAGACAGGATT
>CAYXVE010000126.1:0-3348 GCA_964468435.1 uncultured Bacteroidia bacterium | reverse complement strand
TTCAAAGGTCCCACCATACACTCTCACCATGTTGGATTCGATCTCCCGGATGGCTTGCTCCAGGGTAAGAGAGGCATTTTGAGGCTTGTTGAAAGAGGTATTTGCGGGTGTAAGTTGATTCGTATTGTTGGCAGGAGTATTCGTTTGACTAAATCGAGCCAAAGCATCTTGGGCAGGGATTTTAAAGCGACCTGAGGGATACTCATTTAAATACGCTTGATACGAAGCTTCGGTGTCGAAATCTTTGGCTCGTTGCCAGGTAGCATATTCCTGTTCTTCCGCTCGTTGCTGCTCGAGTTTTTGAATTCTGCGCTGAGCCTCGTTTGTGAAATCTCCTGCAGGAAATTGAAGAACATAACGCTGGTAAGCTTCCAGCGTATTTACCTGCTCAGCTGTTTGCCAAGATTCATAATCACTCTTGATATTTGTAACATCGATGGCGCTTTCTTCAAATAAAAAACTCGATCCAGGATCATCATCGCCAAACTCTCCGCCATTGGGAGACGGCCGAGCCTGTTCCAGATAGGCAAATAACTCCGTACTAGTCAGGATACCGTCTGCCCCCCCTCTGCTTTGCAGGCCTTCTAGTAGTTTTTTGGCAAAATTGGAGCGGTCTGGGGTCTGTTCTTCTACGGCATCGGAGGTAAAAAAGAGCCGAGCTTTGTTATCGGCATGACTTTGCAGCAGGTTCTCGGTATCTGTGAGTTCGCCGACTCGCTGAAAAGTAGGATCCGTTCGGGTTTCCCAGTTGGGATCAAAGGTAACCGAATAGCAAGCGTCGATCACTACAAGCAGGTGCTGGCAATTGAACAGGTTGAGCTTGGGGCGCCAGATCTCATATACCAGTCCAGTTCGGTATGGAACTCGGGGATCGGCGTCCCTGGGCATGAAATACCCCACTTTATCTTGCTGAACTCCGTGTCCAGAGAAAAATACCATTAGCTGTCCCTTGGGATCATAGGTTCCATCGATAAATCTCCGTCGATATGCATTCAATTTCTCCTCAATCTCTTCTAAGGTGGGATTGATCACCACTTCAGACTTAAATTTATATGTCTGCTCCAAAAACGTAGCGATCTCCCGCGCATTCTTAATGGGACTTTTGAGGTTGTCAAATTTGTCATATTCGTTGACGGCGAAGAAGAGGGCGTAGTTTTGGGCGGGGAGAGCACCAATCGTAGTGAATAGCAGCAAGCTTAATCCCAAGATTTGTCGTAAAATATTCATTGCATGAGCTGTTCAAATATACAGTATCTTTTATACGATAAAAGTACTTACCTGGAGGTATAAATGTCAAATGTCTGGTAATGTTAATCTAGCCTGATTGAAATTACCCCCCCTCTTTCTTAAATAGTGCAAACACAATACGACCGATATATACCCCCAGTCCACCTTCCAGCAAGGTCAATAAGATGCTCATCTGCTGGAAATTGAGCGCCCCACGAGGCTTAAGTCCCATCACAAACAGAAACCCTAGGCCATACCCTAATAGCAGCATATAAGTAATCCATTGGAAACTGCGACTTACACGTGGACTATTTTGAATCGGGGTATGACGATGCTCGACAAGGTCCTTCATCATCAGGGCGGTGTAGGTGGTAAACAGGGGAATCAATAGCGTGAGCGTACCTGTAAATTGATCGGTGGTAAAGCCGCCAGACTCCCATAAAGTAAACAGGAAGACGATTACGACAAACTTCATCAGGATCATCAGGATCAACACATGATTTTTCAGCTTATGTTCTGAGATGCCTTTGCGCTGTTGAGGTTCCAGCTCTGCGAGGGTAGGTACCTTCGCGCTTACGGATGATGGCAACTGCTCAATGATTCCCAGGATGCCGATACGGATATTGACTTTGGTACGGGCAAGGTCATCCGGATCATTGCTACCTAGACGATGGGCTTCCAGGTACTCTTCATATCGACCTGACTGTATCACCACTTCTTCGTGCAGTTCTTCCATCTCCTTCCCATCAGTATGAACCATCAAATAGTCTAGCACTGCTTCCAATTGATCTGAAGCGACTAATTGCCTTAATCCTTGATTTACAGCTGACATGGCTAATTACCTGGTTAATTCCGCCTTAATCGCTTCACTGAAAATATCAGCATATCTTTCCAAATACTCATATAAATCCGGTTCCTGATCCATAGCAATGTATCCTCCCCGTTCAATCCGGCCGTAAAAACCTGATCCGAACTTCCCGTCGATTTCTATGGTGAGTTGTACGCCATTTTGTAACAATTCGTAAGTAATGATGAAATTCAGCAATTCCCGCTTAACCCAATTGCAATCCAGCCCTAGGGGATTCAACATCTGACACAAGAGGGGATTCGCAGCATCCGTGAGGACTTCCCGGCAAAGATCCTGAACCTCAAAACGGAGCACCTCTCCGGTCTCGAGTACACTGAGTTGAGGATTGCGATCTTCACAAGGAGTATATTCATATCGGTTTTTGGCATAGGAAAGGATTTTATCAAATACCACCTGCCTGGACATACGTTGCCTGAGCTGCTCGATCGAGGGCTTTTTCATCCCACGTAAGTTGACTGGTGCAAAGACGATCTTTCGGATTTCGGATTTCGGATCTGAGGTTGATACCAGCACCTTCCCTGAATCTGCATCAAAGTAGATCCCACGGAAAAAGAGGGGTTCTTTCCTAAGATCGTAGGTGTCATAGACCTGTACATCCACCCTGCCTTGCCTCACTTCCATGAGCTGTACCAGCTTGTAAAACAATTGCTGTTCGAGGGTGATGGCATGCGTTTTTTCAAACGTCGACTTAACCACGTCCCAGGCTGCGATAATGGAATCAACCTCCTGGTAGGGAAGTTTCAGGTATAGCGACAAGCGATCTTTGGACACATCAATGGCTTCGACGGAAAGGGTTGGGGCAAGACCGGTATGTTCCAGCCATTTCTGATACAATTCTTTTTGCTTTTCGAAGAATGCAATGTCTTTCGTGAGGTCGCCGGGCTGGCCAAGTTCATTGGGTTGGGCTGAGAGGGTGAGAAAGGACATATACAGGATAAGCAAAATGTACACAGGGCGATGAAGTTTCATGTCGAATATCTTTCAATGGGATTAGGTATTACTAATCAACGAAATTTTGTGGAAAATGGGAAATGATTGTAGGAGATATATTCAAATGAAAATCGAAAGAGTCTCATCTAATAATTTGAACCCACCCCAAACTCCATACATGTCAAGCTAAGAGAAATTTATTTTCTCTCTTGAGGACCCTTCCGCTGCATCCCGGTTTCCCTCCCAAAGGAAACCACCCAATAAAATCAGACTGATTTCTCCAACATTTTGTTCCCCTTCCATTCTTCGCTGGGGATGGGTTC
>CAYXVE010000125.1:2104-3515 GCA_964468435.1 uncultured Bacteroidia bacterium | reverse complement strand
CTCACCATGAAGTTCTGCTCTAAAATAGGGCCCAGTACCATTCCCAGTACTACCTGTGCCAGAGGAAATCCACCTCGTTTCAACAAAAAAGCAAGCAGGCCCATTCCCATCATGATCCATACATCAAAAAGATTATTGTTGATAGCGTAGGCTCCTACCAAACAGATTCCCCCGATAATACTCAATAATACATTGCTAGGCGTCTTCACAAGCAGGGCGGCCAAACGTGCCGTCAGAAAACCAAATACAGGTAACAGGATGATATTAGCTAGTAAAAAAGTACCAAAAAGCGCGTATATCAGGGGTAATTGTTGTTCAAAAAGTAAGGGACCAGGCGTAATACCCTTCATCATAAATACCCCGAGAACAATGGCCGTTACAGTATCTCCGGGTAATCCCAATGAAAGAGCGGGTATCCATGCACTGGCGACTGCAGCATTATTGCTACAGGTTCCAGCAAGAATAGTCTCCTCCTCTTCTGTATCCTTACCACGGGTACGCATTTTCTGAATACTACTCGAAACCCAGGCACCGATATCAGCTCCCGCCCCTGGCAAAAAGCCTACCATTACACCAATGAAGGAAGACCTGAGTACCATTAAGGGACGCTGAAAGATAAACTTGATCGGAGCGTGATAAAAACGGTAAATTTTATCTTTAGCAAGTTTAATCTTGGGGATACTTTCTGCTTCTTTTTGAAACAACTTCTCTAGTACTTCTGAGAAGCCAAATAAGCCAATCATAGCTACGATATAATTCAATCCTCCCAGAAGATTGGGATTGTCGAAGTGAAACCTGGGAAATCCCAGTGTAGGATCTACGCCAACAGTAGCCAGCAACAATCCCAGTAATAATGATACAAAAGCCTTGACTACAGAGCCACCAGCGGCAAATATACCTGCGGTGAGTCCCAGTACAGCTACCCAGAAATATTCAAAAGAAGAAAATTGAGTAGCTAGACGAGCAATACCTGTCGAACTGGCTATCAAGAGTCCTGTGCCGATGATCCCGCCCACAGCAGATCCCATAGCACTCAACCCCAGTCCGTATATGGGCCCTCTTTTCCTTGAGAGGCTAAACAACTCCTCTGCATAAGCAGCACTGGCTGGGGTACCTGGTATCCGGGCTACAGCAGAACCTACATCTCCAGCATAAATCGCCACCGAAGCTATCGCAATAATGGCAGGTAGAGCTATCATAGGATCGAGAAAAAAGGCAATCGGTACAAATAATGCTACTGCAAGCGTAGCGGTCAATCCAGGAATGGCGCCAAACAAAGAACCATAAAGACCTCCCAATAATAAAGCTAATAGACTTTGCCAACTTAGTAAACTACTCATAGTGATACCCCCAGGAGATAATAGAAAATACTATATAATGCTATTGCGGTCATCACTGCTACCGGTAAAGC
>CAYXVE010000125.1:0-2004 GCA_964468435.1 uncultured Bacteroidia bacterium | reverse complement strand
GATAATAGAAAATACTATATAATGCTATTGCGGTCATCACTGCTACCGGTAAAGCTATTTTGATCCTTATCTTCATCAGCAACGCTAGTGAAAAACAAACCAGACTAATCGACGGGATAAACCCAATCCATGGTTTTAACAATGGATAGAGGCCAACGGCCAGTAAGCCCAACCCAAGTCTGAGATATGGATACAGAGCGTCCCCGTTGACAGGCTTCGTATCTTTGAGCAAAGACCGTTTCCAACTCCGGAATCCCTGTATGATGATGATAAGACCCGCTATCGCTAAACTTGATGCTATCATCCGGGGAAACAGTGAAGGACCTGGATATCCTTCTTCCAGTTGTGGAAATTCTGCTGTGTACAACCAAATTACAAAAGCAAAAATCATGATTAAAGCTCCTACCAGAATATTGATATAGCTAGGAATACTTTCTTTCATTTCTGCATATTATTATTCGCGTTGCATACCAGCAGCTTTCAGGATACTGCCATTGATCTGATTCTGCTTTGCCATAAATTCCTCAAAATCTGCCGCATTCATGTATTGGATCTGATAACCAGCTCTTTCCATAGGCCTGGTAAATGCTGTATCGTTAAAGGCAACTTGAATGGCAGAGTCCAGATATGCGACTTTCTCCTCAGGAAGGCCTGCTGGAGCGCCTACTCCAACCCATCCTCCCTGACTCCAGTCTATCCCCTGTTCCTTGAGTGTAGGTACATCTGGAAACTGTGGCAGTCTTTCATCTGACATGACGCCTAATACTCTGACCTCACCAGCCTGCCTTATAGCATCTACTTCTGCCAAAGCTGCTGTAACGACATCTACTCCACCAGCCAGTAATTCCTGCATAGCTGGAGCAGCTCCCTGACTTGGAACCCATGGCAAGGCATTTTCAGGCATGTCAATAGCCTGTAGAAATCCTATTCTGGCAAGATCCCAGATCCCTCCTTTGGAAGTTCCCGATGCCTGATACTCACCAGGATTCGCTTTAAGGTCATCGATAAAGTCCTGCAGCGTTTCCCAGGGAGCATCAGCTCTTACGGTAATGGTCGCTGCATTATTCATGAGCAAAGCCAAAAGTTGATAGTCTTCATAGGTCAGATCTGTAAGCCCCATCCAGTGCATCATGGAAATCTCTACGGTCACTGCCCCTAGCGTATATCCATCAGCAGAGGCCTGAGAGATAGCCAGATGGCCAACAACTCCACCACCGCCTGTGCGGTTTACTACGTTGACAGGCTGATCCAGCACATTCTGAAGTGATGCTGCCATCGCTCGAGCCGACATATCTGTACCGCCTCCGGGACTCCATGGCACAATATAAGTGAGCGGACGTGTGGGATAATTACCGCCCGAAGAACCAGGACCCTGGCAAGAGAGGATGAAAAAAGCCAACATGATCCAGGAAAAATGTATGTACTTCATACGTTAGTTGATAGATTTTCTAAAAAGTATGTTTATACAGCGTTCAGTGCTGTCTGAAGTAAAATGATCTTTAGTATTACAATCAGGACTCTAACTGACAAGGTAACGTATGTTTGATGATTATCAAATTACCAGTTGGTATAAGGTCTGTTAGATGGGATTGTGATTGGGAGAACGATGCAGTGAAACCTTGGTGATGCGTAAATCAGATGCAGTAGCATCGCGATAAGGCTTTGCCAACAAGATTTGTGGGACAGTAGTTAAGGCTCCTGCTGCCAATAGTGAATTTCGTAGAAAAGTACGTCTGCGAGTAGTCATAGAAAAATTAGTATATGAGGTATAATCCAATATACTAATTTTGGTAAGATGCGGAAAATAATGAGGTAGTCTCTAATTCAGTAAATTGAATTCATACGCAGCCTTCACCAGGCCAGCGGTATTTTTGGCTTGAAGCTTACGCAGTAAACTCTTCCGGTAAGAAATGACAGTGAAGGAACTGATAAACAGTTTCGCGGCAATCTCATCTGTGGTCAGCTCTTCCACGATCAAGCAAAGAATCTCTTTCTCACGCCGGG
>CAYXVE010000124.1:0-3599 GCA_964468435.1 uncultured Bacteroidia bacterium | reverse complement strand
ATCCTCTAGGGTATCTCAATCCAGTTGGGCTTAGCATAAACCTTGGTAATGAGAGGTTACAATAAGTAATGCCTAGTAGTGTGAGTTTGCCACGGATTACACAGATTTTCTCGGATTATTATGAGATTTGAAGAAAAAATTATTCTTCCGATCCTCTGGGGTATCTCAATATTGCTGCGACAACTTCACCACTCCTTTGGCATTCATGTAAGCGGCTTTGATCTGTATGAGGATTTTATCTCCTGAAGGCACGTTTACTTGGAGTGTATCAAACAGAATATTTCCTTTGCCCTCGGCGATGGCTGCTTAAGCTTGAAATCATATACAATATTACAATTCCCGGATGGCAATTCGCCTGTATCTCACCTGCAAAGGTTCTTTTCGCTTACCTACCCCATGTACCTGGAGCCCAATAAAACCTTCCCTGGTCATATCATCCAATATGTAAGCGATCGGCTTATCATTGATCCAGGTCTGGATCCTATCTCCTTTGCAGCGAATCCGGTAGCGGTTCCACTGACCGTCCCGGAATGCAGCATTTGATTTTTCAAGATCGCGATCTTCACTCAACCAACCTCTACGGGCTTCATCATAGATATAACCTGCATAGTTTTCTGCATCGACCTCGACCTGATAGCCGTGTACTCTTCCTCCTTTATATTCCGGAGTACTGTGGCTTCGTATTTGTATACCTGCATTGAGTTCCTGATCCACTTTTACTTCCAATTCCAGTTCGAAATCACTATACATTTTCTCTGTGCACATAAACGAATTAGGGCTACCAGAAACAGTCTGACCTACAATAGCAGCATCTTCTACCCAGTATTTGGCGTATCCATTGATCTGTTTCCATCCTTTGAGTGTCTTCCCATCAAATAAGCTCACCCATTCTTTTTCTCCCCCCTCTGGATTACTGACCTCGTGTACAGTAGGAAAATCATCAGGTATTTCCTGGCTTACATAACCAGTAGCTGCCCATTCGGCGCCACGTTGAAGGGTAGTGATAAACCCGACACAGTTCATGGAATAATCGCCATGTCCCAAAACGGTATGGAAGATTCTTCCTTCTCCATAATTCAACACCATCAGCATAGGTTCATCTCTGTCTGTTCCTCCAAACTCTGGAGCACTGTAAGCTGTGGCCAGTATAGTCATATTATCCGCTGGCCCTCTCAACATATCATACAGTTCATCTCTGGTATGTAGCCATTGATCGGGTAATCCTTTGGTAATAGGATGATCTTTGACCCGGGTAGTGATCACAAACTCGTGCTGCAATCCATGATGCCCGCCTGGTCCAGGACTGGTATCTCTTACGATCTTTCCATCTTCAGACAGGTAGACATAAGGCCCAGAACTTTCATCCCTTCCGTACCAACCCCCCATCCCAATCATTTTATTATAGGCTTCCCATTCTGTAAAGGCGTTATCAGCGGCATGAACCGATACAAATCCTCCACCATTTTCCATGTATTCCTCAAAATCTCTACAAGTTTCTTCCGGCCATATGGCTCCATTGTAGTTGGAGATCACCACATCATAATCTGAAAACTGTGGACGAAATCCCTCAAGACTTTCACCTTCCAGAGGTGTGGTAGCTATATCCACGTCAAACAAGCGAGCATCCTCCAGATAGCCTTTCATCATACGAGTCGTTGATGGCCAGTTTTTGTGGTTGTTTTGCCCATCTATGATCAAGGCTTTGAGTCTGTTCTGCCCGGACATCGTTACAGGAAGAAGTAAACATGCCCAGAATGTAAAAGCGAGTAATTGTTTCATAAATAATACAGTTTGATGACCCTAGGAATAAAAATAGGAAAAAATGGGGAAATGACCACGATTAAAGAGTGATGGCCAACGGAAGTTATACAAGTGATCAAAAACTTTGTCTAGTCTAACGAATGTATCAAGAAAGAATCTTGTACCAGTTGCGCGTTGTCTATCATTCTAAATTATGTCTGACAAAAAAACAAAATCAATTCATGCGTAATTGAATAAAAAATTATTAAGTTAATCCTCTGAAGGGTTACAAAGGTATATGTATATACTTACTACTATCAAACTAGGTAATCAACACGACATTAGTTACATACACTTAAAGATATAAAATGTATATAGGATATACCTGTTGCTACCCTTCTCCAATTCATTCAACTAACAAAAAATACCAAAATTATGGAAAGCAATGTTTCTCGTAGAGCGTTTCTGACCTCTGTAGGCATGCTGGCAGCAGGAAGCATGGTCCCACTTCCGGCATGGGGCTTTGGAAAAGGGGCAGAAAAGCTAAAAGTTGTTTTAGTAGGAACAGGTGTACGCGGAATCTCTTTTTGGGGACGCAGACTAGTACAACAGTATCCGGATTTACTGGAATTTGTGGGATTGTGCGATATCAATCCTGGTAGATTAGAATATGCCAAAAAGTATATGGGAGTAGATTGCCCTACTTTCACGGACTTTGATGAAATGGTGGATCAGACACAACCAGAATTGGTTATTGTGACGACCAAGGACTCTACCCACCATGAGTTTATCATCAATGCGCTCAACAGAAATATAGATGTACTTACCGAGAAGCCTTTGACCATTGATGAATACAAATGTCAGGCGATCTTGGATGCAGAGCGTAAATCTTCAAAAAATGTTATTGTAGGATTCAATTATCGCTGGAGTCCTTATATGACCAAGATTAAAGAATTACTGGCTGAAAAAGCTATTGGAGATCTGGTATCGGTTGATTTTCACTGGATGCTCAATACTTCGCATGGTGCATCTTATTTCCGTCGCTGGCATGGTGAGCGACAGTCTGGAGGTACGCTTTGGGTACACAAAGCAACACACCACTTTGACCTGCTAAACTGGTGGATCGATTCTGACCCTGCTGAAGTATTTGCCTACGGAGATCTTGAATTTTATGGAAGTAATGGTAAAGTAAGAGGGGACAAGTGCCGTACATGTGAGTATAAGGATGCGTGTAAATTCTATTGGGATATCACTAAGAATGAGCACTATATGAATCTCTATGTTGCAAATGAAGCGTACGATGGCTATATCCGAGACAACTGTCTTTTCCGTCATGATATTAATATTTATGACAAGATGTCGGCACAGATCAAATATGCCAACAATGTCTATGTAAACTATTCCCTGACTACTTATTCACCTTATGAGGGGTGGAAAATTGCTTTTAATGGTACCAATGGACGTATCGAAGCATGGCTGGATATTCCCCACTTCTCCAACATGGAGGTAAGTCAGGAAGAATTACACGCTGCTGAAATGAGCCAGACTGATGGGGTTGAAATTGACGGATATCAACCTATCATTTTACACAAACTCTGGAATAAGTACGAAGCTATCCAGGTACCATTTGAAAGAGGCGGACACGGTGGAGGAGATAAGCGTCTGCATGATAAAATCTTTGTGACTCCTGAGGCGCCAGATCCCTATAAGCACTCAGCAGGTACACGCGATGGTGCTATGTCTATTTTAATTGGGGTAGCAGCCAGAAATAGCATCGAATCCGGAGCACCTGTAAAAATCGCTGAGCTTACTGATCTGCAACCCAGGGCTCAACGCATTTAGTAAATTATATTTACCAC
>CAYXVE010000123.1:0-3693 GCA_964468435.1 uncultured Bacteroidia bacterium | reverse complement strand
GTGGGATTAATGCTTGTCCGAGGGGTTGCTAGTTCGTATATTTATTATCATATTTATAAAGAATAACGATGCGTAACTCATGGCATGGATCAAAAAATCACCTGAAGAAAATAGATATTTACAGCATAAGTGTGTTGATGCTTGGCTGTAAGAATACTAGGTTGCATTTGAAGATACTACGGAGGTTCAGCTTGGACTGCCGTCATGCTCCTTTGATTCCTTCCTGGAGGCATCTAATGAAATTGCGATTGATCGTCTGTATGGAGGCATATCCTATATGTCTTCCATAGAAAACGGGGTAAAAAAGGGAAAAAAAGTGGGTAGATATGTGATCTAACGCATGAAAATGAGTAATCAGGGAGATATTACACAAACATTCAGAAAATAATTCGATGAATCATTTATTCATACTTATTTTATCGAGCTTGATGATGATTTGTTATGGTTGCAAAGAGGGGACAGAGCAACCTCAGCCATCTGACACACAGGAGGAAGGTGATACAGGAATAAATGAACCAAAGAACCAGACATACCGGTTGGTATGGTCGGATGAGTTTGACGCGGAACAAATAGATACGACTAAGTGGTCTTTTATGATCGGAGATGGATCTGCATATGGGTTGGATAGATGGGGAAATAATGAATTACAATATTATACTAAGCGGGATACGAATGCATTCATCGAAGACGGTAAACTGGTAATCCAGGCATTGAAGGAAAGCTACGCAGGTAAAAAATACACCTCTACACGGATGAGAACCCTGGGTAAGGGAGATTGGAAGTTTGGGAAAATAGAGGTGCGAGCACGGCTACCCAAAGGACAGGGGATATGGCCGGCAATCTGGATGTTGCCTACAGACGAGATATATGGAATCTGGCCCAAAAGTGGCGAAATCGATATCATGGAGCTTGTCGGACACGAACCTCATATCGTGCACGGTACTATACATTATGGACCCGATTGGCCCAACAACCAGTATACAGGAAAAGCCTATGAACTGGAGGAAGGAGATTTTTCAGGTGATTTTCACGTATTCATGATTGAATGGAAGTTCAATGCCATTCGCTTTTATGTGGATGACGATGAATTCTTTTTCGTGACGCCCTCGATCACCCAGTCGCACAATTATCCCTTCAATGAGCGTTTCCATTTACTGCTCAACGTAGCTGTAGGTGGAAACTGGCCAGGAAATCCCGATGGTAATACTGAATTTCCTCAGCGAATGGAAGTAGACTATGTACGGGTATATCAGAAATGATCAGAATAATTCATCTTGCCATATAAAACTGGCTGAGTGAGCTTAGTCATATGCTAATTAACTACTATTTTGAGATAAACGAATTACATGAAACGCTTAAATTTATTGACCATCGCGACTGGTATTGTATGGGGCTATGTTTGGGCAGCCATTAGTTTTGGAGATGACCAACTTCAACCCAATAGCGAACTGGGGAATGGTTGGATATTGCAGGTGCAGGCCGTGGCGCGTTTTCCCAAGTGATATCAAATGCGTGGATATTTTTTGGGTAAAAAAAGTTGACTTGATAAGTAGGAAATGTCTAAATAATTCTTAATATTACGGTATGAAGCGAGTAATAAATATTCTTACTAATAGATATTTTTTGATTCTCAGTGTTGCGACGCTATGGATAGTCTTTTTTGACAATTATAATATTCTGGCCCAGATGCGTATGAAAAAGCAGATTGAGCAGTTGGAAGCCGACAAAGTGCATTACCAGGAAAAGATCGAAGCATTGGATTTTGAAAGAGAGCAGTTATTTTCTGATCCTAGGGAAATGGAGCGATATGCACGTGAAAAATACTTTATGCATAAATCTGGGGAAGAGATTTTTGTATTGATTGAAGAATAAACCTTCAGACTTTAGCTTCATTACTTGACATAAACGAAAACAGGACACAACTTTGCGTCCTGTATTTTTTATATACTACTTTGAAAGAATGAAGCATACACCCGTCAAAGAACTGTTGAAAATGTCTCCTGAGTCGCAGGAGGTCTGCATAAAGGGATGGGTACAGACCTTTCGCAGCAATCGTTTTATATCCCTGAATGATGGCTCTTGCATGAATAGTATTCAAGTTGTAATAGACTTTGAAGAATTTGAAGAGGAATTTCTAAAGAAAATTGCTACCGGAGCATGCATTGCTGTTGTGGGTCGGCTGGTAGCGTCTCAGGGTTCGGGTCAAAACATGGAAGTCCTGGCAGATGAAGTCAGTATGTTGGGTGAAGCAGATCCATCTGCATATCCGATACAGCCCAAAAAGCATACGCTGGAGTTTCTGCGCGAAAAGGCGCATCTGCGTATGCGTACCCGCACCTTTGGTGCGGTGTTCAGGGTGCGGCACAGCATGGCATTTGCCACCCACAAGTATTTTCACGACAATGGGTTTTTCTATCTACATACCCCTATCATTACGGGGAGTGATGCCGAGGGAGCGGGTGAAATGTTTCGGGTATCTACCCTTCCACCTGTCGACCCTCCCAGAACAGAGGAGGGCGAAATCGACTGGAAGCAGGATTTCTTTGGTAAGCAGACCAATCTGACGGTTTCCGGTCAGCTGGAAGCTGAAGTAGGAGCTTTGGCACTGGGCAAGGTATATACTTTTGGGCCTACTTTTCGTGCCGAAAATTCCAATACCACACGCCATCTGGCGGAATTCTGGATGATCGAGCCTGAAGTCGCTTTCGCCGATATCCAGGACAACATGGATCTGGCAGAAGACTTTCTGAAATATATTATCCGTTTTGTTATGGAACATAATGCAGATGATCTGGAATTTCTGGATCAGCGCATCAGGAATGAGGAGAAGAATATGAAAAAGGAAGAGCGTCGTCCGATGGGATTACTTGAGACGCTGGAGTTTGTGTTGGCCAATAAATTTGAGCGAATCACCTATACCGAAGCCATAGATATTCTCAAAGATTCCAAGCCTTACAAAAAAAATAAATTTCAGTATCCAGTAGAGTGGGGCAAGGACCTGCAGTCTGAGCATGAGCGTTATCTGGTAGAGAAAAAATTTCAGAAGCCCGTCATTGTCCGGGACTATCCGGCTGCTTTTAAGGCGTTTTACATGCGTCAGAATGAAGATAGCAAGACTGTAGCTGCCATGGATATATTGTTTCCTTACATAGGCGAGGTCGTCGGAGGATCTCAGCGCGAAGAGCGCGAAGACCGTCTGAAGGCCAGGATGGCAGAAATGGATATACCAGAGGAAGAACTCTGGTGGTATCTGGAACTTAGAACTTTTGGCTCCTGCGTACATAGCGGTTTTGGGCTGGGCTTTGAGCGTATTCTGCAGTTTGTAACTGGTATGGGAAATATACGTGATGTTATTCCGTTTCCGAGATTCCCGAAATACGCAGAATTTTAAGTGCAGGTTCAATGCAACCGTAATGAGTCAAATTGTCATTCTATTCATTCCAAGCCGTTAATTATTTACGAGATATAGCATCTCAAGATAAGTCAAGTTGTATCGATAAGCTACCTGTCGGTTTGCAAGATAAGATGGCCCCCGTTGCAAACGAGCGCCATCCAGATAGGGTTGTAAACGAGTGCCATCAATGTGGGTTGTAAACGAGCGCCATCCAGATAGGGTTGTAAACGAGCGCCATCAATGTGGGTTGTAAACGAGCGCCATCCAGATAGGGTTGTAAGCGAGCGCCATCCAGATAG
>CAYXVE010000122.1:0-4084 GCA_964468435.1 uncultured Bacteroidia bacterium | reverse complement strand
TACCCTTGATTCGCATAAATTACTTTTCTGGATGTAAATAATAATAATCAGCTACGGGAAGTTCGTTTTGCTGATACCTTTCCCAACCTCATTTACCTTTATCTTTCCGCCTGTGCAATCCAATATCTGGAGATACCCAGGTCCTTACCTACATTGGCCTATCTGCTACTTAACAGCAATCAACTTACTACTATATCAACCGATTTCCTAGATCCTTTTCCCAGGTTAATCAGTCTTTCTGTCTCAAATAACCCACTTCCTGAAACCATTCTTAGCAATATCGGTAATAGACCACATCAGGATCTGGCATTTATACAGCGGTATGTCAGTGATATGAAAAAGGGTCAAACACTTGACTTTGAGACCAAAGTATTGCTATCAGAAGGACTTTGTGGATCAATTTTCTTTTTTGGAGGTACATTATGTTGATTCCCAAGAAAAGGATTGGGAGCAAAATGGCTACAACGACTTGATGGTAAAAGTCAAACAAGCTGTAACTAAGATCAAAAACCAGGAGGAAATTCCGCTCACTTGGGTATCCATACGTGAAGAGATACGCAAATGGCAACAGGAGGGTAAAAAGCGATTGGAATTGTCCGACTTTTATAAACTCGCAGATGAGGTCAAAGATCCCATGGATGTGCTTAGATGGCTGACACAGAGTGGGGTAGTATTTTACAGGGAGGGGCTCTTCAATGATGAGATCATTCTCAATCAGGACTGGGCGATCAAGGCGATTTATACTTTATTTGACAGAGAAGAAT
Source organism: uncultured Bacteroidia bacterium (assembly GCA_964468435.1). Lineage (GTDB taxonomy): Bacteria > Bacteroidota > Bacteroidia > J057 > J057 > JBCCTX01. The sequence goes on along the minus strand of CAYXVE010000122.1, from coordinate 3,320 downwards.
TTTATTATAAGGCACTCCAGGCCCAAAATGGGAAATTTTCAGGTGAGGATCTGGTCAGGATTTGGAAGAACTACTCAGAAGCAGAGCAAGAGCTATTTATCAGTTTTATGCTATCCTGTGAGCTTTGCTTTGAAACCACTCCCCAGGATAAGGAGCGGTATCACACACCCTTTCGAGAGAGGACATTTGTAGCACCTCAAATGCTCCCTCCCCAAAGTTCGGAAGTAAAGAAGCTACTTGCATTAATCTGGAGAGATGAGTCCCCGATCTACATCCGCTTTGAACATGAGTTTTTACATTATGGAGTAATCCAAAGTTTTATCGTCCGTACGCAAAAGCTGGCCAAGGGGGAGGCTATTTGGAAAGCAGGTATTTTGCTTGAGGCAATAGGGCAGAAGGTTCAGGTAGAAGCGCAAGAGCAGCAGGTAGATGTGATTGCTAGCACCCATAGTTTACCATTACTTGAAAAAATCCGAAAGGAACTGACCGAATTACAGGGAAAAGAGGCTCGAGAATACGTTTCCTTGGACGGAGAATCATATGTACTACGCAGCGATCTAGCGCAACAGGCTCAGATGGGTAATGCAAATGTCCTTACCAAGGAAGGTAAACCAGTACCTATCAATCAATTTGCCGTATTTCTCCAGCACAGTGGATGGGAAGCTACTGGGAAGGGTATGCCCGATCTCTCTGAAATCGAAGAAGTGTGGCAAGCTGAGTCCGATTCACCCAAAGACTCCAAACTTGAACCCAAGACTCTTCCAAGAGTGTATTTCTCCTATGCCTGGGGAGATCCAGAATCTGGCACAGGGAAAAGTCTTGAAAGCTATGTGGACGCACTATATGATGCAATAGCCAGGGAGCAGCCTGATTATCAATTATTACGAGATAAAATGAACATTGAGTATGGAGGGATAATTAGTGAATACATGAAGGAAATGGGAGAAGGAGACCTCATCCTGGTATTTATTTCGGATAAATACATTCGTTCGCCCTACTGTATGTTTGAGCTATATGAAATCGCGCGAAATTGCCGATTTGATAAGGAAGAATTTACGCAAAAAGTCCTACCCATACCTATTGAACGATTGAAGCTTCATGACCCCAGAACGTTGGAGATATATTATAGCTATATAAGCAAGCGTCTATCCAATCCTATTCACTAGCTTTGCCATGTAGGCACTTTTGGTAGGAAGTCTCCTCTCGACTTCTACGTAGACTACTGTCGCGTCGCTCTCTGCCTCGACGACTCCGTTTACCGCGACGGTAGCATTGGCATTCGTCTATCCAGGAAGGTGTAATAAGTTACCTTATCTACAACCTTTCTCAGGACAGCGATTATTCCCTTTTTCAATAGTGAGACCAACTTAACAGTATATCCCTGAGCAACCTTTAGTGTTATCTTTGTTTATAGCGTAAACAATATGCTAAATCATTCCCTTCATCTTTGATATATACTATTGACAGATCTGAATACAGCGTATATAGTTATCAGCTGTGGCCTGAACATAGTTCAAAAGCTATCTATTCCCCTGAATAATACCTTTGGGAACCTTTATACCGTATGGTAAAAAAAAGGGGCCGCGAACTCCGTTCGCGACCCAAACAGCCATGAAAACGCCCTAATTCTTGCGATCTATACTGAGATGATCTTTTTTATAATTAACTTAACGCAAAGTAGTTTTTTCCGTGTGAATTTGCAAGGAAATGAGAGGGAAAAATATTGGGATGTTTGACGGTAGGAACTTAAGAGTTCTCTGCGCTAGCTCTTCCAGTACCGCTCCAGATGCCGGGGGATTAGGTGTAGTATATTTCATAATGCGAAAAATGTATAGGTTGAGATTGAGAACAGGATTGAGTAATATTATTCTACTTGCAACTTTCTGCAAGATACCTCGGCTATCCCAGCAAGTTCCCAATTAATTCCTCACGTGTTCAAGCAAGCCCTTCACGTTACTGTGCTAACACATGTGTTTCGTCATCAGTGGGATAGGGGAGCATTTTAGGGGCTTGATCCTATATAAGCAAGGAAAAGTAACAATCTTTTTTTAATTTATCGCCTGCAAAAATATAATGCCCTATGTCGCAACGTTCACTTGACCTTCCAGATCCCCTGGCTGTATCTGCCATCAAGGTGCGCCGTAACTACTTGCTAGCTGTTGGCATTGATATCTACCATCAGGATTCCCGGATTCCTAACCTACACAATGCCGTTCGTGATACGAAGGCGGTAGTCGAGATATTGCGCCAGCAATACCAGTTTGAGGGGGACGATATCTATCCATTATACAATGAAGATGCTGGTGGGGATGCCATCATCAATACCTTAATGAAGCTCAAATCACAGGTAGGGACACACGATAACCTCCTGATATATCTGGCAGGCCACGGGTATTACGACAAAGATTTCAAGATAGGCTATCTGATACCAGCAGATGGCATCTTGAATAGCCGACGGAGCATGATCACCCACGGTGAACTACGGGATTATATCCGGGCGATCAACGGGCATCATATCTTTCTGATTGTGGATGCGTGTTTTAGTGGCAGTTTGCTGGTAAGCAACCGGAAATTGGACACTCAGCGACTGTCGGAAGAAGTGGATCGACACCCCTCGCGATGGGCGCTGGCTGCAGGGCGAATTGAAGCCGTAGAAGATGGACTCCGGGGTGATCACAGTCCTTTTGCCCACAGTGTGCTACAGTTTTTGCGCACGACGCCACATTCACCCTTTCCGGCGAGTGAGCTCATCCAGTATGTGAAACGGGTAACGCCTCGCAATGCCCGACAGACGCCCATTGGAGCTCCACTATTTAAGGCAGGAGATCTGGATGGAGAGTTTGTCTTTCACCGCAGACTCGAAGAACATCGCTTCTGGAGGGAAGTGGAAGCGCAGAGAACCCAAGAAGCTTATCAGCAGTATCTTTCTTTATTTCCGCATGGAAGTTATGTAGAACTCGCACATTGGCGCATGGCCGAGCTTACGCATACCATCCGAGCTTATTATCAGTATCGCAAGCAGTACCCAGGTGGTACTTACTATGAGGAAGCCTTGAAGCGCATCCGCGAACGGGAAGACGATCAGGCATGGATCAAAACGAAGCGCGAAGACAGCCTCTCGGCCTATGAGGCTTACAGAGATCGTTTCCCAGAAGGTAAATACCAGCAGGAAGCCCAGATACGCATAGACGCGCTACTTGACCAGGATCGAAAAGAAGAAGCCCGGCGAGCCGAGACCGAATGTTGGCAACAGGCTAGCCAAACGGATACCTCTGAAAGTTATCAGCAGTATATCGATCAATATCCGCAAGGCCAGCATG
>CAYXVE010000121.1:0-4095 GCA_964468435.1 uncultured Bacteroidia bacterium | reverse complement strand
CATGATAAATATTGCGTTTCGAATATGTCTACGACTTTTTTTTCAAATCCCACAAATATTGATTTAATCATTCGCGAGATTAAAATCTTGAAAACAAAATCTACTTTCCTTTCGGCAAGTTGTCAAACTTATACCATGGAAAATCTGATAGCAGAATCATCCATTGTCTGTGAAGGAGAAGTGCTACTCTAATGGTAGATAAACATTGGTTGAGCGTTAACTTGCTACAAGTTTAAAATTAGTAAAAATAATTTTCAAAATGAGCTGGAGATGTCCAAAATGTGAGAGAACCTTAAAAAATGCAAACCAATGGCATTGTTGCGTCAATCAGGATATTGACAATCTTTTTAAAAACAAAGCAGATGAATTAGTTTATGCTTTTGACAAAATACTTTCATTCGTTGTTGATTTCGGAGAAATTGAAATTAGTGCAACTAAAAACTGTATTGTATTTTTTAAAACGCAAACCTTTTTGGTAATTAAACCAATGAAGACAGTATTGAACATAAAGTTTTATCTACAAGAACCATTTGATGGTTATCCTATTTTTAAGACTGCACTTTACGGAAAACAATATGAACATCATATAAGAATATCGACCATTGAAGAAGTAAACGGGACAATTCTCGCATTCATAAAGCAATCTCACGACTTATTTAATAACGAAAAATAAAAAACATGAATAATTACAAAACCGTCTTAAACTTTTTAGAAGACCTAAGCAAAAACAACAGCAAAGAATGGATGGATGCAAACCGAGACAAATACCTAACTGCTAAGGAATGTTGGCTAAACGAAGTACAAAAAATATTAACAATGTTGTGCAAATATGACAATGAGTATTTCAGTCGGTTAGAACCAAAAAAGTGTATTTCACGGATTACGAATAACAGAATATTTAATCCTGATTTGCCGACTTATAAAACCTATTTCACCTTTTCCGTTATGGACAAGTCAGATATTTTTTCGCCACTTCATCTTTCAGTTGGAATAGAAAATTCATTTGTGGGTTGTGGTTATCACAATCCAGACAAGCAGACTTTAAAAAACATTAGAGAAGCAATAGACTATGACGGACAATCATTCAAGGATATTTTAGAAAATGAAGAGTTCAAATCTTTCTTCGGTGGTTTAAACAGTTTTACCGAGCCTTTAAAGACAAGCCCGAGAGGATATGCAAAAGACCACCCTTATGTGGAATATTTAAAATATAAAACATTTGTAGTAGCGAGAGATTTGACGCGAAAGGAAATAATAAGTGAGGACTTTTTAGACATCATAGAACAATCCTATATTCTTACCGAACCATTTAGAGCGTATTTGAAAAAGGCGAATTCAATACGAGAACAGAAAAAACTGCATAGAACGTTTAAGCATTAAAGGCAGGGGCTGCAAGGCGCGCCCCGGCCTTTCATGCTTTGTGTGTGCCCGGAATGGTACACTGGGACTTGAAGATAGGAATATGTCAAGTCCCATCCTAGGGGGTGAAAGGGCAATATCGACTTCGGGTAGCCCCCAAGAGCCTGAAGCGTTTGAAGCTGAAGCTCAAGGGGCTGACTCGCAAGACCCGCCCGATTGCCTTTGCTGATCGCATTGCATCGGTCAATCGCTTGATGAAAGGGTGGCTGCACTACTTTAAGAGTATGCTTATTGCCATCAGAAGCTCAAAGAGCTGGATGGCTGGGTACGCAACCGCCTGCGCTACTGCATCTGGAAGCACTGGAAGAAACCCGAAAAGCGACGAAGGAGCTTCATTCGTCTGGGCGTAGCGGACAACCTGGCTTATGCCTGGTCTCGCTCCCGTATGGGGGACTGGGCCATTGCGTGTAGCCCGATGATGCGAACGTCCATTACCTTGGAGAGACTTAAGCGCCAGGGCTATGTTTCATTCGTAGACTACTATCATTCCATCAATGTTATCGAAATGACTATCTCTCGCCGCTAAGGTAAGGTCGTATTGGAGGGCAGTGGCGGCAATCCACAGATCATTTTCCGGTATCGGTTTTCCTTTTTTTCTCAGTTGGGTCTTTACCTGCCCATAGATTTTTGCGGTGGAGTCATTGCAATGAAGGAATGAGACTTCGGTTCTTAGATTGTCAATCTTCCTTACGTTCTCTTCTTCTCTTTTGGAATAGTAGGCGCCGTAGTATAATTCTCCGATCACGATGGCTGGGAGATAAACTTCCCGGGCCTGATTCACCCGGTTGATGACTTTTTTATCCTCATCAAACAATGCAATGATAATGTTGGTATCGAGCAGGTATCTACCATTCATCTTCATCGATTTGTTCGCAATCTTCCTGGGCTTGCTCCATTTCCTGCAGATCTTCCTTTTCAAATGCTCCAACAAATTTCAGCAATCCTTCAGGCTCTCCTTCCCGCTTGATTTTGAGCATAGAATTGATAAAATCCAACAGTCTCAATTGCTGAATCAAAGTCAGTTGCCGTATTGACCGGATAATGGATTCCTGTAATTCAATATTACTCATTCTTTGGTTATTTTCTATTCTACATGCAATTTACTGAAATTTTCAACGATTTGCCTTCGATCAGAGTTCCTTATTTTAATGCTGGCCCAATGGTAAGCGTATATGCAGTAGGGGCATTCTCCTAAATTCTCTTTCAATATACAAACTTCCCTAAGGCGAAGCAAAAAGGGGCAAGCTTGATGAACTGCCCCTTTTTGCTTCGACGGTTTTTGAATGGGTTCACATCAATTTCAATATCTGGCCCTTATCGTCATATATGCAAAATTGTATCCATTCTTTTTTAATTCCCATTCAACTGTTTTTCATATTCTTCCGCATCGTACGTTCCGATTGACTTTTGGACGAGTCCTTGGTCATTCATTGTCCATTCTTCAAATCCACTGAAATCAACTTTGTTTCCAGTTCCATTTGGTCCAGAATTAGTCCCTTTAAAAGTCCAGTAGTATCGATAAGTCCCATTTTCCGTTGTCAGGCTATCCATAGTTAATTCCAAATCAGGAAACGCATCCATATACGATTTGGCAGTTTCTGCCAATTGTTTTCTCCCTACTGCTGGCGTTCCATTATTTACAGTTAGGGTTCCGTCCTCTGCGTAAAAGGAAGCCATTTTTTCAGATACATTACTATTCCAAGCATCAGTATATTTTTGTCCGAATTCGACCATTTTATCATATTCAGACTTGTCAGATTTACAACCTGTCATTATGATTAAGATTATTGATAATGTTAATACAATCGTTTGTTTAATTTTCATTGTATGCTTGTTTTTGCTTGCAGCCAATGATTCAGTGCATGCACCGCCGGGCTTTCACCCGTCCTGCTTGATCTTGCCCGGTGGCGTATGCACCCTGTGTGTGCCCGGCATGGGCATCTTTTCCATATAAAGATATGGATTAATCTAGAGGGTGCAAGTCCCTTATGGGCAGGAGTAACGTCTTGAACCATTAGTAAGTCGCAAGGTGGTTTACCGCGAGGTATGCACTGAAGGAAGCGAGACTACAAAACTCGGTACTGAGGTACACGAACTGGATAAGAGGCTGCAAGGTTGGATAATCAAGCACTACATCAGGTACTGCAACCCATTTTTGAGGCAGATTTTCAATCCCACAGTTAGGGATTTCGACCCAATCGCAACGCACATCAGGCCATTGCACAAAGCCTGGACAACATTAATTGGGGCTATCAGGACATCGTAGATATCGACTTAAAATCATTCTTTGATGAAGTCCAACCCTACGTGTTACTCGAATTGATTTACAAAAAGTGTACCCACCCCAATTGTTAGGACAGCTAAAGGTAAAAATATAGTTTGATTTTGGGGTCATTTCAGGCTGCTTTTTTTATTGAATCTCTCGGCTACCAACCTCTTTATCTCTGATTTCTTTTCTAACAGATTTTCTGTATTTGGCTGAAATTCAACTATAAGGTCAATGTCGCTATCCTCCGTTCCTTCATCTCTTGCAAATGAACCAAACAAACCAATTTTAACTATTTGATAATCATTAAACAGTTCGCTTTTTCTCTCTCTCAAAAAGGATAATATCTCGTCTCCTAAGAACATGTTTGGGACAGCATGTAGAAAAAATTGAAAAAATGGGAATCGACT
>CAYXVE010000120.1:0-4194 GCA_964468435.1 uncultured Bacteroidia bacterium | reverse complement strand
GTTGGTATGAGGGTAACAGTCATGGGGAGACGAAACCCGTAGGGCTGAAATTCCCGAATCAACTGGGTGTATATGACCTGAGTGGAAACGTTTGGGAATGGTGTATGGACCACTGGCATGACACTTGGCATGACACTTATGAAGGAGCGCCCGATGATGGAAGCCCCTGGTTGACCGAGGATGAATCTTTCCGCCGGGTGGTTCGTGGCGGCTCCTGGGACTTTACGGATTACTACTGCCGCGTCTCGGGTCGCCGCAGGAACCTCCCGAATAACTGGTTCGGCAATCAGGGTTTTCGGGTTTGCGGGTACTTTTAACCCTTTAGCCCTTTTACTCTTTTACCCTTTAACGCGGCAATAATCGTAATTTTTACTAAGTTTGAAATAGTTATTGTTTAGCAAATAGCCAACGACCAAAACAATTCATACGCATATGACTTCAGCGCAGCGACTCGAGCAAATTTTCGGACTGTCATTTCACCCGGTGTCCTCCATCCAGATGCTCCGGCAGTTTCATTATCCCAATGCTTTTTGTACCAATGAGGAAGGGGATATTGTGGGAATATGTGCAATTAAAAATGAGGGAGTTGAGCTTAATATATCCATTCCAAGGGATTTAAATCGGCTACAGTATCTCAACCTGAGTAGTAATAATTCGCTAACGAGTCTGGAGTTTGAATCCACCATGGCTGAACTTGAACACCTGGATATGAGCGATGGTAAATTGAAGTCGCTTAAAATTCCTGCCGGATGTCACAAGCTGAGATGGCTGGATGTAAGTAGAAATGAAATGGAAAGTTTTGTGATGATGGGTGAATGCAGATCACTGGTTCACTTGGATTTGAGTAATAATGTTCTGAGGAATTTTAAAGGGGAATTGATGAGTAAATTTCCTGATTTGGAAAGACTATATTTGAAAAATAATCCTTTGCCAGATTCCAAAAAATCTTCTGTTGAGAAGCAGGCAAATTGTATCCACTTCATGCGTGCTTTCTGGCGAGAGATACAAGAAAAGGGATCAACAGAAAATAATGAGTATAAAATATTGGTGGTGGGAAATGGGGGAGTAGGCAAAAGCTGTCTGATCGAGAGATTGGTTCACGACCGGTTTGAAAAGCATCATCTATCCACGCATGGTGTCCAAATAGAAAATAATGTCTCTTTGATTCAGTATGGAGGAAAAAGCAAATTTCCCTACATCTTAAATATATGGGACTTTGGAGGGCAGGATATTTATCATGAGACCCATCGACTCTTCATGCAATCCAAAGCAATTTATCTGGTTTTGTGGGATGATGATACATTTGAGAAAGAATATAGCACCATCATTGAGAATAATGTACCCCGACAATATGAGAATCGTAAATTATCCTACTGGCTGCACTATATCCAGCAACTGGGAGGAGAAAGTCCGGTAATTGTCATTAAAACCAAGGCCAAAACTCCTACCAGGGGATTAGCAGAAGATTTGTCTCAACGGGCTATCAAACAGGCAGAGGAAATAGCATTATTAAAACTGAAATTTGAAAAGGTTTTTTCCCGGCTTGATTTTCACGAAGTAGATTCAGCAATTACAGACTGGACGGAGAATGGATTCAAGCGCCTTTTGGATTACCTGAAAGATAGTATTGCAAGCCTTAAACGAGATGAGGAACTTCCCAATAGTTGGATAAGGCTTAGACAACACCTTCGAAACTTACAAGTCAAGAAGGATAAGACCTTGTCTTTTGATGAGTATATGGGAATAGCTTCTGATTATGTTGAAGAGGAGGAATCGATGAATATCCTGGAAAACTGGTTAGTTCCTTCAGGAGTCGTTTTCTATAGAAAAGGATATTTCCACGATGCGATCATCCTGGACCAGGCGTGGGCGATCAAAGCCATCTATACCTTGTTCAATCGTACCCAAAAGGTGGGATATTATCACTTCATAGAGAAGAATCAAGGGAAGTTTACAGGGGAAGATTTAATTTCCGTGTGGAAGGATCGTTCTGATGCAGAGCGACAACTCTTTGTCAGTTTTATGTTGAGTTGTGAACTTTGTTTTGAGATTACCCAAAAGGAAGAAGACAAGCAGATTGAGTTCAAAGATCGTGTATTTGTAGCCCCACAATTGATGTCGAAAGAACGACCTGAAGGTACTATCAAGTATTTTCGGAAAAATCAAGACTTACTTCATATCCGCTTTGAGCATATATTACTTCATTATGGGATTATACAAAGTTTCATCGTCCAAACGCAATCTCTAGCAAATGTGGATAATATATGGAGAAATGGTATACTCATAGAAGAAAAAGGAATCAGTGCATTAATTCAGGCAGAAAAAAATGAAATACATGTAGAAGTTCCCATAGAAGGACTAGAGCTTCTAGGGAAGATCAGGAACTTGTTGATCGACATACAAGGAGAAAAAGTAATTGAAAAAGTGAGTCTCGATGATAAGGATTACGTTCTTATGGATAATTTGAAGAATTACAAGGGTAAATCCATACCTACTGTGGATGGACGACAGACTGTGGAAACCGGGGATTTGCAGGTGTTTCTGGACCACAAAACCCAGGCGAAATTTGAATTAAAAAAGGGAGAAAATGTGGATGAAAGCGTAATGGAAGCGTTTGAGAAAAAACAATTGATGGAAGACTTTTCAGCAAAAGAGCCGGTTTCTACAAAAGTGGAATTTGAGGAATATCCCGTAAATATACTCTTCATAGCAGCTAATCCCGATAAAAATAGACTTATCAGTTGGGAAGAGGAATATACCACGATTTCAGGGAAACTGAGCACGTTCATCACTGAAAACAAATATAAACTTCACCAATATGATACTTCGAGCTTAATGGATATCCTGGATGCAATTGATGACACAGAGCCTGTGATTATTCACTTTTGTGGCCATGGCAAGGAAGAAGAAATGAATGCTAAAGGAGTAATAAATGACTTTGGGGGTATAATGGTTCATAATGAAAGCAAAAGCGCCCCTGAGTTTTTGGATGCAGAGACCTTGGATATACAGTTTCAGGAAGTCAAGGCGGATTGTACTAACTTAACCCTTGTTTTTTTGAATGCATGTCATTCTGCCCCACAAGCCCAAGCCATTAGTAAACATGGAATTTACACTTTGGGCACTACAGAAGAGATTATTTCCAAGGCAGCCAGATTGTTCGCAGCAGGCTTTTATCGTCAATTAGTAAAAAAGAAGGACATTTTCTTAGCCATTCGTGCTGGTGTAACAAGAGCAATTAGTGTTGACAAAGACATTAAATCGCGAATTAACCTATACTACAATGGAAAACAAATCTACCCACAGTAATACCTCCAGCATGAATCAGGATAAAGCCATACTCACTGCCTTTTTGAAAGATACGCTTCAAGCCTACGAACTGACAATAGACGAGGAGACAGTTGACGTTTTATACCGTCATATTCAACTCATTGAAAGACCTTCTGATGAAAGCAAAGAAACCCGGGCCATAACAATGAAAATGGATTCTGACGGAACTATCTCTGCGACTTCTTTCAAATTGTACAATATCGCCCAAATATCAACCTATGACCTGATGGAATTTCTGGCAAAAGAGATCGGGATTGCTTTGTTTGATGATACCAAGAAAAAGATCATTTACTCATTCCTGATGCTGCTGTTTGAATTTTATCCTAAATTTAAGGTTGAGTTTAATGACCAGGATGCCCAAATCCTCTGGGGAATCTCATTATTGAAGAAAAAACAGTTTGCCATTAATGAACTTACAGAAAAGCTTGATGAAATTCTGGAAGAACCCATTCCTAAAAGTAAGCTGGATGCAAGTATTGAAAAGTTCATTGAACATAGAGTACTCAAAAGAACCGCAGCAAATGAATATCAGATAAGAGAAAAGATCAAAAATCTCACCCGGGCTTAATGGATGATTTGAAGTTAAATATAACAGATCTTTTATCTATCGAAATGGTCCAGATTTCAGGCGGCACCTTTATGATGGGCAGCAATGAAAGCAAAAGAGAACAACCGATTCATAAGGTAACCTTGAAGGACTACTGGATGGGGGTATACCTGGTTACCAATGAACAGTATGCGATATTCTTAAATGACTGCGGGAGCAGTAGCGTCATAGCAGGGAAATATAAGGGACGGAGAATGATTGGTGAACATCGATGGGGTATGCAGCACAATGCAGGAGTATGGATCGCTTCCCCAGGA
>CAYXVE010000119.1:0-4227 GCA_964468435.1 uncultured Bacteroidia bacterium | reverse complement strand
TTCACGCACGGTTCTGTGGGAAGGCAGGGGGGTGATTCCCCCGCCTGACCCGATTACTTGCAATTAAAGAAAAAGGAGTTCATGATTGCAAGAAGTCATAAAATAAGGTAATTTGTAAACTAAAAAGCAATGATGGATTGGAAAGAATACATCACAGTAGATGAAGACATATTAGCTGGGAAGCCAGTTATCAAAGAGACCAGGTTGTCGCTAGAGTTTATATTTGAGCGATTAGCAAATGGTTGGACGGAAGCAGAAATTTTAGAAAATTATCCAAATTTGAATAGGGAATCTATGCAAGCGGTGTACTCTTATGCTTACGAATGTATGAAGGATGGCCTTTTATTCATGGATCGCGAACAAAGGGCTTGAATATGTTACTTTTGGCAGATGAAAATTTTCCCTATTCTAGTTTCAAGTACTTAATGGAACAAGGATATGATATTAAACACATTGGAGCATCTAATGTAGGGATAACAGATGAAGAAGTCATCCAATTATCAATTGATGAAGGACGAATAGTTACCACTTTCGATAGTGATTTTGGGGAACTGATTTTCAAGAAATCTATGCTGTCAGTTGGGGTGATCTACTTCAGATGGAAGGAATTTAAGCCAAGAGAACCCGGGGAATATTTACATCAACTCCTACAAGAAAGTAAAATAGAATTTGAAGGGTACTTAACAGTTATTAGTAGAAGGCAAATAAGACAAAGGAGGATTTAGTAAACGGCTTATCTTAGATTTCACCAAAAGGGATGTTTAAAAACCGCAAGTAACAAAATGCACGGCGACCATGCTTGTCTCCTTCGTCGTCAAGTACGGCGCGTGCATAGACCGTTGTGCTTCATTATGACCAACCAATAAACAATGATAAAATTCTTTAGAAAAATTCGCCAAAAAATGCTGGCTGAAAATAAATTCAGTAGGTACCTTTTGTATGCAATTGGCGAGATTGTCCTTGTCGTTATTGGAATTTTAATTGCTTTACAAATCAACAACGCAAATGAAATAAGAAAACAAAATGATACGCTAAATTCAATCTTCGCTATCGTAAAAGGCGATTTGAATTCTGATTTAAAAGAAATGGACGGATTTATTAAAGATTACGACAGAGTGAGAAAACCCATCTTTGATACCCTTCTTTACGCAAAACCCAATTTTAAGGATTTGAATAAAAATCGTAAATATTCAATGGTATTCAAAGGATAGAAAGATATAGGAGTAAATACACGAGGTTACAACTTATTAAAAAATCAACCTACTGTAGTTCAAATCAATTCCAAATTGACTTCAAAAATTTCAGACTTTTACAATAACCACTTGGTAGAAATAGAAATTGCACAATTGGAATTAGCAAACGAATTTCAAGATAACAATCTCAAATGGAAAACATATAACTGGAATGCAGATTATCTTATTGATGGAAAAACGGAGGGTTTCTATAAATTCATTTTAAACGACCCTGAAGCTCGAAGAAGAATGACAACCTATTATTTATTTTACAATATTTATGTGAATGAATTGATAAGTTTTAGAGAAGATGCAGAGAATTTAATTCAAGAGATTGAGAATTTTATTAACAAAAAATAACGAAATCACAACATTGGCTATACGTAATGCGGGCGAAAATGATGATATGAAAGTAAGTACATTTAATAAACTAACAGTTAAACAATAAGTGAAATGCCTTGAAATCCAGCACTTGCTATAGTCGAGAACCGTTGCCCATAATTATGATAAAACAAAAGATAAAAATGATAAAGACACAGTTCCTGCCAGAAGACTACAAATCCAGATTATGCATGTACATACCAAAATGTAATAGTGCACATACAAGTATGTTTACAGGTTTCGCATACAAACTTTTATTCATAGTTACAGCTTTATGTGGCGCTACGACACAGCCCTATGCTCAACAACTTCAAATACAACTTGACAGCATAGAAGTTCGTCTGCACGATGTTCATGAGAAAGGTATTTACTGGCCTCAATATGCCAATGTAAGGTGGCTTCCTGATGGTTCGGGCTACACCATAACTCGGGACACAGTTCAATTTAAAGTAGATATCCTTTCAGGTGACGAAACAAAGATGAATGAAGAAGAAATCAAAGCGCTCGAGAAAAACAGAAAACTGTCGCCAAACCAAACAATGGAATATGAGTATCGCGATGGGAATTTATTTGTTAGGCCTGCTTCCGGAGATGATGAGTACCAAGTCACAAATAATGAACGGCCTGATGAAGTTTACCATTGGGGATTTTCCTGGAGTCCGGATGGTCAATATCTGGCATTTGTAGAGCAAGACAAGGCTGAAGTTCGCGTACGCACAGATCTTCTCGGTGATGAACCCACCTACCCAAGCTTAAGAAAGCAACATTTTCCCCGTGTTGGTGGTAAAATTGCGAAATATCGCGTTGGTATCGCTCACGTAAATTCGAACGAATTGAAATGGGCTCAACTGGACAGTCCAGAAGAGGGTTTTTACCTGGGCCAGGTTGAATGGTCAAATGATGAATTAACCATTGAATATTTAAGTCGTTTTAGAGATCACCGGAAAATTTTACTCGCAAATCCTGAGAACGGAGAAGTACACTCTGTTTTTGAAGAATCAGATCCGGCCTGGGTTATGGCCAGCTATCAGGTCAATAGCGGTGTGGAATGGTTTGATGATGGCAATCGCTTTCTCATTATCCATGAACGGGATGGCTGGCGTCATGCCTACGTGCATTCTCGTGATGGCAAACAACTTGTTAAATTAACAAAGGGAGACTTTGATATTATAAGACGCCATTCGATTGACGAAGACAATGGCTGGTTCTATTTTTACGCTTCACCCGAAAACGCCACCCAACGCTTCTTATATCGCGTGCCCCTTGATGGCTCAAAAGCCTCAGAGCGTGTTACTCCAGATAATCAAACTGGCTGGCATACCTATGTTTTTGCTCCAGGGTATCGTTGTGCCTTTCACATTAATGACGCTTTTGATCAGCCTCATGTAAACAAATTGATTGAATGGCCCAGCCATCGTACTATTCGAGTGCTTGAGGACAATGCGGCTTTAGTTAAAAAGATGGAACAGGATGGCTTTCGTAAAACAGAATTCCATGAAGTAAATATTGGTAACGATGTAACCCTTGATGCCTGGTTGATGAAACCTCCTAACTTCGATCCCTCAAAAAAGTACCCGGTATTGGTGTATGTATATAGCGAACCACACGCTCAAACTGTACTTGACAATTATTATCAATCATCAGGATTCCACCGTATTATTTCTGACCTTGGCTATATCGTTCTTTCCATTGACAGTCGAGGCACACCAGTTCCCAAAGGTGCGGCATGGCGGAGGGCAGTTTTTGGTAGTCTTGGCCCGTTATCTACAAAAGAACAAGCAGCAGCTTTACGAGCGCTTGGTCGCCAACATTCCTATATCGACTTGTCCAGAGTCGGTATTTGGGGATGGAGTGGTGGTGGCTCTAATACGCTTAACGCCATGTTTCGAGAGCCAGATTTATACAAGGTAGGGATTGCAGTAGCATCTAAACCCCAACCGTGGCTCTATAATGCATGGTTTCAGGAGATGTACATGCGTACGCGGGAAGTAAATCCGGAAGGCTATGAGCAATCAGCACCCATTAACTTTGCGGAAGGCTTAAAGGGCGATCTTTTGATTATACACGGTTCAGGAGAAGACAATACCCATATTCAAATAGTTGAAGGTTTGGTCGATCGTTTGATAGAACTCGGAAAGCGATTCGATTATATGGTGTATCCACATCGTTCACATGGCATCTCGGAAGGTGACGGTACTACAGTTCATCTTCGCTCTTTGATGACTCGATACCTACTTGAACATCTTGAGCCAGGAGCTAAGTAAGTAAATTGGTCTACGTAGATAGTTACGAGTTTTTACTATTAAGCAAACCCTATAGACAAAAAGCGACAGTAGAATGTATCAGAAAATAAATATGGGCAACATCACCTATACGAAAGCAGGGGTTTTTGTGCCTCATAGGACAGGAAAGTGGTAAATTTAAAGTTCAGTTCTTTGTAGGAAGTTCAGAGGTAAAAATCCCTGCCTGCGTATAGCTTAGAACCGATTATGCCTTATTTAGAAAAAACGACAATACTGTAAGCCAATGGAAATTACACTTCCTATATCGAGTTTAATTGTCATTGCCATAGGCAGTGTGGGAATAGCAGTATCAATTTTTATGGGTATTTTGT
>CAYXVE010000118.1:0-4276 GCA_964468435.1 uncultured Bacteroidia bacterium | reverse complement strand
CTCTGGCCTAATACAATGTACTTTTGCCGAAAGTTCCAGGTATTATTCTTTCAGCAGTTCTTTGAGGTTGAGATAGAACCCAGGTAAAAGATCCTCACCAGATAAAATAATGTCAAAAGTTACGGTGTGTATTGCCTGATCCGGATGGTATACATATGTCAATTCCTCTTTGGGGTCGATCAGCCAGGCAAGTAGCGATCCATTATCCAGCCATTCTTTCATCTTATGTTGAAGAGCCTGCAATTGATCGGAAGGGGAACGAACTTCGATAACAAACTCAGGACATACTGGGGGAAATTGTAGTTTTTGGGTTTTAGTAAGTTCATCCCATTTCTTTCTGGAAAGCCATGCAGCGTCAGGGGCTCTCATGGCACCATTTCCCAATAAAAAACCTCCGGAAGACTCAAAAGTGATCCCTGGTTTTCCATGTTGGTCATTCCATTTAACCAGTTCAGCACTGATTAAGGAAATATAATGGCTACTTAGTCCTCCTGATGGCGACATGACGATAATATATCCTTGAGAATCCCTTTCAATTTTAACCCCTTTGTTGGCCGTACATAATTGGAAGAGATCCTTATCTGTCCAGTTTTTGGATTGAGGGATGTTGATTGCAAAATTTAGCATGAATGAAGATACAAAAAAGGGGAGAGAAATGATATTAAAGCATGGCAGAGAGAGGGGGATTCGAACCCCCGGTACCCTTTAGGGGCACACTCACTTTCCAGGCGAGCCCGTTCGACCACTCCGGCATCTCTCTGTATCTGACTGCTGAGGTCTATTTTCTAAAAGAACTGCAAATTTAGGAAAAAAACTCAGCCCACGAAACTACTTTCTGCTTAAAATTTACCGGAACATCAACTCAATACCGTCTGCTCTTCCCAGGAACCATAGCTAAAATACGGCTCAAGTCCTTTGAGTAATGAAGTAAGCTGATTGTGATAGGAGAGTACCAGTTCCTTTTTAGCACGAGTCATCGCCACATAGAGCTTGGATGCGTCCTTGAAGCGCTCCTCGTAGGGCAGTTGAGGATTGGGGATTGCGTTGCGATTGCAGTTGACGATGACCATCAGGTCAAACTCCAGTCCTTTGGTCTGCTCCAGATCACTGATAAATATATCATGTGCACCGATGCGCACTTCTCCATCCAGCATGGGCAGGTCAAAGTCATTGGCAATCTCATTGACCTCCAAAGGGTTCAGTCCAGCTATAGCAATACATGCCTTGAACTGAGGCATCGAATACAAACGGAACTCAATATAGGGAATGGCATCCTGGATTTCATCTGAAACGCTCTTTCCGGAAGACTTTAATACCTTGGGGCTACCCGTCTGTATGTCCGACAAACTTGGTGGAGTAAGAATTTCGGCCAATTGATCCATCTCAGAGCTTTGCAAATTGCGTTTGAGCATCTGATAGGCAGCCTGAAGGATCTCCTGGCTATTGCGGTAATTCTGTTTGAGGATCTGCGACCGTCCCACGATCTCGATTCCAGCAGTATCGAAGTCTTGATGTTTGATATATACTTTCTGAGCAATATCCCCAGCCAGAAATAGATCATTTTCTTGAGGTTTTACCAGTTTACGTATGATAGCCAGTTCTTGCGTCCCCAAATCCTGGGTTTCATCGACCAGCACACACCTATATCCAGGTTCAATCTGATTTTTATAGTGAAGAAGTTCACTCACCAGCCGGAAGTAATCGCTTTCATTGCGATCAGCGAGATGTTGTTCCCATTGATGGAGGCCCAGCAGGATGAGCTTACGTTGGGGATTGTTGAAGGGGATCTTGCGTCCCTCACGATCAGCATTCAGGTACTCATATCTGTGATCCGGATTAAAGGCTGAGCGTATCCAGTCAAACTCCTGTTTGATATACTCACTATGTGAGACTCCCCATAAATGCAGGTAATCGATGACCACGGACAGCGTTTCTCCTACGCTGTCAGGCCCTTTCTGATAAAAGAAATCCCTCCAAATGGTCTCCATGTAAGTTTCGCTGATATGGCTTTCAGCTTCGTAGCCGTCTCTTCTTTCTTTCATAACTGGATCAAGTGCAGGCACATTCCGTTGAAGCTCTTTTCTACATAGTTCCCACATCGACATGACTTTTATATGTTCGGAATGAATACCTTCCGGATCTGCATATTGCAGGAGTTCGCGTATTAAAGCCACGAGAGATAGGTTCAGAGAAAGGATCAAAACGGCTTCACCAGGATATTGTTGAGCCAGCCTGAGCGATCGTAATACGACAATGGCTGTTTTACCCGAACCCGACACCCCTAATAACCTAAATGGTCCCGCATAATCTTCATCCACATATTTCTTCCGGTCGGGATGCAGATAGTTCATCCACTCATACCATTTTGCCTGATGGAAGTAAAACTCTAGTTGCTTGAATACCTGGGTAATATCCGAGCTAATAAGTTTCTGATCTGCCAGATAGTCATTGAGATCATCTGGGTCCCGTTCCTCCTGTACCAGATTATAGATGATGTCGATAAAATTTTTAGCCTGTTGTACATCTTCCTCTTTTAATGCTCTAAAGGCATCAATAAGTAGTTTTTGTTTTTCTGCGTCTTCCAGCTCTTTGAGGACCGTATAAAGCTCTTTTTCAGAAAAGTCTACAGTCAGGGTACGGAGATAGTATTTTATAGCTGTGCTGGGTATAGCTGCTTCCAGTTTATCGATATACCGTGCTGGCAGGATTTCATATAAAGGGTAATTATCCCGGGATTCGGATTCGTTTTCCCGCGGCTGGACAGGTACATACTGATGAGTGGGGATGATGCCATCGTCTTTGCCAGGAGTGAGAATGAGGTTTTTGTTGTGCGCTAACCATTTGTCGCTGTCATTGTGTGTCCCTACGAAGCACAGAATACATATATCCTTTTCCTGAATGGTAATGAGCCTGCAGAAGCCTGTAAGGTCGTATTTGACACAGTTTGAAATACGTGTTTCACCGCGCTGAGTCCTTGGGATATGTTTGAGTGGATCCTGATCAGTAGGGGTATTCCCTGCATACAAGCTGATATCTCCCAGAATGGTTTTCACCTTTTCTGCAGCCTGCTGGTATTTACCACCTCTTTGATACAGTTTGAGCAAGGAAGAAGCAAAGTCGCGATAGGTTACGTATTTCATGGAATATGTCAGTTCATTAAGGAAATACTACAATACAAATATAGGATACAAGGGTGATAAGGAAGGAGATAAATGTATTTTCTTATGGGAAATTTACATTACTAAGGATACTGCAAATAGTCGTTAAATGTTTGGCTTTGTTTTTTCGTTGGTATTGCATGACCCATCGCGGATGAGGAAGTGGTACAATTTTCTCAAAGAATTGATATTGCTGGTTGAGCGCTTTGAAATAGGTATAGTTTTTCCCCTTACCGAGACAGAAAGCCACATGAGGATTACAGCCTAAATCCAGATGTGTCTGAAGATTGTGAATGATATGTGATTCTACTGCCTGGGTAAGTTCTTGATGGTCGTAGTAGTTGTAGTTTTTGCCATCTTTGACAAAACCCAATGGGCACAGGGATGTGATATAGAACTGCTGATAGAATATTTTTGGTCCTCCCAGTGCATCAATAAATTCATAGACGAAAATGGCAGACAATTCAGCTCGCTTGGGGAAAGGATTTTGGATACCACATACTTCCTCCATGATTTTGGGATCGGTGAAAGGCGTGCCCGTAATACCTGCTCCGAAGCGACCGGGATTAATCCCAAAGATAAGGGTGCGAGGATTAGGGTCGTTGAAATATTTCTTGAAAAAGGTGCTCATCACCTCCCAGGTACCTGGTTGGTCGAAGGGGAAAAGGAGTTCTACGCCTTCGGGGAGATTCCAGTCGGGAGAGAGCGCGCGGTGGAAGTTGAGGATTTGGTCGGAAAAATTCACGTATTATGTTTCTCTATCTTCTCTAACAAGTTTTACGGGATCAATCTTATCCCGGCCTTTCCATTTGTCCTGTTGATTAATTATTTCTTCTAGTATTGATTTTCGATTTTTGCGCCCTTTGATGGTCTTGCATGATCTTTTTCAAAAGTAATCCTTTGTCCTTCTCTGCTTGGCGCTTCATAAAGTACAAGATAGAGACATTTGAGGATCTCAATTTCTGGCATCGTCAGAACCTAATTTTGTCACAATTACTAGCATTCTGTGTTAACATCAAAATCCGGATTTTTTTTCAAAAATTTCCCGCACACTCTTGCCTTCTCCTCAAAAGGGCGTATATTTGCAAATGCGAAAATGAAAGCTAACGGTCTGGTAG
>CAYXVE010000117.1:0-4440 GCA_964468435.1 uncultured Bacteroidia bacterium | reverse complement strand
TCTACTCGATTCGCATTGAGTTATTCCTTATTTCTGACTGGGTATTCTGGCCTTTTCGGGAAAGATGGTGGGTTATTTTTAAGTTCATCCAAAATGAGCTCTATTGCCTTTTCTAGTTGAGGGTCTTTCCCTTGCATCACCTCCTTTGGCCACTGCTCAATCTCAATGTCAGGAGCTACACCTTCATTTTCGATACGGAAACCATTTTCATTATAATAGGCCAAATTTGGTGCACTGACAATGCCACCATCAATGAATTCAGGATAGCCGAGTACTCCGACCAAACCGCCCCAGGTTCTTTTGCCGACAAGTTTGCCCAGGTTAAATCGCTTGAATAGATAAGGGAGATAATCTCCACCCGATCCGGCATTTTCATCAATTAGCATCACTTTTGGTCCTTGTATCGAGCCACTTGGTGCATGAAGGTCTTTGCCGTATCGGAAGTTCCAGGAGGACTGATAGGGCTTTCGCAGGTGATCGATGTAATAGTCTGCCAACTGACCACCACCATTAAAGCGCTCGTCAATGATAATTGCTTTCTTATTTACCTGAGGAAAGAAGTAGCGTTTGAAATATTCATGACCAGCTGTGGTAGTATTGGGAACGTAGACATACGCCACCCGACCATTGGTAGCTTCATTTACCTTTTTGATGTTTCCTTCTACCCAATCACGATTTCTCAGGGTTCCTTCGTCTCCAACAGGAACCACATTTACTTTTCGTGCATTTGACCCATTTGCGTTTGTACTTAAGGTTAATGCTACAATTTTACCGGAGGTGCTTTCGAAGAAGGAATAAAGGTTTTGATCGGCAGTCACTTGTTTGCCATTTACAGCAATCAAATAGTCACCCACTTTGGCGTCAATACCCGGTTCTGTCAGTGGTGATCGCAATCCGGGATTCCAATTCAAACCACCGTAAATTTTGGAAATTTGATAACGGCCGTTTTTTATTTCATAGTCGGCACCCAAGAGGCCACCACTGATGCGATCGGGATTGTTCAAACGGTCGCCACGACTATTAAACCGATGATGCCCGACAGCAAGTTCACTAAACATCCATTGCATCACCCGATAGAGATCACTTCGGCAAGAGATGTCCGAAAGAAAGATGCTGTATTTGGTTTTCATCACCTCCCAGTCCACACCATGCATCCCAGGGTCATAGAAGTAGTCCCTGTTTACCTTCCAGGCTTCATTGAAGATATTATTCCATTCCTTCGTTGGATCAATTTTAATTTTGATTGCTCCGGTATTGAGCATACCATTGTCTGGTTTGCTTCCGACTTTGGTGATGCCCCAGGAATTACCTTTTCGGAAAAGCATTTTTTCACCTTTTGCGGCTATTTCGAATTCATTTGCCTGCATGATTTCTTTTTCTTCCCGCTCTTTCAAATCAAACAACATGAGGGATTGTGGCTCAGAAAATTCACTACTTGGTTTTCTGGAGATGTAATAAACCTTTCCTTCCTCAGGACTCGCCAGATTGGAATACATCCCCGGATCTACCGGAAGATCAATGATCCGGTTAAAGATGCCTTCCCAATCAATGCGAATCGGTTCTTCGCCTTCTTTCTTTCCCTTTTTTTCTTTATCATCTTCTTCTTTCTCCTCCGCCACTTCCTGATCATTTCGCCTCGCAAGGGGGGATACCTGATCTTTTTGTAATGTGATCAGGTAAATGGAGTTACTCATTTCCATATCCTGGTTTGATTGGTCAAACCAGTTCACTACAGGCCCAGCATCGGTGGAGGCGAGCATGTAAAGGTATTTCCCACTCGCATCAAAAACAGGTTCAGTCACATTTGATAGTCCGTCACTCAAAGCATATGAACGCTTCTGGTCAAGGCTGTAGGCAAAAGCCTGCTCAAAGTTGGTTTCAGTTATCACCGTGTAGCTGATCCATTTGGAATCCTTAGACCATGAACCGAATAATTCTCTAAACGCACCGGGATAGTATAATTCATCGGAGGCTACTTTCGTGGAAACTCCAGAAGAGAGATCCATCACATACAACGACCTGCTATTGTCCACAAAGGCTATTTTTTTACTGTCCGGCGACCAATGGGCATAGGCGTAAAAGCCTGTCCCAGTCAGGTTGAGCTTTTTCAAAGAACCATCAGCGAGGGTTTTTACATGAAGTGCATATTCGCCGGATTCATCTGAGAAGTAAGCTATGTTTTTTCCGTCCGGTGACCATGCGGGATATTTCTCATGGACACCTGGAGATTCAGTGTGATTGACCACATCACCGTTTTTCTCAGGTACGGTCAATATCTCCCCACGAAAATCAATGGCGACCCTCGAAGCTGAGGGAGATACTGAAGCACTTCTGATATACTCATCCCCCGAAACATATCTTGGTCTGAGTTCGAGGAGATCCGTAGCTATCCCCACTGTGATCTTTTCGTTTGATCCCGATGAAGGGTCGTGACGATACAAATAGCCAGAGTATTCATAAATCAAGTCACTCCCGTTTCCATCTAGGCTCAATACCCCAAAATCATTGTTACTGGTGTGCTGTTGTATTTCCCTAGAATTTACATCATAGGAGTAGAGGTTAAACTCTCCGTCGCGATCACTCCTGAAATACACCTTGTTTCCAACCCATTCGGGATCTGCTTCATTGCTTAAACCTTCTGGTTGAGGTATTTCGGTCACTTCATTCGTAGATAAATCCATAATCCAGATGCGACCCAAAGTGCCCCCCCGGTAGTGTTTCCATTGATTGAATACCTCGTAGTTTGGCACGTAGGCCAGGTACTTTCCATCTGGTGAATAGGTGCCCTTGAATCCGGTAGGAATTGGCAGTTCAGTAGGCTGGCTACCCTCTATATTAACAGTATACAATTTGGAATACCTGCTTGTAAAGGTGGACCGAGGTGAACTAAAGAGTACTGACTTTCCGTCAGGCGTAAAATCTAATGTAATGTCCCGGGATGGATGCCAGGTTAAACGTTTCGGAACCCCTCCAGCAGAAGGGACAATAAATACATCCCGGTTTCCATCATATTCTGCGCTAAAGGCGATTAAAGAACCATCTGGAGAAAATACAGGGTCAGATTCAATCCCCTCATCAATGGTTAGCCGCCTAGGGTTCGAACCGTCTTTATCAGCAATCCATAAATCTTCTGCATATATGAAAGCAATTTTATTTTCACTGATGGTCGGCATATCCATTAGCCTGGTGTCTGTAGTATTTTGAGCAAAGCTTTGATAAGCAATCGCACACATAATGATGAAGGTGCCATAAATTCGATTCATGATGTAAGGCTTTAAGGGTGATAGTTGGGTTAAGTAAGTTAATTAATGGTAACGTCAGTCTGTGAAAAAACCCCAAATCACCGATTTTGGAGTCTATCTTAGCCCTATGCAGCCCGTTTGAGGGTCATTAGGCTGGTTATTTCAGGTTGCTGGTGAATGTTGATTTTTATAATATAAGAACTAAAGGACTTAAAATGCGCCCCAATGTGCCAAAATATTGGATAAATAGAGGTGCGGAGCTTTTCTATCAGCTCTTTTACACCTAATAGTGTGATGGCGCGACGCAAATTGTACGTGGTGAAGATGATGGCAAACGCTCCATCTACTTTTTCTAATCCTTTCATCAAGGTGTAATCGTATCCCCATTGTCGTTTGATGGTGCCAAAGGGATGCTCCACTATTTCCTGGCGCCTGCGGTACAACGCTTTGTTGAGTTTTACACGCGCTAAACTTGGAACCATCCGTAGCAACCCTATCCTCAGAAGAAAGCTCTTCGCCACGAAGAAAACAATTAAACTGCCTGAAACTTTCGCGAAAGGCGGCTGCGTTTTACTTTCTGAAATGGGCAATCGTCTTGTAGCAGGGGTCCAAGTCCTTCATCAGCCACACAACTTTCCAAGCGAACCATCTGGAATTGATTCCGATTTTCTCCTTTAAGCTCCATTTTTAGCCGTTTTTGCTTTCCTCCTAAAAATACAACTTACTTCTCATTTTTGATAGGATTTGGGAGGATTTTTGCACAGTATGTCGATCGGTGCATGCGCAGTATAGAGCGCAGTGGAATACTGTTGGCTGCACATTTTTCGTCCTTCGGTTTCACCCTAAATCTTATGCAGCAATCAGATCGGAAGGACTTATGTTCAGTTCTTGAAGCTTCTCCTTTAGTTCTCCTAAAAACTGTCCTCTTCGGTACTTGTAATGGATTAGCATTAAGTCTTCTTGATCTCCTTTGTCTTCATGCAAAGAGATTATCTCGTCAACCGACTTAATCTGTTCCAATAAATCGGATATCCTCGCTATTCTTTCGTCCTTGATTTCTACATTATCCATCAGCTCTGGTCTTTTTCTTTGAATTCCAGCTCAACATACCCTTTTGGATACCTCTTTCCTCTTTTGTCTTTTCGACTCTTCGTAAACTAATCATTCCAATACAGGATATCTGACTTTGTATAATTCT
>CAYXVE010000116.1:0-4666 GCA_964468435.1 uncultured Bacteroidia bacterium | reverse complement strand
GGGGAGATTACTAATCAGAATGAGCCAATCCTTTTGTTGGGGGAGTTGCTTTCCCATTACAACCTTTTTACTTGCCCACATTTTTTTGTCCTGTACTCAGATCTACTACTATCTTTTTCATTCTTCTTTCAGGAAACGGCCCTTATTCTTTTCCCACCAATTCTTGTTGACTTCTGAAGAAATTCGGTCTACATCTTCCTTTTTGGCTTCACTTCCTGATGTGGCTTCCTGATAGATCAGGTAATTGATCAGCCGTTGTAGTTTATCTGGGTCTACAATGTCCGGTATCCGGATCACTATCTCGTTATTCACTCGTTCGATTGTCATATTGCGGGTTCTCTTTTCTTACAATATACAATGATTTGGCCAATCCTGTTCCGGTTTTCTTTACTCGTTAGTTATCAATATATTACCAAACGGCATGGAGCACAACGGTGAGTGTCGAGTAGGCAAGGGGAATTTCACCCCGAGCCTCTCACAGAGCCGTACGTGATAGTCTCCCATCATACGGCTCTTCTTATTCAATTCATTCCCTTTTAACTCGAATATCTAACGTGCCAATGGTAAAACAGACTCGGATATTGATCCCAAACCCTGTCCAGCCATTGATAGGCCTTTGTCAGATTGTTTCGATACCGTTTGTAGCGATACCTTGCCCATCTTACTAGTTTTATTCGTAACAAATAAAACACTTTGGACAAACTATGGCCCCGGTATTTTCCTAAGTAACGTATCCACCCCCTGAGTTTTGGGGTTAGGTGGTGAGCAATGCCTACTATACTGTTGCACTGCATTCTTGGAATCTTCATTTTCCTGATTTGTTCAATTATTCGAGACAGTGATTGGATACTCATGGCACAATCAAATCCCAAAAACAGTTTCCCTGTTTTCTTCGATTTGGTGGTGCGCGGCTGAAAGGAATAGCCAAGAAAGTCGAATTTAACTCCTTTGTGTTTTCCTTGCCTGCGGCAATCCTTACAGTACACGAGTTTTGTCTTATCTCGATGTCATGTCAATCCACAAGCTTCCACCCTTGCTTTTATCTTCTATAAGATATGTACTGCCTGTTTTGGGGTCGAGCAGTGAATGATACTATCATCGGCATACCTTACGAACTCAATGGTGGAGTCCTCTTTCCCAAGCCAAACACCTAAGGTGTAGTGTAGAAACAAATTGGCTAAGAGCGGGCTGATCACTCCACCTTGCGGTGTGCCTTTTGTTCTTGCTATTATTTCACCTTTCTGGGTTTGAAGGAGCGCCACGAGCCATCTTTCGATGTATCGCAGTACCCACTTTTCCTCTACGTGTTTGACCAGCGCTTTGAGTAGCTTGTCATGGTAAATGTCATCATCAGAGGTTCATTTGTATTCATTTCCATTATTCATAACTGACTGCGCTCATGGCGTAGCCTTTTCCATAACGCTCAATACCTTGGCTCTTTACCAAAGCACCTTATGGTGTTTTGATGCTCTCCCCTGCAGGACAACACCGGTGGGTCAATTCGACTGCGCTCAGCACAGACGATTCCACCATCTTACTTACAGGTGTGTAACGATTTTCAGCCGTTCGTTACTCTCGGCACACATAAGAGCAGTAGCGGAGTAATCTGTACTTGCTTCTCGGATTGCAAGATACTTGATCCAATGCAAAAACGGTTCAAGTATGCACCCAAACCGCTATTGCTTTTATACAATGTTGTACCCCGTTTTTATTCCTTTTTCTGTCCTTTCCATGGCTGTATCAAATTTCGGTCGTTGCAGTAAGTAATTCTTTCTATATTATTATAATTGATCAGCTCTATGAAATAGATAATAAGGGCTCAATTGATATTTTGTCTAAAAGCCAGAAAATATTGTCAAATTTAATGTTCGCTAATCCATCTTTGAGGCGGCATACACAAAAAGTAACTTTAATATTCTTTCGAGATTCTATTGATTATCAAATACTGAGGCAACAGTCCAGAATTAGTTATGAACGGCAGATTTAGCGTGTATCCTTCCAATATAATTTCCAAAGAGCAATTTTTATACTACTGGAAAACTAAATACATTTCTAACGTAAAATTATCACTTATTGCCTTGTCTTTTAAATCATCAAAGAAACTGTTCGAGTTGTAGACAATGCCGTAATCAGTGCGATCTAAGGATATGATACCTGATAAGGTGAACCCACCTGCTATTTCCGTGAGATACAGCGTAACCGTTCTTTCCTCGATTTTATTTTTTATGTTAAATATTCCTTTTAATGCCACCTTGTTGTTAATGACACCCGATGATTCAATCAATTTGAAGCTTGCTTTTTTGTGTACATTAACATTGAAAAAATCGCGCGACCGAAGATGTTTAGCTAATTTTGGTATTTCCGAAGAAAGACTTGTCATGTCTATAGCGATCTCTCCCCTCGCGATTCGCTCAACCTCAATTTGCAATTGCCCTTCTAAAGGCTGTATGGTGCCATCTACCGAGTAGGCTCCCGCAGCGGCACTGCTTTGCCACTTGATGGTAGATTACTCAGTGTCTAAGCTGTATGTCTGCGCAGATAGAGTAACACTGCTGAAGACAAGACCCACAATTATTAACAAGTGATTCATTTCTTTTAATTTTTAGTTTAATAGTTTATCTGTGGTCAATACTATTGCATATCCTATCCATTCTTCACCATCAGCAGTCCTGCCTTTGACATACCACAAACCATAACCTTCGAATAGAGCCGGACTCTTACGCCAATTCTTTGAAAAAGTGTAAGGCTCTCCTGGTAGTAAAATTCCCTTGGGACAATTAAATAATCGACCAAACTGTCTCCTGTTATATATAACCCTCAATGTCCAATCCTTTTTGATGAAAATAATAGCACCTGCCTCTTCAACGATAACATCTTCCTCTGTGGGGTTGAATATGCTGGTATTGTGTTTCCATACATATACCGTGTCTTTACCTTTCACCTCTTGTAGTGCCATGCTGACTACTGGAAAATGATTCATTACAAGTTGATTTTTCGCATCTTGCATCCATGTTGGAATAGCTTCTGTATATTTTTGCCAATTATATGGTATATCATTTTTGTTGATGCTTTGCCCATAGATTGTTACTGGAGATACGATCAACAAAATGACGGATAGCAATCTGAATCTGAAGCGTGTTTTCATGGGTAAAGTGTTTGAATTAATTTCTCCCTTAAATTCTCCGCATCTCCAAATGAATCCGGGTTGAATCGGTCATCATTGCTTAAAATGATAATGGTATATTTCTCATCAGTAAGCCGAACCAGCACTACATTAGCACCTAATATTTTCCCTCTTCGCTCCATTATGGTAGGGTTACCCTTTGCATAGGGGTAATTATAGTTCCACACTCCATATCCTGCATAATTGTACTCTGGGAAGGATTGACTAAGTAGTCGCTTACTCTTTTCCGTTATCAGTGAGTCTAAGTAGAGTGCTTGATCGAGTTTTAGCAAATCCGAGGCCGTTGAATACATACTACCTGCCGCATAAAAATTCTCAATGTAGAATAAAGGATCTTGCTTTAATCCATTCCATTTATTGCTGTAGGTATAGGCAAAATTTTGTGGATAATACCCATATTCTAAAAAGCCTGTTTGATTCATCTTCAAAGGTGTTAAAATGGCTTCTGTAATTTCCTCTTCCCATGAGTTGCCCGTCAATCTTTCTATAATCAAACCCAATAGCACATAGTCAAGATTGTTGTAGTTGAACGTACCCAAAGTATTCTTAGACCTATAGGCTAAAACTTTTTTTGTCCAATCTTTTGGCTTGTATAGGTGTCGATACATCTTGTCCTTTTCTTCAGGTAATCCTGAAATGTGAAGAAGGAGATGGTGTATAGATACTTGGTTTGAAATATACTCTTGATACTCTGGCAAATAGGTATTGACCGAGTTTTCAAGAGATAGTTTGCCTTCTTCAATCAATTGTAGAATTCTTACGGAAGTAAAAAGTTTGGTGATAGACGCTATAGAAAAATGGTAGTCGTTGCGAATGGTATCTGGAGTTGAATAATAGGCAAGACCATATGATTTGTGAAAAATAGATTGGCCTTGATTGGCGATTAAAATAGTACCTGAAAAACCATTTTGGGTGATGTAGCTTTCAATAGCCTTTGTAATTTTTGATTCTTCATTGGGTTGTGAAAATCCTATTGTTACAGAACCTATTGTTAATAAGATAAATACGAGAAATGTACGCATGACCTGTTGCTTTAAATTAATGTTCAGGACAAACATCTCACATTTTAGTTGTTTGAGCGACTCAATTCATGTTTTGAGACGACCCGATTCACGTATTAGGACTCTTTTAGGTAAGATGAAGGACTTTTTCCTTCCATTTTTTTGAACACACGGTTAAAGGTTGATTTGGAATTGAAGCCGCTCTCGTAAGCAAGCCCCAAGAGGCTTAAGTGTTCAACTTTTTTACTATTAGCCAATTCCTTAAACCGCGCGATACGATATTGATTAATGAAATCAATGAAAGTCATATTCAGACCCTTATTGATGAGACGCGAGGTCTCTCTGGAAGATAACTCCACATGTCCTGAAAAATCTTTTAATGTGATATCTGGAATAAGAAAGAGTTCTTTCTCAATTAGGATTCTCTGAATTCTTTCAACTTCGCTCGGGTCAATCACCTCATGGATTTCTTGAAGGCTTT
>CAYXVE010000115.1:0-5272 GCA_964468435.1 uncultured Bacteroidia bacterium | reverse complement strand
ATCAGCAACTGGACTGAGTTGGATGTATGGATGTATCTCAAATCGGAAAATATCGAACTTCCCAGCCTGTACTTTGCGCACAAACGCAAGGTTGTTCAACGAAATGGAGTCCTCCTTGCGGATACTCCTTTCATTTCACTCGAAACTGGTGAGCAATACGAAGAACGAGAAGTACGCTTTCGCACCCTTGGAGATGCTACCTGCACCGGAGCAGTACTGTCAACCGCCAGAACAATTGATGATATCATTGAAGAGATTGCGGCTACACGTATTACCGAGCGCGGCGCTCGTGCGGATGATAAGCGATCGGATAGCGCCATGGAGGACAGAAAAAAACAGGGATATTTCTAGTCAAAGTACTGTGTTAACATTACAATTTAATTTTCAATAACTTTAAAATCAAATACTCATAATATATGGATTTACTTCGCTTTTCGACTGCAGGGAGTGTGGATGATGGAAAGAGTACACTCATCGGACGATTGCTCTATGACACCAAATCCATTTTTGAAGATCAACTGGAATCTGTAGAGAATACCAGTAAAAATCGTGGAGACGATTACTTTGACCTTGCATTATTGACTGACGGTCTAAAAGCAGAACGCGAACAAGGGATTACGATAGACGTAGCCTATCGCTATTTTGCAACACCTAAACGAAAATTTATTCTCGCCGATACTCCTGGACATATTCAGTACACCCGCAACATGGTCACAGGTGCCTCCACGGTCAATCTCGCAATCATTTTGATTGATGCCAGAAACGGCGTTGTCGAACAAACCCGGCGCCATTCATTCATAGCCTCTCTACTAGGAATCAAACACCTGATTATTGCTATCAATAAGATGGATCTGGTGGATTATTCTAAAGAGATCTATGAGAAAACCAAGGCTCAATATGAATCTTTCTCCTCCAAACTGGATGTACCCGATATTCGTTTTATCCCTATCAGTGCACTAAAGGGAGACAATGTGGTGAATCACTCTGAAAATATGGACTGGTACAAGGGACCTACCCTTCTGTATACCCTGGAAGACATACACCTAACCTACGACCTGAACTTTGTTGATAGCCGATTCCCTGTACAATATGTGATTAGACCTCAGTCAGAGCAGTATCCAGATTATAGAGGATATGCAGGTCGTGTGGCTGGAGGGGTATTCAAACCCGGAGATAAGGTGGTAGTGCTACCTTCTGGCTTTACTTCCCGGATTAAGTCGATTGATACGTTTGAGGGTCCCTTAAGTGAGGCATTTCCCCCCATGTCTGTAACCATAAGACTGGAGGATGACATTGATATCAGTAGAGGCGATATGATCGTGAAGCCGCAAAATCAACCTGAAGTAGATCAGGATATCGAGTTAATGCTTTGCTGGATGAATGATAAACCGCTTAAGCATAAAGGTAAGTATATTATCAGACACACCTCCAAAGATGGAAGATGTATCATCAAAGATATACGGTACAAAGTGGATATCAACACACTTCATCGTGTGGAAAATGATAAAAATATCGGTTTAAACGATATCGGGAGGGTATTGATACGTACTTCCGTACCACTAACACGTGATGAATACAAGCGAAACCGCACAACGGGGAGTGTGATTCTCGTTGATGAATTTACGCATGAGACAGTAGCTGCTGGTATGATTATAGACAGAATGGATAATTAGAAGAAAAAAAGCTATAGCTGGTAGAAATGCAAAAGTATGCGAAGGGTGAACTACGCAGACCTACCAGCTTCAATCCATCGAATATGAGCTAACAGGATTTATAAAAGTAGTTCTTTCAACACCGGCAGTGTGTGATCCATGATCCGCTCTTCCAGATTGGAAGTATCGACAGGGATAAATTCTTTTCCCGTAACAGTCTCATACAATTCGATATAGCGGTCGCTCACAACCTTAACAAAGGCATGATCCATTGTAGGCATTTCCTGCCCTTCTTTCCCTTGAAAACCTTTGCTCATCAACCATTTTCGCACAAATTCCTTTGAGAGTTGAGGCTGTGGCTCACCCGCAGACTGAAGTTCCTCATATCCCTCCTGATAGAAGTACCGCGATGAATCAGGCGTATGAATTTCGTCAATGACATAGACATGATCATCGTAATACCCGAACTCATACTTGGTATCGACCAAAATCAATCCTCGCTCATTGGCCATTTCTGTCCCTTTCTTAAAAAGAGACATGGCGTAATGCTTGATTTCTTCCCATTCTTCTGGCTCAAGTATTTTGGCTTTCAAAATTTCATGCTCAGATATATCTTCATCATGCCCAATAACGGACTTAGTACTGGGTGTAATGATAGGTTCAGGTAAGGGATCATTTTCCTTCAATCCCTCCGGGAGTTCTATTCCACATAGAAAACGCCTACCGGCATCATATTCCCTCCAGGCATGTCCGGCCAGATATGCCCTTACGATGACCTCAATGGGGTATGGCTTACACATGCGCCCTATGGTGACATTGGGATCGGGAACCGCCAATACATGGCTGGGAGCATAATCTTTAGTAGCTTCGAAGAAGTGAGCTGCTGTCTGATTGAGGACCTGTCCTTTATGGGGTATTGCATTGGGTAAAATATGGTCGAAAGCTGAGATGCGATCTGTAGCTACGATCACCAATATTTCTTCATTAATATTATAAACATCACGTACTTTTCCCTCGTACTTTGCAATCTGATGTGGAAATTGAAAATGAGTGGTCTTTATTGCATCCATATACACAAATGTAGATACTTTTCATGAGAAAAATCATATATCAATCTGATACAGAGTCATCGCATTTGTGCTGATTGGAAATCAATTTCATCTTATGATGCAAATACTCATTCCTACTGATTTTACTGATAACGCTCACAACGCCTTTTTGTATGGGCTTCATCTGGCTGAGAAACTCAATGCTTCTGTTACCTTACTACATGTATATCCTGAAAATCCTGTCGTTAGGGATTTCGAGTTACCACATATTGTAGATCTTCTCCACCAAAAGCAGGTGGATGAAGCTTTTGAGGCTTTTGAAAGTTATGGTACGGAAGCCATACAGGAAACACATAAAGATGTTCCTGTCTCATTCCTTCTGGAAGAAGGTAAAGCTTCACATATCATTGCCAGCCAAAGCCCGAATTATCAACTTGTTGTAATGGGCACAATGGGCATAGACAGTGAGGAGGAAAAGGATTATGGTAGTGAAACCCGACAAGTTATCCAGGAGGCTCAATGTCCCGTACTAGCTATCCCCTATCCAGTTAAATATAAAGAAATCAAGCATATTGCTTATGCTACTTCTTTTGATCCTGAACAAATGTCCCACGTAGGAAAACTACTGGAATGGGTACATCAACTAGGTGCCATGCTCTCCATCGTCCATATCGAAGAAAACGAACACACGGATATAGATTACACATATGCAAGGATAGAACAACCTTTCCGGATCGATGGTGATGTTCAAACAGTGGGTTGGTATGCCATGACACACAGCGATATCATCGCAGGTTTACAGACATTCAGTTATGAACAAAAGGCTGACTTGCTGGCCATGACAACTCACGAAAGAGATTTCATTGCTCGCTGGATAAGTGATAGTACCACGGAAGAAATGAGCCTGTACACGGTCAAACCATTACTTGCTTTTCACCAGGAAAAATAATGTCATATGAAAAAGATACTGATACCTGTAGATTTCTCTGATGCATCTGAACAGGCTATAACTTATACAATGGCCTGGACTGAAAAATGGGAGGTCGAGATTCAATTGGTACATGTCGTGTATTTCCCTGTTCCGGAACATACTATACCTTCTTATGGTATGTATACCCCTGTAACTTCCACTCAGGCAGCACAGGATGAGTTGGAAAAAGAAGCCCGGGAAAATATGCAAAAATTAGTTGATGATATCCGCGAAAAAGCTAAGACCCGGAAACATGCTATTGAGATTCAGGGAGAGACACTGGTAGGTGAACCCGTCAAACAGGTGATAGATCTCGTAGCGGATTTCCGGCCAGACCTTATGGTGATCGGTGTAAAGCAGCGCAATTTTCTGGGAAGACTCCTATGGGGAAGTAGTGCTCCTTCCCTCATTTCTCAGACTCCTGTTCCTATTTTAACAGTTCCAGAGGATAAGAAGTATGAGAGAATACAGGAGGTTGCATATGCTTCTGACTTCGATCCCGCTGATAAAGAAGTATTCACTCGCATGTACCATTTCCTGGCCGAAGACAACCCTACTTTTCACTGTATACATGTGGTAGGGCAACAGGATAGCATTGTGATCCATGAACACCTGAAATATATGCAGAATATGCTCAAAGCACATATGGAAGAAAGCGGTACACAATCAGCAGTAAAATACGATGTACTGGTTTCCAAAGATCTGGTCAAAGCAATTGAGGAATATGTAGAAAAAGAAAATATAGACCTGGTTGTACTAGGTACTCACAAGCGCAAACTCCTGGGTAAATTGCTTAATCCCAGTCATACCAAGAAACTACTATTACATATTTCTCGTCCATTACTCATTTTTCACATGTAACCATGGTTGATTTTTATCGAATAATCACAAAAAACTAACTTGCTTACCATGACATCTATCAGAATATATCAACACTGGTGGCTACTTACCATCAAAGGTGCTATTGCAGTACTATTCGGCTTATTTGCACTCTTTACCCCTGATGTTGCCATCGTAACCTTGGCCACTGTGTTTGGGGTAATCGCATTGATAGGCGGAATATTATTGATCATCGGAGCTGTTTCACATTTACGCAGCAACCGGGCGTGGAAGGGCTGGGTACTTGAAGGAGTCCTTGATATCCTTGTAGGTATATCCCTAATCTTCTTCCCGGGAGCTACTGTTACACTATTTTTTATTCTACTGGCTATCTGGGCCATTTTCATGGGCATCATATATATAGCAGGAGCTATCAAGTTCCGGGACTTACTTCCCGGCTGGCAACTGAGCCTGGTAGGTGGCATACTATCACTCGCCTTTGGATTACTCATAGCGATTAAACCCTTTGAAGGCGCCAAAATATTTACTGCACTCGCTGGTATAGCCGCGATCATCATTGGAGGGATGATGATTTATCACTCTTTCCGCATCCGCAACATCAATAAACAGACGGATAGCGGAACCTATATCTACATCGACTGATCACGCGCATATAGCAGTCATGAGTGAGTTTTGCAAACGCAATTCCACGCCATAGACAGTAATATTTTCGTAGTTCCAGGCCATGCACAGTAATGTTTTCGTAGTTCCAGGCCATGGAT
>CAYXVE010000114.1:0-5317 GCA_964468435.1 uncultured Bacteroidia bacterium | reverse complement strand
TAAAGGTCAGCGTCTTGCTCGCCTGGAATCAATTGCTGAGTATTTTCTGAGAAAAAAAGACTACTAACCGCCTGAAAGGTATGCCAGAATGCTTACATAAGGAGATAATCTGATAGCCGAAAAATTATTGGCTCCACCTACATTGATAATTTTGTATTCATGCAAGAAGTTCCATATCACAGAGCCTGTCTTTCCTGTAAAAGCAAAAAAGTCTAATTCATTCTGGTAAACGACCGTTCTGTTTTTAAAGATGTGAATCTACTTGTTTTTTAATTATAAGTGATACATCTGGTTTTCAGAAATTATTATGGATATATTAGGTGAAAATAATCCGTAAGCGCAGCCAAAATCAGGACATGAAAACATAAATTTCTAATATGTGTAGAAACCCTCACTCAGTACCTATGAGATTTGTTATCATACTATTACTTATTGGATATATAACCCTGCCTGCACAATCTGATCAGGAAGAATGGATTCAATTATTTAACGGGAAAAACCTGGATGGGTGGACTGTAAAAATCAGGGGACAGGAAGTAGGTGAAAATTACCTCAACACCTTTCAGGTAGAGGATGGGGTCATGAAGGTGGGCTACGAAGGCTATGATGCTTTTGATGAGCAGTTTGGGCATATTTTCTATCAAGATCCATTTTCTTATTATCGGTTGAGGGTGGAATATCGCTTTGCGGGTGAACAGGCGCCAGAGGGTCCAGATTGGGCATGGAGAAACAGTGGGATCATGGTGCACGGACAGGATCCTGCTACGATGGGTATAGATCAGGATTTCCCAATCTCCATAGAAGTTCAGTTACTAGGAGCTCCGGAGGAGGGAACACGTACGACAGCCAATCTGTGTACACCCGGTACCCATGTAGTCATAGATGGAAAGCTCATTACGCAGCATTGTATCAATTCTACTTCCAAATCCTATCGGGGCGATCAATGGGTAGTGGCAGAAGTGCTGGTTTTGGGCAACTCCATCATCCAGCACTTTGTCAAAGGTGAAAAAGTACATGAATATCTCATGCCTCAAGTAGGTGGAGGAGTAGTCAACCAGTTTGACGAAACGATGAAGCAGGATGGCGCACTGTTGTCTTCAGGTACGATTTCGCTGCAAAGCGAAAGCCATCCCGTAGAATTCCGCCAAGTGGAATTACTCAACCTGGCAGGCTGCATGGACCCAGAAGCCCAAAACTATAAATCCTGTATCTGGCCAGAAATGCCATCTACCCATGATACCTGTGGTATATCCCTCGTAATAACTTACCGGTAATCCCCAGTCCCGGGCATTGTCTATGATTAGTGTGTTGGGTTCATACAAGCCTTCTGCATATCCCACAGTCTCGGAGATATTGGTATAGTATGAATACGCCAGTGGATTGTCAATGAATATCCTGTCGCGGGGAAGGAGTGTCTGGTAAAAACGGCCGAAGGGACTAATGATTCTGCCCAGAGATAGCTGTAGCGCACGGTCTTTCTTTTCCCATTTGATGAATGCCTGACTCAGGTGATACTCCTCCAACTTATATCCCCATCGTTGACGTAAGAGACCCCGTGAATGAAAAGAAACCTGATCGGACAGGTTTACCTTCAACAAGAGATTGAGCTCTCTGATTGAAACATCAAAATCCCTTCTTGCAGGATGAATTTCATTGTAGTAGAAATGTGAATTTACTTGTCCTTGTGTCAGCTCGAAAGTTGAACTCCCCCCTACTTCGAATACAGGCTGGGAATACATCTTCTGATTTGTTGCGAATCGAAGTATCAAAATCAGCACTATGCAAAATTTCAGTACACTCATTTATTTTTAGATAAATCAACATTTACTACCAGCTCTTTACCTCCTTCGAGCATAATGCGGGAACTGATTTTAGGTACTTCGGGATGAAAAACTTCCAGCTTATATGCTCCATCAGGTAAATTTTTCAAATGATAATTGCCATATTCATCAATTCTGGCAAAATAGGGTGTATCAAGGCTTAACACATATGCATTCATGTGTTCATGTATATCACAAAAAAGCTTGATTAATCCTACTTTATTTATCTTTTGGGGATACATATGTCCGGGCGGTCTTCTTCCAATGTTGAAAGAAGCTCTGGGTGTCCTGCTAAAAACATTGTGATATTCGTTGTCTTCGTTTAAGATATATATCGTCGAACCAACCGTTACAGCAATGACATGTGGGATAAAAGTCTGTGCTTTCTGAGTAATCACGGCATTCTGGGTGGGAGGGAGATCCGGTTTAAATGATACAGGAAAAAGAATAGCAAATGCGTTGAGGTCTGGATGTGCTAAAGCTTCAGTTTGTATATCTTCCTCTGTAACAACTCCTCTGGGATTCTTTCCATATTCAAGGTTCCTGCTAAATAGTTTTCTCCCCGAATCAGGCATCACAACAGTCCCACGCACAGAATTGTCAAATCTTTGAAATACGATGCCCATATGCAAAAAAAAGCATATTGACAAAATGACAGTAAGTTTAGCGTATCTCATAAAATTTCACAGTTCCCACAAAAGATAGAAAATAATCGCATTCCAATTTGGGAATAATATCAAAATGCTTCATCCCTATTAATGGGGAATTTATGTGAAGTTAGGGGAAGTTTCGGGGGGACTTCCCCTTTTTGGTTAGTTTACTCTCCTGCGCTCTTCTATAGAGCCTTAGTGCCCTATGGGCTTTGTCTTCAGGTTCTTTACCAAAGTCATGGTATGTTTGATTTACGATGGCTTTTACGAAACCTTGATCAATTTCTTTAAAACTCATAAATAGCTCAACCACCACAGCTCTCTATGAGTACGTTTATATGCATCATACCACTTACATAGCGGGTATAACAAGACAGTGAGTGCTATCCAGGTTGCATACACTACCCACAGACTAAATCCATACCCCTTCAGCTCAGGCTGTAGGGTAACCCATACATCGATGATCATATCCGGGAAGCTGAATCCGGTGGCTACTGCTGCCAGGGATGCCAGCAGGTGTATGACATAGAGGTGAACGATATAAAAAAATAAGGGCACCCTTCCGAAAGTGGTAATGATCTGATGCAGAGTTCCACTCCATCTTTCTGCAACAGACAGGAATAATAAGGCTCCGCCAAGGGTAACAAGCAAAAACAACAGGGATGCAGGATATTTGGCTACATTCAGGAATGACATGATCGTGGTAACCCAGGATTCAAACACAGTCCAGGGCACAGGATCACCATATACATTAACAATACGAAGGAACAAAAACATTGACAGAGCACCTATCCCTAAGGTTCTGAGTGTATGAACTCTGTATAGCTGATCAACCTCAGGAAGGTACAATGCTCCCAGGTAGTATCCCAGGGGCATCACGAAGATCCAGGGAATAATCTGATATCCTATAAAGATATCAGCACCACCTACATTGACAATTTTGTATTCATACAAGAAGGTCCAGATTACAGAACCTGTCTCTCCGGTAAAGGAAAAATGGTCTAATGCATTGTGTCCAAAGATCACGATCAGCGATAATGCCAGGACCAACCTCTTAGGTACATGAATCAGCCCTGCCAGACATATCATACTGATTCCTAAAACCCAAATCACCTGTAAGACGATGGTGGCATAGTCGAGTTTAAAAAACCAGGCCAGCTTTATCACAGTCAGCTCAGCTACGACCAACCATAAGCCGCGTTTTAGGAGCCAGATAGAAAGGGTTTGCTTGTCTTTTTGGGAACCAACCAGAAAAGCCGATGTTCCTGCCAGAAATACAAAAACAGGTGCACAAAAATGCGTCAGAAAACGAGTTGCAAAAATCGCAGGGGTTGTCTGCGACAAATCCATGGGATTAAAGAAAAAGGCGTCATAATGAAAAAAGTATCTAACATGATCCAGTAACATCAGGATCATGACCAGGCCTTTGAGTAAATCTAGTGATTGAATCCGGGATTGAGATAGAGTGTTCATCGTTTTTTCAGACATTAAATGTGAAACTGCTAAACCCTACATATACCTGCCTGTCTTCCCAGCCAGGGCTTTTGTAGCATTCATTTTTGTCTGAAATAACCGGTCTACCCGTTATTTAAGCGTAAATACTCCGTCAATCCATGCTTTTCACACGTGAAACTTCAATCAAAAATTCAGCTTAAAGTGATTGATACCACTGGGCCAGTTCTTCCCCGATCTTGTGGGGATGATCTTCCTGGAGATAATGGAGTCCTTCCCCCAGAAATACAGACTGTATATTAGGCATCTCCTGAATGAGTTTTTCAGCTAGTTTGGGCGGGATAATCCCCCCCGGATCAGCGTAAAATAGCAACTTAGGTATCTCTGAGGTTTTCAGCCAGTTGTAATAATGTTCTACCGCCTGATGAACATCCACGGGTTTACCTTCGATCGGGATTTCACAAGGCCACTGCCGTATGGGTTTGCGGCTTTTGATAGTAGGATAGGCGGAAGCATAATAAGCCTTTTCATCGGCGCTGAGGTTTCTGGCTATGGCTTGCGGCATGATCTGCCTGACAAATATATTCATCACACTGACCATCAGCCAACCTATGTAAGGCGTGCGCATGAGCTTAAAACCCATACTAAATCCACTGGGAAACTGCTCCCATCGCATAGGCCTGATGATCGCTTCCATAAAGGCAATACCCTTGATATTCTCCGGATGATTGTGCGCATAATGAAAGCCTAGTCCAGATCCCCAATCGTGTATGACCAGTGTAATATTTTTCAATTCCATGTTCTCTATGAAAGCCTCTATATATTCGTAGTGATCAAAAAAACGGTAACGGGAGTCAACCTTATCCGATTTTCCCATGCCGATCAAATCCGGAGCAATGGCTCTTCCCAAAGACGTAACATGTGGAATGATATTGCGCCAAAGATAGCTGGAAGTAGGATTGCCATGAAGAAAAAGAATGGGATCTCCTGTTCCTTCTTCGATGTAATGCATACGATGTCCCTTAACCTCGATATACCGGGATTCAAAGGGAAAGGCTGAAGATATTTGCTGTTTCATGATGTGTTGTTAAGTTTAAAGAAAACGACCGTTCTGTTTCAAAGATGTAAATCTGTTTTCCTTCTGAGTGTAAGCTAACTGACACCTGTGATTTTCAGCGATTATTGGGGGTAATTTAGGCGAAAATAATCAGTAAGCGCAGCAAAAATTAGGACATCAAAACATAAATTTCTAATATGTGCAAAAAACCATAGCTCCATATATATGAAATTTGTCATCATCATACTATTACTTATTGGATACAAGACCCTGTCTGCACAAACTGATCAGGAAGAATGGATTCAATTATTTAACGGGAAAAACCTGGATGGGTGGAC
>CAYXVE010000113.1:0-5337 GCA_964468435.1 uncultured Bacteroidia bacterium | reverse complement strand
AAGAATCATGTAAAACAAAAAAAGGAAAGTCAAATTTTCGAGCTTCCCTTTTTTTCATTAACACAGCCTTCAAATAAACTAAGGTACTTCAGTTTGTGGAGGCACATTATTTTCAGCACCTGGATAGCCAAGGTTCTGATTAATTCTGCCCTGAGTATTGGCATTGATTGCACTTGCAGGTATTGGATAAAGGGCATGGTAAGGACTCATAGTGTATTCATCCCCATGTATAGTGATTACGCCTTGATTGTAAAATGCAGTAGATTCCATGATGCGGTCATACCAGAAATTGTTCTCATGAAAATTTTCAAGGCTATAAGACTTGCCATTATAGGCAGTTTTGCCAGTTTGAGCAAAAATGAATGCAATACGGGTTAACTCTGTATTTCTGGGTTCTTCATAATACAATTCTCTAGCCCTTTCATCAAGTACAGTACCTATATTGATTTCATTAGGCATAAGGTCTCCTGCTCCTGCCCTCCTTCTTACGATATTGATATCTGCCGCAGCACTTGCAAGATCGTCTTTCCACACATAAGCTTCAGCCCTGAGTAGATAAGTTTCTGCTAAGCGAAAAACATACCAATCAGAATATCCCCCTGCGGGTCTGGCTCTTTCTGGGTCTGGAATGTACAACTTGTAGTGGGGCCAGTCATACCAATTTCGTATCGTGTCTGAACATAAAATGGTTCCATCTTCGGTGAATAACTGGAGGGGTTGATCGTAAAATGGGTTCCCTGCATCCTTTAAGCTAGGCGCATTGTAGGTAAGATCTTCCATACGCATCCAGTTTGGAAACTTATGTCTCAGATCATTATCATCTGTCCATATAAATTTCGTACTATAAGGAGTGCCACGGTTACGCCCAATACCTCTACCAAAGAGACTTACATATGGGATCTCTGCATTTGGATTATCTGTCATGCCATTAGCCCCATCTGGGGTGTTTATGAATCTCCACCATAGTGGTACCGCTTGTCGCATTAGACTGGTTATTGAACCAGATCCTTCAAATCCCAACCTCGAGATAACATTCATGATAGCTTCAGTATTTTCTGGAATACTCTTGTTTTCGGGTCTATGTAGGTCCCATATCACATTTCTTTCAGGGTTATCTCTTTCAGAACCAAATCTTTCGGTCATTAAGGCATACATTCCCCCATCAATCACCTGATTTGCAGTGGCAATTGCTGCATCGAAGTCAGCCATAGCTA
The DNA here is from genome assembly GCA_964468435.1 of uncultured Bacteroidia bacterium. Lineage (GTDB taxonomy): Bacteria > Bacteroidota > Bacteroidia > J057 > J057 > JBCCTX01. The sequence continues at coordinate 4,123 of CAYXVE010000113.1, read as the reverse complement.
AGTGGACCTTAGTCAGCAGATGTAACACTGCCCCACGACTTACTTCTCCTTTATTGGTCATTTCTGGTACCCAATTAACCGCTTGTTCTAGATCACCCTTGATCTTTTGTAATATCGCTATACGTGTAGTAGAGGTGAAATCAAGTTTTGGGGAAGAGATTTCTTCCATAATGGCAGGTACATCTCCAAATTGCTGGGTCAATCGATAATATCGGTAGGCTCGGTGAAAGTATGCAGTACCTAGAATGGCATTTTTTTCTTCTTCTGACTCAAACTCTGCATCGTCAATACGGGTGATTACAGTATTGGCAAATTTGATCCCTTCATACCATTCATTCCAATACCATCCAATCCTGTTGGTGTTAGAACTATTAAGATTAGCATCAGGAAGGATCAATAAATTCAGGTCTTGTGCTGGACCTGATTTATCTGTAGTACCTTCTACCGCCACCTCCGAGAATATATTTTCAGTAATCATAGGAGCTCCATCTCCGTAAAACTCTGCTCTGAGATTGGCCATAGCCTCAGAAAGTAAGCCCCTCATACCATCCGCAATGTTTAGTGCATTTCCTGGAGTATAAAATGATAATTCATCCGGTTCCAGAAAGTCCTCATCACAGCTTAGTGTGAAAACCAGGATAAACGTGAGGAAGAATATACTGAATTTGTATATTTTATTGAAAGACATGATAGTATTATTAAAGAATAATATAAATGAGATAAGACAATGATGCTATAGTGAAAGATTAATCCCCAATGTATAATACCTTGGGGTAGGAACAAGACCAGCGGTACCATCAACTTCGCTTGCTTCAGGATCATATAGATCCCAGTGAGGTGCCCACACATATACATTCCTTACATTCCCATATACCCTGAGGCTCTTGATGGAAAATCTATTTAAAAATTGAACAGGGAGTCTATAGGATAGTGTGAGGTTCTGTAAACGGATGAATGAATTGTCTCTGTAAATGTTGAAACTAGCACTACCATCACTAGAGAATAATCTCGCATAATCATCTAATTGATTATCGGGAGTCCAGTAGGGAGTCTGTAAAGAATTTGTACGATCAATGAACCCGTCTCTGTTTTTGGCAGGATTAAATGCCCTCTTTTGTCCCCAGAGAGAGTAGATTTCCACAGAAAAGTCAAGATTTTTCCAGAACGTAAAATTATTGACAAAGGTCCAGCGGAAACGGGGAGTAGTAAATCCCAAAAAGTCTCGATCTTCTATCGTATATACTCCATCATTGTTTTTGTCTTCCAGCTTGAAGTCTCCGGGAAAAACTCCGTATCTCTCTGCTTGCTCTACTTCACTGCTTTTATAAACTCCTAACTCGTTCAGGTCCCATATCTCATCTATGGCACGACCTATAAACCAGCGATTGGTGATATCATCCAACTCATTACCCTCTTCGTCAGTATCTCCATATAAGCTGATAATTTTATTTCTATTAAGAGAGAGATTGAATGTACTACTCCAGGTGAAGGAGGGCCTCTCGATATTTCTCGTATTAATAAACATCTCAAACCCCCGGTTCTGAATCTCGCCAAGGTTGGTAAATACACTGGAGAATCCTATGACATTTGGAAGAGCACGTCTTACCAATAGATCTTCGGTTGTCATATCATAATACTCAAACGTAGCGTCTACCTTCCCCTTAAGGATATTTACATCCATTCCTATATTCCATGCAGTGGTACGTTCCCACTGAAGGTCCTGATTCTCCATGGTCGTGTTTGACAGGGTAGAAACGGTTTGTACGGTTCCACTACCATCTACCACTAGGTTTTTACCTGCGATTAACTGAGAGAGTGCTGCATATCTACCAATATTTCTATTTCCATTTTCTCCCCAGGATACACGAAGTTTTAAGTAATCTACGAGGGGGGAGTTGAAAAAAGATTCCTCTGAGATTACCCAACCTCCTGAAACGGATGGGAATGTGGCTCTCCGGTTATTTTCCCCAAAAGCGGAAAATCCATCTCTTCTTACAGATCCTGAAAGTAGATACTTGGAACGGAAACTGTAATTTAGTCTGCCCATCAATGCATCTCCTGTGCTTTTTTCATCTGTACCTGAAAGAGAGAAAGCTGTACCTAAAGATAGATTATTGTATCCCAGAAGATCATTAGGGTCAAAGATTCCACTGGTCGTACGGTCTCCAAATATTTGAAATTCCTCTGCATATGCTAGAAAAGTTGCATCAAATGTATGTCCTCCAAAGGTTTTATTCCACTTGATGATATTATCCATTTGCCATTCTTGAATCTTGGTATGGTCCCTGAAAGCGGTACCTGTGGCCCACTCAGGGGACTCTGATGATTGGTGATTGAAGAACTGATTCCATTCAAAACGATTTACAAGTGCAAATTGATAAGAGAATCCTAAAGGAAGCTCAACAGTAGCATAGATTCGTGTATTAAGGGTATTGAATTTTCTTAAACGATCAGTATAGGTTTTTCTCAGGTGGGGATGCCGAGCCCCGGCTCCAGGATCATCCTGAGGACTAAATCTTAATGTCGAACCGTCATCAGAACGTTCAGACCCCCAGGGAGATGCACGGGTGACCATCCACCATTCTGCTGGGACTGAACTTTCATCCCGGTCTGCAAATTGAATATTTGCACCGACTGTCAGCCAGTCATTCACATTACTTTCTATGTTGAGCCTGGAACGAATGGTGGTAAATCTTTCTCCTTGAATGATTCCTTCATTATCTGTATGTCCGATTGACCAGTAATACTTGATATCGTTTCTGGTTCCGGATAAACTTAAGGTATTATCAGTTCTCAACCCAGCCTGGAAAATCTGGTCATACCAATCTACACTGTTGCCAGCCAAATAATTGGCAATTTCCACATCCTGAAACCCAATTCTATTTAACCAGGCAGTAGTAGGATCTCCCTGCGCTCCATCATAAGATAGCCATTGCTCAAGCGTTACGCCGGGTGGAAGATCATTGGGGTTGTCAAATCTTCCGGGGGTTTGTTCGTGGTTAACATTGATACTTTTAAATACATCTGTACGCCATTCAGCATAGCCCTCAGGGTCATAAGGCCTGTGTACTATAGCATTTGTGGCAAGTCCAATACTACTGTTTAAATTCACAGTGGGTACCTGACCTTCACCGCGTTTGGTAGTAATCAATACTACTCCATTCGCAGCACGTGCTCCATATACAGCTGCAGAACTCGCATCTTTCATGACATCAACCTTATCGATATCCGCAGGATTAATATCAGATAGATCTCCATTGAATATCATGCCATCTACAACAATCAGGGGGCTTGATCCTGCATTTAGTGAGTTTCTTCCTCGTACCTGAAGCTGACTTACCCCTTTAGGGGAATTGTTAAACCCTACATTTAGCCCTGGTACATTGGCACGAAGTAAATCTGTAACAGAATTAGGCGACTGATTAGCGATCTTGGTAGCATCAATCTGGGTTACCGCTCCTGTTAGATCCTTTTTCTTTACGGTACCATATCCTACAACCACAACCTCGTCCAGAGATGTTACACTTTCTGTAAGCGTAACATCAATTTGTGTCCTTCCCTCTAGTTGAACCTGCTGCGTTTCATAGCCCAGATAAGAAAAAATAAGTTTCGAATTTTCTGGTGTAACTGTAATCGAAAATTGCCCTTCATCCTGGGACAAAGTCCCTGTGGTAGTGCCCTCGACAAGGATACTTACCCCTATCATTGGTTCTCCGGATTCATTTGTTACAGTTCCTGTAACTGTACTTTGACCTACCACTATCGATAGGTTCAACGTGAGTAAGAAGACTCCTACAAGAAGTAATTTCTTTCTAGGAATCCTGTGAATAGTAGATTTCATGAGAGTAGATAGTTTAAGTTAATAATTTGAAAGTTTGATCAGAATAATTCTTTTGTCTTTGAGGAGTGATGAGTTTACAAATGGAAAATTTCAAGTAATCCGCATGTATTATTATTTAATTTTTATATTTATTCGGGTAAATATTATTATTTAAACATTGTTTTAATTGTAAAGCATATTAAAATTTACGAAAGCATAGATAGTTTAATCTAAATAGTTAAAATATTTTGTAACTATTCAGCACGGCGGTGTGCTTGTTAATTGAAAAGCGATAGAGTTATC
>CAYXVE010000112.1:0-5398 GCA_964468435.1 uncultured Bacteroidia bacterium | reverse complement strand
TGCAATCCGTGGCATATTTATATTCCGTGAAAATCTGTGTAATCCGTGGCATATTAGGTATTGGTTTATAGGGATATGGGTATTGTGGAATCCATTAAAATCTGTGTAATCCGTGGCATATTTATATTCCGTGAAAATCTGTGGAATCTGTGGCATATTTATATTCCGTGAAAATCTGTGCAATCCGTGGCATATTTATATTCCGTGAAAATCTGTGTAATCCGTGGCATATTAGGTATTGGTTTATAGGGATATGGGTATTGTGGAATCCATTAAAATCTGTGTAATCCGTGGCATATTTATATTCCGTGAAAATCTGTGGAATCTGTGGCATATTTATATTCCGTGAAAATCTGTGCAATCCGTGGCATATTTATATTCCGTGAAAATCTGTGTAATCCGTGGCATATTAGGTATTGGTTTATAGGGATATGGGTATTGTGGAATCCATTAAAATCTGTGTATTTTTGATTGTTTGAATGGGTAAACCCTTCCATTCTCTTAAATGATAAATATGAAAAAAATTCTCAAAGTCGTTGGTTTGACCCTGTTGGGAATCATCCTCCTTTTGGCAAGTGCTTTAGCACTGTTCATCTACGATATGGGATCTGGTTTTGATACATTTGAAAAAATACCACCGGAGTTACCTGCCGATCTAGGGCCTCAGGCTATACTAATTTTTTCCAAAACCAATGGTTTCCGCCATAGTGCAGCGATCAAGGCTTCTCTACCTGTTTACCAAAAGATAGCAAGAATTAATGGATGGTCCATTTTCGAAACGGAAAATGGTGCCGTTTTTAATGAAGAGCACCTGTCGCGATTTCAAGTTGTGATATGGAACAATACAACAGGAAAAGTGCTAACTGAGCCGCAGCGAAGAGCCTTTCGCCAATATCTCGAAAACGGTGGAGGCTTTGTAGGGGTGCACGGTGCAGGGGACCATTCTCATCAATGGGATTGGTATGAAGACGAAGTCATCAGGGCTGAATTTTCCCACCACAACATACAACTGGAACTGGATACCGCAATGCTCTATCTAGAACTAGATACCTCTTATCTGACCATTTCTCAGAATTTACCAGAACAAGTGTCTCATCAGGATGAGTGGTATGTATTTTACAGTAACCCTCGTGAAAAAGGCTCAACTGTGCTATATACTGTAGATGAAAATACCTTTAATATCAGTGGAAATATACCCTTTATTGTATCAGATAAGGATTTTGGGATGGGCGAGAACCATCCCATTACATGGTATCACGAACTGAAATCGGGCCGGGTATTTTACACGGCTTTAGGACATCATGCTGCGGCATTTAAGCAGGAGTTTTATCAACAGCTACTGGAAAATGCGATAAGGTGGGCGGGTCGATATGAGTAAGGCCCTGGATATATCCTGTATCTACAGAAATCATAATATTACGCGACCGTGACCACCACTACACTAACGATCTTTTGAAACGCTGGTGAACTGTCCCTTGTTGTGCAACATATTTATAAAAATTAGCCCGCGTCAGTTGCCAAGCGACTAACGCAGGCGTGTATGTAGGAACCTACCGCCCTGCCTTCCTCTCCATATTCATAATAGGTAACCGGATCTGAGACGGATACTGCGCATTGTGATGGATCACATTGTGTGCTAATACCGCTTCAGTCTCGTCGAAGTTATTACCCCCAGTATTCAGGTTGCGGGTGAATCGGGGGAAGTTGCTGCTAGATACTTCGATACGGATGCGATGACCTTTGGCAAAGTAGTTGCTCGTTGCCATGGGTGTGAGATCAATCTGGTAGACTTTTCCCTCTTCCATAAAGACTTCTTTATCGTATCCCTCGCGGTAGCGCGCACGCTGGATGGTCTCATCCAGGTTATAGGCCCGGCCATCGGGATAGACGTCGATCAGCTTGATCGTAAAGTCAGTATCTTTGACATCAGAGGAAACGTACAGGGTACTTTCGATGAAACCCGTTACCTCTACCCCTTCCTCCATAGGCTCGGAAGTGTACACGAGGATGTCACTTCGTGTTTCCATATGGCGCTGATCCATGGCGCCGCCCTGGATAGCATTTCCCGTACAGCAAACGTTTCCTCCATAAGAAGTAACAGGGTTCATGGGATCGTAAGTGAATTGATCTGAAGGGGTGTCATTACCCGGTTCATCCATGGTCAGCACGCCGTCTCCATCTAAACTCTTTGCATTGCCACCGCTTGACAAGTAAAAAGTAGTCATCTCTGCTGCCTGGGGAGGCCATTGCTCGGCTTGCTGCCATTGGTTGCTGCCCATGGTATAGTACTGGATACGAGGCGTATTTTCCTTGAAGTTGTTGTCTTCGCCCTTGAGCCAGAAGTCAAACCAAGCGTAGATCTGTTCGTCGTAGTTGAGGCGGGCATCGCCTACACTGCGCTCACCTACGATAGTGTTCTCCGTCGCCCGGGTATAGGCGCAATGAAGCGTAGGGGCAATGACCAGATACTGGTTGTCGGCGACTTCGGGATCGTCTATATTGTTGCGCACGTGGTTAAACAGTGCAATATTGGGGCTAATAGACACGTCGTACCAGGAGCAAAACCAAAAGCTAGGTACGCCAAAGCCCATATCATCATGATACAGACCGCCTTGATACCAATCTGGATCGTTGGGCTTGCGGCGTATCATCTTGTCATAGATCTCAGTTTTGCCGTTGATATTTTTCAGAATGTCGGTTACGGGTAAATGCTCAAAGGCTTCGGACATATCCACAGGTGGATTTTCCGGTGCAAGATCGTAGAAGCGCGAAATGCGAATCAGGTCTTCCTGGGTAGCGCCATCCGGAATACGGGGTTTGAATTTGTCGTGCTCTACGCCATAGAGCCAGGAGGTAAAGAGCATTTGTTGTGCGCCACCACGGTACCAGTTGCCCTGCTCATAATAGTCCCCTACGCGGCCTACGCCCGCGCCAAAACCCATGGGTACCATGGCTACATGCGCTGGATGATCTAGCGCCGCTACGGCCATCTGCCATTCGGCAGTGGAAGAACATCCATAAGTGGCAATCTTGCCATTGCACCAGTCTTGCTCCTGCATCCAGGTGAAAGCGTCGTAGCCATCGGTCAGGGGTACACCCAGAATGTCCCATTCTCCTTCGGAGAAATAGCGGCCCCGTTCGTTCTGAACAACGTAGGCATAGCCACGGCTTACCGCTTCATAGGCACGCTGTGCCGTACGGGTTGTTTTCTTGCCATCAATCCAGGTATTAAAATTATAGGGGGTACGTACAAAGATGACCGGAACCGGTGCTTCGGTTTTAGGACGATAGATATCCGTACTCAGTCGTATGCCGTCGCGCATCGGCATCAATACCTTCTGGTCAACTATGGCAATTTCTTCCAATTGGGTCCAGATATCATTATCTTGTTGAGCCCATAGGGTAGTAGTACATACACTGCTAAAAGCTGCCAGCAGTAGGAGAAAGTGAATGGGGTTGTAGTTTTTCATATGTTTGGGGTTAGGTTATCGAATAAGTTAATAAATTTTTTCTTTTGTAGATCTGACTACCGAGACTAATAAAGTTGTAATGGATTAAATTACAAACAAATTATCAGACTTTTAGCCTCCCTTATCTCACTTATCAAAAATGGGCTAGACTGACAATCATGAGGATGGAAACAGATTCAACAGATTAAGCTGAAAGAAAGAATAATTGAGCATTTAAAATGACATTTATTGATCTGTTTGTTCATTTAAGAATTTTTGCACTAATTAACTTCTAGTAACCGGCTTGCTTTATATGCAGTAATTGGGAATATCTGTTTAAGACATAATGAATAGCAAATATTTTATATCATCCAAAGACTTACAGTATCTCCTTCATAAGCTGCGTTCTTTGAAGCAGGAGGTAAAACATCGCTTCAGCGTAAATCTGTTAGGAGGATGGGGGTTCCCATGCAAAGGAAGAACAACATGAACAGAGTGATCTGAATATATTAGTATACTCTGATCATAAAGATTTTAGCTACATTAGAGGACACTGGACACTGATAAAATAAATCAAATAACCTAGCACCTATCACTCATGAAATACACGATACTTACGCTCTTCGCCCTGATCATGTGTCAATTTGCTATAGCCCAGGACAAAGATTTTGTTACGATTTTTGACGGCACATCCCTGGATGGATGGACAGCGTCCAGGGAGAATCCAGATTCTTTCTTTCTTGAGGATGGGAAATTGGTAGTTAAAGGAGGCAGGGCACACCTGTTTTACACGGGTGATGTAGGAAACGCCGATTTCAAAAACTTCGAACTTAAGCTACAGGTCATGACCACGGAAAACTCCAATTCTGGTGTATATTTCCATACAGCCTATCAGGAAAGAGGCTGGCCTGGTGAGGGCTTCGAAGCCCAGGTAAACTCCACACACTCCGATCCCAAAAAGACAGGTAGCTTGTATGGCATTGCCGATATTTTCGTCCCTGGTAAAGAGCATGAGCCTTTTGTCGCTCGTATAGCGGATAACCGCGAGATCTTTCTTTACCAGGAAGAGGCTCCCTCTAAAGATGGGGAATGGTTTGAGTACTACATCATCGTGCAGGACAAAAAGGTTACCATCCAGGTAGATGGAAAGAAACTCATCGAATGGAACCAACCCAACGACTGGAGTAAGGATCGCCGCATAAGTCATGGAACTTTAGGGATTCAGGCTCATGATCCCAATAGTACGACGTACTATAAGGATATAAGGATCAAAGTGTTGGATTGAATCAATATATCCCAATTCCAAAGAGATATATTGAACTCATAGTTCTAGAGTTAAATCAGCCCAATTAAGTATCTGTATCCCAGAACGAATATATGCTTCATGACCCCCATAAATAAGATATTGTTTATCGATCACGTCTTTTGCGAAGCTTTGAAAATACTGAAAGCCTCTAAAATAAGATTTATTGATGGTCTGACCTGCTTTTATTTCTATAATATCCATTAATTGGCCTTTTACGATCAGGCCATCTACCTCATTTCCATTGCTGTCTCTCCAGTAATATAATGAAGGAGATAAGAAATTATGGTAATACCTTTTGTACAGTTCAGCTATTATCAGATTCTCAAACAGATTTCCTTTAAAATAATGTAAGGGAATTTGATAGGCCTGTCTAATATCTAACAGGGAGGCTACTAATCCTGTATCATAAAAATACAATTTAGGACTCTTGATCAGGCGTTTGTTGAAATTGCGGTAATAAGGCTGAAGGGTAAAAATAATGTAACTGCCTTCTAGTAGAGATAACCATTCCCTAGCTGTTGGTACTGAAATTCCACAGTCATTTGCCAGAGAACTAATATTTAGTACCTGTCCAATTCTTCCTGCACATAATTTTACGAAATTTCTGAATAGATTAATATTTCTTATGTTGATGATCTCCTTT
>CAYXVE010000111.1:0-5604 GCA_964468435.1 uncultured Bacteroidia bacterium | reverse complement strand
CGTGTTTCAGGATTTAAGTCTTCTCTTGGATCGGTAAGATAGCCGGCTGGAAAATAAACCGACAATGGCTTACCCGAAACGTCAAGACATAGTAAATGGTTATTATCACCATCTCCTAAATCAGCAATTGCAAATGGTGTTACATCTATGGTACTCCCGTTCTCTTGTAATACAGTCACAACATAACGTTTTCTTTCGTTATCGTCAATCTCTTTGCCACCCGGTTTTTTGGTAACTCCACCTGCCCAGGTAACCCGCACAACTTGTTTAGTGCCTTCGGGTGCGCCACTGCTACCACCCCAAGGCAATACTGTTGCTTCTCTGCCCAAATTCCAATCGTCTTCGGGAACAACCTCTGCCCAAACCATGGTTGCACCCTCTTCCAGTGGTGTAACATCAATACTCGTTCCTTTAAAGTTCAATTTTCCATCGAGGGAAAGCACGTTGCCTATAACTTCCACTTTGACAGGCTGGTCTTTGATACTGCCATAGTAACCAGCAAACAAAACCGTCCGAAACTCGCCTTTATCATCTGCAGGAGCAAGGGTAACCCAACCAATTTCGCCAATTTTTCCAGAGGCTGTGGTAATCCTGAAATCACCCGGCTGCAAGGTGCTTGGATCAACTTCATGAGAGAAAATTATCGGCATTCCATCTGCTCCGCCAGCTCCTTTACCAATGCCCTTATTTGCCACAGGAGGCAAGTCGTCATCAAGACCATAGAAAGCCGAAAGCAACGTTGCTTGTCGCCCTAAACCGTCACGATTTGCGGTAACATTCGTGACAGTTGTGTCCACTTGTGATGAATTAGCCATTGTGTTTTCATAGGAATGGATCGCCTTAATTTTCTTTACAGAACTGCAACTTATAACTGAAGTGAAAACAATGATTGAGAGAGTTAACTTCAATATTATTAAGCAGAACTTTGAAAAATTAAGTTTCATAAAATAAGAATTATAGATTCATCTAAACTATTTAGATGTTTTAGCTTTTCGCTGTTTTCTCCACTTTATTAATCCAAAAATAATTGCTAAAAGAGCCACCAAATAAGGCAGCCAATTCAATATCATTTGTTTTGTAGATTTCTTAGTCACTGTTCCCTGAGCCGAATAACCCTCTGGCATATCCAATACCCCTACGTTTTTCGCATAGGCTTCATAGGCTGCCAGCATTTTTTGAAATCTTTCAGGCTCTTGCCGGGCAATATCGTTTAGTTCACTTGGGTCGTTTTTAAGATTGTATAGATACCATTTTGTATCTCCGAGCGGGATATTGTTTTTCACAATCTTATAACCATCCAAAAAGTAGGCAGAACTAGCGGCTGCCTCCAAGCCTACCCCTTCGTTTGCGGCATAAACGGGTACACTGTCGTTGTTTATGTGTGGGAGAATACTTTTCCCTGTAATGGGCGCATAGCCCTCATTCGCAACGGTAGGAATCCCAACCATATCGTAGATTGTTGGCGCTATATCTGTGAAAAAACAGAAAGTATTTGATCGCTGGTTTTTAGGAATATTTTTCCCACTAAAAATTAGCGGAACTCTTAAACCTCCCTCACCTGTGTAATACTTAAAATAAGAAAATGGTGAAGTCAAAGCATTTGCATTTTCCGGGCCTATCCACCCATAATAGCCATTTCCACCTTTTTCATCAAAATTTTGATGAAAGCCGTTATTAAGAGCCCATGGTGTACCTAATGTGTAATCTGCTCCCTCGTTACCATTATCAGAAGTGATGATAAATATTGTATTATCTAACATATCTGATTGTTTTAAATAATCAACATAACGACCGATATGATAATCCATAGCTTCAAGCATACCAGCAGTAACTGCCATAGTGGTGCTGTAATAGTCCTTTTTTTTGTCGCTTAATTCATCCCATTTTTTGAATTGCGGGAATGGATCAACGTATTTTGTTTCCTGAGGGATATAGCCAAGTTCTTTTGCTTTTTCAAATCGATCTTTGCGAAGCTGGTTCCACCCTTTTTTGTAAACTTCTCTGTACTTTTCGACAAATTCTTTTGGTGCCTGAACGGGCGTATGAATAGCCTGAAAAGCAATGTATGAAAAGAATGGATTGCTTTTGTTAGCTTCTTGCTGATGAAATGAGATCATCTTGTCTATGTACGTTTTTGAAGAGTAAAAATCTTCTGGGAGCTCTGTCTCCTCACCATCTGCATACCAATGTGCATGGGGCTTCATAGGAAGATAACCACTACTGTTGTAATTACTAGCGCCTGAACCACCTAATATAAATGTTCGATCGAATCCTCTTTTTGAAGGTAACGTTTTTTCATCGTGCCCCAGATGCCATTTACCGGTCATGTACGTATTGTAGTCAGCTTCCTTCAAACGGGTGGCAATAGTTTGTACCCGATCATTTAATACACCCTCATAGCCCGATTTGGTTTGGTATTCTTCATCAAGAAATTCAGGTAAATTGGCAACACCTCCTAAATGACTATCAGTACCAGTAATAAGCATGGCTCGTGACGGGGCGCATACCGGTGAAGCATGCATATTCGTTAACATCAATCCGCTTCCGGCCAGCGAGTCGATATTTGGAGTTCTGGCTTCTCCACCATAAATCCCAAAATCCATCAATCCGGAATCATCTACGAGGATGAGAACGATATTAGGTTTTGAGCTGACAGAATCATTTTGACCAACTGCATTCGGTGCGACTGCAAAGATTAGTAAGGATATAGCAGATAAGATTATTAAATTTTTCATTGTAGTTCAGATAGCGTTTTCATCATCAATTGAGCGGTATCATGGCTGGAATTTTGATTCTGACCTGTAACAAATCGCTTTTCTTGATCAATGACCGTGATGGTATTGAACTGGTCTATAGGCTTATCGTGGTTGGCTTTATAGATAGCTCCTGCTTTCTTTAACTCTTGTTCAGGATGGTAAGGCGTAAATTCAATACCGAATGATGCAAGCTGCTTTTGCGTAACCCCGGACATAGGTCTGCCTTTAACCAAATAGTCACCATTTTTATCCTTTGCATTGGTAAATGCCAAGGCACCATGGCATACGCTACCCATGATAACATCGGAGTTGTAATATGCATCGGATACTTTAGTGGCAACAATCTCGGAATTCATATCGTAAGCAGCACCCCATCCACCTGCGAAAAAGACGATATCGTACTCTTTTATATCAATGTTAGCAATCGGGATGGAGTTTTTTATTTTACCTTGGAAGTCTTTATCCTTCTCAAATCGCTTATCTTCTTTTGATTCTAGGAAGTAATAGAAAGACTGTGGGTCGATAGGCACTTCTCCTCCTTTGATGCTAGCAATATCTACTTCCATATTCGCATCTAGGAATTCATAGTAAGGAATCGTCATCTCGGATGCGAATACACCAGTAGCCGGCCCGGTAGTTTCACCAGGCTTGTTCAACACGCTGTGACTGGTTGATACAATCAGGGCTTTCTTGCCTTTAAAATCATATTTAACTCCGTCTGGATCATCGGGATGGAAGCCACGAGATCTTAGAATGTAGGGTAGTGCAACGGCTATGATTACTACTAATATACCAGCCGCGGCAAGAACATAAGTTAATTTTTTATTGAGTTTCATGATAAGTTAATTATTGAAATTATTTCGTAATTGATTTTGCAAAATAGCAGTTCATTAAAGCACTAACATGATCGACTATTCTCTATTCAGATTTTCACCAATGAATGGAATCTGAGAGTAGATATTGGCCTGGATCACGGAACTAAAATAGCTTTCCAACTGCCAGAATTGTGCGGCTTTGCTAACTCCTATCTCTTTTCTCATTCGATCAAAATACGCTTTTTGCAGTTTGTCAAAAGATTTTTTAATTGTAGCTGTTTGCTTGAAAAGCTCCAGAATCTTTTCATCAGAAATATCCGGGTAGTTATTTGCGTATTCTGTAATAACTTTAATTCGTTCATTGCCCAACTTTTTACGCTCAGCTTCATATTCATCATAAAGGGCCCAGAAACTATCGGCTGAATCGCCTAAATCCATAAGGTTTGCAACTGCGATCTTCTTTTCAAGGCCAAACATTTCTTGTAAAATTTCGATTTCCGATTGAACTGATTGGGTAAATGCCGTATTAGTAGCGGCTAACAAAATTAAGAGCGTGATTGACGCTCTGAGAGTGTGTAGATAATTCATGATGTTAAATTTTAGTCGTTTGATCCCACAAATCTCACATTTCTGAATGCACGATGCTTTTACATATGTTGAAAAATCTAGTGTGCTTACTGTTTTTCTTTTCTGATTCTGCTAAGCTGAGTTGGGGTCACCCCTATCATAGATGCTATATACTTGAGTGGGAATTTCTTGAGGATTTCGGGATTGGTTTCCAAAATGTACTGGTATCGTTCTTTGGCTGTACCATTTAGGAACAGAAGGTGTCTTTTGACTAATTCCATGGACCGGTCACCTATATGTTCTCTGATTAAAATATTAAATGTCAAATTATTTTCGAGTAAATGCCAAACGCTATCCATATTAGCAACAAGCACAATAGACTTTTCTATAGTCTCTATAATAATGGGAGATTTTCCTCCAGTTCTAACACTTATAATGTCTGATAGAAAATTATTTTTCTGAACGATTTCGTCTGTAATCTCGTTGCCTCTGTCATTAATAAAATAGTTTCTTGCGCTACCCTCTACAAGAAACCCCAGTTTTTTTATGGCTGTATTTCCCTCTTTGAAGAGTTCTCCCTTATCAAATTCTTTCTCACAAAAAATGGACAAGATTTCTTGAACCTCGTGATTTTTTGGCTTTTTTACTCTTTGATATATGTAATCTTCAAATTGGGTTTTCATGGGTTGCAATGGATAGCTCACACAACAAAATTAGCGTTTGGGTTCATTATATATGGATTCTGACTAACGTAAAATTATATCCCTGAAAATCAGTAGTTTATAGGTATTTAATTTTGCTTTTTTTTATTAAAATTCACGATTTTAATTTACTCAATTTTTCGTTAGCCAAGGTACTGAAGTTTCCTGGAGTCTATGGGGGATTGCAGCTAACGGTAAATTGTCGAGTAGTGGCAGATTACGGGCTTCTTACCTGCCAAACCGCTACGCAGTTTGAGCGTGCTACAAAACTTGATATTTAGCATTTTGCCTGCCATTGCCATTACTTATACAAAATGTTAAATGTTCTCGGCTGTTTTTCTTAATATTTTCTTTCGATTACATCCAGAACAAGATGAATTAAGTCATTTGGCATATCAGCAATTCCAAAGGCAAATGGAGGAACTCCTCTTTTTCTATCGACATATCCTGTGTAGAAAATTATAGGCAAATCAATTCCTTTCTCAATCAATTCTTTATGAAACATCAAGCCTTCATCGTGTTTTCCATATCTCGAAATATCGGATAATATTATTTCATAATTACCTTTTGTTAGCAATTGCCTTGCTTCTTCAGATGATTTTGCAAAGTCAATTTCTAAACCAACTGAACCCAACACTCGACTTTCATAAAGAATATTGGAAGGAATATCATCCACCCAAATTGTTTTTATCTTTATTCCTTTTTCCTTGACGTAGGCAATTCTTTCAAATAAAGCATCCTTAATCCATAATGGCAATTCATCTC
>CAYXVE010000110.1:0-5624 GCA_964468435.1 uncultured Bacteroidia bacterium | reverse complement strand
TAGTGCCCGTATTTCCAAGACCTGAGACTGACTGGCATATCTACACCCATGACCTGGATCGGGATGTAATGCTGCAAAAAGATAATGACCTGGAAAGAATTGACCTTCAACTTATAGAAATGATTGAGGATGCTAGGGTGAGGCTTAGGAAAGAAGGGATTCAAACACATCCGCAATTCTTATTAACAGGGTTTTCGGCTTCCGGCTCCTTTACCAATCGATTTACGGCAATGCATCCCGAAAAAGTAGCTGCAGCAGCATCCGGGGGCACAGGGGGATTACTGATTTTACCAATGGATAGCTTAAAAAATGAGCTTTTGATGTTTCCTAATGGTGTGGGTGACATGGAGATGTTAATAGGTAAAATTTTTAACAAAGATGAATTCGTAAGTACCCCTCAATTCTATTTTTTAGGCGAGCTAGATACGAATGACGCAGTACCGTATGATGATGCCTACGGGGAAAAAGAGAGGGAACAGATTTACAGACTATTCGGAAAACCATCCATTCTTGAACGATGGGCAGAATGTCAAAGAATATACAAATCACAAGGTGTAGAGACAACCTTTAAAAGCTACCCCAATTTAGGTCATGAACATCCGGAAGTAGTTAAAAATGATATCCTTGACTTTTTTAAAAGGCACATTGATTGAAACTTATGTCAAAGCGCTCATCAATTGAATAATTACTCATAAATCGCTTATCATGAAACAAATTTTAGTGCTTATTCCTCTTCTGATTTTGAGCGGCTCAGTAGTATCAGCTCAAGACTTCGCAATATCAGATGAACGATTGGGCGACCCTACTATAAATTACGTAAATCCTGAAGTGTCTCCAGTTGGTAACTACATGGTCTGGATTGAGATCGATACCGCAACGGGTTTTTCCGGAAAAGTATGGCATTGTGGTCTGAATCAAGATACCGGAGACTTGATTCCTGAAAATGGCAGAGGCTTTAATCCATTTACTTCAAACGTATATGGGCGACCAGCCGATTGGGAAGTTGATGCATTTGGCCCTTATTATGTTGGTCTAAATTCAACTGGCCAATTCGTATTTGTACGTCCTACTGGTCCAAACTCTGCTGATGTGGAAATACTCCCAACAGCGCCAGATCTTAAAAGAAGGGTGATCTACCCTTCTCAATTGCCCAATTCAAACAAAAGATTTATTACCTATATTCTTAATGAGAATCAGCCTGGCGGTGCTAACAATCCTGCCAACAGCATTTTTGAACTGCGGTTTTTAGACCTGGATAATCCCACAAATGAAATGATCATAGAAACACAAACGCGATCCTTCCCAACTGCGGTGGGTATGGATGTATTGGTACCTCGCTGGATCAAGGGGACGCCTTATCTTACCTATGGGTTTTATGATAATGAAAACTTCGTACAGGTAAAGGAATTTGATGCTTTTAACCCTGATGCACCACCTGTTCCGATTACCAACGATCAAAACATTAAGGCTGATGGATATCCGGTAAATAACCCGTTCAATAACCAGCAATATCTGGTCTCCGGACTCAATGGTACTGACACAGCCATTGTGTACCGTAGAGACAATCCTGGCGAACTATTCACCCAAATAGAAACGATACTTCCCAATACACAAAACCTTCAAAATCCTGCCTTAAATCAATCGCATGAGCCATTTTTCTTTGATGGACAATTGTATACCACCTTTCAGGTGAATGAGGATGGAGGATCTTTTGTGAATACAACCCTTAATGAACCGGGAGAAATATGGATAACCACCATAGATAGTGAGCAACAAAACATGTGGTTGATAAGCGATTTTAATCCCGAACTCAATATATCTGAACCTGAACCATTTACTGGCAATGATAAAATATTTGTTTATTACTCTGCTAATCTTATTGATCCGGACAACTCCCCACTGAATAGGATATTTCAATTGAGAAGATGCGAAACACCTATGAATGGTACTGTCACTTCAATAGAAGACTTGCCCAATGGAAAAGTTAAACTATACCCCAACCCGACCACTAATCATTTAAATATAGAATCACCATTGGATTCTTATAAGGTATTGATCTACAGCTTTGATGGCAGGATTTGCAAAAAATATCAGAACTCAAATAGAATAGACCTAAGTACATTTCATGATGGGATATATTTGGTACGTGTAGCTGGAACCTCTTTTGAATTAGTAAGGAAAGTGGTAAAGTACAGCAGGTAACAAATGCTAAGCTCCATAGGCTAATTGAGCTATTTGCAAAAGGAAGTGCTTAAAGATACTTTTAATGATATTTGAAAGGCTGTGCCTACGGAGCTTAGCTGGCCGTTATATGCAATTCCCCAGATCGGGCAACCCAAAATTCCTTTTAAAAGAAGATAAGAAATTTATAGAGCCGATTGATTACCCCAGCTAACGAAGAGTTCGTATCTTGGTTTTGGCTCTATGTGAGACCGATTTTTTAAGTGGTATCTCTGTGTCGAATTCTCGAGACAAGTCCCTGCGTCATTCTGGTTAACATGTAAAAAGTCCTGATGGATAAGATCAGGACAGTTGATAAATTACAATGGTGGTGCAGACATTAATCGTCAGCAACCCCGATCAGGATAATTTTCAATAGCGAAGATACATTTTCGTAGAGCCCATTTTATTTATTTTTTAAAAATTAAGGAATGAGTAAGGAAAGTTTATCTATGAAAGTGGTCAATCCTCATGCTGCGGGCATTGATGTAGGCAGTAAAGAGCATTATGTAGCCATTGGTCAGGGTGTGGATCAAGTTCAGCGATTTGGGGTTTATGCCGAAGACCTCAAAGCATTAGCGAAGTACCTATTAGACAATGAGATCGAGACAGTAGCTTTAGAAAGTACAGGGTCGTATTGGCAAAACTTGTTTACAGAGTTGATCAATGCAGGCTTGTCGGTGACTTTATGCAAGGGTCGTTTCACCCAGCATGTGAGTAGAAAGAAGACAGATGTACTAGACTGTCAATGGATACAAAAGTTGCATACACCTGGGCTGCTTCCTTCTTGTTTTTTACCCGACGAGCAGACTGAAAAACATAGCACTCTTTGTCGACATCGAAGTAATATGATTGGGCAAAAAGCAGATACTTCTCATAAGATGCAGAAATACTTAAAACTACTGAATTTTCGTCTAGACGTAGTAGTTCGTGACATTACAGGTCTGACCGGAATGAAAATCATAGCAGACATATGCGCGGGCAACTTAGACCCTAAGTCATTAGCCTCTCACAGACACTATAACTGCCGTAAAAGTGAGGAGGAAATAGCAAAGGCTCTTGTCTCTAATGAAAGATCAGATTATTTATTGGGTTTACAGCAAGAGTATGACAGCTATCTGTTTTATAAAAAAAAGATAGCTGAATGCGATGAAAAGATAAAAGATTTATGGGAGCAGATGATTGAGAATCAAGAAGGCACAGTGGATGACTTACCCTTAGAAAAACCTTATAAAAGACGAAATAAGAATGCTATTACAGGTGTAGATCTGAACATCGTAAGCTACCAGTTTTTTGGAGGGGTAGATTTGCTTTCGATTCCTGGAGTAAGTTTTTCAACAGGTTTGACTCTAATGAGCGAAATAGGTGAAGAAGGCTTTGACAAGTTCCCTACTGCCAAGCATTTTTCTTCTTGGTTAAGGCTTGCGCCAAATAACCGTATAAGTGGTGGAGGGGTCTTATCACATAAAATCCCTAAAGGAAGCCACAGGCTCAAAATAGCCCTTCGTAATGCTGCCAATGCGGTGGGCAATTTAAAAGACTCCGACCTAGGAAAGTTCTTCCAGAAAATTGCTTTTAGAAAAGGACGACAAGCAGCAATAACAGCAACGGCAAGGAAGTTAGCTGTGATTATATGGAACATGATCACCAAAAAAGAACCATACAATCCCACTAATGAATATGTTTTCTTAGACCAGAAAAGAAGGCAAATTGCATTGATAAGAAAAAGGATAGCCTCTTTGGGTATCGATCCAAATGAATTAGGCATATTTACAAGACCAGAATATGAGGAAAAACATAATAAACAATGAAAATGAACGCTGATAATCAGTTAGTTAGCGAACGTTAGTCAGGATTAAAAAAACAATAATGAAAATTAAATATTTATTGGGAGCGGTAATTTCTTTTCCATTTCTTCCCTTGATGTATTATCAAGGAAAGAAAATCAGGGCCAGTGTTCCTAAATTACCCGAAGCGGAAGGGACTGAAGGACAATGTCAGTCTAATGGAAGAAAGGGAAGACTGTTAAATGTAATTTCAATTGGCGAAAGTACAATTGCAGGGGTGGGGGTTCAGACCCACGAAGAAGGTTTTACAGGAACTTTTGCCAAGGAGTTATCGAGTTTACTTGGTGTAAATATTAAATGGAGAGTATACGCTCGTAGTGGCTACACAGTCGAAAGAGTGGAAAAGAAAATAATCCCAAAAATCATTGAAAAACAAGCTGATTTAATAATCATCGGATTAGGAGGTAATGATGCTTTTACATTAAATCGTCCCTGGAAATGGAAAGCTGAAATTCGCTCATTAATCAAATCCATTAAATCAAAATTTCCAGAAGCGATAGTAGTTTTTTGTAATATGCCGCCCATAAAGGAATTTCCCGCTTTCACATCCCTAATAAAATTTACAGTTGGCAATCTTGTTGAAATTTTAGGGGAAGAATTGCAAAAAGTCGTGGCTGAATATGAAAATGTTTTTTATTTCGGAGATAAGATTACTTTAAAAGGATGGATTGATAAATTTCAGTTAAATGTCGAGAAAGAAGACTTCTTTAGTGATGGTGTCCACCCATCTAAACTTACTTACCAAACATGGGCAAAAGACATTGCAAATGAAGTATCTATGAGTGAAAAGATAAAAAACGCCCTACAACAGCACCTATAAGAAATTGGCGGTTCAGTGGTTAAATGAAGCTTTGTGCTTCGTATCAAGTAATGTGGTGGCTGACAGTTTAGTGCTTTGAAATCGCCAACTTCTTATAGCTGCAAACCGTTAGTCGCTATCCCTCATAGACCTCAAAACTCCTTAGTACATGAGCTAACGTTAAATCTCGTACCTTGTGGTTTTAATCCTGGCTCTTTGCGAGGCCGTTTTTTAAAGTGTTGCTGCTTTATGTAAGCACGAGCGCAATCCTGGCTGGAATGCTTGCCATTAGTACATTGGCGACCACAACTTTATGTGGATCCCGTTCAGAATATTTTCTTTGCCTAAAGCACATTCCCTCAGAGCCTTTTAAAATAATTATTTATGGAGGAAAAAGTGAGTTTAGATGTGGTTAATAAAAATGCTGCCGGGATCGACATCGGTAGTCGCAGCCACTGGGTCGCTGTTGGACAAAGCGACAATGACATCAAAGAATTTGGGGTCTATAATAAAAACCTCTATGAGCTTGCCGAATGGCTTAAGGAACATAATATAGAGACAGTAGCTATGGAGAGTACCGGAAATTATTGGCAAAACCTACACGCTGTACTTACCTCAAAAGGCTTCGATATTACACTTTGCAACGGCAAGTTCACCAAGAACATCAAAGGTAAAAAGACCGATGTAAAAGACTGCCCATGGATACAAAAACTCCATACCCTCGGACTGTTGTCATCAAGCTTTCTGCCAGATGAAGA
>CAYXVE010000109.1:0-5674 GCA_964468435.1 uncultured Bacteroidia bacterium | reverse complement strand
TACTTACATATAAATATTTTCTATTTCCAGCCATGTCATAAACATATATCTCAGATGAGATAGCAGTAATGCCATCAAAAATTGCCCCTAAGATATCTGAAAAGAGTCTCCTCACTTCTTCATTTATGGTAAGATGATACTTTTCGAGATATTCTGCTTTATCTTTTACTCCCACAATTTTGCAGAATGTGTCATTGACGTGTAGTATTTCTCTTTTTTCCAGCAGTTGGTTGAAAGAGTCAGGGTGATGATCAATGTATTCATCCAAATCCTCAATCCCCTGATCATGAAGTACATGCATCCATAATTGCATCCTGGAAACATCCATTTCTATAATGCCTAACGCATTTGAATCAAATAACTGTTGGTATCGCTTTTCCCTAAGTTTGTAGGCATGATAAGTTTTTAGTAATAAAATGACCAGAAATGATACTTTATATCCAAATATATATACCATCCCAAAAATGATTTCAAAATTAGCGCCTGATAATGTACTATTCTCTGATGTCTGTAATAGTGTGGACTGTAATAGTAAGAAGGTTATGTTGTAAATGAAAAAGATGAAAAAAGGCATCCATTTATAGCGAAAGTAGTAAGTAAAAGCGCTGATACAAACGGCTATTAGGTATAGCTGTATATGAGATTGTGTCCCAGTTGAGATACTCAACGCTACAATAATCACATAAGATCCTGCTAAAATAAAGATAGAGGCCCAGTTGTGGTAGTAAAAACGATTTAGCACATAAGATATCATGCTAATCACCATCCATCCCATCATACCCAACCATATAGCCTTTGCATGAATGTGATATAGCTCGCTTATCAACACTATGATGGGCGGAAAAATCAAACCCAGTAACGCATCAATATTGAGTAACTTAATTCTCAACTGATCTAATTCACCATATGAGGACTTAATTCCCAACCGAATATAAGTCTTTACAAGCTGACTGATGTTTTGTATAAATCTAGTCATGGCTTAATTATGCAACTATTATATTATGCAATTAACATAATTTTATATTTGTATTGAAGAAAATATGGATCTCAAAGAGACTATTTTCTAATTCGTAGCAATTAGTAGGGATTTACTTTTCGAATGGAGTATGGGGAATGATCGTTGTCAGTTATTCTGCAGGAAGTGTGCGTTGGTTATAGCCAGCAAAATCGGGTAAACTAGGGACGTAATCATCTTCAAACCATTGAGAAGCGATGAGAAAATCAGCACTAGAGCGATTGCAGGCAGTGGGTATGTTGTAAAGCACTGAGATACGAAGCAGTGCTTTTACATCTACATCATGAGGTTGCGCTGTCATGGGATCCCAGAAAAAAATGAATATATCTACTTTACGGTCTGAGATCAGTGCACCCAGCTGCTGATCTCCCCCTAGAGGTCCAGATTTTAGTCTGTGGATATCCAGTTGATGCGCATGCGCTCCAAGTTTTTTTCGTAATGCTTCATCGATCAGTTTACCCGTAGTGCCTGTACATACCAAGTGATGTCTCACTAGTATCTCCCAGTTTTCCTCTACCCACTGGATCAGATCCTTTTTGCGATTGTCATGAGCTACCAGAGCTATTCTTTTCTTGGATTGCATATACTATGATTTAGGTTATTGTATAATAAGGCTTATCAGAGAACTCTGCAATAGCTAATTCACTTATCCACCCTAAAAATGATAACGCTAATAAAGTGCTGAAAATCAGATCTAAGTTATTCACAAGGTCAATCCATAACATTGTGTATAGTTGTTAACAATATCCTAATCCAATTTCCACATCCCTGTGAATTCCACAAAAATCCGTGGATATCATAAAATGTTAATAACCCCTGTGGATAGAAATGCGTTTTATAAACAGGGAATTCACACTACTTATTCAATAAGTTATCAAGGGGAAAATTTTTCTGCAATATGTGGATTTTTTGTCTTGACAGTGTAAACAAATAGATATGAAATGATTTTATCTTTTAATCATGTAGAAAAGTATGTGGATCTTCTGTGTATAAATGGAAAGTAAAATATTCGTAAATAAGTTTTCCTCACTTTCCACAGACTTAATAATACTTATATATTTATATATTAACTTAAAGTATAATAATAATAGAGATGATAGCAGATAAAATAGCTCAAATTCCTAACCGGGGATTTCTAGATATTCAAGTTGATCCATCATTGGATCTGTTTGATGAAATTGAACGCCTGAAAAAAGAGAAAAATGCCGTAATACTGGCCCATTATTATCAGGAAGCTGATATTCAGGATATAGCAGATTACATAGGAGATAGTTTGGGGTTATCACAGAAAGCAGCGAATACAGATGCGGACATCATACTTTTTGCCGGAGTGCATTTTATGGCAGAGACTGCCAAAATATTAAACCCAGCTAAAAAAGTGATTCTGCCAGACCTGAAAGCAGGGTGTTCGCTGGCAGATAGCTGTCCTCCAGATCTTTTTGCCAAATTCAAGGCTCAGTATCCTGATCACAAAGTGATTTCATATATCAACTGTACCGCAGCATTAAAGGCTATGAGTGATGTGATCGTGACCTCCTCCAATGCTGAGTACATTGTCCGGTCTTTTCCGGAAGATCAACCCCTAATATTTGCACCTGATAAAAACCTGGGAAGATATCTCATCCGGCAGACAGGGAGAGATATGGTGCTTTGGGAAGGGTCCTGCATGGTACACGAGATTTTCTCCAGGAAAAGATTAATGGAGTTGAAAGATCAGCACCCTAAAGCCAAAATTATTGCGCACCCCGAGTGTGAAGAACCCATCCTGGAGTTAGCCGATTTTATCGGTTCGACGACTAAGCTGCTCAACTATTCCCAGTCTGATGAGGCTGACACCTTTATCGTCGTTACAGAGAGTGGTATATTGCACGAAATGGAAAAAAGAAGTCCGGAAAAGACTTTTATTCCTGCTCCGGGAACAGACGAAAGTTGTGAATGCAACAACTGCCCGCACATGAAGCTCAATACACTTGAGAAAGTCTATATTTGCCTCGAACATGAGACTCCAGATATAGAGATTGAAGAGTCTCTGAGAATTAGAGCTTTACAGCCTATAGAACGCATGCTGGAACTCAGTAAGCAGGCAGGCTTATAATCTCAAGATATGTGTAAAAACCTGTGAATAAGTTATGACTGACCATGTATTTTTAAGGTCAGTAAAAAGTCAGCTCGTCAAAAAGGGCATATGATAGCTGATTTTTTTAAAATTGTGTATAACTATGTGGAAAACATGTGTATTACTCACAAATTTTTCTTGTTTCGAATAATTAATCTAGGGATGAATATTGTTTTTCTAATATTGAATGGCTATATCAGGTGTGGTAGGAATCACGTTAAGATAGATCATTTCTAGATTAGTTAACCTGAAATCGCAAAGCATTCTGAGCAGAATATTCTGTTAATTTAACCTCAAACCAGCACAGATGTCTTTTACACCCATATCCCAACTAGGCGAATTTGGTCTGATAGACCACCTCACGCAAGGTTTCCCAGCGTTTTATCCCCAGGTATTGAAGCGGGTTGGAGACGATGCCGCAGTAGTACGTTGCGGAGATGGGAAGGTGCAGGTATTTACTACTGATCTTCTCATCGAAGGAGTCCATTTTGATCTGTCTTATTGTCCGCTACGCCACCTTGGGTATAAATCGATTATTGTCAACCTGAGCGATATCCTGGCAATGAATGCCATGCCCTACGGGATCACTATCTCTGTGGCGATCAGCAACCGCTTCACCATAGAAGCGATGGAAGAACTTTATGAGGGCATCAAATTAGCTTGCGAAACCTATCACATAGACCTTCTAGGTGGAGATACCAACAGCTCCAATCAAGGATTGATGATCTCTGTAACTGCTTTTGGAGAAGCAGATGAATCAGATATCGTCTATCGGAAGGGAGCACAGCCCAGAGACCTAATCTGTGTTACAGGTGATCTCGGGGCAGCCTATGCAGGTTATCTGGTGCTGGATCGTGAAAAGACTGTATTCCTCAACCAATCCGATCAACAGCCGGACCTCAATGATTACGACTATGTCGTGGGAAGACAGCTCAAGCCTGAACTTCCGGGTACAGTACTCAAAGAACTGAAAAAAAAGGGGATTAGGCCCACATCCATGATGGATATCAGTGATGGTTTAGCTAGCGAAATCCACCACATATGTAAACACAGCAAAGTAGGTGCCACCATCTATGCCAACAAAATTCCCATCGACCATCAGACCGTCAAAGTAGCTGAAGAGTTTGAAATCAGTCCCACCACTTTTGCCCTAAATGGTGGCGAAGACTACGAGCTATTGTTTACAGTGCCTGTCTCAACTTTTCAGGAGGTAGCAACTATTCGGGGTCTGAGCATTATCGGGCATATTACCGAAGACGAAGGTCAGACTCAGATCATTCTGGATTCAGGGCAAGCTGTAGATATCGAAGCTCAGGGTTGGCAGCATTTCAAGTAATTCACCATGATGTGGAAAGCCTGTGGAAAACGAGTGAGTAAAAATTCAGCCCTTTTATGGGAACAGTTCGAAAGAATTTCCAAAATTTACACATGAAAAAAGTACGCGTTGCTGCCAGGGCTATCATTATTCAGAACGGTAAAATTTTACTCAACAAAAACCAAAAGTTTGGACAGGTGTATTACACACTTCCAGGAGGGGGACAAGAGCACGGAGAAACGATCGAGGAAGCTGTGAAAAGGGAATGTCTGGAGGAAACCGGAGCTGAAATCAATGTAATAAATCTGTGTTTTGTTCGGGATTATATCAGTTCCTTCCACGAATTTGCTGAACAGGATCCCGACTTCCATCAACTGGAATTGATATTCCGCTGTGAGATAGTCTCTGAAATACGACCAGAAAAGGTTACGGAAATGGATGCAGAACAAATTGGGATCGAGTGGATCAAGGTAGCGGATTTGAAACAAGTGAAATTATTCCCCCAAGCTATTGCAGATCTCATTATGGCTGAAAAATGGATCGAATCATCCATATACCTAGGAAATATTAACTAACACCATGCAAAACTATGAAACCATATGTAGTCAAATTTGTGCCTTCCTACACAACAAAAGGAAATAATATTTTTAAGTCTACCAGCAAACTGCCAGGAGAGGAACTCTCCAATATTCTGGAGGATCTGCTCTCTGAACAAGCTTATCAGAATTACGAACTGCTGGAAATTAAAGATACCTATCACCCCAATCCTGCAGGTCATAGTCAGCATCAAGGATATCTATTGATTTTCAGAAAAATAGAGAAATAATACACAGGTTATCCACTACTTATCCACAGATTTATCCACAAATATCATCCCTATTTAGTCTGTTTGAAGTATTACCCGCATTTCCCCAAAGAACTGGCTCATTTCCCTGAGTCTACAGTCGAGAAATTGGCATGGGAGCCGAAGGGGAAACACAACCCTTCTCGTAGTAACTTCTATCTCTTTAGCTCCGCTGAAGTCGGATCGTAATAATGATCACTAATCGTTCCATCCTTAATCTTCTCTACCATTTCGTCGATCACAAAGAGCGGCACCAAAAACCACTCCCTAACTTTGACGAGCTTCCCAAATCGATCGGTAATCTCAATCTCCAGCTTTGTGGGCTCAAAGAATTTGTGGATGACCTTCTCCAGTTTGAAACGGTTGATGTTTGCTAGCTTATAA
>CAYXVE010000108.1:0-6425 GCA_964468435.1 uncultured Bacteroidia bacterium | reverse complement strand
CATGCACAGTAATGTTTTCGTAGTTCCAGACCATAGACAGTAATATTTTCGTAGTTCCAGGCCATGCACAGTAATGTTTTCGTAGTTCCAGGCCATGCACAGTAATGTTTTCGTAGTTCCAGGCCATGGCCTGGAACTACTGACGAATAATATGGTGCAACTGAATAGACAGACTGGAGAAAGTCATCTGCGCATTAATATTACCTGATATTTGGTGTATGGCTTTCTCCAGTAATTTCGAAATCTGTTCTACTTTATCGGGTGAAACGAATTGAGAAAATTTCTGATGAAATTCTTTTTCCGATTGGGTTGCATAAACTAGTTCAGACAACCCAAGGTGATAGCATAGCGAGTCGCGCATTTTTTTTAGCGCTACTGCCAAAAATAATTTTTGCAATTCTTTACTTCCCTCGCAAATAGGAGCTATCTGATCTGTGATCTTGGCATAATTGCCCTGGTAAACTGCACGGAGCCACTCGATGTAGTTTTCACTCAATACCATTGTAGCATCCTCCAGCATTTCGTGTGCATTACCGATGCTACCTTCTGCTATGGCTGCGATTTCAGCAGCTTTACTGTCTTCGACAGCCCGATCCCGCATGAGATGTTCCTGAATCTTCGCAGGCTCGATGCGCTGCAGTCGCAATTCCTGGCAACGTGAAAGTATCGTATTGAGCAACTGATCTGGCTGACTACTTGTCAGCAAAATCAGGGTTTGAGCAGGAGGTTCTTCCAGCAATTTGAGAAACGCATTGGAACCTTGTACATTTACCCGGTCTACCTGCCAGAAAATCAACACTTTATAGGGTGCCTCAAAGGCTTTCAGGAAAATCGTCTTCCTGAGTTCACGAACTTCACTGACACTAATCAGGAGTTGTTTGCTCTCTCCTCCCAATATTCGCTGCCATTGAGCTTGGCTCATGTAGGAATCTTCCTGATAGTTACTCATGAAATCCCGGTAGTAATCCTGTGCAAGCAGTTGTTTACCCCCTTCTTTTTTTGAAATGATTGGAAATATATAACGTACATCAGCATGGAGCCCTTTCTGAATTTTCAGGCAATTACTGCATTTCCCACAACTATCTCCATCTTCGGGATTTAGGCAGTTGACATACTGAGCGATAGCTGTAGCAAGTGCCAGTTCTCCCACGCCTTGTGGTCCAGTAATCAAGAGTGCATGAGGCAAACGTCCGTTGCGGATTGCATCCTTAACTTTTGTAATAGCCTTTTCCTGTCCGATAAGTTGCTGAAATCTCAAATCTGAATCGTAGTTTATAAATATCAAAGTTAATGAATCTCAGCCAAAAGACTAAGGTTAAACTTCCATGTGAAGGGATTCATCATCTTCAAACTGTACCATATTGCGAACCCGGTCTTTGAGGTGTAGTTGCGTTACAGCATTGTTGAGATCACGGATAGCCCATGAATAAGCCTGAGCAGACCGGTATAACATAACAAACGAAAAAAACAGCGAGAGAATACCGATACTGATCCATGACGGTAGATGAACAGAAGTAGAGAATGCTTTGATAATTGAAATCATGCTAAATAGGAAAAATCCCAGGGAAAAGGTACGTGACATCGAACTAAGCGCATACCACAGTTCTATATACCGTGCATTGGACTTACTTAATTCTCTTACCAGCACCATGTGTTTGCTCCGGTCTTTCATCTCTTCCCTTTGCATAGTTTTATATCTGAATCGCTTCCAGATCTTAAGGCCAACGAACTGAAGCAACCACCAGCCCGGTACGTGTACAGCAAATCCGACAATGTAAGCTGCCAAAGCAAGTACGATCCCTGTGCTCAAGCTTAGATTCTGGAATGGGCGTATCATCTCTGGCAAGGTATGTATCTCGGAGTCTCCCAATACTACCATGCTGAAAATCACGAAACTACCAGGCAGTAGATAGGCAAAAATGTCAAACAGACCTAGTCTGATTTTATCCATAATCGGTTGTGCTTATATGCAAGTAACGAATTTTTGCATACTATTTGTCAAGTTTGATGAGGGCCTGGTGATGCTAAGCAATGAGCTCCGCAATCACTTTGCCTCCAAACTGAGACAATTGCTTGAATCGTCCCCCGTGAAAATAGGTAAGTTTGTTATCATCCAATCCCATCAGGTGCAAGAGGGTTACATGAAGATCACGTAGAGGGTGAACCACCTCAATGGCATGTTCGCCAATATCATCCGTTGCACCAATGATTTCACCTGCCCGTACACCACCTCCAGCCATCCACATGGCCATGGCATTGGGATTGTGATCTCTACCAAAGGCAATCCCACCTTCACGGAAGCCGTTATCAGGACTACGCCCAAATTCTCCACACCATACCACCAGTGTCTCTTCCAGCATGCCTCTACGTTTGAGGTCTTTGATCAAAGCAGCTACAGGCTGATCAATGCTCCGGATCAATGCTCCATGTGCACGTTCCAGGAAGTCATGTGAATCCCAGCCTCCGGAATAGATCTGCACAAATCTCACTCCTTTTTCTATCAATCTCCTTGCCAACAGACATTTTCTTCCAAAAGCATCTGTCTCCTTTTTGTCCACACCATACATTTCCAGTGTTTTCTCATCTTCATTTCCCAGGTCCATCAATTCAGGTACTTCAGCCTGCATGCGAAAAGCAAGCTCATAGTTGTTCATCCTTGCGAGTAATTCTTCATGTTCAGGATGCTCTTGCTGATGTATCTGGTTGAGTTCCTGAAGCAAATCGAGGCTTTCTCGCTGATGGTATCTGCTTACTCCAGGAGGAGGTTCGAGGTTGAGGATAGGTGATCCCATGGGCCGGAGCGGAGTACCCTGAAAATGTGCAGGCAGGAAGCCATTCGACCAGTTGGCCGCGCCCCCCTGAGGATAGGCTACTTCAGGTAGTACCATAAAAGAAGGTAAGTCTTCATTGATCGTGCCAAGTCCATAGGAAATCCATGAGCCAATAGCAGGGTCTCCGCCAAATTTATTGCCAGTATTGAGATGATACATGGCAGTGGGATGATTGACGGATTCTGCCTGACAGCCGCGATAAAAGCAAAGTTCATCTGCAACCTCTGCCAGATGCACAAACTGTTCACACATATCTACCCCGGATTTTCCCACTTTCCGACACTGAAAGGGACTGCCTACCAGGTACCGTGTGCCTGAAGACATCGCTGAAAACTGTTCTCCTTCACGGGTAAACTGCGTGAGGTGCATATCCCTGAGTTTGGGTTTAGGATCAAAAGTATCTATATGACTAGGCCCTCCTTCCATTAGCAGAAAAATGACCCTTTTGGCTTTGGGGACAAACATGGGAGGCCTGGGAACCAGGGGACTCGTTACTTGCTGAACAGCGGAGGATTCACATCCCAGTAAACTGCTGAATGCCACAGCGCCCAGGCTTGCTCCTAAACTGTAGAGAAAATCCCTGCGATGTATATGCGAATTAGTAGACATAGATAAATTCGTTGGTATTGAACAGTACATGGCACAGATCTCCCAGGGCTCTGGTTTCAGGAATTACATCCCAGGGTTTGATATCTGGTGAGTAATGCTCATAAACATCCAGTTTTTCAGTGTACTCAAATGGTTCTCCAGTCATTTCTTCAAACATCCTTCGCTTTACTTTGGTAGGATACTCTTGTCTGACAGGTGCATGCTCTCTATGATAGGCAATCATCTCTTCGAGGTATTGCAAAGACTTTAAAAGTTCCTGGCCAGAAACTTCCCGGCAGAAGGTACGCAAATAAGCCTGTCTGATCCGTTTATCCCAGGAATCGTATTGCATCAATTCATGTGCCAGGGCTAATGCCCTGCCCCGGGTGTCCTGTCCATTGAACAGGGTAAATACCTGGGGAGTTACTGTCGAGGCCGTTCGCCGTTCGCAACTGAGGTCGGGACCAGGTTGGTTAAAAACTTCCAGCATGGGATTGGGAAGGCTACGTATACGTTCGGTGTAGATGGTACGGCGGTTTCGTTGTTCTGGCAAAGGAGAGGGTTGATAAGCCCGTGCAATCGAACCCATGATATGTCGTGGCTGTAGAGCTACTTCCTGATGAATCTCAGGCCTGACGGGTATGCCTCCCGATTCGGGATTGAGTTCGCCGGAAACCTTAAGCATGGCATCGCGAAGCTCTTCAGCTTCCAGCCTCCGCGGACTATAAATCGCCAGCCATTTATTGTCCGGGTCTTGTTCCTGTAATGTTTTTATAGCGGGATGTTGACCAGAGCGCTGGTAGGCTTCAGAAGTCATGATCAGCCGGTGCATTGTTTTGATGGACCATCCCTGTTCGACAAAATAGTTGGCCAGCCAGTCCAGCAGTTCCGGATGAGTAGGCTTTTTGCCTGTAGCACCAAAATTATTGGCATTTTCAGCAATTCCTTTTCCAAAATGATATTGCCAGATACGGTTGACGATAGAGCGTGAGACAATGGGATGTTCGGGTTGAGTCAACCACTCTGCTAACATACGTCGCCGGTTGGTCATGTCTAGAGGAATCTCCTGAGATAACTTTTCCCGAAGATCTGGATCGCTGTTAAGTGCGGGAATTGCACTCATGATACCTGGATTTACAGGTTCTTCCGGTGTGTAGACCGATCCACCTGTCAGGATAAATGTTTGTGCCGGTTCGCCATTGAGGTTTTCCGGAACGCTCATTTTTCCGGCACTACGAACTTCACGATCTGGACCGTTGTAAACAGAAAATGCCCAGGGTTCGAATCGCCCCAATTCTCTTTTCAGCGTCTGAAGACGCTTGTTGAGCACCTTGCGGTATCCCAGATCCTGATAGGTAAGTCCATAATAGCGAGGTGGACGCTGATCTTCTGGGAGCTTCATACGCTGACGTTTGGGAAGATATTGTCCCCCATGTTTTGCATACCATTGTCTGGCAGCATTCTCTTCTTTTTCCTGTAATGAATCCTGTTCTACGTTAGCTTGTTTTATCCAAGCCATGATCTGAGCCTTTTCCTCCTCCATATATATCCTGTTTTCTTCAGGCAAAAAAGGGGCTTCACGTTCGGCAAATTGAGTCGTAGCAAAAACTGCCTGTATCTGATAGTAGTCTTTGGTAGGAATGGGATCAAACTTATGATCATGACAGCGTGCACACCTCAGGGGTGTTGATAGAAAAGTCTCTCCTACACTATTGGTCACATCATCCAGAAAAAACTGACGGGTTTCAGCGGCGACGCTCATGGCAGTATGTTCCCAGGGACCCATTCTGAGAAAGCCTGTAGCAATGAGCATTTCTGGATCATCTGGATTGATTTCATCTCCAGCAATTTGTTCACGAACAAACTGATCATAAGGTTTGTTCTCATTGAAGAAGCGTATAACATAATCGCGATATCGCCAGGCATTTGGGCGGGAATAATCGTTGGAAAACCCATCTGTATCTGCGTACCTCACTACGTCGAGCCAGTGCCTTCCCCACTGTTCCCCATAATGAGGACTTTGCAACAGCCTGTCGATCAATTTTTCCCATGCATCTTGTGATTGATCATGGATAAAAGCTTCAACCTCTTCAGGTGCAGGAGGCAGGCCGGTAAGATCGAAGGTTGCCCTCCGGATCAGTGTTCTTTTATCCGCCAGAGGGGCAGGTTTTAGGTTTTGCTGTTTGAGTTTTTGATTGATAAATGCGTCTACTGGATGTTCATGCCCCATTACAGGTGGCTCAGGCTTTGTCAAGGGCTGAAAAGCCCAGAGGTCTTCCTGCTTATACCTTCGCCGTGCCCAGGATTCTGAGCGTGCCTCACTGGTTTGCACCTGGATGCCATCTTTATAATCCCAGGAGCCCGATGCCAGAATAGCTTCCTGCCGCGCTGAGTCTGGCCAGGGAGCTCCGTGTTTGATCCACTGAAACAGAGAATAAATCTGTTCATGACTAAGTTTATCATTATCCTTAGGAGGCATAGAAAAGTCCGGATCGAGCCGGGTTACGGCAAAGTACATCGGGCTGTTTGCAGGTTCGCCAGGAACCAGGGCAGGGAAACCGGATTCACCTCCTTGGAGCAATCCCTCCAGGGTACGTATATCCAGGCCTCCTTCTATCTCACCGGGATCATCGCCATGACAGGCCATGCACTTGGCATCCAAAAGCGGTTTGATTTCATGAACGAAAAGGGCTTCGGGATCGACAGGGTCTTCGTCATTGTTGGGGCCAGAACAACTGGACAGGACTGTCCAAATGATAGTCACCCCACATATAATATAGGTAGTCCTTGAGAAATTCATGATTCATAGATAGTAGTGACTTAAGATAAACAATTTATTGCAGGAGTAGAAGGATTCGAAGCAGGAATGTTTGCCTAGCACTTATGTGCATGGAAGAAGTAAGCATATTGATAAGGTGTTAAAATTGTTATTGTACATACTTCGTTATGGGGTAGAGATAAGAAGTTAGCCCATATTACATTCAATAAAAAGTACCTTAAATAAAT
>CAYXVE010000107.1:0-6632 GCA_964468435.1 uncultured Bacteroidia bacterium | reverse complement strand
CTTCAATTTACAACCTTTTTACTTGCCCACATTTTTTTTGTCCTGTACTCAGAATCAACAATTTAATTCATCGTTTTATGGAAGAATCTCACATACCACAAGCGGTAAAAGATGCCTTTGCAAAAAGATTTCCCGGTGTCACCGTTGAAGGCTGGGAAATGGATGCTCAGTATGAAGCTGAGTTTACCAACAATGGCAAAGAAGTAGAAGTAACTTTCGATGCAGAGGGTTCTATCACGCAAATCGAATATGAAATCGAGGTAGAGGATCTACCTGTAAATGTGAAAAATTCGATCATGAGCACCTATCCCTATTGTGAAATCGAAGAAGCAGAACGAGTTGAAAAGCCTGACGGTACCATTTTATATGAGGTAAGTCTTTCTTTTGAGGTACATATGACTGCTGAGGGTAAATTGGCAGCGATCGGAAAGGATTTGTAATATCAGACCCGTAACTCTGGCAGGGCTATTTTCCCTCAATGAGCCTTCCCAGGGTTACATCATGTTGCTGCCCTAGCAAAGCTTTTATAACTACTTGTTTACCTATTACCTGCCAACCTCAGTCCTCTAGAAATGAACTGGGATAAAGTACCTTTTTAGGAAGAATTTTTAGCAAAAGTGGCAAGGTGATCGATCCTAGTGGAAGCATGAATATGGTCAGCGCAGGTATAGTTTTCAGGATGTCGATCAACTGCTTCCGTACCTTTTCCTTTTCCTCCGGAGTAAGATCTTCTTTTCTCCACTTGGATAACAGTGCTACCAGTTCTTTGGACTCATTAATTTCCTGTGATATCCGCCTGCGGTTCTTTTTGACCGCCAGCTTAAAACTCATGAGATAGCGTTCACTGGCAAGGCGGTATACCTGCTTACGCTGGAGATAGTGAACCTTGGGTTTGTGTTCCAATACAAAATTCTCAATCGCTTCCAGGCTGAGCATCATCTCCTGATCGTCGAG
Organism: uncultured Bacteroidia bacterium; assembly: GCA_964468435.1. Lineage (GTDB taxonomy): Bacteria > Bacteroidota > Bacteroidia > J057 > J057 > JBCCTX01. The sequence goes on along the minus strand of CAYXVE010000107.1, from coordinate 5,678 downwards.
ATTAAGCGCTGACAGTAGTTGTTCTAAAAACTCAAGTTCAGCGTCCTGAATATCCCGGTCAGCACGAATTGTCAAAATCGTGATTTCGAGAAAATATTTTTTCAATACCCAGGTATTGACTAGCGACAAGTCGATATCCTTGAGCGTCAGCTTTTCATCTATAAACTTTCTGGCGAGACGCTTTTTGTTGGTGGGGAGATTTGCCGACTCGAGAAAAAAATTAAACAGGATCTTTTCTTCAGAACTCACCCGATGATCTGCATTGGAAGTAGCTGCGACTAGCTTGAGCAAAAGAATACGAATAATTTCACGCTCTTTGGCCAAACCAAAATCAAACTTTTGTCCGTCCAACTCTGCCCAGCGCAGAAAATATATCAAATCCAGATAGATCAGACTATTGTGAAAAAAACCTGTCCAGAAATTATTGAAGCGGCGCTTGATAGCAATGCGCTGATCCAGCAAATACTCAATACGGGAAATATCGGTACGCTGCCTGAGAAATATAGAATGACCATTCTTCTTGTACTCCAAAAAGGTATGATGGTAAAAGCCCTTAACATCTGCCATTACCTTTGTAAACAGTCGCTCGATCTCTTCTTCAGAATTATCCGGAGGGGGATACAGGTACAATCCAAAATGTATAAAGCTCTCAATCATCAATACCTTTACCCGCGCATTTTCATCCCATTCATTTTCACGGGGATGCGATACCAGATACGTAGGATGTCCATAGATCAGGCCTGTGGGTTGCAGCAATTGATATAGAAAAGCCCCGCTATCCAATGACAAATAAGGAGATAAAGGTATCTCACCCTTCAAAAGCTGACGCTTCCGGAAGTTCAGGTATTTTTTCAGCCAACCCTTTTCATTTGGACTCATCTCCGCATCGACAAATAATATACTGACGACAAATATACCCTATAACGATCGCAAAACATTATCAATTATGTAAACAATGCAGAAAATTCAAAGACTCCCTTTTTTCCATGAAGCCACTCCGCAGCAATCACTGCTCCCAGCGCAAACCCCCTTCTACTATGCGCCTGATGCCTGATCTCGATAGTATCTATTTCTGACTGATAGGTAACTGTGTGTTTTCCAAAAATTTCTCCACCCCTAATAAAACCAATCGATAGTTCATCCCCTTTAGGTGCTCGGCCCCTGAGAGATTCATCACTGATCTGCGATTTTCTGGATAGACGGTCTATGATCTGGTTTCCCAGATATATAGCTGTTCCACTGGGGGCATCCTGCTTATAGCGATGATGCTGTTCTTCAATAAAACAGTCATATTCTGGATGTCGATCCATGAGTTCTGCTAAGCGCTTATTCAGCTGAAATAAGATATTGACGCCTACAGAGAAATTTGAAGCATACAACAAACTGCCCTGATGCTCTTGAACCCATTGCTCGATCCCTGACTTGCGATCATACCAACCTGTAGTACCGGTTACCATGGGAATACCACGTGATACTGACTTTTTCAGATTCGACTCAAAGCTATCGTGATGCGTAAATTCTATCAATACATCCGTATTGCTACGATGGATTTGTTCCCAGGTTGATCCATTTTCCAGGTCTACAATAAAACTAATGGTATGATTGCGTTTTACTGCCTCAGCCTCAACAGCTATTCCCATTTTTCCATATCCTACCAGTGCAATTCTCAGATTGTGATCATTCATATGCCGGCTTACTATTTATTGTCCATGTCAATGACAAACCCGGTTGTATGCCGGGAGAACTGAAACCCTGTACACCAGCGTGAGGCACAAGCTCCAGCGTCAGATCATTCGATACATCAAATCCATTTAAATTGGCATCTACATAGGCTTCAATTACCTGCAGAATGTGTATGCCTGCAATGGCCAGAATAGAACGGTCCCGGAACTGCCTGAAGCGGTCCCTGGCTCTTTTGATACCTTCTGTTGAGGCATTTTCTCCAAAGGTGTTAAAGTCATTCGTTTCATCATCATCAACCCTTTCCAGATATCCCGTCCGGTATTCCTGGTACCGGTTATTATTATACTGTATGACCAGAAAACCTACTGCATAGCTTCCATAAACCAGTGGCAGCTTCCAGTAATCCTGATTGTAAATCTGTCCCCACCCCGGGAAAATCATACTTCGCTTCCAGGCTATACTGGCTTTGTAGGGAGGACGCTTTCCAGGAAAAAGAAACATCACCAGTCCGCTGCGTGTAGACGCAGTATCTTGACGATCAGAGAACTTATCAGATATAGAATCTACCGGATAGATGATCGTGCTATCCTGCAGGCCTTGTATGCTATCCTGATCTACTACCTGGCCCACAGCTTTTTCTGCCAGCCAGTAATTAACCCAAAAGCTCAATCCAAGAATTATTACCCAGTTTTTCATCATATTAACGTACAGCTCTGGTTCCCAAAAGTTGTATGGGTCTACAAATCTAATATTTCCAGGATTCTGTTTAGGTCTTCATTGGAATAGAAAGGAATACTGATTTCGCCCTTACCTGTACTATTTTGTTTGAGCTTGATCTTGTTGCCAAATTTATGCTCCAGTTGCTGAGTGATATATTTCATTTGAATTTCCTGTGGGGAAGTCGGTTCTTTGGAAATCTTGTTTTTCTTTCCTGGCTTCTTCAACTCCCGACATAGCTCTTCTGCCTGCCTAACAGACATTTCTCTCTCTATAATTGCCTGATAAGCTTGTAACTGTATACTAGTATCTTCCAGACCCATGATTGGCTTGGCATGTCCCATGGTGATTTCTCCCTCTTTAATACCTGCCAGAATTTCTGCTGGAAGTTTCAGCAGCCTGAGATAATTAGTAACTGTTGCGCGATTTTTTCCTACTCTTTCACCCAGTGATTCATGTTCAAGACCAAGTTCATCGATCATTCGTCGATAGGTAGTAGCAATCTCAATGGGATTGAGATCTTCGCGTTGGATATTCTCGATCAGGGCCATTTCCAGCAACTGCTCGTCATTTGCCTTCCTAATATGTGCTGGTACGCATGTAAGTCCAGCTTTTTGAGCTGCCCTAAACCTACGCTCACCTGCAATGATCTGATAGCGATCCTGCTCCAATTTACGCACAGTCAGCGGTTGAATGATCCCATGTCTACGTATGGAATCTGCCAATTCTTCCATGGCTTCTTCGTCAAATTCTTGGCGGGGCTGAAAGGGATTGGTCATTTCAATCTGCACTATGGGTATCTCACCTATACCTGTCGCCACAACGACAGGATCAGCTTCTGGATCTTCTACATTTTCAGGTAAAATGGCACTCAACCCTCTTCCGAGTCCACCTTTTCGTTTTATTTTGGCCATGTTAACTCTTTTATTGTACTAGTTAAATTACAACTAAAATACTAAAGTAAAAATCGTTCCTATTCCAGGACTGGTCTGAAAGGTAATATTTCCCTTATGAAGCCGTAGTATCTGTCTCGAGAGGCTCAATCCGATACCGGACCCATTTCGTTTCGTTGTAAAAAATGGGATATTGGCTCAAATTTATGGTTACCATCCAAATCTAAAAAATTTTATTTTGGGGAAAAAGATGGAATTCTTACCCGAACCCATAGGTTGTCCTCGATGCCATTCGAGATCGTTTAAAAAAAATGGATTGAGTTAGATGAAATGTGGTCTTTGGTTCAAAAAAAGAAGCAGAAAGTATGGATTTGGCTGGCGCTCAACCCCTACAATCGTCAAATTATTGGCTGGCATCTGGGAGGTAGGTCAAAAGAAGATGCAGAGAAATTGTGGGAGATTATTCCTGTCTTTTTTCGGGAAAGAGCAGGCTTCTTTTCGGATTATTGGCAGGCATATTAGGCAGTCTTTGATCAGGAGAAACACTTCGCCGTTGGCAAACAAAGTGGGCTCCCGTTTATATTGAAAGATTCAATGCGACTCTGAGACAAAGATGCTCTAGACTGGTTAGGAAAACCCTTAGTTTTTCCAAAAGCTATGAGAACCATCTGTGAGCAATCAAATATTTCATCTGCCATTACAATCTAAACCTGGCAGCAAGAATTGTATAGCACTACCCTTTATTCAAGCTTGGTCTAAGAGATTCCTTATTGTTTTACATATGCCCAACTGCCAACTAAAAACCCCATAACAATAAAACCAATACCTATCAGAACTCTTTGTTTAGAATGTTCTATTCCTTTTTCCAAGGGAATGATAACCTCTCCATTTGATCTGTATATTCCAGATACAGTTGCACTTTTTGTCGAGTTATTTATGTTCAAACCTCCTACCAGAGAAGTTTTTTTGACCATCAAATGCAAGGTTTCACCTACTTGAATGGATTCCATTCCTTCTCGATTCAGATGGTATAATTTACCCCTAAGTCTATATTCTTTATTATCTCCTTCCATAAATATTGTTGACATAACTACTCTTTGTTCTGGATATATGTCATGCTCTTCATAGCTTAGTTTTAAAGGTTGGGATAACTTACCCGTGATTTGCTTATAATTCGCTTCATTTTCATTCCAGGCCCCCCTCACGATAAGAAGCCCAAAAAGCGTCCAGATTATACTTAGTAAATATAAAAATAGAATCATTCCTTTTTTCATTGAAGTAGATGTTAGATACCCTAACGGAACTGTTAGATGAGTATACATTGAGCTGTTTACTTAATTTCTGATTTTATCATTCTTTGTATTGATAAAAGTTTATAAATAATTTAGTCAACGAAATTGTAGGAATCAATTAATCATGTATCATATTTTTATTTTGAGCTTACTGGTCTCGGCAAAATGCAGTAGCGACCAAATGGGAGCTATTGCCGTTTTCGCTCTTTGGGGTGGGTACACACCTAGCAATCTTACCCGGCCGAAGAAATCGTCGTGAATAGAGGTAGAGATCAGGTTAATGGCCCCGCCCGTTGTGTAAGGGCCTTACTTGATTTGGCTGCTACCCTTGAGCACCTCCACCGCGTGCATACGGCCAATGTTTGGAAAGTGATAGGCCGCCGGGGCGGCATAAGGCGCCGGGGCTATGAGCACACCGTCTTCCATCACCGTAATATTCCTGCTTCGCTCCACGCCTGTGCCCCTCAAGCCGATATTAGACCGCAAGCCGAGTCCGGCATCCTCTTGTTAGCATTTGGTGTGCGTTGAAATTTTGCTCTTTGCCACCGCAGAGCCTTTTCCCCAAGGCAGGAAACGAAGATAGCAATCCCGCTTGTTGCGGGACAGGTCTTGCAAAATAGGAAAGGCTAATGTTTTCTTTCATACTTACAACACCCCATCAAATTATTATACACTTCATCTATGGCTTTCATCTTTTCGGTATCGTGTCCAACCGATGAAATTTTCTCATGGATGATATTTTCTTTAATTTTATCCTGATCGTATTTGACGGTTATTGTTTTGCTATTTACATTCCAGTCGGCGAACAAGATACCAGAGACATTTTTCAAGGAACCTTCTATTCTGTCTTTACAAAAGCTGCAATTACCACCTACCCAAAAGGACGACTCGATGATTTGATTTGCTGATGGTTTGATGTGCTGATTTGCTGATGGTTTGATGTGCTGATTTGCTGATGGTTTGATGTGCTGATGGTTTGATGTGCTGATGGTATGATTTGCTGATGTGCTGATGGTTTGATGTGCTGATGGTTTGATGTGCTGATGGTTTGATGTGCTGATTTGCTGATGGTTTGATGTGCTGATTTGCTGAT
>CAYXVE010000106.1:0-7084 GCA_964468435.1 uncultured Bacteroidia bacterium | reverse complement strand
AATTTTACGACTATCAAGGCAAATTAGAGAGAATTAAAAAGTTTCCTTTGCCTAGGCAATATGCCAACTTGAGCTTCATTTTTGGTGTTCTTTTCATATTCTTGCTACCATTTGGTATGGTGGGAGAATTTGCCAAAATGGGCGAATCAATGGTATGGCTCACCATTCCCTTTGGTGGAATTGTGGGCTGGATATATGTAGTGATGGAGTTGATTGGAGATTACTCAGAAAATCCGTTTGTAGGATTGGGTACAGATATTCCGATGCTTTCCATTTGCAGAACGATAGAAATAGATTTACTACGAATGCTAGAAGAGACCGATTTTCCAAAACCAATTCAACCAGTGAATGATGTACTGATGTGAAAATATCAAATGGAAAAGGTGGTTAAACGTTTCCCTTTGTATCAGATAGGTTTTGTTGCTATAATCATTATTTGTCTTTTTGCTATTTTATTTTTTACGATCATTTTTCTGTTAGGAAGTATGATTGTTGAAAAAGCATTAAAAAATTCTATCTACACCTATTACGAGCAATTGCTCAATCTCTAAACTGCCTAAATTTTCCGATTTTATGATTAAAAAAACACTATTTACAACAATAATTCTTTCAGTGCTGATTACAGATACTGTCAATGCACAATATTGTACAGGAGATAATCGCTTTACAGAAGAACAATATTTCAAAAACAGCGACATTACCACCGTCACCGATTTAGTTTACGGCAATGCCACCGATTATGAAGGTAATACACAGGATCTGCTCATGGATATTCGATATCCTTCGGGAGCTAAAGAGACCTTAAGCCAACGACCCTTCATATTAATGATTCATGGTGGTGGTTTCACTGACAACAGCAAAGAGATAAAAACTATTGCAAGTAGAGTGATGACACAAAGAGGCTTTGTAACGGCTGCTATCAATTATCGTTTGGGGTGGGATGACGCTAATCCAGATGATGGGCTTTACCAAGCTGCTTATCGAGCTCAACAAGATGCTTTTGCAGCATTGCGTTTTATTGTAGAACATGCCGACACCTACGGAATTGATACCAATTGGATATTTTTAGAAGGAAGAAGTGCAGGCGCTTCCATAGCTTTAAATTCTGTTTTTGCAAACGAATCAGAGTGGGAAGCTACCGTTCCTGGTATAGTAGCTAATTGGGGGCCATTAAATTCTTCTGGAAATGAATTAGAACATAACTTCGATATCAAAGCAGTGAAAAGTGATTGCGGCGCGACCAATATAATGGCAATAGAGCCATCAGATATGGTACCGATGATCATGTTTCATGGAGAGTTCGATCATTTAGCGCCCATTGATTCTTCAGACGAAGGATTGGCTGGTTCAAGGTTTATTCACGAACAATTAGTAGAGAAGGGAGTATGTTCCGAGCTTGTTGTAGATCCTCAGGGTGGGCATTGTCCACATCCGCGAGATTTCAGAATGAAAAGGGCCGCTTGCTTTTTTAAGCGTATTTTTTGCGATAATTGTGAAAGTAATTATCTCACCGAAGAAGTGCCGGCAGATTGCTCGGGTATCATCACCGGACTTAATGATACTGAGGCAAAATCTCATCTTATAGAAATTTATCCCAATCCTGTGTCTGATAAGCTGGTCATTAGTGGGGCATCAAACACAAAAATTGAAATTTTAAATGCAACAGGGCAACAGCAACAGTATAACTATTCCCAATCAGACCTGCTGAAAATAGATATCACAGCTTTGCCTGCTGGCGTGTATTTTGTGGTGATTAGGGGATTGGATAGCAAGTTGGTTGATCAGCAGACAATAGTGAAAGAATAGCAGTTTTTAACAGATATCTTAAAATAGATAGCTATGTTTTTAGCCACTAAATAAAATGGATGGTATATTCAGAATTGAAAGCATTAGCATGTTACATGAGTTGCTTAAGGAGCCTCCGCCCAAGCACCCACTTATAAGCCTTATTGATCTTTCAAAATTCAACAATCAGGAAGGTCTCTGGGAGTTTCAAAAAATTAAAGCCTCTGCTTCACTCTATGTGATTACACTCAATCACTTAAAATCCGGCTACCTGCAGTATGGAAGAAAACATATAGATTTTCAGGAAGGCAGCCTATTTTTCTCCTTGCCGGGACACGTAGGTATCCTTGATAGCCTAGTTTTTGATGATGTAAATTACAGTTGGGGCCTATTTTTTCACGCCGATCTCATTCACGGCACTACCCTTTCCTCTAAAATAAAAGAATACACGTTCTTTAACTACTCTGCAGATGAAGCTCTACACCTATCGGAAGAGGAAAAGAAGATACTAGGAGACCTGGTAAATAGCATCCAGAAGGAACTAAGCCACCCGATTGACAAACACACAAAGCATGTATTGGTGGCTGGGATAGAACTTCTACTCAACCACTGTGTGCGCTACTATGATCGCCAATTTGAGACCAGGGAAAAGTAAAACAAGTACGTGGTAGAATCGATCAGCAGTTATCTCCATGACTACTTCCGCTCCGATCTCCTTGTTGATGGCCTTCCAACTGTAATAGATTGTGCAGAGCATGTAAATATGTCCCTGAACTATTTGAGCTGCCTGCCCTACCGTACAGACAGAAGAAGAAAAAGCACGGACATACAACAAAACCTATACGTAATGCGGGGTTTGGTGGTAATTTGAAAGTTAACTCGTTAAATAAACTTTCCGGTATACGGAAAGTGAGGTGCCTTGAATCCGTTTTGCTTCATTTTACAGATTTGACAACCGAAATTGAAATGAAAAAAATATCAATTTCTCACCAGTAAATTAATTTCCTATACTAACGAATTACCTCAAATATGTTAATTTAATGATATTTAAAGTATTTAAATATAATATCACGGTAAAACGTTAGTAATAATTTAATAAAATCTGTATTTTAAATAAAAATAAGACTGAAATAATAAAATCACAAGAACCGAAACCCTTGTGATTTTATTAAACAGTAGGTAAGCGCAATAATTAAGCAGAAACCCCACCCAACACGGATTCCAATTGCATTTCTTTCAGAATATTATCTTGGATAGGTTGTGTCAGTTCGTTGATTGTATCGGTGCCCCAGGTGATGCCAACAACCGTTCTTGTAGGACGACTACCAAATGGCAAATCAGCTAATTTCAAATAAGCATCAACTACCCATTGTGGGTCAGGAGCATCTTTGCTTTGTAGCATTTGAGCAAAGTTTTCGCCCATGGCTGTAGGAACTCCTGCCAATTCGCCATAAGTTTCTAAAACTTCACTATGTGCAGGAGCTTGACCGGATGCCAATAATCCTGTGCCAAATGGTCCGGGTTCTACCAAAACAATATCAACACCAAAAGGAGAAACCTCATAACGTAATGCTTGAGAGTAGCCCTCTAAAGCATGTTTAGTTGCGGTGTATGTACCAAAAAATGGTGGTGACATACGACCAACCAACGATGAAGTATTGATAATTAAACCAGAACCAGCCTTTCGCATGGATGGCAAAACAGCTTGCATTACTCGTATGGCGCCAAAATAATTGGTTTCCATTTGAAATTTTGCTTGCTCAACGCTGAATGCTTCGGTAATTCCCAAATACATAATACCTGCATTGTTAATGAGAATATCAATATTTCCTGCTTCTGCAAGAATAGTTGACATAGCTTCTTTTACCGAAGAATCGTTGGTTACGTCCATATCTACTACTTTTATTTGCGTAGAATGGTTTACTAAATCCGCTTTTGAAACTGCATTTTTTCCGTTTGGATTACGCATCGTGGCAAATACTCGATACCCTTTATCGGCAAAATCTTTCGCAGTTTTCAGACCAAATCCGTTACTGCTTCCTGTAATAATTACATTTTTCATTGTTTATATATATTCAAAAATTATTTTTTTTTTCCTAAAACACCTCCATAAGATGCCGTTCTAAACGTTGAAAATCATTTTCAATATTTCCGTTTTTCATTACGTCAAAGCAGGCAAAGGTTGGAAGCTTTTGCATTCCAAAAAATTTGAAATTCATATGTTGAGGGAAAAATAAATCATCTATACTCTTTCCTTCAAAAAAATCATCGGAATCATTAAAAGACTCCTCTGGAGCATTGAAAGTGAGCGATAGCATATATTTAGTGTTCTTTAGAAGTCCACCACCACCATAATTTTTCTTTGGTGCTTTTGCTGATCTACCGTCATTCTGACTCATTTTACCAAACATACCTGCCGTATATACCTCATCCATGTATTTCTTGAAACTCCATGGCAACCCCATCCAATTTGTAGGTGATTGCAAAATGACTACATCTGCCCAGGTATGTTTATCAACCTCTTCGTTAGCCTCCCAATCATCTTTCATCGTTGTGGTTTTTATTTCAAAACCAATACTTTGAAGATATTCTCCAATCCTTTTAGCTATTTCTCTATTCAATTCGCCTTTAGCAAACGGATATTCTTGATGCGCGTTTACTATTAGTGCTTTTTTCATAACTTATTATTTTAAAATCCACCAAACATACCATTATTGTTTGCCAAACCTTCAGTAGGAACAGGCTGAATAATATCCCAATGTTCCACGGCTTTGCCATTTTCCATACGGAACAAATCGTAAAAGGCATTAGAAGTACCATTCCAGGTTCCTTCACTTATAGTCAATACGAAATTACCTTTTCCAATAACTTTGTGAATCGTGTTGTATTGAAACATATTATTGATAGAAACTAGATAATCCACAGCGGCTTGAATACCAGCCAAACCATTATCTATACCAGGATTATGCTGAACATAATCCTCAGCGATATAATTAGTGATGTTACTTGGATTTTGCCCCATCAATACATCTTCTATTATTGATACAGCTAAAGCTTTATTTGCTTCGGTTTCGTCCATGTTAGTGATGGTAGTTGGCCCATCAATCAGCGTATTACCGTTTACGGTTTGGCTTTCCCAAGGTTGAATGGCATCCCAATGTTCTGCAATTTTCCCATTATCATCAAAACGCAAAATATCGAACGTTACAACGGTATCTGCTCCAAAAGGTGCAGCATTAGTCCATAGATTATGAATAGCGACAAAATTTCCTTCTTCAAATATTCGGATATTTTCGACCTTTGTGCCATTGTCTTCCAATACCGTTGTCAAAAGTCCAACGAAGGGATCTCTTCCTGTAGGAATAAATGGGTTGTGTTGAATATAATCTTCCGTTACTAACTCTTCTATGGTAGCCACATTTCGGGTATTGATAGCTTCAAAAAAGGAGGCTATCTTTTCCCTTTGATTCAACTCAGGAGTCATTTGTTCATCATCATCGCATGACGCTAAAAAAGACATTGCAACAAAGAGTGAGAATACTATTTTAATATCTGTGATTTTCATTTTTCTTATTTTTAAAAGCTAAACATTCCATTATCGTTTGCCAAACCTTCAGTAGGTATCGGTTGAATTACATCCCAATGCTCTACGATTTTACCGCCTCTCATTCTAAACAAGTCGTAAAATGCGTGTCTTTTACCACCATTCCATTCACCTTCGCTTACCGTTAGGACGAAGTTGCCTTCACCCAATACTTTATGGATTTTGGTGTATTTAAACATATTATTTTGAGAAGTAAGATACTCTACTGCTTCCACTATGCCAGTCAATCCGTCTTTAATTTGTGGGTTGTGTTGATGGTATTCTTCTGCACTGATGTATTGGGTAATATTATTAGGATTTTTACCCATCAAAACATCTTCAACAAGCGAAACTGCTAAGACTTTGTTCGTTTCGGTTTTGTCTAAGTCTTCAACAGTTGTTGGTCCATCGGTTTGGGTTCTTCCGCTGGCAGTTTCTTTCTCCAAGACTGTCATTGCATCCCAATGTTCGGCTACTTTTCCGTTTTCATCGACACGAATAATATCAAACGCCACCATTTCATCCGCCCCAAAAGGTTTGGCGTTTTTCCAGATGTTGTGCATAAGCACATAATCGCCATCTTGAAACATTCTAATGTTTTCTGCATAAGTTCCGTGTTCTTGCAGAATAGGTAGCATTTGGATAAATGGTTCTAGTCCGGTTGGGATAAACGGATTGTGCTGAATGTAATCTGAATTCGCGTACTGACGCATTGTTTCCGGGTCGTTTTTCATTACAGCACCTAAAAAGGTGCCTACGATTTCTTTGTTACTCATTGTTATAGTTTTTGATTGGTTACTCTCGCTCTTAGATTGTGTTTTCGCTGAGTTACAGGAAGCGAGAAACCCTGCCAGACTCAAGACAATTATTGCTATTCTCATTGATTTTGCCATTTGATGATTAATCATTACTTTTGTTTCGCAAGCAAAATTACAAAATAACTTTCAATGTGCAAGCATTATTGTAAATAAATTGCATTTTGCAAGTATTATTTAATATTAACTTAACAGATGAGACAAGATTTCAGATGTGATTGCCCATTTACTTCAGCGTTGGACGTTTTGGGAGACAAGTGGATATTGGTCATCGTCAAGCAAATGCTGATTGAAGGAAAAGAGACCTTTAAGGATTTTACAGAAAGCGAAGAAGCCATAGCGACCAATATTCTTTCTTCCAAACTCAAACTTTTGGAGGAAGTGGGAATTATCATCAAAACACAACGACCTGATAACAAAAAGACCAACCTTTATCTATTAACTGACAAAGGCATGGCTTTAACACCTATACTTATTGAACTTGCAACTTGGAGCGATAAGAATCTTAGAGATGTCCATCCGACCATTATGAATGGAGAAGCAATGAATTTTTTAAGGAATGATAAAACCGCTTTTGCGAACGAAATAGAGAAAAAATACCGAGAAAAACTGGCTACAACATTGTATAAAAGCAATAGCGGGTGAATTGGTAAAATGAAGGGCTGTGCATTCAGTAAACAATTGTGGTGATGGACAAGTAATCGCCTTGAAATCAACTGTAAGGGCACTTATACTTGGCCGTTCGCGTCCAGCAGAAGAAACTACCCAAAACTGGCAAATTGCTAAAGAAGAACGTAAATTAGGGGATGAACCAAGAAAAGCAACATGGCGCTTCAAGACAAATACATCAATCCCTTTACCGACTACGGATTCAAAAAGCTATTTGGAACGGAGATCAACA
>CAYXVE010000105.1:0-7327 GCA_964468435.1 uncultured Bacteroidia bacterium | reverse complement strand
TGGGCAGTTTCAAAACCGTAGAGACACCGCGGCAGCGTGTCTTGCCCTATGGGCACAATCGCGGCAGTTTCAAAACCGTAGAGACACCGCGACAGCGTGTCTTACCTCATGAAAATCATTTTTTTTGATTAAATTGAACATACACTATACTTAATCCTCAGCTATATGATGTCTCGTTTTCTTTATATCTACCTGATAATCAATATTATCCTTTGGGTTTTTACCTCCTGTCAGCCGCAAGCCAAGGAAGAGAAAAGCCTGGATAACTACTACGATGTTGTCATCTATGGCGGTACATCAGCAGCTGTAATCGCTGCTGTTCAAACTAAAATCATGAATAAATCCGTGATCATTCTGTGTCCTGAACAACATCTGGGTGGGATGACTTCTGGCGGACTGGGTTGGACTGATGCTGGGAAAAAGCACGTAATTGGAGGCTTGAGCCGGGATTTTTATCACCGGATATGGGAAAAATACAACGATACTACAAGATGGGTATGGCAGGGAAGAGACGAATATGGGAATCGAGCACAAGGTGGTAAGGCTATTGATGCAAAAACACAAACCATGTGGACTTTTGAGCCACATGTAGCTGAGGAGGTGTATAGGGACCTGGTACAAGAATATGAAATACCGGTAAAAAGGGATTACTGGCTGGACCGGGAAAATGGGGTAAAGGTAGAGGATGGTAGAATAACGGAAATATCTTTCTTGAATGGAGAAACATACCAGGGAAACGTATTTATGGATGCGACCTACGAAGGGGATTTAATGGCAGTGGCAGGAGTATCTTATATTGTGGGAAGGGAGGGGAATGATGTGTATAACGAAACGCTGAATGGTGTGCAGACGCTGAACGCTACTAAGCATCAGTTTACAGACCCGGTAGATCCCTATGTTGTATCTAGCAATCCGTCGAGGGGTTTGCTGCCCAGGATTCACGCGGGCGGTCCAGGTGAGGAAGGCAAAGGAGACCAGCGCATCCAAGCCTACTGTTACCGGATGTGTTTGACCCAGGTGCTGGAAAATAGGATCCCTTTTCCACGGCCTATAGGCTATGACTCCACACAGTACGAACTCATGCTACGCCTTTTGGAAACTGGCTATCGCCAAGTCTTTAATAAGTTTGATCCTATACCCAACAAAAAAACGGACACCAACAACCACGGCCCTTTCAGTACGGATAACATCGGTATGAACTATGACTATCCGGAAGCATCATATGAGCGAAGAGAAGAGATCCTGGCAGAGCATGAGCAATATCAGAAAGGCTGGCTGTATTTTCTGGCCAATGATCCCCGTGTCCCAGAAGATGTTCGCCAACCGATGAGCAAATGGGGATTCGCCAAAGATGAATTTACGGATAACGGCAACTGGCCGCATCAAATCTATGTGCGCGAAGCACGTCGGATGATCGGTGATCTAGTTGTCAATGAAAACCACCTCACGCGTCATACGTCTACAGAGCGATCTATCGGTATGGGTTCCTACAATATGGACTCCCACAATGTGCAACGCTATGTAGATGAAAACGGCCATGTGAAAAATGAGGGAGATATACAGATTAATCCAGGAGGACCTTATCCCATAGACTATGGTGCAATAATCCCTAAACAAGAAGAGTGCACCAACCTGCTGGTACCCGTTTGTGTATCGTCTTCCCACATTGCCTATGGCTCAATCCGGATGGAACCCGTATTCATGATTCTGGGACAATCTGCTGCTACTGCAGCATGTATGGCTATGGATCAAGGTATTGCAGTCCAGGATCTGGAATATGCCCAACTTGAAGAGCGTTTACTGTCCGATGGTCAGGTACTGGAAATACAATAAAATAAAAGGAAGCCAAAAATGTTTAAATATTTTTGGCTTCCTCTAAATTCTTCAAAATTGCCAGATTTAATTTTTTACTTTTTTCTTCCGGTATACTACAAAAAGAACCCTTCAGTTTGATATAAAAAAATTATAATCTTCCAGTAGCTTCTACACGCTGACGAAGTCAGCTAACACAACAAAAAATTTACAATTCTCTTAGAATCTACGATCGCGGTATTCGCCTCTTCCTCTGCCACCGCCTCCGCCGCCTCTTCCGCCGCGGCTATCTCCGCCTTCTCCTTTGGGACGAGCTTTCTTAACTACGATGGTTCTACCATCAAGTTCAGTGTCATTTAATTCATTGATCGCATCATAGGCTTCATCGTCGTTTGGCATTTCTACAAAACCAAATCCTTTGGATTTTCCAGTCATGTGATCCATGATGATCTTTACAGAATCTACACTTCCAAACTCTTCGAAGGCATCGCGAAGAGTGGTTTCATTGGTTGCGAAGTTTAACTTCGCTACAAAAATGTTCATAATTTAAAAATTGTCTAAAACTGAGGAGAGAATTACGCTGTGGCAAAAATGTAGAAAGGCATCTTCACAATTTGCTTAAGACTAAAAACCTCACTCTAAAAAATGTAAAAAAACTATTGGATGATCCAATCATTACATAAAGATAGTAAAATACTCACAGCATTACCAAAGAAAAATACTGTTATTGTAAGATTTGATGAGTGAGTTGTCAGTATACATACATGTTTTAGGATTTTGCAACAACAAATGGGTATCCTAAATGGTAGTGGCAAGTAATGTCGCTTGTTTGATAGCCCGCTTTGCATCCAGTTCTCTGGCTTCATCTGCACCTCCAATAAGTCTGCAGGACATATTCTTTTGATGTAAACATTTAGCCAGATCTTGCAAAGATTCCTGACCGGCACATATCACAATATGGTCTACTTCCAATATTCTGGGTTTTCCTTTAACTATAATATGCAATCCTTGATCGTCAATATGCTTATACGTTACCTCTGAAAGCATATGTACCTGTTTTTTTCGTAAGGTCAGCCGGTGAATCCAGCCTGTAGTCTTTCCCAACTCTGCACCATGTTTTCCCTGAGAACGTTTGAGTAGATAAATTTCTCTTTCAGGAGCCAAAGGCGACGGTGGCTGTAATCCACCAGAAGATTGAATGCTTATATCTATTCCCCATTCTTTCATAAACAATTCCGGATCTAAGCTGGGAGGGTGTTTCTCTTCAACTAAAAAGGTAGCTACATCAAAGCCAATTCCTCCTGCACCAATAATGGCAACTTTATTTCCCACAGGTTTCTGATGTAGCAAAACGTCGATGTAGGAGAGTACTTTAACATGATTTTCCCCCGGAATGTCTGTCTTTCTGGCAGAAACACCAGTTGCCAGAATGATCTCGTCAAATTTACCTTGCTCCAATATGCTATCATCCACCCAGGTATTTAGATGTAGCTGTACCTGATGCTTGTCAATTTGTTTGGAATAATACCGTAGCGTTTCGTAAAATTCTTCTTTACCGGGTATGCGCTTAGCCATATTGAACTGACCACCAATTTGGGATTGCCCTTCATAGAGGTGTACCTGATGACCTCTCGAAGCTGCAACTGTGGCAAAAGCCATTCCGGCAGGACCTGCCCCTACTACAGCAATCTTTTTGGGGTCTTTGGTAGGCCCGATGATCACTTCAGTTTCATGGCAGGCTAGAGGATTGACCAGGCAGGAGGAAATTTTGCGTTGAAATGTGTGATCCAGACATGCCTGATTGCAGGCAATACAGGTGTTGATCTCATCTACGCGATTTTCCATGGTTTTGATCACAAATTCGGGGTCCGCCAGAAATGGGCGGGCCATAGATATCATGTCCGCATGTCCCTGGGCAAGGATCTCCTCTGCGATACCGGGCATGTTGATCCGGTTGACCGTGATGAGCGGTATGTTTACCTTGCCCATGAGCTTCTGTGTTACCCAACTGAATCCCCCTCTCGGCACCATCGTAGCGATGGTGGGAATACGTGCCTCGTGCCAGCCAATACCCGTGTTGATCAGCGTGGCTCCTGCCGCTTCGATCTCCTGTGCCAGATGTACAACTTCATCCCAGGTACTGCCATCGTCGACCAAATCCAGCATCGACAAGCGATAAATGAGGATAAAATCCTCTCCAACAGCTTCCCGTACCTGCCTGACAATCTCCAGGGGAAAACGTATCCGGTTTTCAAAACTACCCCCCCATTGATCCCTGCGTTTATTAGTACGTTTTACAATGAACTGATTGATTAGATAACCCTCCGAACCCATGATCTCGACGCCGTCATATCCGGCTTCCCTTGCCAGCAAAGCGGTCTTTACAAATGCTTTGATCGTATTTTGAATTCCCCTTTTACTTAATTTCCAGGGTTTGAAGGGCGAAATGGGAGATTTGATCCGGGAAGGAGCAACAGCCAGAGGATGGTATCCATACCTGCCTGCGTGGAGAATTTGTAAGCATATTTTTCCATCTTCTTCATGAACGGCCTTGGTAATGATCTGATGTTTTTGGGCTTCACCTTTTGTAGAAAGCTTGGCAGAGAAGGGTGCTACCCAGCCTGCGCGGTTAGGTGCTACCCCTCCTGTGACGATTAGCCCTACTTGCCCTCGAGCCCTTTCTGCAAAATATACCGCCATTCGTTCAAATCCATTTTGGGCCTCTTCCAAACCCGTATGCATAGATCCCATCAATACCCGGTTTTTTAAGGTAGTAAAACCCAGATCCAGAGGGCTTAACAAATGGTGAAACGTATCGCTCATATATTCTGATTAAATTTCAGTGTGGTACATAGTACTCTGTAATCAGAGTAAAGTAATTTTGATTACAGTGTAATAGCATGGTTCATCTAAAGTTTTTTAAATTACGAAAAAAGGTCTATGATCTCTATCGTTTTTCCTAAACTTAACCTCATCTTGTTTAGAAATCTGTTGGTAATATGGCTGATATTTCAGATAGCCATGACGCCAGGCTATCTCAAGGCTCAGGATAAAACACCCTATGTCTTTGATGCATATCGTTCCCATTCTGCTAAATGGATGAAATACCGTCATCTCGAAGATGCCTGGTATGATCATCTTCATCAGAGGGCCGATAGTTATCTCACCTACCGCAAAGCATGGGTATCATCCTGTACCACTCAGGTAATGTGGGACGCACGCAGAAATTCAGTATCAAGAAGATTATGGGAAAGCATTGGTGGATTGCCTAAAAAGACATTCTTGAATGTGAAAGTTGTGGGAACCCTCGAAAGACCTAGTTTTACAGTTGAAAAAATATTATTCGAATCTTTGCCTGGATTCTATGTAACAGCTGCACTGTTTTTACCCCGGGAAAGTCAGACTCCTGCACCGGCAGTCATTTATTGCTCCGGACACACTGAAAATGGCTTCCGGAGCGAAACCTATCAGCGGGTGATTATCAATCTGGTAAAAAAGGGGTTTGTCGTACTGGCATTTGATCCCATTGGCCAGGGAGAGCGATTTCAGTACCTGGATGAGGATGGAAAGCCTCGTATGGGTAGTACCCATGAACATTCATACGTCGGGGCTCAGTGTCTGATTACGGGTTCTTCTATCGCAAAATATATGATTCATGATGGGATAAGGGCAGTAGATTATCTGCTGACAAGGCCTGAGGTAGATCCTGAAAGGATCGGCATTACAGGTCGTTCGGGTGGAGGAACGCAGTCTGCTTATATCGGTGCTTACGATGACAGGATCTATGCAGTAGCTCCAGAGAATTATATCACCAGCTTTCAGCGATTGTGGGAATCGATCGGACCCCAGGACGGCGAGCAGAATATCCCTGGGGCCAATCTTCTGGAAATTGATCATGGTGACTTGTTAGAAATACGTGCTCCTAAACCCGCCATGATACTGACCACTACCCGGGATTTTTTCAGTATACAGGGTGCACGCGAGACCTTCCGGGAGGTTCAGGAGATATACTCCCTCTACGATCAAGAGCAAAGTCTGGAATTTACAGAAGATGACTTTGGACATGGTTCTACAAAGGCCAACCGACAGGCGCTCTATAGGTTTTTTCAACAGCATCTGGATATGCCCCTGGATACTCAGGATCTGGATGTCGAGGTGTTTTCGGAACAGGAACTCACCATTACTGAAACTGGGCAGGTCGTAACAGCCCTGGATAGCAGGTCAATCTTTGATCTCAACCTTGCAAGTGTGAAGGATGCCCAGCTACCTAGAGAGAACGCACTCATGCAAAAAGACTCTATGCGTACCCTGATACAGGGTATAGCAGGGATCGTACCTGAATATGAAATGCCTCAGGCAGTATTTACAGGCAGAATTCAACAGGATGATTATACAATTGAAAAATACTTCCTGGAATTTGACAGTCATTATCCACTTCCATTTTTCTGGATCAGCCAACCATCTACACAACCACAACCCCTGATACTGTATCTGAATACAGATGGGAAACAGGCGGGCATGGAGCCTGGTGGAGAGATTGAGCAACTACTGGATGCTGGTTATACTGTCATGGCCGCAGACCTGCTCAATACTGGCGAACTGAAAGCTGATGATTTCCGGGGGGACTCATACATGAAAGCAGTAGCTTATAATCTGGTGTATGGATCAAGTCTGATAGGCAAGAGCCTGACTGCTTTGCAGACAGAAGACCTGTATTACCTGATGGACTTTGTCCGGAAACAGAAAGATATCGATCAAAGTCGCATCACAGCTGTTGCTGATAAGCAAACCTGTATTCCCTTGTTGCATTATGCAGCCTTGAATGATGATATACAGCGCGTAATTCTTAAAGAGCCGCTGACATCCTGGAAGGAACTGATCGCAACTCGTGATTATGCACATGAGCATACGTATACCATTGTTCCTGGGGCCTATCCGGCTTACGATCTGCCTGTTTTGGCAGCGATGATCGCTCCTAGAGAGCTACAGATCTATGATCCTGTGGGGGCCCATGGAGAAGTATTAGCTCAAGATAAATGGATAGAAACATATGAATGGGTCCATGTAGTATTCGGAAATACAGGGAACATAAATGATTTTTCTGTATCGACAGGAGACAACTGGATTGGGATTCTTAGATCTTAAACTTAGTACTGGACATGGCCAGTTGTGGTAGCATTTTTTGAATAACATAATATGTTTCTTTCGTTTCGACAAATTTCGAATTCCCTAGAGACCATTTTTATGTAAATTTTACAATCAGACGTATATCAATGTGGCACTAGTGATACGCCAGCCAATTACACATGGAACTGTATACCAGAAATGCGTATCATAAAGCATAACTTACGATAAGTAATCAGACAAAACCAGTTGTGAGCAATGGGAGATATTTGGGTATAAATGAATTCCGCCCATTGATCACGTGATGGATTTTTACTGACCCCCCGAATTTCCCGCTGGCCTTCGTTTGCAACGGAGGCCAGCCAGCCACGGATGAAAACCCTGCATAACC
>CAYXVE010000104.1:0-7862 GCA_964468435.1 uncultured Bacteroidia bacterium | reverse complement strand
TCACTCGCTATGCTTGAATAAATATGCCACGGATTACACAGATTTTCACGGTTTCCATAATACCCATATTTCAATGACTTAATAATCCCCTCCATTCAAACTTCTGATTACTGATTGCTGCCATTCTTCCAGTTCTACTTTCATTTGCGAAACTCTTTCAGTTTCCTCGGCCACCAGGCTCCGACTTTCCAATGAATCCTGTTCCAGATGATAGAGTTCAAATTCAATAGAATCTGGTTTGTAGTAAATACGATGTAGCTTCCAGGGCCAATCCAGCCAAGCCGCATGGCCAGGAAGGCTGTCAAGGGGGTATTGCTGATCGATTTTGATATCATCCAGGCGTAGCCTGGTTGAATCTCCCACCATATTGCCTACCTTTTGTGCCTCCATCAGTTCGGCCATCCATTCTGCACTCGGGGTACGAATGCCCCCTTCTGGATAGTTCCAGAATCCCATAGCCTTGTTTCGATCCTTCATTTCATTATCAATCAAGGGCAACAGACTCTCTCCATCCAATGGATGATCTGGATCTGAATCTATTCCTACAATATCCATGACTGTAGGAAATATATCGGAGGTAAAAGCAGGAACCTGGGTTGAGCGGGGTTCAGGAATGCGATCCGGCCACTGGATAATGGCCGGGATTCTCAGACCACCTTCGTAAATTTGGGCTTTGTGGCCACGTCCACCTGTAGCGCCCACCTCGGGTAGTCCGCCATTGTCGCTGCTATACCATAGTAACGTATTGTTATGCGAGTCCATCTTTGCCAATTCTGACCTCAGCTTGCCGAAGGCGCGGTCCATCCCAGTGATCTCACCATAAAAATGTTGCAGGTTTTGGGGCTGATCTCCATAGAGCGTCCGGTCTTGTTGGATAGCCTCATGCGGTGAGTGCGGTGAACCAAACCAGATCACAGCAAAATAAGGTTTATCACTACCTTCGTATTTGCGGATAAAGTCCAGGGCAGCATCCACCGTAACCATAGAACTTTCTCCTTGCATTTGTTCTGCGATACCTTCGCGGCTCAGAATAGGATTGTTATCAAAGAAATTAGGGGCTGAGAGCCACTCGTCGAAGCCGCTGGCTCCGGGATTCACTGGACTGCCCTGGCGGACAGATCCCAAATGCCATTTGCCAAAGTGGCCCGTCACATAGCCTGCTTCCTGAAGCATCTCAGCAATCGTGTGCTCTTGCGGACGTAACGTCCGTCCCCAGCTAAAGCATCCAAAGCGATTGGGATTGCGCCCGGTAAGTACGCTTCCGCGTGTAGGCG
Organism: uncultured Bacteroidia bacterium; assembly: GCA_964468435.1. Taxonomy (GTDB): domain Bacteria; phylum Bacteroidota; class Bacteroidia; order J057; family J057; genus JBCCTX01. The sequence goes on along the minus strand of CAYXVE010000104.1, from coordinate 6,588 downwards.
AACAAACTGGATCTCCTGCATAAAAATGATCAAATAGAAGTCCTTCCCGCGACATCGCATCAAAATTGGGCGTCTGTAATACTGGATGACCATTATAAGCCATATCACCCCATCCCTGATCATCTGCCATGCAGAGAATGATATTGGGACGTAGGGATAGATCTGTCCCTGCAGCTGTTTGGGGGGATTGAGAACAACTCAGTAGAATTACGATAAGTAATAGGTAGCAGCGAATCTGTACATGTAGTAGCATGGAACTTAATTTGGCAATAGGTATATATGGTATATTGAAAATAACCTATTCTAGTGAATCTTAAAAGCAATTCGTACAATAAAAATTGTAAATACACCCGTATTTTGTACTTTTACCATGGTTGGGGACTATAAAACTGATGGATCTATTCCCTCAACCCTTCGATAGATATCGCTCATATTCATTTCACATCCCACGGATTGTACCCGTAAAACCTTAGACAAACCGGATATGGTGTTGATTTCCCAGGCGCCATCGGTATAAAGGTATCTATGATAGGTTTAGGCTGACTAACCAGGATATATTCACGTAATGTATGGCCTTTTTTAACATATATATAATGATGTCCACTTACTTGTACAGAATAATTAGTTGTGTTGCGGTATGGATGTATGGTAGTTAAATCTGCTTCCACCTCATTGAAAGTGAAGTTCAACCCCATCATTAAAGTCCGCGTCTTACTGAATCTTTGATATTAAAAAACTAATTGGCTATTTTTTCCCAAAAATCATATAATAGTATCCAATACACCGACAAATGAACCGTAAATTTTACCTGTTTTTGTGTTCCATTATTCATGTTCCTGTTTTATTTTTTGGTCAATCACACCCTATACAGGATCAGGTCACCATTCGCAGAACCCAATACAGCGTCCCCCATATCAAAGCTGAAAACCTGAAAGCAGTAGCTTTTGGACTGGCTTACTGTGAAATGGAAGACTATGGCGAGAAGGTTCCTCGTGCATTGGTGCGGGGAAGAGGAGATCTGGCCTTGCTGGAAGGCTATAAAGCCATTGATCAGGATTTCATCTCCCAGCAGAAATATCAAGTAACAGTGACGAAGTATCACCTGATAGACCGGAAGACCCGGGATATGTTGGAAGGCTTTGCTGAGGGGGTAAATTTTTATTTGAAACAACATCTCCAAGAGTACTCTGAATACCAGGATTGGATGTTTACCGGTTATGATGTAGCTGCTGTATCGACTACGATTACCAATCCCGATGGAGGAAGAAGCTTTGTAGAGCGGATCAAAGCAGAAAAAGACCGTAGAGATTCCATTGCAGCACTTACGGAAGCCGGCTCCAATGCCTGGGCCCTGGCACCCAGCCGAACAAAGTCCGGCAATGCAATCCTGGTGCGCAATCCTCACCTGTCCTGGGATGCGGGCTATTATGAAGCTCATCTGAAAGTAGAAGACACCCTTAATTTTTACGGAGATTTCCGCATAGGTGGGCTATTCCAGATCATTGGCGGATTCAATGAGCGACTGGGATTCACCACGACCAACAACTACCCCGATCTGGATGAGATCTATGCACTGGAAGCAGATCCGGAACAACCGGATCATTACCTGCTGGATAGGACATCCTTTCCATTGATTAGAAAGCAGCTACAAGCTGAATTTAAACATGGGGATGCCGTGGGATTGGAGACCAGAGAATTTCTCTACACCCCCTATGGGCCCGTGATTCACCGTCAGGATGGCAAAATATATTTCTTAAAAGATGCAGGAGATCAAGAGTACCGCCGGGGGGAGCAGTTTGTACGTATGATGCTGGCGCAGAACCTCGACGAATTCAAAGATGCGATGAAAATGCGAGCCATCACCCGCTCCAATTTTACCTATGCCGATGCAGATGGCAATATTTACTATATATGGAATGCTGCACTCCCGGATATTTCTCATCCTTCCGGTGGCGATACTGCAGCGGTGGAATTGGTGCGATCCTCTCAGGTATGGTCTGAATACATACCCTTTGAAAAAGTGCCTCAGTTACTGAACCCTCAGGGAGGCTACCTTCAGAATTGCAATGATCCCTTTCACTTCGCTAATCTACAAGAACTCATTACTCCTGATCCAACTCGTAAGAATTTCCCCAAACCCCGACTTCGACAGCGTAGTCAGCATAGTCTTTCGCTGATCGATAATGGGGAGACCTATAGCCTGGAAGAGGTCATAGAGTTGAAACACAGCATGAAGATGTTGTTGGCAGATCAAGTCAAAGACAATCTGATCACTTTTATCAGAAAAAGACATTCGAGTAGAGAAATGGAAAAGGTTGCCGATCATTTGGAACAATGGGACAACACAGCCCATCAAGATAGTCGCGGAGGCGTACTGTTTGAAAACTGGTTTGTCGAATATATGGAAATCATGAAGGATAGAGAGCTATATGCTACTCCCTGGTCATTTGACGATCCGATGGAGACGCCGCGTGGGTTGGCAGACAAAGAAGCGGCTCTAAGCGCCTTAGATTCTGCGATAGTGATTACAACAAACAAGTATGGTACCTGGGATCTTGCCTGGGGGGAAGTGCACCGTATTCGTCGTGGTAGTATGGATTTACCAGCCAGCGGCTGTCCTGGTGGACTAGGCTGTTTCCGGGTATTGTGGTTTGAAGAGGATGAAATGGATGGAAAACAACGGGTTCGTGGGGGTGATGGATGGGTATTCGCTGTGGAATTTGGTCAGCCTCTCAAAGCTTATTCTGTTCTGGCCTATGGCCAGACGGATAATCCAGATTCTCCCCATCATACGGATCAGGTGGAGTTATTTACTAGGGGAAAAATGAAACAAATTGCGTTTTACGAAGCAGCTATTGAAAAGGAACTGATGAAGGAGTACCGGCCTGGAGAGGAATAATGCATCTTGAAATCCCACAACACAATACATACACATAAGCACACTTTTCTTATGGCTAACATATTCTAACGGATAGATCATGCTTGAACGTACCATGCTGGAGAATATACATGGAAAAAAGAGTAGCCATATGATTTTGAAGCCTTGATGAAAATCCTTTACCAAGGGTTTTCCAAGTCTAAAGGTTTGTATTGCTTATTATATTTAATGAAAATTGAATCATCCTTTGATTTAATCAGTAATTTATCTTTGAAGCGTAGTCTTGACATAAAAGCCAATGGGACAAGAATAATAATGTAAATTGTACTAAGCAATATTACTGCATTGATGTTCCCTAATATCCTGGCAAGTCCATACCATCCTTTTACCATCCACTTCCCTATTAATGGAAATATTAATGAACCTAAACCCACTACTAAAGATGCATAAAGGAAATAAACAGATTCAAATATCAGATAAAGTATTAAGAATCCTGTAGTGATTACCAGCAGGGTTTTATGCTCTTCTTGTTTTTTCATTTGCTAAAATAGTGTATAAATAAAGGGAGCAATGGCCGAGCTTCCTCCGATAACTATCAAGATCCCTATCAAAATTAGTACAATGATGATTGGGGCAAGGAAGAATTTTCTTCTCGCGATTATGAACTTCCACAGATCCTTGAATACTTCCATATCAGTATAACGTGTCTTTTAGTGATTGAATTAATATTGTTGATGCTACTTCATGGCCATAACAAGACCAATGCCTGTCACATGGCAGAAAATAGTCTGTCCATCGATCTTTGTTGTAATCATGCATCATCGATAACAAATCTATGAGAATAAGATTAGGTTCCTTTACTCCCTTCTCGAGTTCTTCTAATAATTTATTATTCCCAGATTTTCCATATTCAATTAAGTCAGAAAAGCGCGGTATCAAGAATACTACTACCGGCTTATCCATTGCTGATTGGCATACCTTTTCAAGGGAATATCTCATTCTGTCAAATTCTTCAGAAGTATAATCATTAAAACGACTTGATCGTCTAGGGAGCTGTCTATTCTGACGATATATATTCCTCTTTACTTTTAAAAGCCCTTCAATCCATTCAGCTACATTCATGGTGTAAGTAAAGTTGCGAAGATACCATTTGGCGTCTTTATTATCTGGCTGGATTTCATGACTAGACGCTGAATTAAAATACTGTTTACCTGTATATGATATTTGATAGTTAGGATATTTACCCTCCCAATAGGGTTGATATCTTCCTGAGTTAGGATAATCGTCCTGAAAATCATTGTCTGGAAGTATCCCTAAGATGACCGCATCATGTTTGTATTTTTTAGCAAGTGTTTCGTAGATCATGAAATATTGCGTAGGACCTACCCCTCCACTAGTCCCAAAATTCAGATGAGGAATACCCGTTTTAGTTTCTAGCAAATTAGTCAATCTACAACTATCCGTTACTCCGTACCCTTCGACAAACGAATCTCCAAGGACAATAATTCTTTTCTTACTGGAATACTCACTACGCTCAATATCTCTTGCTCCATATGAGTTAAACGTATAAATAAGATTAAAGCAAGCACTCGTATGACTTGCAATAGCATTTTTGTAATGCCAAGCCCCGAAGTCTTCATTTAGGAAAGCCCAGAACTTAGGACTAGGCGATGATAAACTATAACTAGGCACTCTTGTAGGAATATAACCAGACTGCACCAATATAAGACAGGCTAATTCCATTAAGACAACCGAAAAAAGTAGCCCAAGCAATAATGCTTTAAAATTTTGCCATATTTTTCTTAATCTTTTCTTCACACTTAAAATGGTTAATCGAGCACTCGTTCTGAATACTCATTGGTTTGTTTTGGATGATGAACCTGTTTTGATTTACTAAAAATATAATTTCCAATAAGCAAATAATCCATTTCTGTACTCATAAAGCATTGATACGCATTCTCAGGAGAACAGACTATAGGTTCTCCCCTTATATTAAAGCTCGTATTAACAATCAAACTATACCCAGTAAGGGTCTTAAAATGATTCAACAAGGACCAATATCTTGGATTAGTATCTTTATGTACCGTCTGTACCCTGGCAGTAAAATCGATATGGGTAATTGCGGGAAGGTCAGAACGCTGAAAGTAGAGCTTGTCCTTGAGGGGTAGTTGATGATAATTGGAAGGCAGTGGATTGCGTCTCTCTTTCAAAATAGGGAATACAAACAACATATAGGGTGAATCTCCTTCTATTTCAAAATACTTATCACTATCCTCCGCCAATACTGAAGGTGCAAATGGGCGAAAAGACTCCCTATACTTAATATTAAGATTGAGTTTTTTCTGAGTATCTGGGTTACGTGCATCAGCTAGTATGCTTCTAGCACCCAAAGCTCTGGGGCCAAATTCCATTCTTCCCTGCATCCAACCAATAATTTTCCCTTCTGCCAACAATTGGGCAGCTTTTGCACAGAGTTGTGATTCGTTATCGAATGAATCATATGTTGCATTATATTTCTTGGCAAGAAGTTCTACATCCAACTCAGAGAAGGTCGGTCCCAAGTATGCATGAGGCATACTATGTGCCTCAATATTTCTAGGTTTACCATAATAAATAAAATAGGCTGCTTGAGCTGCACCTAGAGCACCTCCAGCATCCCCAGCAGCAGGTTGGATATATACATCATCAAATAATTGCGATTGCTTGAGCTTTCCATTGGCTACGCAATTTAGAGCCACTCCCCCTGCCAAACAAAGATGTTGTGAACCTGTAACTTTTTTAGCTTCCTGAGCCATTTTAAGAACAACTTTTTCGGTAACAATCTGAATAGCTAATGCGAGATTGCAGTGTTTTTGAAGGAGTTCTGACTCGGGTTGCCTTATAGACATTTTAAAGAGAGATTCCCATCTCTTTTCGTTGATCATTTTTAGGTCTGTGGCATATCTAAAATAATCCTGATTAAGCCATATCGAGCCATCATCTTTTATCTCTATAAGTTGATTTTCAATGCACTTGACAAAATCCCTTACTTCCTGACAAGAAGGATCTCCATAAGGAGCTAACCCCATTAATTTATATTCACCAGAATTTACCCGAAATCCCAGAAAATATGTAAATGAAGAATACAGTAGACCCAAAGAATGGGGGAATCTCATTTCTCTGAGTAAGGTAACATCATTTCCACTTCCTTGACAAATTGTCGCGGTTGCCCATTCACCAACACCATCGATGGTCAATATGGCTGCTTCAGAAAAAGGGGAACTATAAAAAGTACTAGCAGCATGAGATAGATGATGTTCCGGAAAAAGCAGTTTTACCTTCTTTTTATCATAGGGTTCAATTTCTCTGAGTGAATCATAGATCAACTTTTTGAGAAACAATTTTTCTTTAAGCCATACAGGAATTGCCGTAATGAAAGATCTTAAGCCTTTTGGGGCAAATGCATAGTACGTTTCAAGTAGGCGCTCAAATTTTAGCAGCGGTTTATCATAAAATGCAATAGCATCCAATTCATCAATGCTGGCTCCTGAGTATTGGAGACAGAACCTAATGGCATGAGCTGGGAAAGACGCTTCGTGCTTCTTTCGGGTAAACCTTTCTTCTTGTGCTGCAGCAATAATTTTCCCATCCTCCAACATAACAGCTGCAGCATCGTGATAAAATGCAGATATACCTAAAATTTTCATTCTAACACGAATAAACAAAATAAT
>CAYXVE010000103.1:0-8054 GCA_964468435.1 uncultured Bacteroidia bacterium | reverse complement strand
ATTTTGCTCCTGGAATTGGGGATGTGAAAGGACTGATAGAAGTATTTACCAATAGAGATCTGGTCAGTGGGGAAAAGATTGGAGCTGTGAGATTCCTGGGAATAGCTGGCCTAAGTGAATTCCGTCATTTCGGCAAACTTAGAAAGGCAAGAGAATTTTACTGGCCAGGTCGACTTGACAATCCTTCCTATGATCATTATGGTACGATAGATGAGTTCAATACAGATCTTGCAAATGTAACAAAGTCTTTTCCCCATTCAGAAGTACCGGCAATTGAAATAAATACTTCTGGTGGGGAATTCAAAACGGGATTAGTTGATTTACCTAATGGATCAGTTGCTTTGACAGCGCATGGAAATCCGAGAGGGGCAATCGAAGTGGTTAAAAAAGACGGAAAATTGAAAATGTATGAACCGGAGGTAATTGCAAGAGCTGCCAGAAGGTATTTCCCAAATGCCACAGGATTTATTTGTTTAAGTTGTTATGGTTCAAAGACAGCTGAACTCATAAATTCGATAACAGGTAAACCAGCAGTTGGGGTAAATGATGAGATAATGGAGATGAGAGATGGTTTAGTGATTCCTAAGAGCGCAGAAATAGAAAAGTTTTAAAAAATAAAAAATGAAACTACTAGGCTTCTGGAAAGAATTGAGATCTGTAAATGGTCCCTCTCTATTTGATGAGGTTAAATTAAAAAGAACAACACCTGTAAATAAGATCTTTTTAGATTATTTGAAAAATGGAATCTACCTTAACAAAGTAAGAGCTTCTTTTTCGTGTCCTCTGACTGGTGTGAGAATAGGTCATATCAATACATATACGGACGGAGAGTGGGTATGGACGAGTGAATTCATCTATTACTATGAACATTATGAAATAAATCTGCCAGAGGAACTGGAAAGAAAAATCACAAAGATTGAGGGAGCTATTCTTACTGAAGAGGATATAGATGAACATGTATTGACACAGTTGGAACATGAGATCGCTAACTACTCTTTCCCCAACAGAGAATATATATGTTAAGCGAGTGGGCAATATGAAAATATGCAAACTGGATTCAGAGTAGGTGTTTATCTGTCATAGAAGCGCGTAGCGGTGAGATGTGAGTAGTATCCCAGATGCACCCCCCATCTTTCCGGCGGGAGTTTTTTTATGCTTTAGGAATTAACTTTTTCCGACAGCAGATCTGCGTTTTCTTTTGATTGACTTCCAGATGGAGCCTCTCCTCCAGAAAACGACTGATGCTGTCAAATACCCGTCTTGCAGCCATGGTGTTCCGTTGACAGAGGCTACAGTCATCTACATAGCAGTGGTCTTGTTGCTCCAACTCCTGATCTAGCTCCCTGAGCAGGATATTGGATAGCAGCAGGCTCAATGGGCCTCCCCGGGTATGATGCATCCCTTTTGGTCTATCGCTGACTCATCTACCTCCCTCTTATCCAGGCAACTCTCGAGCTTCGTGAAGATATGCTCAATCACCCGACAGGCTTCTTATGAGATTCCTGTTTGTCAGGACAGACCTTTGCAGTCCGGCTTTCTTCAGACCCACGGTTGTCCGCAACGCCCTTGCCGATTACTACGCTTCTTCGTCACCTAAGCACGCAAGGAGCTGGCACTCCTTAGGATTGAGATTGAATTTTGGATAAATGCAATCCTGATGCGCCATTCTGGGCACACACATGAATAGACCAGTATGAGCAAAGCCCACACCGGCAATCTTCATCTACTTAATTACTTCAGCTATACATTCTTTTCTAATAGCCAGGATTTTGTGTTAGATTGAGATTAATATCAAGTTCACGCTGCGGGATAGGCATCAATACTTTGTGTGGCGCAATTTGTGTGCCGCCGTTTTCCCTGTGATTAGTCATTACTTCTACAAATCTTCCCGTCCGTACCAGATCAAACCAACGATGAGCTTCAAAAGGGAACTCCAATCTTCGTTCATCGTAAATCGCCTGCCGGAGCTCTTCCTGCGTCAATCCCGAATAGTTGAAATCTTCACCATTAAACGCCCGGCTTCGGACCCTGTTGATCGCATCAAAAGCCTCGGCAGTGGGTCCGTTGAGTTCATTGATCGCTTCTGCATACATCAACAGCACATCTGCATAGCGAATTACATGGATATTGGCATTGGATTGAGTGGTATTGTTGAACTTACCTGGATCAAAGTATTTATAAAACAAAGGCCAGGGAAACTCATGAACCGTCCCTTCCACTTCAAATGAAGTGAAAAAGGTGGCATCTCTGCGCTCGTCATTTTCATCAAAAAACTCATACAATTCTACTGTAGGTATATCCGCCTCCCATCCAGTGAGTCCTGGAACCCGGCTCCTGGGGCATGCCGAACGCATGAGAATATTTCCATTCCCAGGAGCTTCCATCATCTGAATAGAGAAGACCGACTCAGGGCCATTTTCTGTCTCTTGTAGCCAGTTACCCCGGTAATTTTCCAGTAATCCATATCCATATGTCCCCTCATTATTGACTATCTCCCCAAACTTGGCGACCGCATTGGACCAGTCCTGACGAGTGAGGTATACCTTTCCAAGCAATGCTTTAGCGGCTCCCTGTGTAGCTCTACCTATTTCAGAAGCAGGATACATTGGCGGGAGATTATTTTCTGCAAAGGTCAGATCCTCAATGATCAACCCATATACCTGATCGACAGGCGTACGAGACACATTGAGATCTCCTAGTTCTCTCGTATCTATAGTGACCAATGGTACATCACCGAAAAAGCGAACCAGATTGAAATAAAACAACGCTCTCAAAAACCGCGATTCCCCCAATAGTCTATTTTTCAGTCCTTCCTCTATATTGATTTCGGGTATACGGATGATTGCAGCATTGGCGCGGTTAATGCCATCATAGTGATCTTGCCAGGTATGTTCTACGAATTGATTCTGTGAGTTCATCTGTAGGAATTCCAGGTCAATTAAGCTCGGATTGTTCATTCCTTGCCCGTTTTTGTAATCATCTGTAGGCAGATCGGCCATTAACTGCATGTCCCGCTCATAAACACGGGAGTAAAGGCGGTTGTAAATGGTATTGACTGCTGCTACAGCATCTCCAGAGTTGCTATAAAAGTTACTGGTAACGAGTATATGTTCAGGATCTTCTTCCAGTAGGTCGCAAGATGTCACACTTAATGCGAAGAGAAAGATCAGAGAAATAAATATATATTTTGTGTTCATGATGTCGTATTATTTGAGATTAACATTAAGACCAGCGATGTAGGACTTTGCCATAGGGTATCCCCCATAATCCTGTCCAATGTTGAGATTGGTAACTCCATAACGGCTCACTTCGGGATCAAATCCCGTATAGTTAGTCCAGGTCCACAGGTTCTGAGTAGATACGTACAACTTCAATCCCGAAAGCAGCGGAATATTTAAGCTTGGGAAATTATAAGCTAGCGTAAGTGTCTTAAGTCGAAGGAACGACCCATCCTCAATGTAGCGATCCGAGAAAAAGATTACGCGAGAGCGCGTCGCACGAGGATATGTATTGCTGGGGTTGGTAGGCGTCCAGCGGTCGAGCATCTCAGTAGATACATTTTGTCCCCCTGTAGGCAACTCCAGTTCGATCCGATTGTAGTTGAATATATCATTCCCATAGGAATACTGAAAAAATACGTTCAACTCTATTCCTTTCCATTGAATGGTATTAGTGATACCACCGAAGAAATCGGGCTGCGCCCTACCGATGTAGGAGCGGTCTCCTCCAGGCGTAATCTCTCCGTCGCCATTGAGGTCTATATATCTTCTGTCGCCGGGCTGAGCATTTGGCTGGGCACTGTTGGCCACCTCTTCTTCACTTTGGAAGATACCATCAAACTGGAACCCCCAAAACGAACCGATGGGCTCACCTACTGCAATTCTAGAGACCTGGGACACTTTCAAGTGGCCGCTTCCCCCTCCATCGAAGAAGAAGTCCACTTCCCCGAGATCCAGTACTTCATTGCGATTGAATGCGATATTGAAATTTGTAGTCCAGGTAAAGTCTCCCACGAAGTTGTCGGACTGAACGGCAAACTCCAGACCTTTGTTCTCGACACTGCCAATGTTCTGCAGCGAGCTGGCAAATCCACTGGTCCAGGGTACACTGGCACTGTATAGCAAATCAGTAGTTTTCTTGTAGTACAGATCTGTGGTCAATCGCAGGCGATTGTTGAAGAATCCCATATCTATCCCCAAATCGTACTGAGTGGTGCGTTCCCACTGTAGGTCAGGATTGGGAATCCTATTGGGGCGGAAACCCGTTGCCAGGCTATTTCCAAAAGTATAGCTGTTTGAAGCCATCGTAGCCAGGGAATTGTACAAACCGATCTCCTGATTTCCTGTAACCCCATAGCTGAGACGCATTTTCAGGTTATCAAAGATTCCCAAATTCTGAATAAACTCTTCTTCACTCATCCGCCATGCAATAGATCCAGAGGGATAGAAGCCGTACTTATTTCCTTCCCCAAAGCGCGAAGAACCATCCACACGGGCTGTAGCTGTCAACAGATATTTTTCCTTGAAGTTGTAGTTGATCCTACCAATATAAGAGACAAGTCCCCATTCTGTTGCACTAGAGTTTGGCATATTGAAAGTGGCACCACTTTGCAAACTGTTTTCCTCCAGCGCATCTGTTACATAGTCTTGTGAGGATGCTCTGACAAATTCTGTGCGATTTCCCTGAAATGTGATACCTGCCAGTACATTGATGGAATTGTTGTCGTTAATCTGTTTGTTATAGGTCAATGTATTTTCATTCAGCCAGGTCGTACTCAGGCGGGATTCTACCTCTCCAAATCCATTGGTACCGGTTCCTTGATAAATAAATGACGGAATAAAATGGTTACCTTTATTATTTAGCACATCGGCCCCTAGAGAGATTTTTGCCTCAAGTCCTTCCAATAGTTCCCATGTTAGATAGATATCTCCTAACAAGCGCGTAGTGATATTCTCGTTGAGTATTTCTTGCGCTGTAGCCACAGGATTAGGGAGTAGGATACCATCATTAAGTTGACGATAGATACCCAAATCTTCATTTTCAAAAACTGACAGAATAGGCGACATCATGATTGAACCCAGCACTACTCCTGTACCTCCTCCACCATCGCCATCTGTTCGGGAAGTATTGCTATTACTACGACTCAAAGTGAGGTGAGAACCCACATTCATTCGGCTGTTTACTTGGCGGTCGATATTGACTCGAGCAGATAATCGCTCAAAATAAGAGTTAATGATAATTCCATCCTGGCTGAAGTAATTTCCCGTTATAGCATATCGCGTCTTATCATCTCCCCCAGAGAAAGACAACTGGTAGTTTTGCATGGGAGCCGTCTGAAAGATTTCATCCTGCCAGTTGGTTCCCACTCCAAGTGTCTGTACTTCTGCCTCCGTGATAGGAGGCGTAAGGCCATCATTAAGGTAGGCTTCCCGCACGAGTTCACCGTATTGCCTTGCATTGAGGACATCTATGACTCTACGTACTTCCTGGAATCCGTAATAGCTTTCAAAGCTCAACTGATCCTTACCCTGGCGCCCACTCTTTGTGGTGATGATTACCACTCCATTTGCGCCACGAGAGCCATAAATAGCTGTTGCAGATGCATCTTTCAAGATTTCGATAGACTCAATATCATTAGGGTTAATCGTAGCTAGCCCATTGAGATTGGGGCCATTTCCAGGTGTGGGTAGTCCGCCCCCGTTATAGATTGGAAAGCCATCGATTACATACAGCGGTTCGTTTCCACCTTGAAGGGAGTTGCCCCCACGGATGCGAATAGTCGCGACACCACCAGGCTGTCCGGTAGTCTGTGTTACAAATACTCCAGCAGCACGTCCTTGTATACCCTGATCCAGCGAAGCGAGTGGCATAGACTTGAGTTCTTCTTCCGAAATAGATGAGACGGCTCCTGTCAGGTCACTCTTCTTCTGCGTGCCATATCCAACCACCACAACCTCTTCCAGCAAAGCGTAATCTACCTCCATTTCTACATCAATGGATACTCTCCCCTGAATGGGAATTTCCTGTGAAAGGTAACCGATGTAAGAGACAATTAGTGTCCCGTTTTCATCTGGTACCTCGAGTGCATAATATCCCTTTTCATCGGTGAGTGTTCCCTGGGTTCCTCCCTTCAATCGTACAGTTGCTCCAGCTAATACTTCACCTTCAGTACTGGCGACCGTTCCCGATACACTGAAAAACTGTATCGCAGGTTGTTCTTCAACTTTTCTGACGGTGGGCTTCAGCGAGACAGGAGCAATCTTTTGCTGAGTGATTTTTAAATGAGTTGTAGCTGGTTCTACCTGCTTGATAGAAATACGTGTATCAGCGGCAAAAATCACATAATATTTTTCGTCAATTTGCTTGTACTTAAGTGTTGTTCCGCTGAGAAGATGCTTTAGGGCAGTCTTCAGATCAGTTTGGTTTGATAATAGCCTAGGATAGTCAACCTTGACTTGTTCGAGTGATTCGACTTCATAAGTAAAAAACACCTCGTGTTTTTTACTGAGATCATGGATGACATCTGCCAGAGGTCGTTCCTGCGATTGGATTACCATCCCAGACAGATCGTCCATCTGAGACAGAGCAAAATCCTGACCATTCAGAACTAATTGCCCTACGAGTAAGCAGCCTGTAAGGATGCTTAACCTAGTTGCGCGTAATAGTGGTATCTGCATAATTGAATAATTAATAGTAAAAGAATTGGTATAACATATTAATTAATTAAAATTTAAAAATATAATCCGCTAGCCGTGTAGTCTATCTACGATATACCCACAACGTATCGCCGCTGGGCGATATGTGTATGTCAAACAGCGTAGACAAGGTCTCAAACAATACCTCCCAATTGTCAAGTGGTAATGCTCCCCTTATCTCCCTGGATTTCAAAGAGGAGCCTAGTATTTAGAGTTGAATACTGAAATGATCTTCAATGAGCCTTGATGCTTCATCTAGGGTGATACCATCCAGTAGCAGTACTCCATCTTTCCAGGAGGTATATATATCTGTGTTTATATTTTTCTTATTGAAAAATTGTTTTCCTAGAATAGCTGACCATTTCCCCTGGCTTCATGACAATTTCTGAGTGGGTGATAGCAGGAAAATTGAGTTGATTGAGTTGTATGTTTCTTTCCTTAAGAACCACATCCGTTTTATCTGACCGGCTATTTACATTAAACCTGGTTCCCAAAACCCTAATGCTCAGATCATCTGTATGCACAATTAATTCTCGTCCAGATTGTGGAGATTTCTTGATATCGAAAAATCCTTCACCTTTCAGCCACACCTCTCTATACTGGTTACTTTTCCAGGTTGCACTGTAGCTCAACTGAGATTGGGCATTGAGAATTACCCATGAACTATCTGGCAACAAAATCTTTTCATTAATATCTGTATGTGTAATCATCCGAGATTGCTCCGGTGCCATAAAAATATCTATCCCATCCCTAATAACACGCCCAACAAGATAACTGCCGCCACAGTAGCTCCCAAAAAGTGCCCAGATCGATTGTGTTTTTGAATGGACTCTACATATATTTGACTAAGAATGTATTCTTTTTTCCTTTGGGAGAGCTTAAATGTTTCAAAATATTGTCGAAATACGCTAATCATTCTTGCAGCCTCAAGCATTTCTTTTTCCTTATGAGGATACAACATGATGAAAACCTGCCGATTGCCTCTCCCAATTTTCTCCCACAGTAGACCTTCGTCTTACCCGTAATTCTGCATTGCTTGGTCATTAAAATCATATTAAAACTTCATATTTCTATAATAATAAAATATTGTGTTTTAAGCAACAACTCGTTTTAGTTTATACACAAGCTATCGTGGAACAGATACTTCAGCAGCGCTGTCAACATGACCTCATTCCGAAAAATGACCCAAAATCTCCACCATTAGGATAAATCCCGAAAGGCAAGTGTCCCCAGAAAACTGAGACTAGCTGTCAGAAATACTTGATTCATTGATTAGGTAATTAAAAGCGTGTAGATATATTGGCCCTACATTAAAATCTAGGTCTCTACCAAATGAGCAAAACATTGATTAACTTGAAA
>CAYXVE010000102.1:0-8555 GCA_964468435.1 uncultured Bacteroidia bacterium | reverse complement strand
ACCTCCCTGATAACCTTGCTGCTATTGGGCAGAAAAGATGGACGCTTTTCGCTGACCGCCCTGATCGTCAATTGCTTTAAATTGCTGTTCCTGATTGTACTACTGATCTTATTACTCATGCTGATCACGCAGCAAAACATGATTCAGATTTACGTGGAATAAGTGGGTTGCTTATTGGAAGGGGTTATACTAACTTTTCCCTTGAGGTAACTTTCTTTGAATTTCAAACCACTACATGGTTTAATAAGCGCGATCTATTTAAGTATAAATTAATGCAGACCGTTGATCACGTGATTGATACTAAGTTACCCCCCGAATTTCTCGTTACGAAATTCTGCCCCCCTGATCCAATTCTTATGCCATATAAGGGGGGCAGGGTTGAAAAAGGTATCCTACATCTCCCCATCCTGACCCCCTTAACCGGATAGTGCGTCGTACAAGGGGTGCTGCCGGTAAGCTGGGGGGTTAGTAAAAAAATGATCTATCAGATGAATTCCTTTAGAATGGTCATTTGAAAGTATACATAATATAGTCAAAACACATACTTATACTTGAAAATTATACAGACATAAATCAAATCACTTCATAGAATCTCCATTCGCCCTCCGCCTCAAGGCGGTTAGAGTACAAAAAGGAATTACCCAGGAGATTCTGGCTAAGAAAGTGGGGAACTTTTTGGGAGTAGATTCAAAACCTGTGGATTTCAACACCCGACATCAATCTAAATTACCATCTTACATAGCCAATCTTCCGTTTTGATTAATCTAACTCCTCTATCACGAATTTTCGTATCTTACATTCAAAAAGATGCCGGTAGAACTCAAAAAAAGATTGCTAAATGTAGCGGAATATCACCAAATGTTTCAGGTGGGTATTTTGACCGAGCACGACCGGGTCGAACTCATCAACGGAGAAATCATCGCCATGAGCCCCATAGGAAGCTATCATGCTACTGCTGTTAATCGTATAAACCGCGTATTTCATAGATTACTCGGAGAAATAGCCATCATCAGCGTTCAGAACCCCATATGGCTAAATCCATATTCTGAACCCGAATCCGATATAGCTCTACTTGCCCCACCTTTGGAAAAATACGAAGAGCATCATCCCCAGCCCGATGACATCTGGCTTATTGTAGAAATAGCAGATTCGTCCTATGAGTATGACAGAGCTGTCAAGCTTCCCCTCTATGCCGTTGCAGGCATTCCCCAGGTATGGCTCATAAACCTCCATGAAAACCAGATAGAGGTATTTACCACTCCCGATCAAGGCAAATACAAACTGCATCAACTCATGTTCCCAACAGATGCGCTAATCCTTCTCATAGAAGGGAAAGAGTTTGTGGTCTCCGCAGGGGATATATTGAAAAAGTGAATCATTTCGCTCATCCCCACGTGCACGTGATCCAAATAAAACTACACCAGCTTGCGGGTTCACACGGTTTACCCTGTTCCGGATTTGGTCAATTATGGTATTCCGCTTCAGCGTATTCATAATTGATCTAAGATTATTTGATTATTACATGAATTCAACCTTTTCAAGGAAAATCTCACACACATCCTAACCCTCCCCCAAAACTAAGGCATGGAAAGGCAAGGGGTTGGGGGAGCTTCCCTGAAAAACACCGCACGGGATTCCAGACTATAAATAGTCTTTGGACATCATCCCGTGTGGCTTACCTTCCCCACCCTTTTTGGAGCAGGCTTCTCAATATCTTAATACAACACCCGGAACTTGATTGTGTGATTGATTTTCTTCAGATTGCGTAATACCTCATCATTGTACTCCTTATCAATATCGGTGATCACATAGCCCACCTGCTCATTGGTCTTGAGGTACTGGCCAGTAATGTTGGTACCATGATCGCTGAGAACGCGATTGATCTGGGAAAGTACCCCAGGTACATTCTCGTGGATATGCAGCAGACGATGTGCATTTTGCAACATTGGAAGCTGCACATTGGGGAAGTTGACACTGCCAAAGGTACTTCCATTGTTGATATAATCCATGATGCGATTAGGGACATACTCGGCGATATTGCGCTGAGCTTCCTGCGTACTACCGCCAATGTGCGGGGTCATGATCAGATTGGGAATACCCGTCAGGACATTCTGGTAGTCCGCCTGGCGAGACTTGGGCTCCTTGGGGTATACATCAATAGATGCTCCCAGTAGATATCCATTGCGCAAACGCTCTGCCAGTGCTTCAATATCCACGACAAACCCACGGCTCAGGTTCAAAAAGATTGATCCAGGTCTCATCTTGTCAAATTCCCTCGCTCCAAAAATATCTTTGTTTTCTGGTCTGCCGTCCACGTGTAGCGTAACGACATCTACCGTCTCCAGCAATTCATCTAAAGTGTTGCATTTGGTAGCATTACCCAGTGCCAGCTTCTCCAGGACATCGTAGTAATACACATCCATTCCCATTGATTCTGCTAGCACAGACAGTTGTGCCCCGATATTGCCATAGCCGACAATACCTAGCTTCTTACCACGAACCTCGTAGCTGTTTTTGGCAGACTTATTCCACTTTCCTTCGTGCATGGCACGATTCATTTCCGGTATGCGACGCATGAGCATAATGATCTGGCCAATGGCTAGTTCCACTACAGAGCGCGTGTTACTATACGGAGCATTGAATGCCACAACCCCTTTCTCTGCACAGGCAGGCAGATCAATCTGATTGGTACCAAT
Organism: uncultured Bacteroidia bacterium; assembly: GCA_964468435.1. Classification (GTDB taxonomy): domain Bacteria; phylum Bacteroidota; class Bacteroidia; order J057; family J057; genus JBCCTX01. The sequence goes on along the minus strand of CAYXVE010000102.1, from coordinate 5,859 downwards.
ACAGAAGGCTCCCACGACCATGAGTCTGTTGGCATGTTGAAGAACTTTGGGAGTTATGTTTGTTTTAGAACGAATGCCGATCACAGATACATCTTTGATCGCATCACATAGCTCATCTTCACTTAGCGCCCTGCCCATGGTTTCCACTAGGAAACCTTCCTCTGTAAGTACTTTTGCGGCATAAGGATGGATATTTTCAAGCAACAAGAATTTGATACGATTTTTAGGATAAGATAATGCCATAGGTAATTTGTTGACATACAAGAATTCATCAAAACTGGGCGTAACATGATCGGCTTTGTCCAGAATATTTTCCCTCAGTACATTTTCAGTGAAGGCAAAAAACTTATGGGCTACTCCGGCCTCTTTCATTTCATAATCCGTGTAAGAATCACCGATCACGTAGATCTCACCGGGAAGCCCCAGAGATTGTAAAATCTTAGACTTGCCCTTACTGTGTGCAAGGAGGTTTTCATCATCAAATCCGACAATATTTCCCGATTCATCAAAGCGGAAACTATTGGCACGGATCTGATCCGGAGAAATGTGATATTCGACTACAACAGGTTCTATAAATTCGCGGAAACCATTGGAGATCACAAAAATATTTCCACGATACCGTTCAAAAAAGTCCCGGTTGCGCTGTATGGAAATGGATACTTTTTCCTTTAGACGGTCTATTAGAACAGGAAGATGGTCTTTGTGCGCCTTGATGACGCCTACCCTCCTGGAAAGGGATTCGTTGAAGGGAATTTTTCCATCTACGCCCAAAGAGGTAATTTCCTTGATTTCATTCAACACGTGATCTTTGTCAGGACGCTGGCTCAGGGCAATATCAGCAAGTTCTTCCAAGGCTTCCACCTGTAAAAAGGTGCTATCAAAGTCAATAACGATGTGTTTGTTATCAATCATAAGAATGATAAAATGATTTATATGATAAAAATTTCAAACAAATATATGCGTAAAATTCAATTCGCATCTACAATTTTTGGATATCTAATCGCAAGATATTATCCTGAATAAATGCGATAAACTAATACACAATTTTTCTGTTTATCACAAGTAATCTTACCATAAATAAATGATTAGCTACCCCAAAGTATTAACCATAGCTGGATCAGACAGTAGCGGAGGCGCTGGAATTCAGGCAGATTTGAAAACCATTTCATCCCTAGGATGCTACGGAATGAGCGCGATCACTGCCGTTACCTGTCAAAATACCCTGGGTGTATCTGCCATACATCCTGTACCTCCACACATTGTCGAACAACAGATTAAAGTTGTACTGGATGATATTGGCACCGATGCGATCAAGGTCGGTATGCTTCACGATGTAGATATTATTCGCAGTGTCAAGCGGGGTCTTTCAACACATAAAAACGTATCCCCATGGCTGGTACTGGACCCTGTCATGGTAGCTTCCAGTGGCGATAAGCTTATTCAGGACCATACAATAGAAATTCTTACCTATGAGCTTTTTCCACTAGCGACTGTTATCACCCCCAATATACCCGAAGCAGAGATACTGCTGGGCAAAGCTATACCGGATCAGGATCACATGCTGGAAGCTGCACAGCAACTGCTGCTTCTGGGTAGTCTGTCAGTGCTGCTCAAAGGAGGACATCTGCGGGGAGATCGCATGGTAGATGTATTTTTGTCCAGCGAAATGGAAGAGCCGCTATTTCTGTATGATACCTATATAGAAACACGAAATACGCATGGCACGGGTTGTACCATGTCATCTGCAATAGCTTCCTACCTTGCTCTTGGGCACAACCTCACAGAAGCCATCCAGATGGCACATACTTATATCCATCAGTCCATCGAAGCAGGTAAAGATGTCACTACCGGTAGAGGACGCGGTCCGGTTAATCACTTTTTTGAGCCAAAGCCTATGGTTTCTATGAAAAGTACAGATCATTAAAGCAGATACAGACCTATGAATAAGTCACCTATTTCACTCCGAGCGTTTAACATAAAGGGCGTTGGGGCGTGCGGATTTACTTGGAATAATTAAACGATGCAGAGAGTAATCATTACATACATGACAGCTGTCGTCTGTAAACCAGGAGCTATTGTCTCCCAGCTAAAAAACCATTTACCCTACCAGATATTTTATTATTTTCGAGCAGTTTAACCTAAAATATCAACCTTCGACCTATGAAGTTTATTGACGAAGCCTCAATTTCTGGAAAACGCGTTCTTATACGTGTGGATTATAACGTTCCATTAAATGACAATCAGGAAGTAACTGACGACAGACGTATTCGAGAATCTATTCCTACGCTCAAGCATGTATTGGATAACGGTGGGAGCGTGGTGCTCATGTCTCACCTGGGACGCCCAAAGGGCGAAGTAAAGGATAAGCTCAGCCTGCGCCATACGATCCCCGCGATCAAAAAATATATTGATAGTGAGATCCTCTTTGCTGATGATTGTATCGGTGATGAAGCATTTGAGATAAGTACCAACTTCAAACCCGGTCAGGTATTGCTGCTGGAAAATGTACGCTTTCACAAAGAGGAAAAAAAAGGAGATAAGGTTTTTGCAGAAAAACTGGCTAAACACGGAGATATCTATGTAAATGATGCTTTTGGAAGTGCTCACCGGGCACATGCCAGTACGACCACAGTTGCTGAATTTTTTGGTGAGAAAAAATATTGTGGTCTGTTGCTGAAGAAGGAAATTGAAAATGCAGAAAAAGTACTAAAAAGTGATGATAAGCCTGTAGTAGCCATCATGGGGGGAGCTAAGGTATCGGATAAAATTTTGATCATCGAGAACCTGCTCGATCGTATCGACTACCTAATCATTGGAGGAGGTATGGCATACACCTTCCTCAAAGCCAAAGGCTACGAGATAGGTACCTCTCTCCTGGAGGAAGACAAACTGGCTACTGCTGCCCAGGTATTCAAAACAGCACAGCAGAAAAACGTTAAGGTACTTACGCCTGTAGATTCAGTGGTATCTGATAAATTTGGTGAAGATGGCACCATCAAGGTAGTACGCAATGAAGATTTCCCCAAGGATATGATGGGATTAGATATCGGTCCGAAGACCTTTGAATTCTTCCATGATACCATCCTGGATGGTAAAACCATCCTTTGGAACGGCCCTATGGGCGTTTTTGAGATGGAAAGCTTTGCCAAAGGCACCTTCGCCATCGCCGAAGCTGTGGTAAGCGCTACCGAAAAGGGAGCCTTTACCCTCATCGGAGGAGGAGACTCGGCCGCTGCCATAGCCCAAGCTGGACTCGAAGATAAGGTATCCTATGTCTCTACAGGCGGTGGTGCCCTGCTGGAATATCTAGAGGGTAAAACCCTGCCCGGTATCGCAGCACTGGGATAGTATGCATGGAAATAGTAATACAGACGCAGATATTTCTCATACTGAAAAGATATCCAAAACCTCATCCGATAGGTATTTCAGTTAAATCTGCGTCTCAATTTTATCATAAAATGATACTCCTATGTACATCTCCCCTACCACCCGCATCATGTGTGGTCTCACACTCATCACCATTCCCACCATCGAATATGGAGGAGTTTTTTGCTTCTGCCATCTGCGAAAGTGTTCAGTCTCCCAGTTCCCTGGTTATACTGATTTATCTAGGTTGTTTATCCTGGCAGCAGGGCTGATCATACTAGGAGTAAGCTTGCTGAAACCTCATAAATCGTCATGAGTTGCCTGTCTCTCCCGGATTTGAAATAGCTTATTAAACGGGTGGGTATCCAACTTTTTTTTATATTAGGAATTTAAAAAACATTTTTAAATCTAGACTAAAGATGAAATACCTTTTCAAGCAGTTCCTCTTTGGAGCGCTGACTAATATGTTGATGCTCTCCTGTACAGTTGCTCAGCCAGGATACTGGCAGCAGCGGGTAGCATACCAGATGGATATCGATTTTGATGTATCCAATCATCGGTTTACAGGTGAGCAGACCCTTACTTATTACAACAATTCACCCGATACACTGAAAAAAGCTTTTTATTACCTGTTTTTCAATGCTTTCCAGCCCAACAGTATGATGGATGTTCGTTCCCGCACTATTGCAGACCCCGATCGCAGGGTACAGGACCGCATTTTCAAACTGTCCCCGGAGGAAATAGGCTACCAAAAAATACAATCCCTTGTCCAAGATGGACAATCCCTGGAATACGAAGTTGTGGGAACCATCTTGGAGGTAGAACTCGCCGAGCCAATCCTTCCTGGTAAATCCGCTGTCTTCGAGATGAACTTCGAAGGGCAGGTGCCCCTGCAGATCCGTAGATCAGGCAGAGATAGCCGAGAAGGAATCGCTTATACTATGACCCAGTGGTATCCCAAGATGTGTGAATACGATCGCGAGGGATGGCATGCACATCCCTATGTTGGAAGAGAGTTTCACGGGGTTTGGGGAGATTATGATGTAAAGATCACCATAGATTCCACTTATGTCGTAGCAGGTTCTGGCCTACTGCAAAATCCGGTAGAATGTGGCCATGGCTACGATACTGGAGGCGAACCTGTAGAAAGACCCGGTTCTGACAGACTTACCTGGCATTTTGTAGCTGAAAATGTTCATGACTTTGCCTGGAGCGCAGATCCCGATTATGCCCATGACATCATGCAGGTAGAAGGTGGTCCGGTTGTACACTTCTTCTATCAGCCAGAGGATGAGGAAGTTATACAGAACTGGAAGGAGTTACAAGGATATGCTGAACGTCTATTTCAGATCATGAATGAAACCTTTGGGGAGTACCCTTATCCCACTTATTCTGTGGTACAGGGAGGCGATGGTGGTATGGAATACGCCATGCTGACCATGATCACAGGCGGACGCAGCTTGAGCGGGCTGGTAGGCGTGACTGTACACGAGGTAATACATAGCTGGTATCAAATGGTACTGGGAAACAACGAAGCCAAATATCCCTGGATGGATGAGGGCTTTACTTCCTATGCAAGTGCGTATGTACAAGATATTCTCTACGACAGAAATGCCCTCAACCCTATGGGCGGTAGCTACAGAGGATATGAAAACATCGTCAAAGCAGGCATTGAAGAACCTTCCAGCACACATTCCGATCATTATCTGTTTAATGCAGCCTATTCTACAGCAGCATACTCCAAGGGAGCAGTTTTCCTGCATCAGCTCAGTTATATCATTGGAAAATCTACCTTTTTTGATGGGATAAAGCGCTATTTCTACACCTGGAAATACAAGCATCCTGAACCTCGTGATTTCAAGCGCGTCATGGAAAAAGAATCAGGGCTGGAACTAGACTGGTATCTGGAGTACTGGATCTATTCTACCAAGTTTATTGATTATGCTGTCGATTCGGTTTGGGAAAATGAAAGAAAAACATATGTACAACTGGCTAATAAAGGATTGATGCCTATGCCCATAGATCTGGTAGTAACATATGAAAGTGAAGAGAAAGAACTGTTTTATGTACCATTGAGGATCTTGCGAGGAGAAAAAGAAGAGGATTTTTACGAAGAAGAAATGACCTTCACAGTCTGGGAAGACTGGCCTTGGGTAAACCCAACTTACACGCTGGAAATAGACCGGCCACTCAGTGAAATACGTCAGATTGACATTGATCCCAGTCTGCGCATGGCAGACATCAACCGTGAAGACAACACATGGACCAACAACTAGAGCTTGGCCGCAGTCAAGCCCATTAGAAGTTGGTAGTGTGATATATTTTAAGCAATGCGACATATTTGAGCAGAAATTAATTCAGCTCATTGATCACTTGATGGATATTTACTGACACCCCGAATTTCTCGTTACGAAATCTTACCCCCCTTGACCCACCGCACATTCCATGTAAGGGGGTCAGCATCGGGAAATGTACTATATGTACTATATATCC
>CAYXVE010000101.1:0-8603 GCA_964468435.1 uncultured Bacteroidia bacterium | reverse complement strand
GCATCCGCCCAGTTGGCATGGTCGCACCAGTCATAGTCTCCTGAATTATTCGCTACCAGCATCAGCTCATCTACGCCCTGAACATCGACTTCGATGCTTAGGGCAGCATCAGCCTGCTCCAGTACCGGACTCCGGTAAGCCAGAACTCCATCGGTATAGACTTCAAAGACTACAGAAGCTACATCACAGGTACCATCATCCGCGCCAATATCTGAAAGAAAGGTATCGTACGCGCCATTGAGGTCATAGACGATCTCTGAATATACATGCGCGCCTAATCCTTTTTCATAGACAACTCCACCAATGGTGATCGGTCCATCATTGCCATTTGAATTGTCCTTGATTAGGTCGCCGTATCCATTCTGTACAGATACCTCCTGCATGTCAGAGAGATAGACTGTCTCAGAGCTACCACAACTACAATTCGGACCATTTAAAGATAAGGTATTTTCACAACCGGTAAGGGTATTTCGTATGTTCACACTTACAGCGTAACCTGATGGGATACTAGTAATCGTGTAAGTTCCATCCTGATTTTCAGAAATATTCCCAACGGTTGTTGTAACCTGATCTCCCCCACTCGCCTGAACCGTGATAGAATAGCTCTGCTGATCTTCTGTACATACAGCCGTATTTACAAGAGAGATTTGTGGTAGGGGTTCTACTCCCAGATTAAGGGTTACAATAGAATCATTACCCGATACATTGATGAGTGTATCCACATAAGTTCCAGGCTCGGTAATAACCTGATCACCAAACTGGTATGTTTCTCCCTCACATATAGACACATTGATATTGGAAAATTCATCGCTACTGATGGTTAGCAGGAGGGTAACGACCGAGTCGCAGCCATTAGCAGCGACAAAGGTTTCAGTATACACTCCAACTTCCGTCAAGGTCTGTCCAGCAAAATCATAGGTTTCACCTTCATTGATAGATACCGTAATGTTTTCCTTTACAGTCGTATCAACTTCAAGTGTAAGGGAGATTAGTGAATCACAACCATTAGCGCCGACTAAGGTATCCGTGTACGTGCCTGCAAGTGTAAGAAAATTGTCCAAAAACTGATAAGATTCACCTTCACAAATTGTTGCACTTATGTTTGTTTGCGCAATTGGCTCCGCTGTTATAATAAATGTACCACTATCTGCACACAACCCATCTACGATACGATACTGGTATACCCCTGCCAGAAGCTGATCAAGTTGGTCCGTTACGTTTAGGCTATCATTTTGTCTAAATACTACAAGCTCTGGATTACCTTCACCTCCAGAAATATCAAAAGTCGCCTTGCCAATATTACCGCATGTGTCTATGTCCACAGTATTTACGGAAACTACTAGTGGAACCAGACAGGGTTCCATTAGGGTCTCTACTCTTAACGCAGTAGTCTGATCCGAGATATTACCAGCGGAGTCGACCGAACTTACTGCAAAGTAGTAAGTAGTTTCCGGATTCAGGCCTCCAACAACAACTGAAGTCCCAAATACTGTATCAATCGGATCAATAAATCCATCCTGATAGATAAAATAGCCAGCAATACCTGTACTATCATCTACCGCCTGATCCCAGGAAAGTATTACCTGATCATGCTCAACCTCTGATGCGACCAGATTTTCAGGTATATTGGGAGAGGTAGTATCCGGTGCTACAAATACATCGATGGTTACGAGAGCTGTGTCTCTCAGCCCCTGGTTATCACTGACAATCAGCGAAGCCAGAAATTTACCTGGCACATTATAGGTATGAGTAGGAGATGGGTTGGTAGAGGAAAATCCATTTCCGAAATCCCATGCATAAGATATAGCTCCATTTTCTGGATCAGAGGACTCCGTTCCATCGAATGCCACCTCAAGCGGTGCAATACCGCTCTTAGGCTGTACCGATATGTTTGCAATGGGCGGGTCATTATCAGTTGGGGTACAGGATTGAAGCCTTGCTGCGGCCCAGTCAGCATGATCGCAGCCAATTCCATTTGCTGTTCCGTCTACTACAAGGCGTAGCTGATTGACACCGGATATATCTATTTCAATACTAGTAGCTGGATCTGCTTGTGTCAATACAGGACTACGATAAGCCAAGGTTCCGTCTGTGTATACTTCAAACCTTGCTGAACCTGCATCGCAAGTTTCATCATCTATTCCGATATCGGTAAAAAATGAAGTATAATTTCCATTCAGATCATAAATAATCTCCGAGTTGGCATGTACGCCTATACCTTTGGAATAGGTATTTCCATTGATCGTGATAATATTACCATCTCCCGCAGGTATTTCACCTACACTGCTGTCAAATTCCACAGGTCCCCAACTATTGGTAGCTGATACAGGTGTCAGATCAGAGAGATAGGTTACCTCGGGGTTATCACAATCTGTGCACTCCCGTTCTACGATCTGTATTTCTGCTGCGGAGGCCCAGCGATTTCCGTTGACCTCATTGAGGGCTCGTAACCTAATATAACGTGCATTTATAGAAGCAAAGAATACTTCCTGCAGCGCTTTAGTTGCTTCAAAAGAGCCACTGGTAACAGGCAGGCCCCAGTTGACTCCATCCTGGCTAGCATAAAACTCAAAGTCATTAATTGTACCGTTGAACGAAGCATCTTGTCGTGGAAGATACCTGAAACCAACTACTTCCGTATTGGTGCCCAGATCAATCTGGATTTCGTGTGGATATCCCGGGCTTCCCGTGGACCATTCAGTATGCCAGAATGTCCCAGGATTTCCATCTATTGCATGGCTTGCGGGGTTATTGTATTGAATTTCTTCACTACTGACATCATGAATGCTCAGTTGATTGCTGCTCATGACCAGTTGCGTACAATTATTACTACTCTGGTCGAGTCCATCGATCCATTGGGTGAGTACATTGATGTAATCTTCGTCTACGATACCCTTTCCTAATGGAGGCATCATATTGCTATTCAGGCTGTTATCTCTGATCCACAATTCAGATTGCTGATGGTTGCCCGGCAGTACAATCTTACCTCCCGTAGTTGAGGCATTACTGATATTGTTAGCATTAATGATATTTTGTGCATTCAAGGGCGTGGTGAATCTGGCATCAAAGGCCCCTTGTACGCCGCCAGGGCGGTGGCACATCGCACAGTTACCATCAAGATAGGAACGAACACGTATCTCAAGCGATTCATTGGGATCGGAGATATGTTTGGCCTGTAGATAGTTATCAGGATCACCTATATCCGTATGGAAAATGTTGAGGTAATTCCAGGTTTCTAACTGGTTGGCAGTAGCTCCTGTCGAGGGATAGGTAAAGTCTCCATTTTGCTGATGAGTCTTTATTCCCAGTACGGCTCCTGCGTTGTCATTGTGGCAGGTCATACACTCAGTCCTGCTAGGGTATGTCCACAACTGCTGATAGGTAGAACCATCCTGGCGGGTCATAGTAAAGTACTTACCATCTCCGGTCTTGAGTAGTTCCGCATCCGTCCCTGCATCGTTCCATTTGTAAGTAACTCCATATGCAACCCCATCTTTACCCAGTACGAAAAAACGAGTCTCTACCTTTCTGGTAATGTTGGGGTTTTGCTGATCTACTGGTAATTCGAAATGCTTAATCGTAACAGTACCTTCGGGAAAATCCCATTCACTGTTGGCTCTAAAATAAACCTTTTCGTCGGGTGAATCGAAGTCCCCATCATTAGGAAGTGCAATCCATCTCAGCTTTTCAGCACCATCGGTCCACAAAGGTGCATTAACGTAGTATGGAATAATACCTGGAGCAGGTGTAAGCGTTTCCAGGTTTGTAAATGCACCTGTCTGAGAAAGCCATTGAGGAGGTTCAGGAGAGGTATTATTGCGTTTCAGCCTGTATATTTTTCCTCCATCTAGATTCGTACCATATAGTTTAAGTATATAGATATTCCCCTTAGAGTCGGTTTCAAAATCAGAGATCCCCGATTTTCCACCGACCCCCTCAGCCGGGATATTGATAATAAAATCTTTGGCTACTGTACCATTTTGGGGGTTGGGAGTCAATGTCCAGACATTGCGAGTACCGTGATCCCCAAAAATATATTTACCCACCAATTCGGGAAATTTATCGCCTCTATACATGAATCCCCCAATGACACAGTTACCCACTCCGCGGCCATAATCGTGTATGGGCGGTTTATCTTTACCGATCAGGTTCACGGGTTTGGGTTTGGGTCCATTGATACTACCTTCCTTATAAGGCCACTGCATATTGTCGCCCATACGTACCACACTAACCTCCTCCCGGCTTCCCTGACCTACATCACCCACCCATATATCACCAGTAGGCGGATCATAACTCATACGGTGAGGACTCCTTAGACCGATTGCATAAAACTCCTCCAGTATACTTCCATTGGGGTCTTGCCAGGGATTGTCATTGGGTATATAATATCCCTGAGAAAAGCTATTAGGCCATCCAGGAGGAGGAGGAGCCGTATTTTGGGGTTGTCTACGAATGGGATGGCTACGGGTGGGGTCCTTGTCAACGTCAATACGAAGAATGCCTCCCATCAGATATTTGTCGATCATCTGAGTAGTATTATACTGATCATTGGCTCCTCCTTCATCTCCAGACGTTATGTAAAGGAATCCCTGGGGACCAAAAAACATACTTCCGCCATTATGCCAATCATGGCGGTCGTACTGCTGAATCATGACATACTCGGTAGCAGGGTCAATGACATTACTACCAGGTGCCATGTAAAAGCGGGATAGACGTAGATAGGCTTCTCTACCCGAGTAGAAGAGATTGGGTTTGTAGCGGTAAAAAACATAAATATAGCCGCGGCTGGGAGAGCCAGGCTGATCGAATTCAGGGTGAAAAATTACGCCAAGCAGCCCTGCATCTTCAGCTGTAGCTACCTGATTTTCAATGTTGAGTAGCACCTGCTTGGTAGTTGTAGCCGGATTGTTATCTACCAACCACAATTTACCTTTCTTGCCGGCTATCAAAAACTGGTCTCTTCCCGGAAACTCCAGAAACTGGATCGGATCAACAAAAGTCAGATTGGGAAACACATTTTCCACCTCCCAGCTACCAGCTACCCCTGGCACTTTCTCAGAAAACGTGCCATTGAGATACTTACCCATGGGGGCAACGTTGGTAATACCAGGAGGTGCTATCATCAATGGCGTGAAGGCCAGAAGAATAATGATAATGGGTAAAATCCAACGGAGTTTTAAGGAGTAGCGTAGGGCACTACCACCAAAAAGAGTAGAAGTTCTCTTCATCGCATACACAAATTAAGGTACTAGTAATTGATCTAAAGTAGATACTTCCCCTGATGATTTTCATTGGGAAAATAATATACAGTTAGATAAAATAGGAGCAGATCGTACTAAGGAAAATCAGCCCTTACTTATGCAACAAATTTATGTATCGATAAAATTATAAATAAATATAAATACGAGAAATGATACTATATATGGGTAAACCAGAAATTATTGTGGATGAATGGGAAGTTCAAAAATTCAAAACAAGAATGAATTTAATTAGTTACCTGCGAGCTTTTCCAAATCGTCTAAATCAATCCGCTTCAAAGCTGCCTGAATGTCATCCATACTAACATTATAACCTTTAACAGAGACGATAAAACGCTTGGAAACCAGCACGCCAATTTCTCCTTCTTTTTGGCTGTCATAATATTTTTCAAAAGCCTTGTGTCCCTCGATGGTGGTTGTACGTTCATATCCCTTATCCGTATCTTTTTCATACTCAAGGCTTGTCCATGCTGCCATGCCCATCAATGCCATGGGAGCACCTCCCACATCAGCGATACTAATTTCAATTTCTCTATCATTATCCTTGTATTGGGCTTCTGCGGTAGATATTTTGAATCCCATGGCACCCGCAGTCTCACCACTGCTGTCATCCATTTTCATACCAGCAACCCTGTTAGGAAGCAATTCTTTCAATTCTCTGAAATTGATTACTTCTACAGCTTCACCCTCTTCGCCCTGCATCTGTTTGGCTACATTTTCCAGTTGTTTAGCCATATCGTTGAACGCAGCACCTGGATTGTTCGGATCGATCTCTATGGTAACATCTTCATCTCCTTCAGTAGTTATGTCGACTGAAACCTGTTCTTCTTCTTGATTCTCAGACTCAGAAGCACTACGATAGCAAGCTGTAGATAACATCGTGATGCATGAACAGCCTATGATCAATCCAAATCGTTTAATATTATTCATGAGTTTGTAGTTAAATGAATAAAACACAAATTATAAAATAAATATTTACCGGAGTAGTTTACATGCATAATTATGGTATCTACTGAAAAGATTGATACCTAAACTGTGTTTATATATACATGAAGGGTACAACATATAAGCTAACATGAAACCATTGGCCAAAAAAAAGCCAGCACCCGCTACGGTACTGGCTTGTATTTCCTTGTTAACTTAATTTCAATTCTGCCAGGGGCAGCCTCACCTAAAGCTAACGAGGCAATTCACTTATCAAACATCAACTCTTCAGCGTTAACTTTAGGGTGATGAAACTAACTAAGAAATAACTGGGACTAGTCATTTGATTACCTCCTTTCTTTAAGTGAAACATTACAACAAGCCTTGCATTTGGTCGATTCCTCCTGCTACTTTCTTGTTGCCGATGGCGATTGCCATCTCGCACTGCTAAAGTAGATGATACGAAATAGTTTTCCAAACAATTTGTCAAAAAATTATTAAAAAGCATTCCAGCATTTATCGTTCGCTCTCGCCCGACTGCTGCCTGTTTTGTAATGTCTGTCTGGCTAAACGATGTTCTCCAATTACATTTCAGGAATTGCCTCATGTTCTCCGATGGGCTCCAACTCCCAGTACACCGTCCCGTCCGCTTTCATTTCAATTAACCTTGCTTTACCTCCTTCAGCAGGCTCGGCACTCGTTTTTGGCAACCATTGAGCAAGTTGCTGTTTGATTTGCGCATAATTGGCATCATCAGCCAGGTTTTCAAACTCATTAGGATCATTTTCCATGTCGTAAAGTTCCTCAGAGCCATCTGCATAGCGTATGTATCTCCATTTTTCCGTCCTTAACCCATGATTTCCCGGACCATGCGTCGTAATGGCGGGGTGTTCCCGAGGAGCTTCGGGGTCCTGAAGCTGGGGCAGCAGGCTATGCCCTTCCAGATTTTCGCGGGCAGGCAAGCCACACAGATCCAGCAGGGTAGGATACAGATCCAGCAGTTCAGCGGGCCTTTGAGTGGTCGCACCCTGACTGATCCCCGGCCCGGCAAAGATCATGGGCACCCGCGTGGAGCGATCCCAGAGGGTATTTTTTCCCGTAATCAGCTTTTCCCCCAGATGAAAGCCGTGATCCGACCACAGGACGATCACTGTATTTTCTCCATACCCATTTTCCTCCAACGCATCCAGCAATTTTCCCACCAGATGATCGACAAAACTGATACTCGCCAGATAGGATCTGACCAGGTTTTCATGCTCATTGGCTTCCTGGAGAAATTTCAGTCTAGGTTCCGGCAATTTCCAGTGCAGATACCATGAATATCGCGGGGTATCGTCTCGATCATCCATACGGAAGGGGGGAAGTGCTGTTTCTCCCTCAGGATACAGGTTAAACCATTTCTTTGTCGCATAACAGGGCACATGGGGTAAAAAGAATCCCACTGACATAAAAAAAGGCGTATCGGGTTGCTGATTGAGCTGATCGATCGCCCATTCTGCCACTTTCCAGTCGCCTTTGTCTTCATCTGCATGGGGAAAGAGCCCCCAATCGACCAGTGGATGTTCGGCAGGGGTATTGACTTGTTTGGCTTCAGGCCTTGCCCCGACACTCGCGCCCGGACCTATCACATCCCATTCCGTATCATCATCCTTGCGACCATAGCCTCCGTGGTATATTTTCCCGGTTGTGTATGTGGTATATCCATGTTGGGAAAAATATTGCGGCATCGACACCAGATCCTGATACTCCTCGATCTGCCGGAACCAGGGACTCAGTGAGTACACTCCAGTGGTCGAGGGCCGGAGTCCGGTCATGAGGCTCGTCCGTGAGGGATTGCACAGTGGAGACTGGCAATGTGCATTCAGTAAGGTAGTGCCCATATTGGCCAGCCGAGTCATATTGGGCGTTTGTACCTGAGGATGTCCCTTCAAAGGCTCCACCCAATCATTCAGGTCATCAATGGCAATGAACAATACATTGGGTTTTTCCAATGCGAGAGTTGTGGTATCAGGCTGGCAGGAGATCAATCCCCAAAAGCCTATTAATAGGTAGTAGTAGCGCATGTCATTCTTTTTGATGAAAATAATAATATTTTATCACAAATGTAACATGGGTATCCTGCCGAATGGGGGGCAGGATGGTTGGAGGTTTACACATTTCTCAATGCTTACAGGGCATGTGCCGTGAGGATCATCCACAGGTAGGATTGGATGATCAGATGGCTCCCGTTGCAAACGAGTGCCATTAAGGTGGGAATGTAACTGTGTTCATCCGCGGTTGTGGGGGACAGGCCGTGGCGCTGGGGGACAGGCCGTGGCTCTGTAGGACAGGCCGTGGCGCTATGGGACAGGCCATGGCGCTATGGGACAGGCCATGGCGCTATGGGACAGGCCATGGCGCTATGGGACAGGCCATGGCGCT
>CAYXVE010000100.1:5803-8662 GCA_964468435.1 uncultured Bacteroidia bacterium | reverse complement strand
CGTTTGCACGGGAGCCATCCCACAAATGTACCCTATATTCAGCTACTGCGGTTTCTCTACGATTGTTACAGCAAGCTGTGATATAGGTGGTTCATATCTGCGACGAGTCGCTGATAGCTGAAAGCCTGACTAACGTGCTGGTAGCCGTCCATGCCCATCTGGGTGCGGAGTTGGTCGTCTTCAATGAGGCGGAGCAGGTTCTGCCCAAGGGCAGTGGCATCACCGGATGCAGACAATAAGGCTCCCTTGTTTTCCAGGACAATATCGGCGATGCCGCCGACACGGGTGGAGACAATGGGCTTGTTGGCGGCCTGAGCCTCTATGAGGCTCACGGGAGTACCTTCATTTTTGGAGGTTAGGGCGATGATATCCATGCCTGCATTGACAACGTCAATATCTTTGCGCCAGGAAGTGAAGGTCAATGGACCGGGGTGATGGGTATCCTTTTCTGTGGAAAAGGGAATATTCAGATTGCGCGCATGTTCTTCGATTTCAGCGCGTAGCTCGCCATCGCCGACGATAAAGGCATGTATGGATTTGCTGCTGTGATCCAGGACCTGTCTTAGGGCAGAGAGAAACAGTTCGTGATGCTTGACCGGTACGAGCCTTCCGACGATGCCGATAGCAAGGGTATCGTCATCCAGTTGGAATTGCTGGCGGAATTGCTGGCGTTTGGCATCGATATCCTCCTGGAAGCGGCGCAGGTCAAATCCTAGTGGAATAACCGTCATTTTGTCCGGCGGGCATATGCGGAATTCCTTGGTCAATTCCTGTTTCTGCAGGTTGCTGATCGCGATGATCCGGGAGGATTTGCGGGCGAGGTATCGCTCAATCTGGAGGAATGCCTGCGTTTTGAGCGGATGAAAGTAGGAATGGAAAACATGTCCATGGAAGGTATGAACGATGGCAGGCACTTTTTCATGTGCTGCGGCCAGCCTGCCCAAAGCGCCCGCTTTGGCAGCATGCGTATGTACTACATCGGGTTTGAAGTCGCGAATGATAGCGCGAATCTGCTGGTAAGCCTTTCGGTCTTTGAGCGGATCGATAGACCGCCGCATACCTGAGATATAGCGAGGTTCCAGCCCCATATCCCGTGCGATGAAGGCGGAGCTGGCCTCGGACTCATCGTGTTCCCCGGCCAGTAACAAGGTTTCGAATTCGGGATACTGGTATTTGGTCAGATAGGCGGCGTTGAACGTCGGTCCGCCAAGGTTGAGCCGGTTGATGATACGGAGGACTTTAGGCATATGATGTAGGGTTATTCTGTTTTTGGGGTGTCCCCAGGACACGACTCCAAGAGGTCGGGACATGCACGCTGTCTTGGTGTCCCTACAATTTCCGAAACAGATTATATTTTAGAATACAATATATGGCGCGCATGCCGTCTTTCCAGCCGATCTTTTTGCCATCTTCGTAAGTGCGGCCGTAGTAGGAGATGCCGACTTCGTAGATCCGAATCTTGGGCACCCGGGCAATCTTGGCAGTAACTTCGGGTTCAAAACCGAAGCGCTTTTCTCTCAGTTCGAGGCTCTGGATGATCCCGGTATTGAAGAGCTTGTAGCAGGTCTCCATGTCGGTGAGGTTGAGATTGGTAAACATATTGGAGAGGAAGGTGAGGAACTTATTTCCCAGAGTGTGCCAGAAGAATAGAATGCGGTGAGGGCGACCTCCGAAAAAGCGGGTACCATAGACCACATCGGCATCGCCGCTGACAATGGGTTGCAACAGCAGGTTGTATTCTTGCGGATCGTATTCCAGGTCTGCATCCTGGATAATGAGAAATTCGCCATGGGCTTTGCTGATACCCGTATGCAGGGCAGCTCCCTTGCCCTGATTCACTTCGTGTTTGATATATTGTATATCTAGTTTAGGATGCAGGCTGATGTAGTTCATGATGCTCTCTTCGGTATGATCGGTAGAGCAATCGTTGATGATAATGAGTTCTTTCCGAATTCCTCTGATCAATTCGACTTCGCGGATCTTATCCAGGATCAGATGTATCGTAGGGCCTTCATTGTATGCGGGTATGATGATGGATAATTTGGAGATGCGCATGGACAACTTACTGTATTGAGAAAATAAATAATAAGGATACTCATTTTTTCTTAATAAACAGGATAAAATCAGAACTCAAACAAGATTTTGTCGAATTGTTGGACAGATTTTTTTGCATCCATCTGGCTGCATGGATAGACGGTCCCGGTAGCAGTCTGCTAAAGGGAAATATAGTCTGGTTGAGATAGGTAATTTTAGCTACTTCAAACTGCTGACTGACTAGTCCCATGGCTTCTTTAGGCGTTTTGGGATAAATGGTAAAGGAAGAAGTCAGTACATTTTTTGGGGGAAAAATGATCGATAAAGGCTTTTTGAGCAGCTTGCGCATTCCCTGATCCAGAGTGATGCGATTGGTAAAGGTAAGTATGGCTCTTCCAGTGTCAGGTGTAAGCTTTTTGTGAATCAGATCCAGGTTTTTTTGCAAAATATCCTGGTCCATGTAGGTCGTTACTCCCAACATAAAAATATAATCGAAGCTTTCTTGGCTGAGAGGTATTTCATAGCTATTTCCCACAAAGCAATGTTCTGGGGGGATGTTGCTTTGGGCAAGCATATCTCCAGCAATATCGCAGGCGCGATATTCGACAGCATCGTAGCGCTCCATGAGGTAGTCGTAAAGGTTTCCCGTTCCGGCGCCAATGTCCAGTACACTTCGATAGCTGAAGTCTATGTCCCGGGTGGCTTCCTGGAGACGTTCGATAAAGAAATAGTGGTGAAACTTCTGTTTTTGGGTATACTTATCCCGGTAGGTGGAGGAAATATCGTTGAAAAAGTCTCTGACCTGAGAGCTTTGATTGATGTTGG
>CAYXVE010000100.1:0-5703 GCA_964468435.1 uncultured Bacteroidia bacterium | reverse complement strand
CCATAACCATAACCATAACCATATCCGTAGCCATATCCTCCTGAGGCTTTGACGCTGTTAAAAACAATAGCAGGGCGATTGAGCTTGCGATTGCGATAGATATCGTCGATGAGCTTGAGCTGACCCTTCTTGGTCTCACCAAAGCGGACGATGTAGATGCTACTCGTCGTGTATTCCTTGAGCAGGAATGCATCTGTAACCAGGCCTACGGGAGGGGAGTCGAGCAGAATGAAATCGAAGTCCTGCTGAAGTTGGGCAAAGAGGTCTTTCATGTGCTCACTCATCAGCAATTCTGCCGGATTAGGAGGGACAGGGCCGCTACCTATGACGAATAGATTCTCGTGCAGGTCTGTAGGAATGACAATGTCTTCGACTTCAGCTTTGTGGGTCAGAAAATTAGATAAGCCCTCAGTGGCTTGATATCCTTTAATGTATGTGGTAAGCTTGGGTTTGCGTAGGTCTGCACTGATCATGAGGGTCTTTTTACCGGAAATAGCCAGGCTCATCCCTAAGTTAAGGGTGATAAAGCTCTTGCCTTCTCCACTCATGCTGGATGTAATCGTAATGACCTGTTTCTCTTTACCTTCGGAGAGAAACTGCAGGTTGGTACGCAAGAGGCGAAACATTTCCGCAATAGAAGATCTGCTTTTTTGCCTGACCACGATCTTATCATCCAGTTTGGAGTAACCGATTCCCCCCAGGAAAGGTGTACGGGTAAATTCTTTGATCTCCTCTTCGGACTGAATCGTATCGTTGAGGATCTCCATGAGCAGGATAATACCAATGGGAATGGCAAAACCCAGGACTATGGCGATCAGGTAAATGGTATTTTTAACAGGAGAAACCTGTCCACCTGATTGAGAGGGTGGTTCCAGGATGCGGGTAGTAGGCAGAGAGGTGGCAATAGAAAGCAAGGTTTCTTCCCGTTTTTCCAATAAAAAGAGATAAATGGATTCTTTGATTTCCTGCTGACGCTGGATTTCGAGAAACTGACGTTTTTTTCCCGGTAGGGTAAGTAGTTTGGATTCAAGCTGTTTGGCGCGCTCTTCCATGCGCACAATGGACTGCTCTATGCTCTTGATAAATATCTGGATGTTGCCAAAGATGGTTTCTCTAAGATTCAGCAACTGGTTATCCAATTCCTGCACTGCAGGATTAGCTTCTTTGGCTGCATATAGCAGCCGCTCTTTCTCCGTCAGTAATTGATTGTATGAGTTGAGCAATGTAGGAAGCGTGAAATCGCCGGATATGTTCAGCGAGGAGGGCACAAACACAAATTTATCCTTATCCTCCCGCAGGGATTGAAAGATAGATTGTATGATATCCTTTTGCAGATTAAGCTCTGCAATCTTTTGATCGTATTCAGTAATTTCTTCCAAAAGGGTATTGGCATCCCCCTCTTCTACGCTCATAATCCCGGAGCGAAGACGGATTTGTTCTGCACTTTGCTCAGCTTGTGAAAGCTCGTCAGCGAGGCCATTGATACGCTCTTCGATGAAGAACAATTGATTCCTGGCCACTTTATTCCGCTCCTCTACACCTGCTTCGTCGTAGACCTCTACCAGGGTTTCTAATATATCACGGCATTTATAAGGAACGGGATCCACCAGGCTGAGTCTGAGTACCTGTGCATTACCTGCCACATTTTGGATGTTGAGTCGGTTGGCATATCTGCGGGCTACGTTTTCTGCAGGGGTAAAATCGATCAAATAGGAATTGATGCGATCATCATTGGATTTGATGCTGGAAGTAAAGGTAAAACTACCATAGGAGTTATTGAAGGTTAGTCCAAACTGTTGGATCGATGTATTTTCTCCATCGGAAAACTCAAAGCGGTTTTGATCCAGTATGTTGAGCTGAAAGGTAGTTTGGTAAGCCTTAGGTGTCAGATCGTAGGATACAGCTCTAATAGGCGAAGGATAGACTTCGCTGTTGACGATCCTGCCTACTGCTATATAGGTCACATCCAAATTTAGCTGCTGTACGACTTGCGACATCAATTGACGGGATTTGAGAAACAAAATTTCATTGCTGATATTGACGCTATTATTGACGAATCCCAATTCCGCCAGGATCTGCGTCTCAGCCATTCCCTGGCTCTCGGTATCCCCCTTGATCATGATCATGGAGTTTACCTGGTATTTCGGGATGGTGTAGCGCAGGTATAGGTAGGCTACAGAGAGGGTGATGGCCAGGGAAATGACAATCCAGTACCAGTATTTGAGGTATTTAAAAATAAAGGCCTTGGGATTAAAGGGAAGATGGTTTTGTTCTTCCTGGCCCGATCCGTTATATGAAATGGTGGGATTCTGCACGTTTCCTCCTTTAATTATTAGTAAGCAATGTAAATACCAAAGTGCCCAGTGAAATGACAGAGGTGATCCAGGGAATAACTGCTCTAAAGGGCTGGTTGATGGATGTTACCACATCTTTGGTTGGTTCTACGTAAATGACATCATTTTGCTTGAGGTAGAAATAAGGGGAATTAAAGATTTCCCGGGAGTACATATTCACTTGTCCAAATACCCGCTTTTCATCCTGCTCACGGATCACCCAGATCCGGTCCCGCTGACTGAATGCGGTAAGTCCCGCCTGCGCCAGGGCTTCTACGATGGTAAGTCTTTCTCCTTGCACATTGATGACAGTGCTTCCTACCTCACCAAAAACGGTTACC
Organism: uncultured Bacteroidia bacterium; assembly: GCA_964468435.1. Classification (GTDB taxonomy): domain Bacteria; phylum Bacteroidota; class Bacteroidia; order J057; family J057; genus JBCCTX01. The sequence goes on along the minus strand of CAYXVE010000100.1, from coordinate 3,029 downwards.
TTGAAGTTGACAATGCCGATTTTTACCAGTGGATCTTCCAGATAGGGATCTAGCAGTTCCAGCATTTTGGCTTCAGCATCCTCACGAGTCAGGCCTCCGAGCTTGATCCTGCCCAATCTAGGATAGTCTATGTAGCCATCAGGGTCCACCAGATAGCCAATCAATTGCTGATTAAACTGTCCACCACCACCTCCTCCCATAATACGGAGATTTTCGTTAAATGGTGCAGAGGCTTCTTCATTCTGGCTGGATACCTGGATATTGACACGGTCATTGGGCTGGAAACGGACCTCATCGTATTTGACGATGGGTTCGGGTTCGTCAAAGAGATCTGTATCTTCCCGGAAGTTGACCAGTCTTTGTTGGGGAATACAGGAACTCAGTAGTGAGATGATGAGAGATAAGGTGATAATATATCCACCTTTGAAGTACATATTATCTGATGTTAAATATTTTGTGCCAAAATATACCTGTAAGCAACGTATCACAATGATCGTATTTTATTTTTGATTCTGCAATTATTCACGGAATAAGTAATGCTTTCTTATTGATAGATTCAACCGGTATTTACCCTTGTGCAACGCGCTGTCCGGGATAAAGGGGCCAGGGTGGAGGGGATGATTGGTACATCCCAGGACCATACCCCCCTTACATGGATTGCGAGCTGGGTAAGGGGGGCGAAATGTTGTAACACGCATTTGGGGGGTGTGTATCTAATCAAGCCAACCGGCTTTTTACAACTTGCTATTCATAAACGAATACGAATCAAGCAACTGAGTTATCTTGCTAGATTGAAGAGACTTCTCAATGAATTTCACATGATCCAGATGATGTGCGTCGCTACCCAGAAAATCAACCATTTCCTGTTTGATCATTTTCCAGGCAATGGATTTGATCTTGCGGCCATTGTAGCCACTGAGGGATAGTAAGTTGACCTGAAACAGGCATCCCCGGGTTTTCAGTTCTTCATACAAGGCGAAGTTTTGATGATAGTATACATAGCGTTCTGGATGAGCGAGTAAGGGGACATAGCCCCGAGTCTGGATTTCAAATAAAAAATCGTATAGACCAGGCGCGGGGGAAACGGTCGACATTTCGACCAGAAGATATTTGTTTGAAAGAGGTAGTAACTCTTCCCTCTCCAGTAATATAGCAAAATGTTCATCCAGAAAGTACTCAGCGGCACAGGTGATTTCTACAGAAAGGTTTTCTCCGGATAGCTTATTCAAGACCTGATCATATCTTTGTAAAATGTGTTCTCTTGAGTTGGGGTAGTGATCTGCCATCACATGCGGAGTAGCATGAAGTTTTGAAAATCCCAACTGTGATAAGCTGCTAATCAGGTTCACGGATTTCTCCAAATCTTCTGGTCCGTCATCAATCGCGTGCAACAGATGTGCATGCGTATCCGATTGAAGAACCTGAAGCTTAGGTATAGCATCTGGGAGGGGCTTTTTGCTGAATAATGCACACATAGATGGCCGAAGGATTGTAAACTGTATGTGAATTTATCATATATTTAACGGATTTACAATAGCTAAAAATAAACAATCCCCACAAGTATATGAAAATTAAATATTTGAAAATAGCTTAAATAGTATATTTTTGCAGAGCGTCTAACATCATTTTCATCATGTACCCCAGACCCAATGACATATTATTACTGCAGGATTTCCTGATTACCCCCTTTTATGTCATAGCGTTGTATTTGTTTGCATATTACTGGAGAGATCGCTATTACAAGCGTAGTGAAATTAAGAAGTATTTTATTCCCGCACTCACCGTAAGGATCGTAGGGAATTTCTTGGCGGCACTCATGTATCAGTATTACTATCACGGGGGAGATACCTTTCAGTATTTCGCAGGCGTTACTGCATTCTGGCACGGGTTTTTTTATGATCCTGGAATTGCTTATGAACTACTTTTTTCCAATCCCATTGATTATTCTTTTGACACACGTTTATTTGCCTATGCCTATATATATGCTCCCTCAACTGCCATTGTGATTAAAATTGGAGGTCTCCTCAGCCTTTTAACATTTAATACTTATCTACCAACAGCTTTATTGATCACCTTTTTCACTTTTGCAGGTTGCTGGAGGCTTTACAAAACGTTTTATGAGCTTTATCCTGATTTAAAATATGAATTAGCCATAGCTATTTTATTTATCCCCTCTGTATTCTTTTTTGGAACGGGGATGCAAAAGGATTCTATCGCACTTGCCGCGTTGGGTTTTCTTACCTATGCTACATATTCCGTTTTTATCAAACGTAAAATGACTTTGTATCATTTCCTAACCATGATCGTGAGTGTATATATTCTATTACAGGTTAAGGCTTATATTCCCTTAGGGTTTGGTCCAGCTCTTATCATCTGGATTTTCTGGAAATATCGCTCCAGTATAACCAATCGTTCACTACGTGTCTTAGTAGGGCCTGCCTTTGTAGTCATTATTGCTCTGGGAGGATACTACGTGCTGCAGTGGATCGGTAGCCTGTACAGTACACTTGCATTGGATTATATTATTGAATATGCACTAATCCGTCAATACGATATTGCGAATATTACAGAACAAGTGGGTGGAGCAGGATATTCTTTGGGTGAAATTGATCCCACACCGCTTGGTTTGATCCGGGTATTTCCCCAGGCGGTTATCGTATCCCTGTTCCGGCCCTTTCCCTGGGAAATCAGTACGGCGATCACCATTCCTGCTGCTTTTGAGGGGTTTGCTACCCTGCTAATCACGGGATATGTGATCTTTAAAACGGGCCTGGTCAGGACGCTGAAACTGTTTATCGGGAATCCCGAAGTGGCTTTTTCACTGACATTTGCGATCATTTTTGCCTTTGCTGTGGGGTTCTCGACCTATAATTTTGGATCGCTAATGCGATACAAAATCCCGTGTTTGCCGTTTTATTACAGTGCCCTGGCAATTATTTGGTATCATAGACCCAGGGGATGAATCAACTTTTTTTCAGGCGATAAAAAAAGTTGAGCAAAAAAATCTTGTGTATCTACGACTGCCCTGC
>CAYXVE010000099.1:0-9366 GCA_964468435.1 uncultured Bacteroidia bacterium | reverse complement strand
TAGGGACACCTAAACAGGCGTTACAAATTGCTTTTGATGTAGATCAAAATAAGCACCTTCCAGATTCATGAGGGTTTGATGGTTTCCAGATTCGATGATTTCTCCTTTGGATAGTACGATGATCTTATCGGCTTTTTGGATTGTAGAGAGTCTGTGTGCAATAATAATAGAAGTACGTCCTTTCATGACCGTATCGATCGCAAGTTGAATTATTTCTTCGGATTCTGAGTCTATGTTAGCAGTAGCTTCATCCAAAACGAGGATCTGAGGATTGTAGGTCATCACTCGTGCAAAAGCAATCAACTGACGTTGGCCTAAAGACAAGGTAGCTCCACGTTCACGGACTTTATAATCGTAGCCACCGGGAAGTTTTTCAATAAAATCATGAGCACCTACCTGCCGGGCAGACTCCTTTACTTTTTCCAGGGGTATTTGATCGTTATTTAAGGTAATATTATCATATACACTTCCCGAAAACAAAAATACATCCTGAAGCACCACACCGATCAGTTGCCTCAACGAATCCAGGCTGTAATCTCTCAAAGATTTCCCATTGATCCGTATATCTCCTTTCTGCCACTCATAAAACCTGCTCAGGAGATTGATAATAGTCGTTTTGCCAGAACCAGTTGATCCAACCAATGCTACCTTATCACCAGGGTCTACGACAAAGTCTATATTTTTTAGAACCCATTCGGGTTCATTATATGCAAAAGATACTTTATCGAATTCAATGGTTAAAGGGGTGGAAGAGCCATTCTTGCTAAAGGCATATGTACCATGGTCATATATTTGTTCGTGAGTATCTATTACTTTAAAAATGCGTTCTGCAGACACTATGCCTAACTGGAGGATATTAAACTGGTCGGCCAACATCCGGATGGGACGAAAGAACATTTGCACAAACATGATAAATGCTACAAGTTCTCCCTGGGTTACTGTGCCTTTCACTACATTTCCTGCTCCGTACCAGACCAGAATAGCAATACCCAGGGCAGATATAATCTCTACCACCGGATAGAAGATACTGTAATACATGACAGAGTTCAGATTGGCTTTTTCAAGGTCTTTATTGATAACCTTGAAGCGATCCTTTTCTCTTTCTTCCCGGTTGTTGATATGAATGATCTGCATGCCAGTAAGGTGTTCTTGCAGGAAAGCGTTCATCTCACTTACCGCTTTACGTACTCCCTGGAAAGCTCGCTTTACGTTATTTTTGAAGATATAGGTAGCTATCAAGAGCAGAGGAATCGTGGCTAGTACAGCCAGGGTAAGCTGCCAGTTGATATACAGCATGGCAAACAGTATGGCAAAAATTTGTAACAGATCTCCCAGTATTCTCACCAGCCCCTGACTGAATACATCATTGAGTGTCTCTACATCGTTGATGGTACGCGTTTGCAGCGTTCCAATTGCCGTTTTATCAAAATAAGACAGTTTTAATTTGAGGATATGTTGAAATACCTGATTTCTGATATCGCGAATGATGCTTTGACCCAGCCAGTTGGTAAGATAGGTGTTGCCATACATGACAATGGATTGAAAGATAATCAGTCCTAGTAATAGCATTACCATTTTCAACAGCCCATTATAGTCGCCATAAGTTACCTCATTATCCAGTGTAAGTTGTACAAGATAGGGTCTGAGTGGGCCTAACAGTGCCAACAAGATGGTAAGGGACAAAGCAGTGAAAAAATATTTCTTGTAGGGGTAGACATACCTCAAAAGCCTTCTAATCAAATCCGTGTCAAGTACATTACCAATTACTTTTTTGTTTTGCGACATCAGGTTATTGTGTTATTGTGATAAACAGACAGTATGTAAAACATTGAAAGGGAGTATAATGATACCTAATTTATATCGATTACGATCTGTTATAAATCCACAGCCATTCTAACGAGAGATACCGGATAATTGTTCCAACGCCAGCATAAGTGCGTGTGTACCTTTTCTACCATGCTCTTGCGCTTTGACAGCTTCATATAACTGTTTTACCAAAGAAAGGCCAGGCATGGATAGTCCCATACGGTTTGCCTCTTTCAGCGCGATATCCATATCTTTGATAAAGTGTTCTACATAGAAACCAGGACTAAAATTTCTCTGTACAATTCTGGGTGCAAGGTTGTTCAACGTCCAACAGGCTGCAGCCCCACCGCTGATAGATTGTAGCATGGTATTCAGATCAAGTCCTGCTTTATGACCGTATAGTAGGCATTCACAAACACCGATCATGGTGCCGGCAATGGTGATTTGGTTACACATCTTGGTATGCTGACCCGATCCAGCAGATCCTTGATATACGATATTTCTTCCCATGATTTCAAAAAAGGGCATCATATCATTCACGCAGGCTTGATCTCCTCCTACCATAATCGATAGGTCACCGCTTTTCGCGCCTACATCTCCTCCGGAAACGGGGGCATCGATCGCATGTGCTCCTTTTTCTTTCCCATGCCTGTAAATTTCCCGGGCAAGGCTGGGTTCAGTTGTAGTCATGTCAACCATGATCAGTGCCTCCCTGGCTCCTTTGAGTACACCCTGATCTCCAAAATATACTTCACGGACATCCTGAGGAAACCCTACAATCGTGAATACCACATCTGAAGCAGAAGCTACTGCCTCAGGAGAATCTGCCCACTGGGCACCTTTGTCGATGTTGGGCTGGGCTTTTGCCTTGGTTCTGTTGTATACTACAGCCCGATATCCCTGATCCTGGAGTCGCCCCAGCATTGCTTCTCCCATGACTCCGGTACCTACCCATCCAATAATCGTTTCCTCAGTGATTTTCATAATTCCTGATTGTTGTTTATCGACTCTTAATATTCCATTCATGAACCAAATCCACAAATCTTTTGGACTGATCTATGATTTGAGAATAATTGCCACTTGCTATGGCACGCTTGTCAGCTAGTGAACTACCCACTCCCAAGGCTTTAGCACCAGCTTCCAGCCATGCTTTGAGATTATCTAGTGTAATGCCTCCGGTAGGAATAAAAGGAATTTGTGGGAAAGGTGCACGTAATGCTTTAAAATATTCAATTCCCATAGCATTGGCCGGGAACAACTTGATCATATCAGCTTTCCATTCCCAGGCTTCAAAGGTTTCGGCAGGCGTGAATGCACCTGATAGTACAGGTGCTCCCCACATATGGCTGGTTTCGACAATGTATTTGCGGGATATTGGGGTAACTACAAACTTAGCTCCATGATCTATGGCCTGTTTGGCCATGATAGCATCTGTGACTGTGCCTACCCCCAGGAGTATGTCATCCCTATGGCTATGTATCTCAAGTTGTTTCAGGCAATCAGGAGTATTCATGGAAATTTCGACTACATATATTCCGCCTGCAGCTAAAGCATCTATGGTTGGACCTACCTGCTCTGGATCGTGTAAACGCAAAATGGCTACAATCTTGTGTTGCTGAATGAGTTGGATGATTTCCTGACGGGTCATGTATAGATGATCAATGCTATAAGCCTCAATTTATGACAGATAATCCAAATTACCATTAATCAGGTGGATTTAAGCACTTCCTAGCCAAAGTTTTAAATATTTGATTGCTATTGTATTGGTAAATACATAGTTAAGAGGTACTTTACTGGGATTGGGCAGAACAGCCTCAATCCTATCAGGTAACAAATATAATGGGTTGATACGCGATCTGACAAGGCCTACTGTCTTGGTCCGTCGTCCGGTCTTCTATATTATCGCTTCACATCGCCTGTATGCTCGCCAGAAGCAATTGTCATGATATCTTCAACTGAGATGAGATTCAGGTCTCCCATCTGCGTCTGCTGGATAGCAGCAGACGCAGTGGCGAAGGAGATTACTGTAGCGGGTTGCCAATGTTGTATCCATCCGTGGATAATCCCGGCGGCAAAGGCGTCTCCGCCTCCAAGGCGGTCAACAACTTCTATTTCGATAGCCGTGCTTTCCGATATTAGGCCATTTTGCCAGTAAATTCCGCCCAGCCTTTGTCTGTGTGCAGAAATTGCCTGGCGTATCGAAAGCGCAATATTTTTGATACCCGTGTATTGCTGTAAATACTGGGCAGCACGTTTAGTTTCATTCTGTATGGTGTTCCAGTCCTCTGGAGAAAAAGAAGCGGGCTGGTAATGAAAGATATCACGGGCAGATCCAACATTGGCTATCAGAACATCAATATAGGGTAAAAAATCCTTGATTACATTAGAGGCATCTTCGCGATTCCAGAGGGAGTGTCTGTAGTTGGGGTCAAAAAACACAGTCAACCGCTGTCGTTTAGCCTCTCTCAGTGCATCTTTACATGCTTGTGCAGCATATTCAGATAATGCAGGTGTGATCTCGGTCAAATAAAATAGCTGTTTGTCCTGAAACAGATATTCCCAATCATAAAGATCCGGATGAGTTTTTGCAAAAGCTGAGTCAACCCTGTCATATACTACCTGCGTAGGGCGAATGGATGCACCGTGCTCAATATAATAAGTCCCCATGCGATAAGGGTTTCGCTGAATATGGTCTGTGTGAATATTCCATTGCTGGAGGTAAGCCATGGCTTTATCTCCCAGGATATTGTCGGAAAAAGCAGTGATCATAAATACAGGATGTCCCCAAAAGGCCAGAGCAATAGAAGTATTGGATTCGGCACCTGCAAAGGACATTCGTAGGGCATCTGATTGGATGATTCTCTCTCGATGAAAATAGGGGGTGAGTCTCAGCATAAGCTCACCAAAGGATATAATCTGTAAGGGATCTCCACTTTTCATTTGATAAAGTTTGGCTTTTCTGAATTATGCTTGTTTCTTGACTTAATATAAGCCATTAATGATCGCAATATTAAGTGAAAACCCGCTTTTATTATTATTTATAGTAGCTGCTGTAGGTTACGGAGTGGGAAGCATTACAATCGGTAGAAGCAGACTGGGAGTTGCTGCGGTATTATTTGTGGGATTGATTTTTGGAGCATTAGACGAATCTCTTGATATCCCCAATATCATATTTCTACTTGGACTCAGTATCTTTGTATATACAATAGGGCTGAGCAGTGGACCGGGTTTTTTTACGGCATTTGAACGACAGGGAGCCCGGGATGTGAGTTTTATCCTCTTGATGCTCACCTTTTCTGCGCTTCTAGCAGTAGCGTTGCATTTTTTATTGGAATTTAATTCGATTACCACTTCAGGGATCTTTGCAGGTAGTAACACCAATACACCTGCGTTGGCGGGTTTGCTGGATTCTATTAGTCGCAGAAGTGAAGCCCAGAGGCTGAATGACGATCTGGAAGCAGCCGTAGTTGGATATTCTATCACCTATCCCATGGGGGTAGTGGGCGTTATGTTTGCCATTTCCTTTATGCAGCATTTGTTGAAGGTAGATTATCATCAGGAGGAAGAAAGTCTTAAAAAGACCTATCCGCTAAATCAGAATATTACCAATCGCACGATAGAAGTTACCAAAGCAGGAATAGAGCAGTATACAATCAGGGACTTAGTACACCAGTACAATTGGAATGCTGTGTTTGGCAGAGTAAAGCGAAACAACCAGATGAGTCTGACCAACTGGGATACAACTTTCTATCAGGGAGATCAGGTAGCGGTCGTGGGTATGCAGGATGAACTAGACGAACTGGAGCAGGTATTGGGAAAAAGATGTGAGCAGGAGATTACGGATGAAACGACAGAATATGATAGAAAGCGGATTTTTGTTTCCAATCCCGAGGTAGCAGGGCAGAAGATAGCTGCTTTAAATATAGCCGAGAAATTTTCGGCAATAATTACCCGGGTTCGTAGAGGGGATATAGATCTGGTTGCCCGTGGTGATACCGTACTGGAGCTTGGGGACAGGGTGCGTTTTGTAGCACACCGCAAAGATCTACCCGCACTTACTCGTCTGTTTGGAGATTCCTATCAGGCACTGAGTCAGATCAATTTACTTTCATTTGGCCTGGGAATGGCTGCAGGATTGTTGCTAGGAATGATCACCTTTGAATTACCCGGGAATATACAATTTAAGCTGGGTTTTGCCGGAGGCCCTCTAATTATAGGATTGATCTTGGGGGCATTGCGCAGGACAGGACCGATTGTGTGGACATTGCCTTACAGTGCCAATCTGACCCTGAGACAGATCGGCCTGATCTTTTTGTTGGCAACGATCGGTATACGATCGGGACATACTTTTGTCAATACCCTGACAGAGGGAGGAGGAGGGTTCATCTTTCTGGCAGGAACAGTTATCAGTGTGGTAACGGCATTGCTCATGCTATGGGTGGGATATAAACTCTTTAAGATACCTTTTAGCCTGCTCACCGGTATGGTATCCAACCAACCTGCTATTCTGGAATTTGCACAACTTCAAACCCGAAATCAGTTGCCCACATTTGGATACGCGATCATGTTTCCCATTTCTATTATCATAAAGATTGTCTTTGTTCAACTTTTATACACAATACTCTCCTGATGGCATTCGATGAAATCACCTGGACCCAATGGCTTGGACTGGCATTTGGCGCCATGTTAATTGGAATGGGCAAAGCGGGAATCAAAGGTACGGGATTGCTCGCTATACCCATATTAGCGGAAATGTATGGAGGTAAACTCAGCTCAGGGTTGGTACTGCCCCTACTCTCTATGGCAGATATATTTGCCGTCAGGTTCTATCATCGCCATGCTGAATGGAAGTATATCTGGAAACTACTACCTGCCGCAGCTGTGGGAGTATTTATAGGGATATGGGTCGGAGAAGTGATCAATGATGAGATGTTCAAACTCATCATGGCGATCATTATTCTGGGGAGTCTGGCGTTTATGTTTCTGCGGGAATTGCGTACTAGTGCGCCGCCAATTTCTTCCAACTGGTTGGTAGCTACCATCTTTGGTCTCCTTGGGGGATTCAGTACCATGATTGGAAATGCTGCTGGTCCTATTATGGCTACTTATCTATTGGCTACCAAATTACCTAAAAATAATTTTATTGGTACTGGCGCCTGGTTTTTTCTCATGCTAAATCTCTTCAAAATACCTTTTCATATTTTTATCTGGGAGACTATTACCATTGACAGTTTTTCACTCAATCTTAGTGTACTACCTGCGATCTTTCTAGGGGTATTTATCGGGATCAAGTTAGTAAAACATATTCCTGAAAGAGGGTTTCGCTATTTTGTAATGATCATGACCTTTCTGGTGTCGCTGAGATTATTATTTTCATAAACTTCTTCGGAAATTCCCTGTTAAAAGCAGCAAAAAAACAACTGTAGAAAGGGAAAGAAAATGGGAAAATCAAATGGCGTGGCAACATGTATTTTTTATTGTTGCCAGGGAAATAAGTGTAAAAAAAATGGTGGGCAAGATGTTGCAAAACAACTGAAAAAGGAAATCAAGCAGCAGGGGTTAAAAGAAAAGGTTTGGGTAATCAAAACGCTATGTACAGGGCATTGTGAGAAAGGACCTATTGTATGTGTACAGCCTACTAATATTTGGTATAAGGAAGTGGGGGAGAAAGAAGCAAGTAAAATTCTGGAGAAACATACTGGAAAAGGAAAAAAGTCGGCATCGGGGCAGAGGGAGAACGAACTAACGTATTTATAGCGTCCAGTTCTGCTATGGAAAACGCAGAGGAAATCTCAAAAGTCGACTTCCTCTGCATATTCTTTTTAAGGGTTTTTAAAATTCGTTACTTATTTTTTAAAAACTTATAAATCTCGCCCTTATTTTTGGAGATCATTAGCTTATATCCAAAGATATTCCGGAGTAATTGACTTATGAAACAGCTCCTATTTTATCCATGTTCATTTAAATCCTAGTAACCGGGATTCTGTACCAGGCTGGGGTTCGCATCGAGTTCCTGTTGGGGAATGGGATACAGCACATGGTGCGGTTGAGCAGCTACTCCACGCTCTACAGCTGAGGATATATACTTACCGTGCCGCATCAAATCCTGTCTTCTCAGACCTTCTGTAAAAAATTCCCAGGCTCTTTCCTGCAATATCTGATTTCTAAGGGATTCTTTATCTGGAAAGTCTGACAATTCATATAGTGATGCATTAGCTCTGGCACGTATCTGATTGAGCAGATCGATGGATTCCTGATTTGGGCCATTGATCTCATTGAGAGCTTCTGCACGCGATACCAGCACTTCGGCGTAACGCAAAATAGGTATGTCAGTACCATGTACAGCACCAAGTGCATTGGGATCAGGTGGGAACTTAAAGCTCCGGGGATATTTTTTCTCTACGCCAGGGACAATGGGATCGTTCATCAGGTCGATGAATTCACCGGATTTATCCGTATAGCTGGTCAGAATCCAGTTTCTGCGAGTATCCTGTTCTTCAAATGAATTGACAAACCACCTCCAGAGCTGAAACTGCGCCCCAAAATTTACCTGATCTGTGTCATATCCCACAGGATATGCATGTGGCATGTAATTCCAGCCAGGGCCTATGGCAAGTGATGCAAATACGAAGATTAGTTCTTGGTTTCCTTCATTGTCTACACTGAATAATCCTTCTACAGGGGTAAAGAGCCCATATTTATTCAGGTCTATCACCTGCTGCAGAATATCTGCACATTTCTGCCATTGCTTGGTATTGAGATAGACTCTCCCCAGCAATGCCAGTGCTGCACCTTTGGTAGCTTTTCCATAGAGTTCTGGTTCCACTGGAAGGCTTTCTGTGGCTGCCAAGAGGTCAGACTCGATAAAAGCTACTGTTGCTTCCGCGGATGCTCTAGGGATTTCCAAGTCTTGTTCTACTGCTGAAGTGATTAGTGGTACCCCACCAAACAAATCATGTAGCACGTAGTAATTAAAAGCTCGCAGAAATAGTGCTTCGCCTTTCAAGGATGAGATCTTTTCAGGTGGGAGTGCTGTGACATTATCAATATTATCCAGGAGTGAATTGGCATTTCTGATAGCTTCATACAACTCCCGCCAGTTATTTCTAAAGAAAAGATTACTGGGACCCCATTGGAAATTCGCAAATGTAGCAGCGGGTGCTGCATAGCCTCCCCCTCTTTCCAACTGCAAATCAGTAGTCCATCCAGCAAATGAAAACCATGTTTCACGCCATGGAGGCCTTGATTGACTATAAGTTGCTGTGAGCACTGCATTGATCCCTGATTCCGTGTTGAGGAAAGTATCGGGATCATATTCGGTAAATACCTGTTCTTCCAGGAAATCCTGGCATCCTGCCAATAGGAAGAATAAAATGATAGTGATGTATGGTAAATATTTCATGATGAGCTTATTTAATTGAGTGAAAGTTAAAAATTAACAACAGCACCGATTCTCAATGTTCTGGCTATCGGATAATTAGTAAAAGTAGCGCGAGATGTACCCGGACCATCCGAATTTCCATCGGGATCAAAGCCATCATAGTCCCGGGTCAGGGTAAA
>CAYXVE010000098.1:0-9461 GCA_964468435.1 uncultured Bacteroidia bacterium | reverse complement strand
GACAGGATAGTCAGGATGTGCGGGCTATCAGCTTATACGTCAGCGGGATAAAATACAAACTCACTACGGTACCTAATGTCATGCCCCCGATCAGGGCCAGGGCCAACGGCTTCTGCAGATCTGCCCCCAGTCCCTCCTGAAACAGAAAGGGCATTGCTGCAAGGATGGTCGTCAGACTCGTCATGATGATGGGCTTCAACCTGCGCGATCCCCCTTCGCGTATCGCGTCTTCCAGTGGCATGCCAGCATTTCGTAACTGATTGATGGTATCGATCTTTAGGATCGAATCGTTGATGATAATTCCACTCATGACAATCATACCGATCATCGACAGCAGATTCACCGAGCTGCCAAATATCCACAGCATCAATAAGGCTCCGCTAACATCCATGGGTACTTCCAGTAATACGATGATGGGCTGTAATAAAGACTCAAACTGAGCTGCCAGAATGAAATACAGCAATAGCAGCGAAATTCCCAATACCCATAATAGTTCCCGCAACAGTCTTTGATTTTCAAATATGCTTCCGGCAAAGACGACATCCAGCGATCCCGTCTGGCGGATATGATCGCGAAGGCGTTGCAGCAAATCAGGAGCATCCCTGGGGTCTATATCAAAGTCAATCGGCACGTATTCTCCTCCCTTACCTGCACGTAGTGAGGCATAATCTTCCTGAGGCACCAGGGACACCAGCGCTGAGACCGGGATCAGTTGATCCTGCGCATTTCGGACCGTAGTCTCCTGAATGATCTCCTCCAGTATCCGGGGCTGATCTATGAGCACCACGGGGATCATTCGCTGCTGAGAACGCAATACATCGACCTCATAGGCCTGAAAGGCTGATTTCAGTTTATTGAACAACATCTCATGATCCACCTCATACAAGACCAGTCGATCCGTACGCAACCTGACAGCAATGTATTTACGGGAAGGGATGAGAGAAAGCTGGAAGTTCAGATCCTGATTGATAGCTGCAATCCATGCATTGGTTTCGTCTATGGGAGGACTCTGTCTTGTCTGTCTTTGGCTGATGCGTGCAATGAGCGTTGCCTGATCATCCCCAAACAACCGATCAAAAATGTTGGGGGGAGAATCGAAAGAAAAGGAAGCCAATGGATAGTGCACGGACAACCAGGATGCCAATTCCGCCTCAAGTTCAGTGCGGGATGTTTCAGATTCCAGATAAAAATAGAGCGTGGCTTCATCCATCTGTTGCTGGAGTCTCGACTCTAGGGTAAACTGCTGCTGGCCAACCTGGCTGTTGGTTTGTAGTACGGTCGTTTCCCATGCAGTTAACAGCTCGTGTATTCTTCGTTGGTTTTCCCCGACGTTGAGTGGTTCATTCCAGTCCAGGGTTAGGAGCAGTTCTTTTTGTTCTACCTGAGGTAAACGCTCAAGGGGGAGGTGTTGAAACAGGACTGCTGATATAGCCGGCAACAGTAAAAAGCCCGCAAGTGCCAGCCATTTGTAGCGAAACATGTGAGTTATACCCCTTTCGTACCGATCTGTCAGGTTAGATAGCCTTCTTTTTTGAATGTTACGGGCTGGATTATTGTGTTGAGGTTTTCGGTAAAATAGACGGTAAGTCGTGGGAAGTAGGGTAATGGAAACCAACAGTGAGGTACCTAACCCAATGGTAATGGCCATAGCCTGATCGTAAAACAGCGCTCCAGATATTCCACTAAGAAAGATCAGCGGCACAAATACCGCGCTGGTCGTCAAGGCTGAACTGATGAGTGGACGAATGACTTCGTTGGTTCCCAGGATACAAGCCTCGTCTACGGAGGTACCCCGTTCTATGTGCTGACTGATGTTATCGATCACGATGATCGAGTTGTCGATCATCAGACCTACCCCCAGGATCAGGCCTGAGAGTGAGATGATATTGATCGATAAACCGATCAGATAAAAGATCAGCAAGCTGAAGATCAAGGCTGCAGGGATAGTCAGACCGATCAACCAGGGTGCCCGCCCATCCTGGAGAAAGAAAAACATGACTAAAAAGGCAAGTATCCCTCCTATCAACAAACTTTGTCGTAAGCTAGAAATAGATACATTGAGGAGCTGTGTCTGATCCTGAGAAACCTCAAACTGGATATCCGGATAATCCTGCTCAAACTGAACAAGTAAATCCTGCATCGCCGTGCGGAGTTCTTCCATGCGTGCATCCGCCTGCTTGATGATCGCCAGACCGACCGCAGGGCTTTGGCCTGACAAATACAATCCCTCCTGATCCTGAGCTCGTATACGAACGGTAGCCACCTCGCTGAGCTGTATCACGCGATCAGCCACCTTGAGATAGATGTTTGCCACATCCTCTGGCGTCCGCAGGTAGGACGCAAAGCGTATGTGATACTGATATTGTCCCTCTCTCACCAGGAGGTTTCCGATGCTGATATTATTAGTCTTGAGTGCCTGCTCGATCTGATCCAGGGTGATATTCATCGCCTCGAGCTTTTGCTGATCCGGGAGGATCTGCATCTCTGGGAAGGATCTTCCCGTCATGTCCACCATAGCCACCTGTGGCATTTGCTCGATCCGCTTGCGGATCACCTCATCAGCAAATTCACTGAGTTGTAGAAACCGGGCCTCCGAATAGGCATCCTCAACAGGATTTTTCAGCGTCAGGTTGAGATAAAACACGGGAATATCGGTCGCACTGGCCTTGATGACCTGAGGGCGTTTGATATCGCGAGGCAGGCTCGCCATGGCCCGGTCGATCTTTTCGTTGACCTCCAGAAAAGCATAATCCGTGCGGGTACCGTAGCTGAACTTCAGTCGTATAACTGAACTCCCATCGCGGGTTTCACTCTCGATGTCAGACAACCGATTCAGAGTAATCAATTGATTGCGCAAAGGTTCTACTGCTACATTTTCCATTTCACGGGCAGAAGTATTGGGATAGGATATCTGCACCGTTACCTCCGGGATATCGATATCCGGCATCAGTGAGACCGGCAGCAGCCCCGCCGCAACGATCCCCATGACCAGCACAGCCAGGGTACTGAACAGCACGGCAATCGGGCGATATATGAGAAATTTGACCAAATTAGATCTATGCTATTTCTAGGATAATCTACTCAAATACCGGATCAATCCATAACCTTTTTTTTGTATATGCAGATTCTCCTAGTATTTCGTGGACCTTGTCCAAAATAATGAGTCGGGGTATTTTTGCTATTTTAAGGATTGGGGTAAGCTCCAACTGAAAAGTACACCTACCCAGACAAACATGGCTATTGGCAGTTAGGAAGATTCTTATTCAAGATATCTGTCTTCAGGTAGTCGAACTTAGTTTTGGGATTCCACTCAAAATTAGGAAATTCTTTGATTTCAAGAATTTTAGCGGGATCTGAATGGAGTAAAGTATGCGTAAATTTATCTTCCAATTTTCGTAAATGATCAATCTCGCAAGGAGAAAGAGCTTGCTGAATAGCGATATTTCCTAAGCTATCAATTACCGATGGTTTTACACCATTTTTTAGCGAAACAGAAAATGCTTTTAAGTTGTCGATCCGCTGAACGATGTAAAGACCTTCAAATACTGTGTCTACGTTAAAAGTATTGAATTGGTATCATCCACCTGTCAAGTAGATAGCAACATCAGTCAAGCAAGGTGATGGTTTACTTACGATTCTCAAATTGGTTCTGTCAATGGGTTGGTCAGGATACAACGCTTTCACAACTTGTTGCATAGCCAAGGCTCCAACGACAAGTCCATCACACAAATGACCGTGAAATTTCTCTAAGTCATTGAGCGTGATAGTTTGTTCATGGCTCAATCTGCCTTTTGAAAAATCTGTATCAATAGTATGAAAGCTAATTTGGGGGACAGTTTGCTGCTTATTGCATGAAACAAAAGCTATAACAGAAAGGAAGTAAACCCAATATTTCATATCAATTTGAAATAGATATTGATGTAATACAAACCTGTCAGTATGAACACTAAACCTGCTGTAAATCGCATTACTTTTTCCACCTGGGTTATGGCCTTAAAATACATTCCCAATTTTTCCATACTAAATGCAATCACAAAGGCAAACAGTATCACAGGCAAACCCGTACCCAAAGAAAATACAACCGGTAGAGCCAGACCTGCACTAGCTGAAAGTGTCATTGGAATAAGCATGGCAAAAAATAATGCTCCGCTGTAAGGACAAAAAGCCATGGCAAACAAGGTACCTAAAACAAAGGCACCTAATAAACCTTGGGTTTTGAACTTTTCAGATAGCTTGTCTGTGAAATTTCCGCCTTGGATGAAATTGAGTTTGATTACATCTAGCATGACCAAGCCAATGATAATTAGCACAAAACCGACATATTTTTCTCCGTTACCTTGAAACAGTTTGGCAACCTGAAATTTACTTGCTCCAAAATAGATAATTGCACCAATCAACGTGTAAGAAAAAACCCTACCCAAGGTATAGAGCAAACCACTCAATAACACCCTCTTCTTGTCAGTTATGGTTTTGGCAATATAAGCCGTTGCAGTTACATTAGTTGCAAGTGGGCAAGGAGCAATTGCTGTTAACAATCCCAATGCAAATGCCGCAAAAATTGGGGCTTCACGGTTTTGTGCTAATTCATTGATCCACTCCAAAACCTACAGCTTTTGAAATATGCTAATCTCTTTTTTGAGTTCGGCAATAAATTTCTCTTGATTACCTGCATTCATAAAAGCAAACTCAGTCAAATTCTTTTTTTCACCTGTTGCTAGATTATGAAGAAATAATGCCGTTCCGAAAGCTTCAAATTCTTCAGCTATTTTTTCGTTTTTCTCGTTATCTACATTGACCAACGAAAAAGGAATATTAGAAAAGTCTTTCAAAGCTTCTCTGCTCAATTTCTCAATCTTGTTGCAAGTCATACAACGATGTTCTGAGTGAAATTGAATGACTTCAATTTTTGCATGAGGGTTTGAGGTTGATAATTGTTGGGGGTTTTGCGCTTCGCTATTACAAGCGGCAAAAAGCAACAACATAAAAGTTGTCACTGATAAGAAAAGGTTTTTTGCTATCATGTTTATTTTATTTTTTTGCTAAATTTAATCTGTTTACCCAAGTTAATTGCAAATAGTGTTGGTGAAGCCAGTTGTTCAAAGCATTACGAATCCATCCAACATATAAATAACCAAATTCAATTGAATTCTTTTCATTGAATCGATATCCAAATTGTAAAGCAGACCAATTTTCATTAAACTTAAATCGACTATTTAGGGTAGTGTCGAAGAAATATTCAGAATATCCAAATACGTATATTTTTTTGCTCAATATATATTCTAATCCTACTAGTGCACGCAGACGATGGTAAAAATCATATTCTTTTGATACAACATCTTGAATGAATCGCTCGTCAAACCTTGCTCTCAGCTTAATGCCCCATTTATTTGTAAGAGGAGATTGGTAAGTAATTTGTTGAAAAATACGATGCTCATTTCGTGCATTTTTCTCAAAAGTTTCTTGCCTTTCATACACATAAGCATTAGTAATAGATAGGTACGGTGTTAAATGATAACTCACTCCATTTTCAAAGTACACATACAATGTTCTTGCTTTATCAGAAGTAGAGCCATAAGGTTTTATAGCTGCAAAATTGTATGAGTTATAAGACCATTTTTCTGATAATATACCGCTGTGGTCTATGGTAGGAAATACTCCTGAATAATGAATATCCTGACTAACTGAGGTGTAAATCCTCCCCAATAAAATTGTAAGTAAAAACCACTTGTTCATGAACTATATTTATTGATGAGTGCCAACTGACCTGCGTGATACGCTGTATGTGAAACAATCCTTCCGAAGGCTTCTGCTTTGGTTTTTGTGCCAAATTCTTGAGTGCGAATGGTCGTTTCCCAATCTTCATCTGTTTGTTTCCCTACTATGGATATTAGCTTTTCAAATGATTTGGAAACATAGCTTTTCAACGCCTCTAAATCTGTCCATTCCCCCGTATCTCGTTTTTCAATAACAGTTCTCGCAGTTACTTTTACCGAGCTATCCCCAAACACATTTTTAGCAAACAGTAATTCAACGTCTCCGATATGTCGAATGAGAAAACCAACTGAATTGGGCGAATTTCCCAATCTCTTTGGCAAATCTCTTTCAGACAGATTTTCTAACTGGTTGGTAAATCGCGTTCGTGCTTCTACCCAAAGTTCAAGCAGTATTTCTGTTTTTGTTTTCATAATAAGATATTGAACAAAAATCCTGATAGCATAATAAATAGCGTAACTATACCAAAATAAGTGGCTATCAATTTCATGGTCATTACTTTTTTAAGTAATGTCGCTTCGGGTATAGACAAACCCACTGTTGCCATCATAAAAGCAATGGCAGTACCAAGCGGTACGCCTTTGGCAACAAAGACCTGGATCACGGGAACAATGCCTGCGGCATTTGCATACATAGGTACGGCAAGAATGACTGCTAGCGGTACCGTCCACCACTGCCCACTACCCAAATACTGACCAAAAAAGTTTTCTGGCACATAGCCGTGCATGGCAGCACCAATGGCAATGCCTAGTATGACATACAAAACGACACCTTTCACAATATCCCATGCAGCTCGAGTGATGTTCGGTAGTCTTTGGAAGAAGGTCTGCTTTTCTACCTCGTACTCACCTTGCTGCATTTTACTATCGAGGATTTTCTTGACCCAATCTGAAAGCAATGGTTCAAGATTAAATTTTCCCAACAACCAACCACCAATTGATCCCAATAAAATTCCTGAAATAGCATAAATTAAGGTAGCTTTGATGCCGAACATTCCGACAAACAAGGCAATAGCGACTTCATTGACCAATGGTGAAGTAATCAAAAATGCAAAAGTTACCCCTAGAGGAATTCCTCCCTGCACAAAACCAATAAATAATGGGACGGAAGAACAAGAACAAAAAGGCGTTATTCCTCCAAAAACAGAAGCTAACAAGTATTCAAGTCCGTAGAGTTTTTTTCGGTTTAGATAGTTTTTCAATCGTTCTATTGGGAAATAAGCATTGATAATCCCCATCAAAAAGACAATCACAAACAGAAGAATAAGAATTTTCAAGGTGTCGTACACGAAGAAATTTAAGGCTGTGCCTAAATGGGTATCAGCACCTATTCCAAATAGGGAATAGATAAGCCAATCAGCGAAATGTTGTATCCAATCGAACATTGGTATTAGTTGTCAAAATTTTCAATAAAGTTTCTCGCGTTATCACCTCGTAAGTAATCTGCTAAGCCAAGTAAACCGTCTTTTAAATAAGCTACCTCATAACCTTTACTTTTGAGATAAACCATTGCGATAATCGCCCGATCTTTGTGGGGGCAAGCCGTTACAATGAGTTTGTCCTTGGGAAGTTCTTCAAAACGCTTAGGTAAAGTGGCAAGAGGCATTTTTAGTGCATAATCCATCTTCCAGGCTGCTTGCTCTTCTTCAAATCGTATATCGACCAGAACTGCTTTATCTTCTTGAAGTAATTGAATGATTTGTTCAGAAGATATTTTCATTTCCTTTCGATTATTATAACTGAAACCTGAAAGAAAGGCATCTAGTTTCGACTGCCCATGGGCTATGGTACTCATCAAGACCAAAGCCATAAAAAAAATCTGCTTCATACTGCTCATGACTAAGCTTTTAGATATTAACAGCAACCCGAAGTTAAACAACAAGGGTCATCTACCTGTAACTACTTTTATTTAGCAATATTTTAGGTTTCCATATTCCTACTTTTTCAGTAATTCAACGATTTCGCTTACTTTTGCTACTCTGCCTTTGATCTTGATTTGTTTGTCAATCATCAAAACAGGAGTGGTCAGTATATTGTATTTCATCATCTCTTCAATGTCCTCAACTTTCTCCACCTGAGCTTCAATGTTGGTTTGTTTGAGTGCTTCAAGCACATTGCTGTAGGTAGTTTTGCACTTTGGGCAACCTGGTCCTAATACTTTTATCTCTATCATATTTTCGAAGTTTATGTAATACGATCACAAATGTACAGAAATTGTTCGCAGTTCGCAAAACTACGAACAATATTTATAGAAGATTATTTTAGCACTCTGTTTAGCAGGGACTTAGCGAGATCGAAATTAGCTCGGTTGATGCAGTACTTAGTGGTTGGTGGGGTAATATCTCCTTGAATCAATCCTGCATCTTTCAACGCTTTCAAGTGTTGAGACAGGGTCGATTTAGCAATCGGTAGTTCTTCAGCCATATCACCGTGATAGCAATAGGGCTGAGAATTGAGCAATGCCAATATCGCTATGCGGATAGGATGCCCTAAGGCTTTTGCAAACCTTGCTGTCTGTACCTGCTCCTTTGTAAGATAATCGCTTTTTGTAATGTCTAGCATTTTGTGCAATTCTATCGTTCGTAAATATACGAACAATTTATGAGAAAATACTCATGTTGTCAATTAAATGTCTTGGATGGGAGGGGCGTATCTCCGAGTATCGCTCTTATTCTTTAGAGCAACTTAGAAGCAACACTACTATTGTTGACCTAAGTATCAAATAAAAAAAGAGTGGATTGGAAAAAAGGAGTTAATTCGTTCTTGGATCTGGGCCCCACCTGAACCCATAACGATAGATAGATAGAGGCTCAAGGTGAAAGAGTTTCAGACTATCATTTTCATCCAATTTTTCATACAACTCCATTAAGTTTGGATCTATTTCATTCCCATTTGCTATTTGAGCCTCAACCCAATACTTAAATTCATATGCAGAAAACATCATCTACTCTATGCACTATGTTACTTAAATCAGGTACAATTGTACTACTGGATTATCTGAAATATCTAATGTGTCTAGCATAAGTTTGATATGATGATAATTAGTTGTTGAAGAAGAAGATGTGCTTTGCATTTTTTCCTCCAATTCCATGACAGGAATAATACTAAACCATCTAAATACACGACAAAAAATGGTGGGTAAGGGTTAAAGATGTTAAATTGAGATAACAGCAAAGCAACTTAATCCGAGGTAAGCTCTTCCAAAAACAGGACTTGACTGCAGAAATAAATCTTTTCTCCTGTACTTAGTTAATTTCACAACTATTCATAATTAGAATTTTTTTAATTTCATTTTAATAAGTATTGGATTGAGTAATTGGTCTATATTATCAAGTTGTTCAGGTATGATATTTTCTTTTTTTAGTACCTGAGGGTATAAAACTGAATAAAGATAATCTCCCTCAACTACAAAGGGTCCCCAAAATTGATATCGATCTTCAATGGGCTCAATTACTTTCTTAGCGCAAATAATTTTACCTGATATTTTGGAATATAAAACCTAGGGAAATTGTTTCCCCCAAAAGAAATTAAATATTATGAATTTATCTGACTCGTAAAAATTATTAATTCCAAATGCTTTATTACTGTCATAAAATTGATTCCAGTCTTTTCTAGTTTGAATTGTATGATCTAATCTATATCTGTATTCCCCATAATCCACTGCATATTTTGGCTGAAGGATATTTTTAC
>CAYXVE010000097.1:0-9472 GCA_964468435.1 uncultured Bacteroidia bacterium | reverse complement strand
CACTGAGGGTTTCGGCAAGTTCGGCAGCTATAACAGCCGCTTCGAGGGTCTCATGCACAGGACTGTTTACTACAACATCTACTACAGTAGAGTCTGTCTGACTATATCCAGTCAGCGTGAAACAGACCATTGCAAAGAGGTAAAAAAGTTTCTTCATGTTGATTGAGGTTTCAGGTTAAAAATATACAATTATTGTCGTTCATTTGTGTTACGTAATATGTAAATAGTGTTACATAGTGTATGTTATTGATATAAGATACTACCATTTATATTTAAGAAGTACGATAATCAATTGCTTTATTTCTGATTTTAGGAAATGTTTGTAAAAATATACACCTTCTCAAAAATTAATCGAAGCATATGAAAATGTTGAATTTATTGATAAATTAGGTAATGTAAAAAATAATATGTCGTTGATGTATTATTAATTTAAACTCAATATTGTAGGAATATTACTAATAAATACGATAAATTTTAATCATAATTCTTAACATATATAATTGCATATTCGGCTAATTTATGTAATAATTTCAGAATTATTATCTAAATGTTAACTATTTATGAAATTTGTTTTTCTTAATTGTTAAACTACTGCAAAAAATCACGCGATTTGCTTTTAAAATATTTAGTTATAAAGCGTTTTTACAATTTTATGATACATGGATACTGTTGCTAATACATGTTTTCTAATTTAGAATCTGTACAATCATTTTTATAACGATTATTTGTTAATGTACCCTACTTTAATTCAGGAAATATCTTCAACTGACATTTGAGGCAGTAATGATAATTGATGTAAGTTAGAATCTTATCAGTATTGCAAACAGTAAGACATAATGAGGTATAAGGATTAGTATCCTTGAAAAAACGTCTTTTGATTGAAGTAGATTGACTTTGCTTGATAAGTGTTTGTGTACTATTTTGATAAAGTGGTTTCACATATCATTACTAATACGGGCTACTATGGGACGAGAAAATGAATATTTCTTCCCGATCATGTGCAAACTGATACGGCAAAAGAGCTGGCTGCAAGATGGATAGAAGCATGGGAAAATGGTATAGAGGGGACAGAAATCAAGCCCGGCTTTATGAAGATCAGTGTAAATCCTGACACCTTTACGATGATTAACGAGAAAATCGTGGAAGCCGCCGAAATTACGCATCTGAATACAGGTCTTGCGATAGGTTCTCACACTACTACTGGGCCTTCCGTAATGAAGATACTGGATATTCTGGAACAAAAAGGCGTATCTCCCGATGCATTTATCTGGATACATGCCCAGAACGTGTCTGATAGCACACATCATATTCAGATAGTAAAGGCTGGTGCCTGGATTGAACTTGACGGGGTGCGTCCCAATGACCGCATGCAGCAGCCTGTCAACGATCATGTGGATTGGGTAATGATGATGCATCGATGGGGCAGATTGGATCGGACGCTGGTATCACACGACGCGGGTTGGTATCATGTAGGCGAACCTGGAGGAGGTGATTTTCGATCTTATGAAACAGTTTTCACCCGTTTTATCCCTGCGTTAAAAGAACGGGGTATGAGCGAGGAAGAGATTCAGACCATTTTTGTTCATAATTCCGTCAGAGCATTTGCTATAAAATAGTTACAGGCCAAGATCGGGTTGATAACAGTAAGTTCAGGTCATGGCTTGAACCTACTGTTTGTGGATACATCGTATCATCCGGTCTTTACCGGATAGATCTTTGCGGAGCTGGATATCTTCCCAGCCATGTGCTTGCAAAAGCTGGACAATAATACTTCCTGTATCTGTATGTATTTCAAAGAATAACATTCCATTTGGCTTGAGCCACTGTCTTGCAAGAGCCGAAATTTGGCGATAAAAAATGAGGGGATCTTCATCTGGAACATACAGTGCTATTGGTGGTTCATAGTCTCTGACATTAGGATGAAGGGTATCTTTTTCCGAATGCGGTATATAAGGAGGGTTGCTGATTACTATGTCGAGGTTGTTAAATCCAAAGATAGGGTTGAATATATCCAAATGTTTCCAGTGAACATTTGCATGTAAGTTTTGGGCATTTTGTTGAGCTATTTGTAAGGCATGAGCACTTAGATCAATACCGGTGATATGATGCGGGATTTTCAGTTGGTCCCATTCCAGGGCCAGCGTAATCGGAATGCATCCACTACCAGTTCCCAGGTCAAGCACTTGCACAGGAAAATCGCTAGGATGACCCTTTAAGCTATCTCTGACCCAGATGGTAAGTTCTTCCGTCTCTTGTCGAGGGATGAGCACCTCTGGTGATACAGTAAAAGTGCGACCATAAAAATGGGCTGTAGTTGTGATATGTTGTATGGGGCATCCTGCCAGTAATTTGGGGAGAGCTGATTGGATTATGGATAATTCAGCAGGGCTGAGTGATCTCAGATTATCGCAGTTCAATTCAAACCAAGACTGGTCTGTTGCGTAAGTCAACAAAACACGGCTGATAGACTGAGCTTCTCGCGTGTCGTAAACCTGGGAGAGTTGCTCGGTAATATCATGGTGATATTGTTGAATGTTCAGTAAATCAGTCATGTGTAAGATTGGAACAATCTTTGTAATACTGCTAAGGAAATAATTTTCAGGAGATAACAAAAATAGCAATGAGAAAAAAAATTCTTGTTCTTGGGTTAATCTTCGGTAGTTGCCTATTGTCATCTCAGTCAATAGCACAGGAAAGAAAGATACGTGAGTCAGATCATTTCTGGCGTAAGCGTGTTGTCAACCGGATTAGCCTAATAGAAAAAGTCAACCAGCCTTTAGTAAGACATGCTGCATCGTTTTATGGGGGTGAAGAAGGAAAATTTACCGAGACGAACGGAATAGTTGTATCCCTCATCAATGGTGTCAAGCAAGGCAAATATGTGGCCTTCCATCCCGATTCCTGGGATGAAGAGCTGGATTATACAGCACTTCGGTCGAGAATGATGGAATTTGACCAGGATGTTCAGGGTACCGACAATTTCGACGAGAGCAACAACGAGTTTGAAGCAGATGATTTTGATTACAGTGATCCTTTTGCTGACTCGTCTGTAGTCCGGGAGGAAGACGAGTGGCCTTTTGAGGATGTAGAGCCTGCTAGTGCTGAACAGGTAGCTATGGAAGAGAATAAAATAGACTATTATCCATACGAGCAGGTAATTCATATGGTAGAAGACTGGATATTTGACAAAGGTCAGTCTGAAATGGTACAAAGGATTGCCTTCTTTGAAATTATATGGGTAGATCCAGCAGGTATCCTTCCAGAAAGGGTGCTGGCCAGATTTAAGTGGGAGGATGTAAAACCCCAGCTTGGAAATACCCAATGCTACAATAGATTCAATGATGCTCACGCACGTAGCATGAAAGAAGCTATGGCACTTAGAATGTTTAATAGTCTGGTGATACACGTAGGAAATGAACCTGTGAGGACACTTCATGAAGCTATTCGCCGCAAGCAGGAACTCGTGGAGTTTGAGCATCACCTCTGGAGCTACTAACAGATCGTATTAGGTCCGAAAGATATTTGCCTGATCTGTCAGATTATTTGCTAAAATGGTTAAGAAAATAGTTTGATTTGAATTGAGTACAAAAGAAGTCGCTATACGCGACTTCTTTTTTTTATGTTCAAATGTATTTAACCCAAAACGAATTATTTAAGCGTTGTTTTTTTATATTAGAAAATAAATAATCATAAAAATAAGGCCTATGGTAAAAATATCCATGCTGGTAAGAATATGGCTAAAAACGTTTCGCATCGAATCATGTTTTTATCCATATTTGCTAATGTATAACGGAACAAGCTTGCTTTAATCCTGGTGTGTTGTTCTTTTATATGAATCCAAGTTGGCGCTTAGCTGTACGGGGCATCACAAGGTGGTAGCCCCGTCAGTTTTTTTTTAACCTTTTTCTCAACAGCTCAATTAACCTATTTTGTAACCGAATTTGTTACATCCGGAGGGTCATCAAATCTTTACTTTAGCCTATGGGTTTCAAGCAGTCGTTCGTTCTTCAACATTTTCAATGATCTCTTTCATCGTGTTAAGATACTCACTGATAGCCGTTTTCCCTTTTTCATTTGCCAGATATACAGTGTGATGTCTGCGATTGACGTATTTTTTATCCTCATCAATATATTCGAGATTATGGAGCATTTTCAGGTGGCTGGCAAGGTTGCCATCTGTGATGTTTTTATTGAAAGAAGATGACAGGGTTTTTCTAAGGGTAACGAAATCCATTTTATGGTGAATCATTAACAAAAGCATGATACCCAGGCGGATTCTGCTTTCGAATACCTTTTCCAGTCTTTCCAGAATGATTAGCACTTCGTTTGAATATTAGGTGTATTGGAATAAATAGTATATAGCTGGAAATCAGCAACCAAAGAGATTTTCAATGAGAATAACCGATTGGAGATATTCCATATTGTACGAAATCGAATTATTATAATAAAAATACGGAATAAAACCATACTATGAACAAATCCCCTTATGATCCTTACTGGATAACCAGAATGGGGAGAATTTACGTATGCTATGTTAAGGGTATATTTGATATTTTTGAATTCATTTACGATTGAGAAAATGATATGCCAGTAGAGGTCAAACAGGTATCAAAGTATTACGGCGCGCAAGCTGCGGTAAAAGATCTGTCTTTTTCCCTGAAAAAAGGCGAAATATTGGGGTTTCTGGGTCCTAATGGCGCAGGAAAAACTACAACTATGAAAATGATCAGCGGTTATTTGCTTCCCACAACGGGTACTATTACGCTGGATCATTACAACATCTACGATGACACTTTGATGATACGCAAGCAGATCGGATATCTTCCCGAACACAATCCCTTGTATCTGGATATGTATGTCAAAGAATTTTTAATGATGATGTGCAGAGTTCATCAAATTCCTGTCCAGGAGCGCAAAAAGCGTATAGTTGAAATCATTGAAATGACGGGACTGGAGAGGGAGCAACATAAAAGGATATATCAACTATCCAAAGGATACCGGCAGCGTGTGGGACTCGCTCAGGCACTCCTGCATGACCCCGCTGTATTAATCCTCGACGAGCCCACTACAGGATTAGATCCCAATCAGATTGTAGATATCCGTAACTTGATTAGAAATCTCGGCCGTGAGAAGAGTATCATTTTTTCTTCTCATATACTTCCTGAGGTAGAGTCTATTGCAGATAGAATTATCATCATTCATGAAGGAAAGACGGTGGCTGATGCAGTAGTGCAAGATATGTCTAGCTCACTGTTACGGGAGGCATTGATAACAGTAGAGTTTGAGCAACCGGGATTTGATGTTAGGGCTATTGAGTCATTAGAAGGAGTAATAGAGACCGTCTCACTGTCTCCCAGAGAATTTGAGATCAAAACCACATCAGATACCGATATCAGGCCTCAGATCTTTCACGAATCTGTAAAGCAGAAGCATGTGATACTTACTCTTCAGCAATATGTGTACACCCTGGAGGATACGTTTCGAACACTCACTCAAACATAGCCTATCGGTTCAGCTGTGCTTCGCGCCATTCGATTCTGTCAGTCTGTGCAGTTTGCTCTATCAGTTCCATCAGTTCGAAGCCCAGTTTGCGTAGATTCTGTGGTGAATTGGACATGAGAAATACACCTGTCTGGGTTTCGGGAACAATGCCGATAAAGGAAGAAAATCCTTCTGTAGAACCTTCAGCCCAAATCCTGTAGGTTTTTCCTCTATTCAGGGGCATTACAAACCAACCATAACCCGTGCGAAGATCTTTCCAGTGTTTATCCTGTATGAGACCATGAGGTACATGGCACTCGTCAAATGCTGCAACCAGGGGTTGTGCCTGTAGTACACCCGCGTTGGCTTCCAGATAGATCATCATATCTTCAGGAGTGCTCTTGATCCCCATAGCCGGGGCAAATCCCTCCCAGGTTCTGGGCTCTACAGCCTTTCCTCTCAGATTATAGCCGGTTGCCATAAGTGGAACCTCCTTTTGTCCCAAACTGACTACTGTATTGAGCAGGCCAAGTGGATTACTGATACGTTTTTCCAGCAATTGACCATATGTGATCTGCTTCTGATAGGCCAGGATATGCCCCAGAACTGCCGTACCCAGATTGGAGTAGTGATACTGGGTACCTGGTCTGGTCATAAGTTCCTGAGACATGAATATCTGATAAAGATCTTCGGTTGTAGTCTGTTCCGGGAAAAAGTGGTCTTTATTTTTGCGGGAACTCAAATGATACTTGTAGAGCTTTTCAGGATAAGAGGGCAATCCAGCATGATGAGTCGCCAGCCTGCAGAAGGTAATCGGAATTACAGGCGTATCTACCTCGGCATAGCAACTGACACCTCCCAGTAGGGGTACACCTTCGACATTGGGAGGAACCTGTAATTCACCTGGACGTTCTACACGGCAAACAATCTGTTCAAAGCAAGGTACTTCCACATAAGGAGGTACAAAAAACTGGAGTGGATGATAGATATTGATCTCGTCTTCGAAATACATATCGATCATCATGGCCGTAGTAAATGTTGCAGACACTTCTCCCAGCTCAAACATTGTTTTTTCACCAATTCTTCTGGTTTGAGCTTTATCGGCATATCCATAGGTATACAACCCCTCCTCATTGGGGGTTACAAATCCCATGGCCATTCCCGGTACACTACGCTGGTTCATGTACTGGTGTATAGTAGCATGCAGTGCCGGCACAGATACCTGGGCCGTGGCCGGTACCATCATCACGGTTGTGAGCATCAAGTAGATAATAATAGTATTTCTGAGGTTCATAGTATGATTTCGTCGGGTATCAATAATAATCTTCATAAAAATCAGGTAGTAAATTGTATTCAGTATTGTGAAAAGACAACAAAGGCACCTGCATATTGTAAAGCATATACCGGGTAAAACTTGGATCATTCAGGTGTTGGTCTACACTGCGCTTTCTCGTTGTAGTCACCAAAAGCTGAATTTCATGTTCATGAATCGCTTGTGAAAGCGCTTCCTGGTGATTGGATGTACATAGTACATTCACGACGAAGTTTGACAAGGGAAAGCGGGAAGAGATATGCTGTTGCAACTTGTGGCAAAGATAATCCTGCAGGCTTTGGGTACATGCCGAAGGAGCTTTTACGATATGAACCACGTAAATTCTGGGATTGAGATGGGCAGTGAGCTTATACAACCTCTCCAGCGAGATGTGATCTGCCTCATCGAAGCTGGAAGCATAGAGGATATTTTTTATGCCTTTGTACGTTATGTCTACCGGGAATGATAGCACGGGAATATTAGCTTTCTCGATCACATAGGCTGTAGCACTTCCAAAAAATGTTTTATAAACCTTGCTCTTTCCACGGGTTCCCATGGCGATGAGATCAGGTTGAATCCGGTGACTGGCGTAAATGATTTCCTCTTCTGTTTTCCCGTGGACGATCTCAATTGAAATTCCGGGGATGTTCCAGTTTTCATCCAGAATCGATTGTCTGATTTGCTGAAGTTTTCTCTCAGCCTGAGGGTTTGTTTGGGTGGCTACCCCTACTGCCAACAGTTTTTGGGCTCGTGTAAAACTGGGAAGATCGGCTGCAGGCTTTTCGTTGCAGATATGGAGCAAATGTACATGAGCCCGTAGTTCTTCAGCCAATTGAAGTGCATAGTTACACACTTTTTTTGCATTTCCATTCAGATCGATTGGTAACAATATCTTTTTCATAATCCATGCTTTGCAAGGTATTTGTGTGTTTTCGATTCAGATAAAATTACCAGACAAAGTATGGGGAGCATATGACCTTGCTCATAAAGAGGTATGTCTTTCATTCACTGGTAATTGTCATTTTAATACGTTATTGGTTGACAGAATGAGAAAGAGATAGGGATTAATTATTACCTTAGAAGAAAAGGTACAATTTGCCGGATCACTTATTTTATTCTCAGTCAAAACAATCAAAAATTCCGCTTGTATGGAAAAATTAGCTCAACTTCTCGATGAAATCTATCAGGATGGTAAAGTCTCTTCCAAGGAGATTATGGAACTCAGGCAAGTAGCAGAAAGAGCTACCGTAGAGGTATTGGCAGTAGCTGGTGATGAAGGAGTCATCAATGCACTTAGTAAATCGTTTGAAGTAACCGTGCAGCTGCTTCAGGCTGCTTTGTTGAAAGTCCGTAAAGAGAAGGCATCTCAGGAAGTAAAAGATGCACTGGCCAATCTGATCGAATCGCAGATAGCACTGTTGAAAGCCAATTATGAGGCGTTCAAAAGCTAGTTAAGTGCAAGAAACAAGAGGAAGTCTCGAAAGATGACTTCCTCTAAATATCACATAACTATCATGATACTATACAGTAATCCAACAAACCCATGCTCATTACAACTACACATCATATTGAAGGAAACGTGATACAGGAATATCTGGGACTGGTAACCGGAGAGGCGATCGTCGGTGCCAATGTTTTCAGGGATATTTTTGCCGGTATAAGAGACATCATAGGGGGCAGGTCTGGGTCTTACGAGCGTGCACTCAGAGAAGCTAAGGATATTGCGATTGAAGAGATGGTACAACAAGCTCAAGGGCTTGGGGGAAATGCAATCATCGGTGTAGACCTGGACTATGAAACGATCAACATCGGACAAAATGGAGGAATGCTTATGGTAAGTGCCAGTGGCACTGCCGTTATGATTGATTGACGGCCATCCTTGAGGTAGGATACGCTGCAGATCAAAAATGAACCCTCGTTTAGGGGTGGTCAAAGCGAAGATAACAGGAATGATCCCGTAAACGTAAAATTTGCTCCTTCCGTAAAACTCAATATACTTTTCAAACCATTTCAACATCTCATATTATGAAAAAACTACTTTTACTCATTATGGGAATTTCTGCCTGTGGCCTGTTGATGTCGCAGGAAACCCTGTTGAACCGGGGTATACGTGTAGGAGCCTTTGGGGCACCTATTGTAGAATTTTCTGATCTGGATGGAAGCTTTGGTGTATCTGTTGGAGGTGGCGGTGCCATCATGATAGAGCACTTTTTCATTGGAGGTTATGCAATGGGGAGTACACATGACATTTTGCAGGATATTGATGCAGATGAGTATGACGTGACCCTCGCACATGGAGGAATATGGACGGGCTTTGATCTGATGCCCTCGGAGCTCATACACATGACTGCCAATTTCCGTGCCGGTTGGGGAGTCTTGCTATTTGGATTGGATAATGACTTCTCAGATTACGACTTTGAGGACCGCATCTTTACCCTAACGCCCGAACTAGGGATAGAACTTAACGTGACCCGGTTTTTCAAGATTGCTGCTACCGGAGGATACCGCTGGGTGAAAGACGTAGATACCAAACCTTATGAGGGTAATGAATTTGACAGTTTTACAGGCAGTCTGGTATTGAAGTTTGGGGAATTCAATAACAGACTCCGTGAAAACCGAGGTTGGTGGGATTAATGCTTGTCCGAGGGGTTGCTAGTTCGTATATTTATTATCATATTT
>CAYXVE010000096.1:0-9625 GCA_964468435.1 uncultured Bacteroidia bacterium | reverse complement strand
TAACACTGTTATAATGCTTGAAAAAGATAGTCTTGCGGTCTTACACGATGCACTTAATCGATTAGAAGCAGGATTTCAGGATTTACCTGAATTGGAAACAGAAGTAGACCTGGATAAACTAAAAAAGGTGATGAACCATGTAGCAAAACGCATGCAGGAAAATTATCCCTATTTCCATCCCTATTATGTTGGACAGATGCTTAAGCCACCTCATCCCGTAGCGCGCATCGCCTACATGCTTGCGATGTGGATCAACCCCAATAATCATGCATTAGATGGAGGTATCGCTAGTTCGAAGATGGAAAAAGAAGTAGTTCAGGATCTGGCAGCTATGTTTGGCTGGAATACTTATCTAGGACATCTTACAGGTGGTGGAACCATGGCCAATATGGAGGCACTATGGATTGCCGGGCAAATACACCCTGGAAAGAAAATCCTGGCATCTGAACTCGCACATTATACCCATCATCGTATTTCCGGTGTTTTACAGTTGCCTTTCGAGTCTGTATCATGCAATCGCTATGGGGTTATGGATATCGATGCCTTGCGGAGAAAGCTGGAGTCAAATGATGTTGGGACAGTAGTCGCTACGATAGGAACTACGGGGCTCGGGAAGGTCGATCCCTTAGAGAAGATTCTCGATCTACAGGCACAATATGGTTTTCGAATCCATGCAGATGCAGCTTATGGGGGATATTTTGTACTGGCAGATTTACTCCCTGAGCATGTAAAAAAAGAATATGAGTATCTGAGTAAAGTTGACTCTATTGTAATTGATCCTCACAAACACGGTTTGCAACCCTATGGATGTGGGTGTATTGTGTTTAAGGACCCTGTTGTAGGGACTTACTATCAACACGATTCTCCATATACCTATTTCACCACTCATGAACTCCATCTGGGTGAGATCAGTCTTGAGTGCTCAAGGGCAGGAGCATCTGCAGTAGGCTTATGGGCTACACATCAGTATTTCCCATTGGTGAAAGGTGGTGAGTTT
Organism: uncultured Bacteroidia bacterium; assembly: GCA_964468435.1. Lineage (GTDB taxonomy): Bacteria > Bacteroidota > Bacteroidia > J057 > J057 > JBCCTX01. The sequence continues at coordinate 8,628 of CAYXVE010000096.1, read as the reverse complement.
TCTCAAGTGCTTGACAAGTGCTTACAGGCAGCACAAAAATTCAATGAGTATCTGGAAGATGACCCAGGTTTCCTTACGCTTTATCAACCAGATCTCGATATTGTCGTATGGGGATTAAAAGGATATAGCTTGTCTGAAATGTCCAACAAATCCCGGCATTTATTTAATAGAGCAGCCGAAGAAGGATTGCATTTGGCACTATTTAATTATCCAGCAAGTCTATTACCTGACACCTGGAATGAAGTAGAAAAAGATGCAGATTATGTGACCTGTCTCAGAATGGTCTTGATAAAACCTGAGCATTTAGACTGGGTGAAGAGGATTTTTAACGAATTAAAGGTGATAGCTCATGATTTGTAGACAGACAATACATAAATAAGCAAATCATTTGCAGTATTTCTAAAAACACTTTGAACGATGAGATACTAGCTATACACTGTCAAGCATTCTTGTCAACATAATGGGAAATTCTGACTGTATATTGAACAATTGGTTGGCCATCTTTGTGTAAAATATAATAAACATCTAAATACAATTTTTAATGAACTGGAATGATGTCATCAAGTATGTAAATCATGGTAATCCCGAGCCTGACAGAAGGGTTGAGAAAACTGATGCCGAGTGGAAGTTACTGCTTACACCTAATCAATATCGCATTGCTAGGCAGAAAGGAACCGAGCGTGCGTTTTCGGGAGAATTATGCCATATATACGATGCTGGGAAATACAGTTGTATCTGCTGTGATACACCATTGTTTGATTCAACCCTAAAATTCGATTCGCAGTCTGGCTGGCCGAGCTTTACAGAGCCTATCAAGGATAATGTAATTAAACATGAAAAGGATACTGCTTATGGGATGGTGCGGATAGAGGTAATGTGCAATGTGTGTGATGCACATCTGGGACATGTATTCCCTGATGGCCCAGCACCTAGTGGACTGCGGTATTGTATTAATTCAGAATCCATTAAACTTGTAAAAGAAACGGAGGAACAGGTATGACCCATCACAATCAATTACAATTGGCTACCTTTGGAGGGGGATGTTTCTGGTGCGTAGAGGCGATTTTTCAACATCTACAGGGCGTAACGAAAGTAGTCTCTGGATATAGCGGCGGAAAAGCACCTAATCCAACTTATCGAGAAGTATGTTCGGGATTAACTGGACATGCAGAAGTGGTACAAATCACTTTCGACCTTGCTGTCATCACCTATGATGATCTGGTAAGAGTATTTCTGACGACTCACGATCCGACAACCCTAAATCGTCAGGGGGCAGACGTAGGTACTCAGTACCGTTCAATCATCATGTATCACGACAACGAACAAAAAGCAATTGCCGAAAAAGTAATAACGGAAATGGAAACGCATTTTGATCATGCAATCGTAACAGAGGTTACAGCGTCTGAGAAATTCTATGAAGCTGAGGATTATCATCAGAACTATTACAACAATCATAGTAATCAACCTTACTGCAATGTGGTAATCACGCCGAAGTTGCAGAAACTCCGCAAGATGTATGCGGATAAGCTTAAGGTAGCCTAATGCTTCAGACTAAACAAGCGAGCGGAAGCATCATGAATTAACTTCCGCTTGTTTTTATTCCGATCGCTGATACTCCCCGTAAAACCACATTCTGGGGGTGAGTCTCGGATCATCATCTCCATAATATCCCCAGCCGATGATGTAATAGGTATTGTCGGATACCTGTTCATAGAAATACTCGATTTGGGTAGGATCTTTTAGGCTTCTTTCCCAGATGATCGTGCTATCGGGAAGAGAAGTACCTTCATGAACTACCTGTTCTGCCGGTTTATTCACTACACAGATCATCTCACCATTTTTTACCTGATTGTATCCCTTACTATTGACCGTTTTTTCTGCTCCATTTTGCATATAGGTATCCTGAATCTCTACAGTCTGATAGAAAGGATTGATGGATGTATAAGTCTGCTCGACTTGAATGACCTGATCCTGGATCAGGGGTAGGGAATCCAGCGCCGCCTTAGATTGTATTCTGGGCTGGGCAGTTCCAGTTTTTTGTCCAAGTGAGTCAAGATAAATGGTAAAAGTACCTTTCCAGTTACCATCCCAAGGCTTAAATACATGGGCATAAACAGAATCCTGCTGAGTAGGTGTATATGAATTGGAGGCAGACTGATTTTTGGGTGCATGGCAGGCTAATAAAGCAATGATCAGGGCTGCCGGGATTAAAAAATTCATACTAAAGATTTTAATGCACAGGTAAGTTAGCACAGGTTGAGATAATTATCATATGAATAAATTATAACAGCGTTAATATGGTATTCTATAAAACACTGTAACAAATAAAACCAAACCAAATTACTGAAGTAGAGAAGACACATGCCAGCGATGAACAGTTCACGTGATACATGCTAAAAATAGATAGAACAGGTTTCCATTATGCCCTTTCACATTTAGCATATATATTCACGACAAAAATTCATCGCTAATCATGAAGTTTTACAGTACTAATAATCATCAACTATTATACAACCTCGAGGATGCAGTATTAAGAGGGCTTCCACCTGACAATGGGCTATTTATGCCAGCTTTCATACCCATATTAAAAGAAAAGTTTTGGAGTCGTTTTGATGAGTTATCTTTTTCTGAGATGTCTTATGAAGTTGCATCTGGATTATTGGGCGAAAGTATCCCTGATAAAGCACTCAGGGGAATCATTGAACGGGCCATCACATTTGATGCCCCATTGAAAAAAATCAACGATAGCGCATATGTGCTGGAACTGTTTCACGGGCCGACATTGGCCTTCAAAGATTTCGGTGCCCGATTCATGGCTCAGCTCATGTCTTACTTGATTCGCGATGATCAAGATAGTCTGCACATACTCGTAGCGACCTCAGGTGATACAGGTGGCGCAGTAGCCCATGGATTTTACCATACACCAGGTATTCATGTTACGATTTTGTATCCCAGCGGGAAGGTCAGTTACCTGCAGGAAAAACAATTGACAACACTCGGAGAAAATATTACAGCCCTGGAAATAGCAGGCACTTTTGACGATTGCCAGGCAATGGTAAAATATGCTTTTTTGGATGAAGAGCTTAATCAGCGCTTTCGTCTTACTTCAGCCAACTCTATTAATATAGCACGTCTTATACCTCAATCCTTCTACTACTTCCGTGCTTTTCAACAGTTGCCTCATGAAGAACGCAATGCCGTATTTGTAGTCCCCAGTGGTAACTTCGGCAATCTCACTGCAGGGTTGATAGGGCAGAAGATGGGCCTGCCCATTGCTCAATTCATAGCTGCTACCAATATCAATGATATCGTGCCCCAATATTTACATTCAGGTTCCTATGAGCCCAAGCCATCCGTGCGAACGATCTCCAATGCCATGGATGTAGGTAATCCTAGCAATTTTGTCAGAATGATGAATCTTTATGCACATGATCATGAAGCAGTAAGCCGAGACATTAAGGGATACGCCTTTGATGATACAGAGACGCGTGAAGCTATCAGGGAAATTTATCATAAGTATGGATATGTGATCGACCCACATGGAGCAGTAGGATATCTGGCTTGGAAAGCCTATTCTCAGGAAATAGGTGAAGTTCCAGGTGTCATTCTGGGAACTGCACACCCTGCCAAATTCAACGACATTGTGGAGAAAGAAATAGACCAACAAGTAGTTATACCCGAACAATTGGCTTCATTGAAAGATAAACCAAAAGAAAGCATACAACTACCTGCATCATTTGCGGCTTTAAAGGAATATCTGATCAGTACGCAAACGTAAGTAAATGGATAAATTTACAGTTACACCAGCCCGTGGATCACATGATGATTATTTACCCCCCTCCCGAATTTCTCATGACAAAATTTTGCTCCCCTTGCCTCAATTCTCATAGAGATGTATTTTTTCTACAGATATCAAAAATCCCTTTTACAACTAGGGTGCAAATTTTTGTATTCTACATGGCAGGTAAATTTCGGCAAAAAAACCTATTATCATGAATCATTTAAGTTTTCGCACAACATTTAGCATACCACCATTTCCCCACAAACTCACGCATCAGCGCAAGTCGTTGTTTATGGGGTCATGCTTTACAGAGCATATCGGAAATAAACTGTCAAAACTGGCATATCCGATAAAGGTCAATCCATTAGGGATCTTGTTCAATCCGATTTCTGTCGCCGATGGTATAAACATGGTGCAAGGTAACAGGGATTTTCGCGAAGAGGATCTGATAGAGTTTGAAGGTAAATGGATCAGTCTTTATCATCATGGACAGTTTTCAGGTACAGAAAGAGATAAAACCTATCAGAATATGCTTTTATCTCTGATTCAGGCAAGAGATTATATGGTAAAAGACAGCTTTTTATTTATCACTTGGGGTACAGCGTGGGTATATAAATGGAAGGAAACCGGGCAAATCGTAGCCAACTGCCATAAAATCCCCAATTATCGCTTTGACAAAGAATTATTAGAGATGTCTGAAATTGTGCTGCACTATGAAAAATTGCTAGAAAATCTTTGGCGTGATAATCCCGACATACAAATAGTACTAACTCTAAGCCCTGTTCGACACTGGAAAGATGGAGTTGAAGAAAATCAGGTCAGTAAATCAACTCTGAGACTCGCCATTTACAAGCTTTGTGAAATGTATGACCTGGTTTCTTATTTTCCCGCCTACGAATGGATGATGGATGATTTAAGAGACTACCGTTTTTATGCTGCTGATATGCTTCATCCCAGTGATGTAGCCATCCAATACATCTGGGACCGGTTTGATGAGGTATATTTTGATGAGGAAACGAGAAATAGGTACCGTGAAATTGAAAGGTTGCAAAAGTTTTTAGCTCATCAACCCGGGGATGCAGATGATCCAGTATATTCAAAAAAATGGGATGAAGTGAGAAGGAAAATTGAAAAATTGACTGGTAGGGGATAACCTCTGGCTTATTGAGCTACTTATCAAACCTTTTTCAACTCTACAGTCTTTCCACTAGCATCCAAGTTCTATTACTTTGACAAAATATTCATTACTTTAGCTTTTGATTGAAAAAGGATACATTTCATCACGCAAACCTCAAAACCATACAATGTTCTATGAAGACAATTAAAGGACCTGCTATTTTTCTCGCACAGTTTATGGGAAATCAGCCTCCCTTCGACACGTTTGAAAATATGTGTAAATGGGCTGACGACCTGGGTTATAGAGGTATACAGTTGCCTACCTGGTCGCCTGATTTTTTTGATGTCAAAAAAGCTGCAGAAAGTAAGACCTACGCAGATGAGGTGATGGGTATTGCAAGAGATGCTGGAGTGGAGATTACAGAGCTTTCTACTCATTTACAGGGACAACTAGTAGCAGTTCATCCTGCTTATGATACATTATTCGATGGCTTTGCAGCACCTGAGGTGCGCAACAATCCCAAGGCACGCACGGAGTGGGCAATCGACCAGGTCAAGGCTGCTGCACAGGCCAGCAGAAATATGAATATGGATGCGCATGTTACCTTCCCAGGTGCGCTGGCATGGCCCTATATGTATCCCTGGCCCCAGCGTCCTACAGGGATGGTGGAGACTGCCTTTGCAGAGCTAGCCAGAAGATGGAAGCCTATCCTGGATGCATATGATGAAGTAGGGGTGGATGTATGTTATGAAATACACCCTGGAGAGGATATTTACGATGGATTGACATTTGAAATGTTTGTGGATGCCGTGGATGGTCATCCAAGAGCTTGTATCAACTATGATCCGAGCCACTTTATTCTGCAACAACTGGATTATCTGGCATTTATCGATATTTATCATGAGCGGATCAAAGCTTTTCACGTAAAGGATGCAGAATTTAATCCTACGGGTAAAGCAGGTGTGTATGGAGGTTATACTGGTTGGGTAGACCGTCCCGGGCGATTCCGCTCTCTGGGAGATGGGCAAGTAGACTTTGGGGGAATCTTCAGCAAGCTGAGCCAGTATGATTACGACAGTTGGGCTGTATTGGAATGGGAGTGCTGCATCAAGGATGCACAGCAAGGTGCTGAAGAAGGAGCTCCGTTTATCGAAGCACATATCATCCAGGTAACGGAGAAGGCATTTGATGATTTTGCCGATGCGGGGATCGATGAGGGGATGAACAAGCGTCTGATGGGGATAGAATAATGGGTTAATGACGTCAGACTAGGTTTCTCTAAAAAGACAAAATGGTTGAGTCCTTAAAAATGCTTCGCTCATTTTAAAGTCTATAAAAAATATTCTGAGGAAGTCACAAAAGTCGGCTGCCTCAGTGAATTACTGTAAATGATATTCATTACAAACCAATGAGTTTTGAGTCGGCTAAAAAGAATTGGGAGGGCCTTGCTCAACGAGACACGCTCTGGGCGATCTGTACGCATCCTAATAAGCAGGACCAGGGATGGAACAAAGAAGAATTTTATGAAACAGGTAAAGAAGAGATAAGTAGGGTTTTTGAAAAACTGAAAGCTGATGGGCTGATACCTAAGGATCTTCAGCGAGCCATGGATTTTGGATGTGGGGTAGGGCGTTTGTCCCGGCCTTTGGCTGGTTATTTTCAAGAAGTATATGGCGTGGATGTTTCACCGACCATGATTAACCATGCCATTCAGTTTAATGAGCATGATCCGGATTCTGACCGGCTGCATTTTGTGTTAAATACAGGTGATGATCTGAGTCTGTTTGAAAACGAATTCTTTTCCTTTATTTATACCTCCATTGTCCTTCAGCACATTCCTTATCCCGTGTCAATGAACTACATTCAGGAATTTATGCGTGTGTTGAAACCTGGGGGTAAACTTGTATTTCAGATCCCTGTGAAGGATGTTCGTAAGCTGAATCCAGTACAGAAGTTTAAATCCTGGCTAAAAATCCGTGAGAGATTGGCGTTAATGGGTATCGGTAAAGGATTTCACATGGCTATGCATGTCGTAAACGAGGAAGAAATCGTATCTTTGATCAATGAGTCTGGAGGGATTGTCCTGCAACGCTATACCACCAATCACACAGATCCGGGCTTTGATGGGAAAATACAGTTTATCCAGGAGGATAATAGTATTCATTTTGTCAGTAGAATGTTTGTGGTAAAGAAATAGGGCTTGGAGACAGTAAAACGACACATCTTACAACTTTGGGAAAAGGGGCTGATACAGCGCTGGATACTCATGCTGGGATTGGCTGTGGTGGTTATCACTGCTTCGTATTTGTCTATTCGCATGAAGCGGATAGAAATACTAGCCTTACCCTTTGCATTCCTGATAGTGTTACAGGCCTTGTACAATTACAAAGTATTGTATTACCTGCTTTTCTTTACCATACCCTTATCCCTGCAATTGGAACTGGGGCCTTTGAGCATAGATCTGCCGGATGAGCCGCTTATGATCCTGTTTTTGCTCTTATCCGTCATTGTCATACTTTCGGGTAAACACATCAACTGGAACGCGCAGATCAAGACCTTCCACATATTTATGGCCTTGATCGTTTTCTGGCTCATCCTTACCACGTTAACCTCTACCCATTTTACCCGGTCAATCAAGTTTCTGCTGGCCAAGTTCTGGTATCTGGCAGCTTTTGTATTTATGGCGGAATTACTAATTTCCGATAAGCGAAGTATACGGAGTATATTCTGGTCGGTTTTTTCTGCACAGTTGATTATCACCATCGTTATTATGGTTCGCCATGCCGGAGAAAGTTTTTCTTTTGACGTTAGCCACGGTATCGTGTATCCGATCTTTCCCAATGCCGTAGTGTATGGGGCGATGCAGGCACTCATCCTGCCCTGGGCCTGGATGATGCGCACCTGGTACAGGAAAGACCGGCTGGAGCACTGGATCATTGTAGGAGGATGTATCCTCATCCTGATCAGCATAGCACTGAGTTACCGCCGCGGAGCCTGGGTTGCAACCGCTTTATTGCCTGTAGTATATGTGCTATTGCAATTCAAGTCTTTCCGTGTATTTACCTTTGCCAGTCTGGTTGTCGTCGCCGGTATCGTAGGATATCTCTTGCAGGGTAATACCTACTACAGCTATGCGCCAAAGTACGAAAATACCATATTTCACCATGGTGATTTCGAAGGTCATATCGAAGCGACCTTTGAAGGAAAAGAACTTTCCGGCATGGAGCGACTCTATCGCTGGGTAGCAGCCAAAAATATGATTGCCGGTAACCCCTGGCTAGGGACTGGTCCTAGCACGTTCAACATCGAGTACAAAAAGTACGCCGATGATGCTTTCCGCACCTATGTAAGCGATAACCCCGAGCAGTCGACCACTCATAATTATTTCCTCATGACCTTTGCCGAGCAGGGGCTCTTTGGTGGGGCGTTATTTCTGGGATTATGCATTTTTATGCTGTTTAAGGCAGCCCATGTCTACCATACGGTACAGGACCCCGAACTCAAAGCCCTGGTGTTAGGCGTCTTGCTGAGTCTGGTGACCATCCTCTTTCACAGCATCCTCAATGAATTGATCGAAGTGGATAAGGTAGGCTCTTTTTTCTGGCTTAGCTTGGTGCTGATCCATAAAGTGGATGTATGGAATACACGATCGTAGAGACACCCCGGCAGTGTGTCTTGCCCTATGGGCACAAATAAAGAAGATGCATGGAATACACGATCGTAGAGACAC
>CAYXVE010000095.1:0-9804 GCA_964468435.1 uncultured Bacteroidia bacterium | reverse complement strand
ACTTCTTCCAGCCACCTACGATACGACCGATTTCATTGATCTTTTCTGCCCATTCGTATCCGTCCGGCTAATCCCGTCTGTCATCGCATGGTATGATTGGGGATCTTAGCATCCAACAGTATTATGAACAATCCTTCCCGTCGCCATCGGACTGCTTCACAGATGTATCCTCTGGTCGAAGCCTACCTTGCCGGATCACAGCGCCGCCTCGATTTCTGCCAGGCACATGGGTTACGTATTTCTGCCCTCAGCTATTGGGGGACGCATTACCGTAAAGCTCAGGCTGCCCATAGCTCGATGTCCTGAATCGCATCGTGCAGCACTCTGTCAATCGCATCGATGAGCTACTCCCTCACCGGTGGCAGCCTCGTCCAGAACTCGCCCCAGCGCAAAGCACAGTTGTTGAGGCAGTGCTCACTCATCTCATGAGAATCCCACAGATGCACCTAAGCTAGGATAAGACAAAGATCAGGCATTTTCAAGCCCTAGCTTATACGGACTTGCCCGGATGGATACACTACAATTGTCATAGCACCACGAACTCCTCACGAAAGGCCGGACCGATAATCACCCAGTTCATTGAAAAAGGTTTCTCGCGGGATGAGTATGGCACCGGCGAACCGTTGGCAGAGCTTTTCGATGAATTTGGGGTCCAGCTCTTCGGCAAAATTCAGGAGCAGGTGCCCTAGTTCGTGTAAGGCGGTGAATCGCTTGCGTTCGATGGTGAAATACTTATTGACTACTATGATGGGTATACGCTCGTCCGCCCAGCCCGATAAGCCGTCAAAGGCCTGCACGGACTTATTTCCAGAAGGAAGCAAATTGGCTCACTTAATGCAATCTGCTAACCCCAGACACCTCAGCCAACACATCCGCATACTCTGTGAGCTGCTCCCGGATCTGGTTAATGGCCTCACGCAGCTCCTCTGCCTGCGGCCACTTGCGCTCGTGGGCGGTGACGGAGACTCCTTGCGGGCGCTTGTCCTCATAATCCTTCAGAATGGGGTGCCATCTGGCGAGCACCGGGCGCAGTACTTTGTTGAGCACTGCCACAGCAATGTGCCCAAGGGTCGTGTCGTCCGCTTCGCCGGGGGTAGCAATGGATGGGCCGTATTTCTTGAGGATGTCGCGGGTGGTCTGGAAAAGGGAGTAGAAGGAGGTGAGCGCTTCGCGCAGCAAGCCTTCATCCTCTTTAAGTTCCTGCACCGCCACACGGGTGACAAGCTCGACGTAGATCTCCCAAGCGGCCTGTTTCTGGTCTTTGTCGACCTTCCACTCGCCTTCTATGCCGAGAAAAGGAAGGCTGATGCTCACTTTAAATCCGGTAAATTGGGCGTTGGGCATGATGAATGATTTTAATTGATGATTTCTCGAATATTTCTGCTAAATATAAGCAACTGTTTTTACTTTGAATACTTTAGCCTTGAACAAACTTAGGAACTTATGCCTCAAAACAATCAGATGGATGGCTACTGCCCCCTATAAAGCTTCAGAATGAATTTTACGCTAATCCCGCTATCTTGCAGGTGTGTCGCGTTGAATTTTATGCTTGATCATCCCAATAGGGGTCGCGACAAAATGCCAAGCTCACCAGCTAAAGATGGAAGTATCCTGTCGCATCAATTAAGTTCTGAAGCTGTCCATCCAAGCGATTCTTCGCTCGACAACAGACCTTGATACCCAACAGCTTCCCCTCCCCTATTAGTTAAGCTACATATAGCATCAAGTTGAGCAATAGAAAGGGCCAGTAAAGGCTTCAATTGAGCTTAAAGTTTTGTCCCTACTCGTTGCCAAGAGGTATCCGTCCAGAACTCGCCTTAGCGCAAAGCACAGTTGTTGAGGGAAGGCTCACTCATCTCATGAGAATCCCATTGATGTACCCAGGCTAAGATAAAACAAAGATTAGGCGTTTTCAAGCGCTATCCTATACGGACTTACTCGGACGGATACGATGATCGCCTATTTTTGATAGTCTTGGTTGAGATCGAATGGGAGTTTCATTTATTTCGTATCTGGTCGTCTGATTATTGCAACGAATTGTTCTCCTTCCAGATCATTCACAAAATCAATGTCAGAATAATTCTTAATCGCCCTTCTGATACCGGTACCGATCCCCCTGTATGGTAATTCTTTGGTAGCAAAGGATGTAATAATGTCGTTCCGGATATTGGAGTTGCCGCTTTTGATATTATCTATAGTCAGGTTATTGGGTAATCTTCCGGGACTAATGATCTCAACTCTGTCGTCAAAAACGAATAGACGAATTGGGGCGTTTATAAAATAGTTTCGGTGTATTAAGGCATTTACAATCAATTCTTCCAAGACAATCGGAGGAATTTCCAAATCGCCCAGCGTGTTAATTCCTTTTCCCTGCTGAATGAATTTTAGGTTTCTTTTCAAGAAATCAATAGCGCCTCTGTATTGTTCTTTCAGCTTTCCTTTGATATCAATACTGTCTCTATACTGATTACCGGCCGGATCATTTCCAACGAAGGCTACAGCTTTAATAATAAAAGCGGGTTTGTAGTTCTCAGGATATTTACAAAATAACATTAATCCGGCAATATTTAAATTCTTATTTCTGGCAAGATTGAGATTTTTCAATACCTGAATAAGCGAAATTTCAGATTTATCAAAATATTCTTCATATTGCTTTTGGTAAAACTCTTTGAAATACTTTAAGTCAATGTCGTTTTCCGTTGTACCATTAACCGGAACTTCATCCGCATGTACGAGATCGGAGCTTTGAAACAATCTTCTCAATTCCTCCTTTGAAGTAACCCGTCTCTTGTCCGAACCACTTTTAACCCATACCACACCATTGTTGTCCATGTATGGTTTGTCAATTCCCTCTGCAATATGCACAACCATCAACAGGTCATCACCAACTTTTATATTTTCAGTAATGGGGTTAATCGGGTTCTTTACATTATTAGTTGCAGTGTTGGCCACAAGTTGATTAAGTCGCCTTATGTCATCTGCGGTGAGGTTCGATATTTTACCATTATCTTCAGCGCCAATAATGACCATTCCTCCTTTGGTATTGGCGAATGCCACCATATCCCCCGCAAGAGATTCAGCATTTGTTATATTTGTCTTAAACTGGTGTCTACTGTCTTCCCCTCTTTCGAGAATTTCTATCAACTCTAATGCTTCCATAGTTCGTAAATTCTTTTGCGTTGATTAAAGGCTTCTTCGCCTCCTTCCATAATATCAACAATATCATTCCTGATTTTGACTTGGTCAATACTGCCCTGATTGGTTTTGATCTTTTCCGATTTATACCGGCAGCTTATTACCTGATCGCAATCGCCCAAAACCGGAATATTAGGATTGTGAGTAGCAAAAATGAACTGCGTGTCGTTTTTCAGGTCTTTCAAAATCTTAATCACATCATCATAAATCGTCTGGTTATCCAGATCGTCTTCCGGCTGGTCAATAATAATCAGATGACTGTCCTTAAGTGTTAATAGGAAAATTATCAATGCCGAAGCCCTTTGTCCGAGTGAATGTTCACTAAGTGGCCTGTCACGATATATGATATCAAACTGATCTGGAATCCTGTATGTCAAAAAAGCAGCGAGACTGGAATTGAAATACTCCTGAAAAGACAATAACTGACTGTTGCTTGAGAGTGATTCCGATAACTTGCTTTCCTTTTTTTCAAAATCATAGTACACCTCAATTAGATCATTATAATTATCTACAATTGCCTGAATGTTAGAATCTCTCAATCCGCTACCTTTTAAGTGGTCTTTTAAATATGTTTTGAAATCATTCTTATTTCCTTTAAAATCAACAGTTATTTTGATAGAATCCTGATCAGTGTTGATACGGTCTATTTCTCCCTTAATTATTTCAAATTCTTTGTGCCAAAGCTGTTGTAATTCAGTCAACGCTTTTTTAAGCTGATTCTTGTAAGTAACTTTTTTATTGTCCAGTTTTTCAATCTCTTTCAGCTTGGCATTTGTAAAGTCAAGGTCTTTGGTAAATTTCACATAGTCATCTGCCTGAATATTAGGCAGCTTGATCTCCCGCTTGATTCCGGCAAACTTTTCTTTTAGGGCTTCATATTTCTTTTGAAATTCTTCGTCAATACCTTTAAAAGTCTTGTGTTCAGCGAGCAACTTTTTACCAATATCCTCTATCTGTCCAAAGAGCTTTTGGAATGATTGAAAAGATTCGTAAAGTCTCTTAAATAACTGTGGATTTTCTACTGATTCGTACTTAGTAAACGTGTCGAAACCGCCTTTGTACTCCTCTATCAGTTTATCAATACCTTTAAGCACTCCCTCTTCAAATTCCCGCATTCGCTTAATATGGTTGGTATCCTTGTTGAACCCAATCTGTTCTTCCAGTTTCTTGTCAATATTAAAGTCCTTGAATTTTTGAATGTTGTTTTGTAGTTCGGCTTTTTTTGCCTCAACATCCGGTTTGGAAGCTATGCTTTTCTCAATCTTATTTATCTCCGAAAGGATTGAATGAACTTCCTGTGCTTTGTTATCAATCAATCGTTTGTGCTCGGTAATTCGGTCACCTATCAGATTATTCATGAGGTATTCTGTTGACAGAGAACTACCAATTTTAGAAAGGTCTTTTTGTCCGAAATAGATGGGTTTGGCTACAATGGCATTTGTTTTCAGTCCATATTGCATTTCCTCTCCCTTATAGATAATCGTGCTTTCGCCTAATATTTTTTCAGCCCGGTATTCGTTTCCCTGATCGTCCACTAACTCCATAACAACCTTACCACCACTGCCAATAGTGCTGTTAACCAGTTTTGTTTTGTATTCCCAATCGAGATTGTTTTCAGATGTTATGCTTATATCAAAACAATACCTGATTGATTCAAGAATAGAGGACTTGCCACTTCCCCTGATCCCAATCAGGTTGTTCATGGCATGATTTAGGTTGATGGTTGTACCCCCCAATTTACCCCCCTGAAAAGTAATGGACTTGATATAACCATTTTTTATTTCAGGCAGTTTTGATGCAATACGATACTCCTTGTCTAAGAGCGCAAACTTGAGTGCGTCAAAATTATATGCACCTAATTTGATAAATGTTTTCTGTTGTGTTTCTTTTACTTTATTCCCATCGCCAACTCCTTCAATGCCTTTATGTGCATTATCACTACCTTCAATAAATGCAGGTACATTTTTCCCTAATATTTCAGTCAGTTTCTTCTGGTTGTCATGACTTCTTGATTTTTGGAGGCCAAGAACTTTCCGCTTAAACGGATCACTTGTTAAAAACTCTTTCAGTTTACGACCTTCCAATTCCTTCAATATCCCATTATTGTCATCAATGTGGGCCATGATAATAAAATAGTCCTTGTTGTATACATCAAGGTGTTCCACTGTTTCTTTTAGCCCGAATCTTGAATTGGGATATTGAGGTGAATCGTAATTGGAAATTCCGGCAAATGCAGTCGTAATAAAGTCCGTTATATAATTTTTGTTCTCAGCGTTATCAATCCAGCTATCATCAAAAACGATCAACAAGTGGATTCCTTTACCTCCGTCCTTGCAAGAAAATTCTATGCCGGGCAATAGATAGATTTCTTCTTTGTTGGCAGCCTTTCGCAATGCCTTGAATTCAGACAGGTCAAATTTGTTATGGTTTGTGATTACCCCCAGACGAATGTCTTGTGCCTTTAATTGTGCTACATACTTGCCGACAAATTCATTAGGATTGCCAGTGTATTTAAACTCGCTATCTGCTTTGGTGTGCAGATGGAAGTCAGCACGCAGCCAGACACTGCCGTTTTGGAATATGCTATGTTGCTCCATTTTTGTCATATCGTTTTAAACTCAATTCCCGCATCCCGCATTTGCAATCGTAAAGCATGTTTTCTTCTTCCCAACCTTCTTTGGTGGGGTCGGTAAAAGCATCCCATTGCTTTTCCAGTTGCTCTCTGTTTTCAAATTGGCTTCCTCTCCATATTTTGAAGTTGGAAGATTGGAGTTTGAACACCTTGAAGTCAAGGTCAAGTCTTGGGACTTCCTTTTCATCCCCAAAATCCAGTTTTCCGGCTTTTTCTTTCTTTTCGGATTCCTGATCTTTTTCTAATTCATTTAATTCCGTTTAAGCATTTTTTGTGTAAACCAACTTATATTCATGAGTCTTGACAATCTCTGCTTTACTGGCAGATTTTTTAGCCAAATATGCTCCGAGTTCTGTCATTGTTTATTTTCGATTTTCAAGGCTCAAATTTAGATTTATTTATAGATAGTTTAGAAAAACCGAACAAAAACATATAGGAAATTCAAAAAGTAATTACTTTAGTACAAAAATTCAAAACTATAGTTCAGATAAATAAAACTTGTAATCATGAGTAGGACATACACCAAATCCGACTCTGAACAGATCGTTTACATGCAACTTGAAAATCTCAAGGCCATGCACGATCTATTAAACGTATCCGTCCGGCTAATCCCCTACCCCTATGTCATCGCATCGTATGATTGAGGATCTTAGCGTCCAACAGTATTATGAACAACCCTTCCCGTCGACATCGGACTGCTTCACAGATGTATCCTCTGGTCGAAGCCTACCTTGCCGGTTCACAGCGCCGCCGCGATTTCTGCCAGGCACATGGGTTACGTATTTCTGCCTTCAGCTATTGGGGGACGCATTACCGTAAAGCTCAGGCTGCCTGTAGCTCGATATACTGAATCCCACAGATGCACCCAGGTAAGTATGAAAGCTTTGAGCTTTTTCATCATGGAACCCGACGGATTCGGGGATTTGCCGGAGCGTAGCGCAGGCAATGGAACTCCGCACATCATCGGCAAGGGCTTGGCGTAGTGGCGGATTTTTAACACAAAAGTTCAATAGAAGAACTGCACTTGAACCTACCACAAAATCTCCATACGAGGCTCTGCGCCCGCCATTACGCCAGACCACTGTTAGCCACAGTTATTTTAATTCAGATTTCGGAATTCTGTCGGACTTACACCTACCTTTTTCTTGAACAAACTACTGAAATAATGAGAGTGTCCAAAACCTAAGGAATAGGCAATTTCTTTAATAGAGTCATCACTTCCGAGCAATCGGTCTTTTGCGATTTCCAAAAGGAGGTGATGAATATGTTCTTGAGTTGTCTTTCCAGTTTCTTTACGGAGTAAATCACTTAAATAATTGGGTGATAGATTTACGTGTTTAGCACATTGTAAAGCAGTGGGTAAACCATTTGCCTCAAGTTGATCAGAACTAAAATAATCAGAAAGATAATTGTCAATTTTCCCAACTATTGTTTTATTCTGGTTTTCTCGTAAGATAAATTGCCTATCATAATACCGATTACAATGACTCAGCAATAAATCAATGGCAGATAAAAATACATTTTTTGTGTGCTTATCTATCGGAAGATTAAGTTCAGTTTGAATAGTAGCAATAATTGTAGAAAGACTTTGTTTTTCATCTTCCGATAGATGCAATGCTTCATTTACATCATATTTCCAAAAAGAATATTCGCCTATTTTTGTAAAAAGCGGTGTACCATAGAGTAGGTCAGGATGAAAAAATAGTCCCCAACTGTAGCTGGCTTCATCGAAGTGTGGGTTTTCTGAAACGGCAATTTGATTCGGTGATACAAAAAACAAACTACCTTCCTGAAAATCTAGTCGGCTTCTGCCATACCTAAAACTGCCTTTTTTTAGTTGCTTCAGCGAAATGTTATAAAAAGACGTAGCCACCTTGATATTATCCATCGTTGTTATTGTGTTTTGATTGATGTTTGAAAAATCAATCACGCTAATCAATGGATGCTTAGGAGGAGGTTCCTTCATCACATCATGAAGCATACTTATACTTTCTATTCTAAAGATATCTTCCATATTATTTCGTTTTTGCGACCATTACCTTCAATTTTAGATACTACGCACAGCTTGTTATTTTTTTGCGAGAATTAGGAGTTCCAGGAGAACGTCGCCAATAGGGAAAGTCGTAACCGTCATTACTTTCTGTATTTTTTGAAATCTACTTACAAGACAAAAAAACGATTTTCGCTTTATAATATCAAAAGTAGACATGTGCCTGTGCCCTGATTTGGGTAAGTCCAATAGGGTTACCTTGATCATCCCTTCCGCCTTGGGCCCCGAAATTCTCAACATTGAAGAATTCTAGCGTCAGCTTGGCATGGTGTCCCATCAGGTAGTAATTTAGTCCCATATTCAGAGCAGTAAGCGGATTGTTCAGACCACCGTAATCTCCATATTGGAACATTACATAGGGCATGAGGTTTAGTTTTTTAAGATAAAGACCCAACTGCGAGAACAGATTTAGACCACTTCCATTCCAGCGATTCACATAATTTTCATCGTGATAATTGAATTTGATGATGGACGTATAGTTGGTCAATGACAGTTTTTCATTCAACGGCTGGTCGTAGAACGCATCCAAGGCAATGTGAAAAATGTCTTCTGTATTGTAATCGTCAATAACCTGGGTGTTGATAGGACCTTGAATCATGCCATCAGGCTGATAGTAAAATCCTGCCCCAATGCTAAAGACTTCCTTTTTTCCCAGATGCGAGCCCACCCAGTAAGGAAGTTTTGTAGACTCCATTTCTTTAAACTGATAATTAAAATAGCCTTGATACACCAGGTCGCCCTTGTTAGATGTTGGGTCAACTGCTTTAATACTGGTGATTTGCTCGAAACTCGTGGTAACATCGCCCAGACTCGCTCCTCCAAGGCTCGCGGAGGTCGAAGCAGCATTATTGATCGAAAATCGATACGTAAATTTGTCGATTTCACCTTTTGCATAGATGCCCAGTTGCCGGGCAAATTGATCGGTAATTCCGAGGGTATGCCAGTGGTTAAAAGGTGTGGGAGTGTCCAATCCCATAAAATTCAGGGTACTTGCACTGGCCAGTCGTGTGAGTCCATTATAATAGTGCAAACCAGTCCCAATGAACAGCGCGTCACTAATTTTGAATTCAATCCACGCGTCATGTAAAAACAAGGCAGATTGTTGACTGGAAGCCGTAGTTCCCATGTTGATGGGGGTCAGGTTGTTTATGCCCCAATGAGAAAGAATGAGCAGCCGCGGATGCATTTGGGCGTACGCCAGAAACCGGGACCTGCGGATACGTGTCGATAACTTCAAATCGGAATCTGAGTTCAAATTGCTGGTACTGCCCCACTGCTGATGCCATACAATGAATCTGATATACTTTGAGCCGTCGTCGCTCAATTTAATCTTTAGCGGTTTTGCCTCTTCATCGATTTTATCCTGACTTTTTGCACCTGGGATGCTAAGAAATCCACATACCAGTCCAATGAGAATCTTGTTCAATAGGCGTGTTTTCTCCAGCATAATTTTCCTACTTAATGATAAACTCAATAGGGATAACAACAGAAATGAGCGGTTCCCTACTTTTTTGAACTTTGTAATTATGACTGCACATAAAAAAAGATTATATCTACCTGCACAAACAAATCTCGGATGATACTAATGATCTCTAGGGTTGTTCCACTGTGATACGGTGTCATTAAAGATCGTGACCAATGGCTCTGTGTCTACCCGACCGGATAAAGACCTGGTTAATGATTAAACATCAGCCACTTGTTGTCTTATCCAAATGTTCAATCCTGTTATTATCGGCGCCACCATCAACAACCATAGAAAAAACAAAAAGGGTATAACGTCCAACTGTATAAATAACAAACCAAAAGACAGCAAAAAGGCCATTAGAATAACGCTTCTTGAAGTCTTATAAATGCTGATGAATGAATCCGGTATTTGTATTTTACCTGAAATAAGCACTATTGAAACATAAACAGTACATACCGCACC
>CAYXVE010000094.1:0-9959 GCA_964468435.1 uncultured Bacteroidia bacterium | reverse complement strand
AATCTTCAGTTGTCTCACCACACCCTCCCCATGTGAGGTAGGCGTTTAGCCAGATGTTGGAAGGAATGTCATTTACAGCAATCCCACCATAGTTCAATTCTTTTATGGCTTGCTGAATTCTGGACTCATTGTTACTGAAGGTGTCATTGTCCACCAGGATCATGCATCCCAGAGAACCCAGCAATTTATTATTGCAAAAATCTGTTGCCTTAGTTAAAAAGTCATCCGTTTCAGTGGTTGTTTCCAGTGGGACTTCATTATATACCTGGCAAAAGGCTTCATTTTGCACCGCAAAATCATCTTCTTTTACGTCTGTGATGAATACAAATTCGCTTTTTTTGATTTTTCCGTTCTCCGGTTGTAATACCTCAGAAGTAGGTTGGTGTTTTAAAAATTCTTCCTTTGTTTGATCTACTCCGGGATAGTAAGTAGGACAGGCATAGGTTTCTTCTTCTATTGCTTTTTTGAGTGTTTTGAGAAACTCATTGCGCTGTGGCCAATTTTTAGAAGTAACAATGGTTTGCGGGCGACCACAGACGGCACCTCCGTTTAGCTTTCCTGATGATGCCAACTGAATGGCTTGTCTATGAATGTCCTTTTCTGTCCATTTCCCTGGAACAATGATACAAGGGTTGTTCCCGCCACATTCAGAGACCAGCGGTGCACTTGCTGCTTTTTGTATAGCGTGAGCTACTCCTGTAGAACCGGTAAAATAAATCGAGTGCAGTCCTTCTAATTGAGCCATGGCTCTTCCCTGGTCCGCACTACAAAATGCACAGGCATTACAGTCGATCAGTGGGGCAAAAATCGTTTCCCAGATGGCATCCGTAGCCTCATTGAGGCGATGGGGCTTGTGGATCACGGCCTTATTTTCTAGAAAAAGTGCCATGGCCATTTCTATGGAAGAGCTATAGTTTCCTGCACCTGAAACGGCAATAACTCCGGCAGGCTTATCCAATGGATTGACTTGGGTTGGCTTTCCTTCTACATGCAGGTATCCTTTCTGCTTTCCAGCAGCCAGCTTGTCTTTCGAGAAAATGGGAAATACCTGAACTTCGTGAAGATCCTTGTCAATTTCCCTAATGGATAGGGGTTTGAGCATTTCCCCTTTCAGGAGTGACTCATACAGTTTTTGAATACCCATGAGGGTATTTGCCATGGGCATCACAGTTCCTCCTATACCTTCAGCAACGCTTATAATGTTTTGGCCGACCAAATCATTTTTCATTTTGACGTCCGCTTCACCAAGCGCTCTGGCATGTTTTTTAAGATTCTCCTGGATTTGCCCTAAAAGGTCTAATCGCTCCTTTACAGGGGTCTTTGACCACTTCTGAGGATCTAAATGGTCGTATGCTTCTTGTGCAGTCATAATTAATTTTTGTTTGTACAACTTTGAACAGCACAAAAATGGTGCGCACAAAAAGATTCGACTTACACGAAATGCAGGATAGATAGCACGAAATCCCGAATCAGTTCAGGTTACGGTATTCGATCGGGGTACATCCAACTTTCGATTTAAACAGTCGGGTGAAATAGTGTGGATAGTTGAAGCCCAATTCATAAGCTATTTCGCTTACGGATCTTTCTGAGCTAATCAACATATTTTTGGCTTGTTCTATCACATAATCATTGATATGGTCTTTAGGAGACCTGCCAGTTTCTTTTTTGACCAAATCACTAAAATAATGGGGTGATAGATGAGCTATTTCAGCAAAATATTGAATACTAGGTATTCCCAGGTCAAGATTTTTTTGAGTTTTAAAGTATTTTTTAAGCTCGCTCTCAAATACAGAAATTACGTTTTTGCTTTGATTCGTACGCGTATGAAATTGTCTTTCGTAAAATCGAAGGCAATAATTCAGCAGTAATTCAATATTCGAAACAATCACTCGATGGCTGTGATTATCAATCCGCTGTTGGTACTCTTTTTCAATTTGAGCAACGGTCGTATTAATTGTCCTTTCTTCCTCCTCCGATAAATGCAATGCTTCTACCACATCATAGTTGAAGAAAGAATAGTGGTCAACTTGTTCGCCTAAGTGCGTACTGCGCACTAAATCCGGATGAAAAAAGAGCATCCAACCTTTGATATCTCCAGGCTTAAAAGGTTCATTTAGTGTAAAAACCTGCCCTGGAGCAGTGAAGATCATTATCCCTTCATCAAAGTCAAAAGAGTTCCGGCCATATTTCACACTGAAACTTTTGTCCTTCAGAGATACCATATAGAAGTCATAAATTACCTTTGTATTTACTTGTTCCTCTGTCACCTGAATCTTTGAAACATCTATCAATGACACAAGCGGATGATGAGGTCTTGGCAAACCCATTAATTGATGTAATTGACTGATAGAAGATATTTTGATGATAGACATATTATTTTCTTATTGCAAAATTAGCCACAATTTTACTGAAATTATGGTATTATGACCAACACAAAATGCGGATTGGTTAGCAGGAAATACAGGTTTCACCACCGGCTGTATTTTCTTCTTCTTAACTTACACAATAGTCCGTGCAGAAATAAAAAATCAAATCGGTTTACTCCGATTGCAAACACCCCAAGTTAAGTACGGTTTCCAGCTTGGGATGATTTAGATCAAACTCAGCCTGTAGGCTGAGTTGTGAGAAAAGCATTTCCACCACTCTAGTGTTGTAAGCTTTTCTAACAAAGGAGTTCATTGACTTAATGGTTGGATTGGATTTCCTGATGACTTTTGCCAGGTTAATAGCGGCCAGGCTCATATTGAAGCGGAAGTCGAGTTTTTCTAAATAATGAGCAAGTAATACCGGATTCTAACTGGTATTCAACAGATGGTTTTACCGATTATGCGCTTGAATTTGCAGGAGAAGCCATAGAAGAAGAGCTTCCCTTTTTTATGTATCTGGCCTACATCGCACCCCATTTTCCATTGCAGGCCAGGCCGGAGGATATTCAAAAGTACAAAAGCCAATATTCAAAAGGTTATGCTCATTATCGCAATCAAAGGTTTGAAAAACAAAAACGCTTAGGGGTCATTTCGCCTAGTACCAAATTGTCTCCACCAGAATACGAAGACTGGAATCAAGTAGAAAATCAAACTGAGGAAGATTTAAAAATGGCAGTGTATGCGGCACAAGTGGATCGCATGGATCAAAATATTGGTCGTCTTATAGAGATGCTGAAAAAGCAAGGGGTACTGGATAATACTATTATATTTTTTCTTTCAGACAACGGCGGGGCTGATACCAATTTGCATGATTTCCCGGATGCCGAAATTGGTTCGAGGAATTGTTGGTCTGCTTATGGTAAGAGTTGGGGCAATGTAAGCAATACTCCCTATCGGAAATTCAAAGCTATGGTTCACGAAGGGGGTATTATCACACCGATGGTTGTTCATTGGCCAGCGGGCATCGAGTCAAAAGGCCAGCTCATTCATGACCCGGTACATATCACAGATCTGGCGCCCACTATTTTTTCAATAGTAAAAACATCCTATCCAAATTTCTTTGAAGGTAAGGATTTGATTCCTCAGGTAGGTGAAAATATTTTACCGATCATGAATGGGGAAAATCTTCCAAAAAGTAAATCGATGTTTTTTGAACATCAAGGTAATCAGGCCGTAAGGCAGGGGGATTGGAAATTAGTACGTCGCCATAAACAAGATTGGGAGCTATATAATCTTCGAGAAGATCCAACAGAGTTAACTGATCTAAGCGATAGGAATAAAGATAAAAAACAGGAGTTATTAACGACCTATCGTCAATGGGCTGAGAAGAACAACGTAATGGAATGGCCAATAACTAATTAAAAAATTAAAGTTAAATGAAAGCTGGGCATACTCTATTTATGTTGTTGTTGTTACTTAGTAATTGTTCAAGGAAAGAGCAGGCTCCCAATATATTGTGGATTTTTGTGGATGATATGAGCGATTGGTTGGGTTGCCATGGTGATAATGCTGTGCCTACTCCTCATTTGGATGATTTAGCCGAAAAGGGGATAGTATTTAAAAGAGCTTACGTGCCAACGCCAGTATGTTCTTCTACCCGTTCGGCATTGATTACAAGTACGATGCCTACAAGTCATGGTTTGCACCATCACCGTACGGAGCTTAAAAAGCCATTGCCAGAAGGTTTACGAACTATCCCAGAGTTGTTTAAACAGGCCGGATATTTAACCTTTAATGAGGCCAAAGAAGATTATAACTTTTTGAAGGAACGTTCCTTAATGTTTTCTGAGGAGTTTGAACGTCCTGGGATTAAGGATGGGCACCTGCAAAGTAAAGATTTATCCTGGCTAAAACAGCTACAAGAGAAGTCATTCTTTGGTCAAATTCAATTAGCTGGAGGAAAGTGGGGTGGTGAAACCGGTGCTAAATACCCCACTCCTAGCAGAGTGTCGGAAGCTGTTGTAAAAGTTCCTCCCCAATATCCAGATAATCCGGTATTCCGTAATGCTATAGCCCGTCATTATGAACAAATTGCTGTAACAGATGATCAGGTAGGTGCTATAATTGGAGCATTAGAGGAATATAACTTATTGGAAAATACGGCAATTTTCTTTTTTACAGATCATAGCAGCCCTATTGATAATGGCCCCATATAGGATGGCGGTGCAGCGGTATGGTTTAAATCACTTAAACATTAATTCAGTAAAAGAAGCAACGACCAGCAGCAATTTTTTTAAAACGATAAACTTTAAAATATGAAATCATTAAGCTTTTTTTTCTTTTTGTTACTAACAACCTCTTATACAATTTCGCAGAACAATCTTTCCTTATTAGGAAGAATTAGCAGCAGTGATGGTCAAGAAGCAAATGCCCGAGCGGCAATTGATGGCGATACAGAAACCTATTGGTTGGGAGATAGCGAGGACGAAACAAAGTGGCTATTTGTAGTTTTACCTGGGGCTGCTGAGATGAAGAAGTTAAAAGTATATATGGAGGATGCTCAACGGCAGGCCATCCATTCGTTTGCTATTCAAACTTATAAGAATGGAAACTGGGAAATTCAAAATGAACAATCTGATAATAATCAGAAGGAAATAACGATTGAATTTGAAAAAACCATTTTAAACGACCGACTTAGGTTGGTTTTGTTTTCGGAAGCAGCTGTAAAAGTAAGAGAAATTGAAGTTTATGGTGAAGCGTATATAAGTGATGATGCCACTCCCATTAAAAAAATTTTAGTCAATCAAAGCGGATATAATTTGGGTAAATCCAAACGATTTACTGCACCTTATACGCCTGATAATACTCCATTTTTAATTCAAAATACCAGAACCCCAAAAGTTGAATTTCAAGGAAAAGTCCAAAGTAATGTTGGAGATTTTTCACAGTTTAATCCACAATCAAGTGATGAATTTGTAATAAAAATAGATACGATCACTTCCCATCCATTCAGAGTTGGTCCTTATTGGTTGGAACGAGTCACTTACCAAAATATGATAGACTTTATGATTGGGGCCAGGCATTATGTAGGTACAACCGATCAAATAAGACAACTTTCCTTTGCATGGAGAGATGGGGACTTTTTCAATTGGGCATTGCAAGGCTTGATTGCCCAATATCTTTCTAATCCGGAAGCTTATAATCGGCTGGAGAAAAAAATCACCTATGTCGATAATTCCTCTTTACCAGCAGCTTACCAAGGTAAATGGGGAAAGCTTGAGCGTTACAGTAAAGATGCCCCTGATATTGTCAAGCTTATCCATTGGGATGTAGATGTAAAGATCTCTCAAGGTTTGGAGCATGAAATGCAAAAGGCAGAATTGGCACATTTCCTATATGCTTATCCTTATCTTAAAGAATGGTTGCCAAGACAAAACTTTGATGTAGTTTATAACTATCTAAAAGCAAAATGGACAAAAGCAGATGTGTCAAAGGCATCCACCTCTCAATATGATAAAAGTCCTGAACACAATTTATTGGCTTTGAAAACTAAACTGGGTACTGCGAAAGGAGAATTGCCTCCAGGCCATTCCATAATTCCCAATTTGATGATGTATGAAGTAACGAAAAAGCAGAATGAGGCGGATGCCGAAAAATATTTTAATGCTGCCTTTAAACAAATGGAGTGGATGATTGCTAAGTTAGATTGGAATGACCCGATGACTACAAAAGGCCAACGAGTGTCCGAACACATAAGCATGCGTGCTTTTGCTTATTTCTATCATCAATATCCAGAAAGATACCCTAAAGGATTGTATGAAAAAGTGGAAGAATGGGTAAAAGTCGCCATCAGTAGGTCCAAAAATATATGGGATTTTAGAAAATTTACGGATAAGGAGGATTGGGTTAAGGCTGGTTGGAATGAAACAGGTAATGTACTGGGTTTTCCAGCAGCAGCTATTGCTGCAAAAAGCGTCTTGCAGGATGCCGCTTTAAACCAAGAATTAGAACGATTGATATGGTCTCATTTTGATAATTCCTTTGGTAGAAATCCTACAGGTAGACACTTCTCTTATGATGGACCAAAGGAGATTGAAGGGGTAGACCTGGGTTGGTACAGTACCTACAAAGGCGGTATCGGCCTACTTGAACCGGTACGTTTTGTTTTTGACGGATCTCCCAAAACCAACCATTACCCTAATCACCCCGAAGTTGGAAATATTGGTTGGACAGAAGGCTGGGTACAATTCAATACCGCTTTTAATACCAGTATGGCTTATCTAGCCCATAACGAAACAGCAATTGAATTAATAAAGTTGGATAAAAAAACAATCCGCGTTCGTTTGAAAGCCCCTCTAAATTTTGATGAAAATAAAGTTGATCAAGTAAAGGTCGTTTTAAAAAATTCTAATGGAGAAACAATAGACTTAGTACTTACAGAAGAAGGAAAATATTCAAAATTCTTATCGGGAAGTTTAAGATTAAAGAAAGGGTATCTTAAAAATAGCCGCCAAAAATTGAAAGTTAATAATGGAGATGAAATTTCGGTTAGTTATGGTCTGGGCTATTTTGAAAGAAAAGCAGAAATGGTGGTGAATTAGACCTAATTCATTGATGCAGCTTCAAAATACTTTGATCCCTGTGGATTATGGAGGATCCCTATTAAGATAAAAACGTTGTCTTCCCAATCATTCAACTCAGAAAAAACAAGGAGATTGTTCTAAGATAGTTGGGAAAGAGGGTGGAATTCGGAATAGGTAAAATGGAAAATAAAAGATTTGAAAATAAATGTATCCATCCGGGCAAGGACGTATACGACTTAGCATCTCTGTAAGCTCAGCAGATGGGTTAGGTATGCCGGATCGGGATACCGATAGAAGCGTAAAACCGCTCCGCAGGGATGTTCAACTTCCAGGATCACTGGGGAAGGGGGAGCATCTGTGAGGGAAAGCGGGACAAATCCGCCGGACTCCTCCTGAGAAGTCGAGCTATGGGCAGCCTGAGCTTTACGGTAATGCGTTACCCAGTAGCTGAGGGTAGAAATACGTAACCCATGTGCCTGGCAGAAATCGAGGCGGCGCTGTGATCCGGCAAAATACGCTTCGACCAGAGGATACATCTGTGAAGCAGTCCGATGGCGACGGGAAGGGGTGCTCATAATACTTTTGGATGCTAAAATCCGCAATCATGCGACGCGATGACAGACGGGATTAGCCGGACGGATACGTTGATCCAGCAGTTCAAGGATTTCGGACTTTGCTTCTGTAGTGCTCATACTTTCTCTTTTTATCTAAATTTAAGCTTTTTTCAGGCTGGACGCTAACGGTCAAGTGTCGAGTAGTGCGGGATTAAAAGCACTTCACTTTTGGTTTAGCCTTATGTTTATTTAATATTCAATTCGTTTAAATTTAGTACTTAAGCCCGCATTACGCTTATACAATGTTACCGCCTGGTGTTCCTTATGTTCGGTCATTTTTTACTTTCAATTTGCTACTACTTTCCTGTCTGCCTTGCGTTGGGACAGACACACTTATTAACAAGCTTTGGTTGTGCGGTTGACTTTTTAAAGCGACTTGGCAATGTGTGTGGCTGTGAGGCGTTTGCAAAAAATTAGATATTAGTTGTATAGCATTCATTTTTAGTTTTTCGATGTAATAATAATTCGTCGATAACTTGTAAGTGTTGGTTCTCCATTGTCAGTTACTTCACAAATAATATGAATTGTTTTACCTGCCGAATCAGATGGTATGTCGATTACAATTTTATCTGAATTGTCATTTTGAATTGCGACCTTTCCCTTGTAAGTACCTGCTTCTGGCATTATCCACCATTTAAAAGTCAATTGGTCATTTTCTGGGTCAAATGTTTTTGAGGCATCAAGCAAAATTGACTTTTCTTGTTTCTTTTCGATATGAACAATGTCAATACCTTCATTTTCATTTAGAACAATAATTGGATTTCGATTCCCTTTACCTTCTGATGCCCAATCCATTCTGGCGGCAAAATTATTGAAGGTTGCAGGATAAAAATATGATTCATATTTATTGCAGATTTCATTGGCTTTTCCCTTATGATTAGTGTACGCAAAAGTGGAGTCATCAGGACAAAGCCCCCATTCAAAATAACCGCCCCAGCTAACCTGATTTGGAACAAGTGGGTTACTTAAACCATTTGGCATTACATAAAGAAATGAAGGGGTATCACCTTCAACTCCAAATTTGTACTTTGGATAAACATTTCCAAGATTTCCATGATTTTGTATATGGAGTGCGTATTCATCCCAATTTTTCTTTCCCGTACCGTTTTGATACTTCCATGCGCACTCATCCCAAAGGAACATTAGGTCTTTTTCAAATTCCTTTCTCATCCATTGATGTGAACTTATGTCATATGGAGTACCTCCTTTATATGACCTGTCTTGGTCAGTTATAGCATAAGTTGGTATTTTATACAAGAAAGTCTTCAATTCGACTTCATTTCTTTCTTGCTGAACTTGCCATATTGATTGAGCCAATGTATTCCCACCGCCCCAAAGCAAAATCCAAAGGGGGCGTTCATCGTCTTCATCCGCTAATTTTATGATTAAATTACTACCGTCTGAAATGTTGCCTCCTCCAATTTTATCAATCCCTCTTTGCTTACTCCCAAATACGGTGCGTTGTCGTAGATAATCAGGACTTGGCCAATACCCCATAGTTTGCAGAGATTCATCTTTTTTGAAGTCAACCTGATTGGAGCGCTTCATTAGATTTGGTAAATCTTTTTCATAAGCATCAATGGCATCATGAATTAATTGAAAAAAGTCATCACGGATTACATCAAGGCTCCACCCTGTAGTATAAATTATTCCCTCGATTTCAAACATGTCGGTGTGTGCTAAAAGTCTAACTAAAGATTCACTATCGTCAGTTTCCCATGTGGAAACATCAGTAAGCACTACAATCCGTGGTTTTAAAGTTTCTTTGCTCTGATTTTGTACAGCATTAACAGGCAAAAACAGAAAAATTAATCCAACTATTATTAAATTTTTTAAAATCATAATTCTTTATTTACTGATGTTACACATTAAAATAGTAAATTCTCATGAGGAAAAACTATTTAAGATGAAAGAAAAAGAACTGTTTGAGGTTTATATCGATTATCTGATGGTCAGCACTGGGCAAGTGAGTGCTACGGGGCTATCTCGATTGATGGATTCGTCCTTTAGCCACGATCAGGTTACTCGTATGTTGAGTGAATCCTATGACTTATTTACCCCACAACAATACTGGAAGCGAATCAAGCCCTTGGTACGCAAGGTGGAGCGCAGCGATGGGATCCTGATCATGGATGACTTTATCAGTGAGAAGCCCCATTCGCAGGAAAATGAATTGATCAACTATCATTATAGTCATCTGCATGGTAAACCAGTCAAAGAGATCAATATTCTACATCTTCAATACAGCGTTACTCACGAAGGGCAAGCCCTCAATTTTCCTGTGGGCTATGAACTGGTTCGTAAAACGGAGACCCGGATCAACCCCGAGACCCAAGAATCTGAGCGCTACAGCCCCAAAGATAAAAATGCGCAGTTTCGCGACTTACTTCATCAAG
>CAYXVE010000093.1:0-10870 GCA_964468435.1 uncultured Bacteroidia bacterium | reverse complement strand
CCCACACCCGTTGCAAACGAGCGCGGGCTTAAAAATGGATGTTGGCGGGAATTTACTATTTAGGTCATCCTATAAAAAACTTACCCGTGAATTACTTCGGGTTGATATTGCCGGGTAAGGTGATGGGAGAGAGCGAGAAGTTCGCCTTCTTTAAATTGAGGTGCCATAAACTGAATGCCAAAAGGGAGTCCCGAGCTATGGTAGCCTAGCGGTAGTGATATAGCCGGTACACCAGCCAGATTAGCGTGAACAGTATAAATATCGCTGAGATACATTTCAATCGGGTCAGATGATTTTTCTCCCAATGAAAATGCGGGAGAGGGAGTAGTGGGCATTATAATGAAGTCGCAGCTTTGGAACAATTCTATAGTTTTATCGCGGATAA
The DNA here is from genome assembly GCA_964468435.1 of uncultured Bacteroidia bacterium. GTDB lineage: Bacteria > Bacteroidota > Bacteroidia > J057 > J057 > JBCCTX01. Next base: position 10,485 of record CAYXVE010000093.1, on the reverse strand, counting down.
GCCTGCGAACTTTCATGGCTTTCGTGTAATATGCGTCATAATATCCTGCAGAAAGCACAAATGTTCCCAGCATGATACGTCTTTTCACCTCCGTTCCGAAGCCTTCGGAGCGGGTAAGGCGGTAGAGGTCGGCAATGGAATCCGAACTATGGTTTGTTCTGTGTCCATAACGTATGCCATCGTAGCGTTGTAGATTAGAAGAAGCTTCGGCAGGTGTGAGGATATAGTAGCATGGTACCACATATTCCAGAAAGGGGAAATGCAGTTCTTCTATCTCGTATCCATCATTGCTCAATTCATCCAGAAGACCATAAATACGCGTACGAATTTCTGGATCCAGCGCTTCACTATCCAGTGCTTCTTTGAGGTATCCAATTTTTTTATTTTCTGAGGGGTGATTGAGATATTTCTCAAATGGTTCGGTGGGGATGTTAGCCAGGGTGTTGTCTTTTCCATCGGGACCGGCCATAACGGATAGCATCCGTGCTGCATCTTCGACAGAATGAGTAATCGGACCAATTTGATCGAAAGATGAAGCATAAGCGATCAATCCCCATCGAGAGATGCGACCATAGGTAGGTTTAAGACCTACTACACCACAGAATGAGGCTGGTTGTCTTACAGAACCTCCCGTATCTGAACCTAAGGAAGCGTGACACAGATGAGCTGCAACAGCAGCAGCCGAACCCCCTGATGAACCTCCGGGTACTTTTTGGATATCCCAAGGATTGCGTACAGGACCTAGTGCAGAATTTTCATTAGAGGAGCCCATGGCAAACTCGTCGCAATTTTGCCGGCCAATGATGATCGCATCTTCTGCAAGCAGTCGATGAACGGCTGTAGCGGTAAATACGGATTCAAAGTTTTGGAGTATATTTGAAGATGCGGATAATTTGTGTGATCTATAGCACAGAAGATCTTTAATGCCGAGAACCAATCCTACCATTGATCCGGCAGTATGATTCCTTATTTTTTCATCAATAAGGTCAGCCTGTTCAAGCGATTCGTCTTCATATATTTCGAGAAAGGCGTTTAAATCTTTATGTTGGTGAATGCGAACGAGATAAGCTTCAACCAGCTGTCTGCAACTTATCTCGCCGCTTGACAAATCACTCTGTATATCAGAGAGTCTGTAGTATTTTTTCACAATAATTACTTGAGACCTTGATCCAGTTTCTTGATTTCATCTACTTCAGAATCAATTTCTTTTTTTATCTCCTGGGAAGCATCTTTGAATTCACGTATACCACGTCCAAGTCCCTTCATCAATTCCGGTATTTTCTTTGCACCAAACAGCAGAAGCACTACCAATACGATTAGGATGATCTCAGGACCTCCCAGTGAAAACAATAATATCGAAGAAAACGCCGTGGATAGTAACATAGTTAACAGCATCATTTTGTTCCAATTAAATCTTTGTTATACAAAAATAACACTTTTCCTCAAGTAAAAGTTGATAGAAACCCATTTTATCTTTCACAAGCTACTTAATGCTATGTAATTAAAGCAAAGTAATTTTGATTACATTATACTTAAGTAATTTACAAGAATAAGTCTTATTTCTCAATTTTCAAATGAATTGATTGATGATATTTTCATAGAATTCTTGTCTTCCACTAATCATTTTAGGTTCTCCATGTTGTAGCACGCGTTGGCGCAGATCTTCCAGGGAGACAGAACCTTCTTCAAATGCTTTGCCATCCGGTGTATCAAAAGATGCATATCTTTCACGACGTAGTTGCAGATAGGAGGATGATTCCAGGATTCGATTCGCTGCAACGAGTGCTCTGGCAAATGCATCCATACCACCAATATGGGCATAGAAAAGGTCTTCCAGGTCGGTAGAATTTCTTCTGAGCTTAGCGTCAAAATTGAACCCACCCGTGCGGAACCCTCCATATTCGAGAATGACCAGCATGGCTTCGGTAAGCTCATAAATATTGATGGGAAACTGATCGGTATCCCATCCATTCTGATAGTCTCCCCGATTGGCATCTACACTTCCTAGTAAGCCTGCGTCTGCAGCTACCTGAAGCTCATGCTGAAAGGTATGTCCTGCTAGTGTAGCATGGTTTACTTCTATATTAAGTTGGAAGTCATCGAGCAAATCAAATTCTCTGAGGAAGCCGATCACTGTTGCTGCATCGTAGTCGTATTGATGTTTGGTCGGTTCCATTGGTTTGGGTTCGATGAAAAAAGGGCCCTGAAACCCCTGTTTGCGGCCGTAGTCCCGTGCTATAGACAGAAAGCGTCCGAGGTGTTCGCGTTCGCGTTTCATATGGGTATTGAGGAGACTCATATATCCTTCGCGTCCTCCCCAGAAGACGTAATTTGCACCACCGAGTTTGATTGTGGTATCGATCATATTTTTGACTTGAGTAGCAGCACAGGCTACTACCTGCATGTCCGGATTGGTAGCTGCCCCATTCATGTATCTGGGATGCGAAAACAGATTTGCTGTGCCCCAGAGGAGTCTCACACCAGAGGCTTGTTGTTTTTCCAGCGCGTAGTCGCTGATAGTTTCAAGCCTCTTTTCCAGTTCGAGGACAGTTTTCCCTGAATCAACGATATCAACATCGTGAAAACAGTAAAAGGGAATTCCCATTTTAGTGATAAATTCGAAAGCGGCATCCATTTTTTCCCTAGCGCGGTCGATAGGATCGGAGAGACGGTCCCAGGGAAAAATCCTTGGTCCGGGGCCAAAGGGATCTTCGCCAGCATTGCAGAAGCTGTGCCAATAGGCAACGGCAAAACGCAGGTGATTTTCCATAGTTTTGGTTCCCACCATTTGCATTGGATCATAATACTTGAAAGCGAGCGGATTATCGGATTCAGGTCCTTCATAGGTTATCTTATCGACTGTTGGGAAAAAGGTAGTATCGCCGACTACTATGGACATAAGAAATTTATTGATAATGATTGAACGAAAATTGAATAGAAGCTAAATGATAAATCTTTGTTTCTACCACATCAAATATATATATTTGCACGTTGATTAGAAAATTAAGAATCAGATTTCATGTACCTTTACAAAGAGACGAAGAAGGAGGTGTTTAAAAACTATGGTTATAAAAAGGGCGCAGAGGATACAGGTTCACCAGAATCGCAGATTGCCCTTTTTACTTACCGGATACAGTATCTTACAGATCACCTGAGAGAACATCCCAAAGATAAGTCTACCCGTATTGGATTGCAGCGTTTGGTAGGTAAAAGAAGAAAAATGTTGGATTACCTCAAACGCTCTGATATCAACAGATATAGAGACGTAATTAAAGTGCTGGGTATTAGAAAGTAATATCCGCTTTCTTTAGGAGCAAGAGCTCAGTTTTTTTAGTTTATATGATGGATTCGATAAAGAAGAATTTAACCCTTCCCGATGGAAGAGAACTGTCGATTGAAACAGGGGCATTGGCCCGACAAGCAGACGGTGCAGTTTTATTACGAGTAGGCGATACGGCTTTATTAGCTACTGTGGTATCAAGCAAAGACATCAACCTGGAGGTTGATTTTCTCCCTCTTTCGGTTGATTACATGGAAAAATTTTCCGCAGCCGGAAAGTTCCCTGGAGGTTTTTTCAAGCGCGATGGAAGAATGGGAGAAAATGAGATTCTTACCTCCCGCCTCATCGATAGGGCTATTAGGCCTCTGTTCCCTGATGATTATCATGCAGACACACAAGTGATTGTACAGTTAATATCTACGGATCGGTTTGAGCAACCCGATGCATGGGCCTGTCTGGCTGTCTCATCTGCAATATGTGTTTCAGATATACCTTTTCCAGATCCTGTCTCCGAGGTCAGAGTAGCGCGTATTGATGGTGAGTTTGTGATCAATCCGGCCTTTGAAGCAGTTGATAAATGTGATCTGGACCTCATGGTAGCAGCTACAGACGACTCTATCAATATGGTGGAGGGCGAAATGAAAGAGGTCTCTGAAGAGGTGATGCTCGAAGCACTCAAATTTGCTCATGAACATATTCGAATGCTCAATGGGTTGCAGAAAGAACTGAGGGAGGCTGTAGGAAAATCTTTTCGCGAGTACGATCACCTTGAACTGAACGAAGCTTTATATCAGGATATCGAAGGTCGCATCAAGGATAAAATATCAGAAATCAGTCGCTCTGGACTGGATAAAACTGAACGAAGCAGTCAGATCAAGGAGTTAAAAAACGCGGTGAAAGAGGAATTGGTAGCCAAAATGGAGGAATCGGGAGAAGAGGATGAGTATTTTAATGCGCGTTTTAGCCAGTATTTCAAAGATATCCAAAAGAAGGTTGTTCGGAAGATGATCATAGAGGATAGAAAGCGCCTTGATGGTCGGGGATTGGAGGAAATTAGACCCATTGATTGCCAGGTAGGACTGCTTCCTCGCACACATGGCTCAGCAGTCTTCACTCGTGGCGAGACACAGGCCTTGTGTACTACGACATTGGGTACCAAGCTAGATGAACAGACTGTGGATACGGCTACTGTTCAGGGTACTAAACGCTTTTTGCTACAATATAATTTCCCGGGTTTTTCTACAGGTGAAGTCAGACCTAATAGAGGGCCGGGAAGACGCGAAATTGGTCATGGAAACCTGGCCGAACGTGCTGTCAAGTATATGATCCCTGACAATATTGAATATACCATCCGTGTAGTATCCAATATATTGGAGTCCAATGGGTCCAGTTCGATGGCTTCTGTATGTGGTGCTACTTTGTCATTAATGGATGCTGGTATCATGATCAAGCGCCCCGTTTCAGGTATCGCTATGGGTCTTATTACGGAATCTGATGGAGGCTTTGCTGTATTATCAGATATTCTGGGAGATGAAGATTTCCTAGGTGATATGGATTTTAAAGTTGCAGGTACAGTAGAGGGACTTACTGCCTGCCAGATGGATATTAAGATCAGAGGACTTTCTTATGAGATTATTGAGCGAGCGCTAGAACAGTCTAAGGCGGGAAGGATGCATATACTCGACGAGATGCTGAGAGTGCTTCCCGAGACGCGAACAACGATGTCTCCTTATGCTCCCCGGCTGTTTTCCATGGAAATTCCACACGAATTCTTCGGTATGATTATCGGACCTGGAGGAAAAATTATCCAGGAGATACAACGTCTTACCAATACGACGATTAACCTGGATGAGGGAGAGAAAGATGTGGGAACTGCGACAATATCATCCAGTAATGCAGAGGGGATTGAGGAAGCTGTAAGAAGAATCAGAGAACTCATACAAGTACCTACAGTAGGTGAAGTATACAAAGCAACAGTTAAATCCATTCAGGATTACGGAGCCTTTGTAGAATACTTACCAGGAAAAGAAGGATTGTTGCACATTTCTGAAATTGCACATGAGCGCATTAGAAGTATGGAGGGAGTATTTGAGGTCGGTGATGAAGTTGAGGTAAAACTCATAGGAGTCGATAAAAAGACGGGTAAATACCGGCTGAGTCGTAAAGTCCTACTTGTCCCCCCTGAAGGAGGATCTGGTAATGATCAGGACAGTTACAACGATAGAGATGACAGAGATAACCGACGCTCGGGCAATGATGATAGAAGTAGGCGTCGCCGTCGCTAAGTGGACACGCGCACGCAGATGTAGTAATCTGTAAATATGAATATTTTAATTACTGGAGGAGCTGGTTTCATAGGTTCAAATCTTGCTGAATACCTACTGGAAAAGGGGCATCACGTAACAGTACTTGATAACCTGTCCACAGGAAGGATCGAAAATCTTGAACCCCTATTTCCCAATGATCGTTTTAGATTTGTTCATGACACTGTCACGGATAAGTTGACGATGAATAACCTCGTCTCTTGGTGTGATCACTGTTATCATCTTGCTGCACCTGTCGGTGTGAAACTGGTCATGAATAATCCCGTCAAAACTGTACTAGATAACGTACGTGGCGTGGATAATGTATTGGAGATGGTCAAGAAATACCGCAAAAGGGTACTTTTGGCTTCTACCTCTGAGATTTACGGCAAAAGTCTCGATCTGCTTGATTCCACCGGAACATCCAAACTGAGTGAGAATGACTACCGCGTAGAAGGGTCTACGCGAAATCATCGTTGGGCTTATGCCAACACTAAAGCAATGGATGAGTTTCTTGCGTTCGCTTATTACAAGGAGTTTGGTACAGAGGTAGTCATAGCGCGTTTTTTTAATACCGTAGGACCCAAGCAGGTTTCCAATTACGGAATGGTTATTCCCAATTTTGTCCGTAAGGCGTTGGACAATGAAGATGTAGTCGTTTACGGGACTGGAGAACAGCGTAGGAGCTTTATGCATGTCATGGACGCCATAAGAGCTATTTATGGTCTAATGAACTGCGATGATGCAGTGGGAGAGGAGTTCAATGTAGGTAATCCCTTTGAAGTTACCATTAATGACCTGGCCACTCAAGTGATCCAGAAAGTAGGATCTACTTCCAGGGTCGTTCACATGTCTTATGAAAAAGCTTATGGTGATGGATTCGAAGATATGAACAGACGTACAGCAGATATTACCAAGCTTTCTGAGATGATCTCCTTTGATATTGAGTACGCTCTGGATCAAATACTTGAAGATGTGATTGCTTACTACCGCACCCAAACCTATGTATTTTCTTGAAACAGATCATTTTGCTTAAGGCAAGGATTGGTATCTAGGCAAGCCCCATACTTACCCATTTCCACATTTGCTGAAAAAGGGTATTGTGATTGGAGTAGACAGATCTTTTGGGATTCTGTTCTCTCCATGCTATGATAGATGCCACTTTATAGAGGCTAGGTCTTGGGTTATTTGCTTCTTCTCTCAGATCAATACAACAACATCCATCATCTGCGATGGCTAGATTCCCTGTTTTTCTGATCTCTCTAGAGAAGTTTGCAGAAAAAAGACCTTCGCGGTCTTTGATATTGCCAATCTTTTTTTTGAAGATCACCGGCTTATCTTTGTATTCCATTTTCGACAATTCACTCAGATCAGGAGAACCCGCATTTTTCCATGCAGTATACCACAAAGAACCAATACGCAGGATAGACTGACGCATTCTCCGCTCAATTTGCCCACCAAGCATCTGTTCATAAGCTTTGGCATATTCGCGTGAATAGGTACGGATGGTCACAGCATTTCGACTTTCATAACAATATTTTTTATCGGGCGGACAGGTCTTACTCAACTGTTTTTCGAAACTGAGTACAGAATCGACAGCTGCGTGACTTTCCAAAACGGTATTCCATATTTCCATTTCTATATCAGCTACATAATAGGCTCTACCAACGAGAAAATTATATCCTTCACCAAATAATTCCGGAATTCTGGATTCCCAGAATCCATGTATACCTTTCTGGTCAGTCAATTGACCATTATAGTTTACAGAAGTATGTAAAGGTACGTGTGAGTCTCCGGTATAATGGCCAACATCTGCAGACAAACGCAATATTTCTCCAAGATTTTTATCCTGAAATGCGCGAGTAAGCTTGGCAATTTCCCAGGGTAAAGAATAAGGTACAATGCCATAGGATCTCAGGGTATCTTCGCTGAAGACTTCAACAGCATTCTCCCATTTCCTGGGCACGTTTTCAAAGGGATAAACACCATAATGATCAATATCGATAAAGTGTTTGATATCCTCTCCATCGACTGCATATCTGCGTTTATCAGGATCTACCGCATGTTCAGTCAGGTATTGAATGTGTGCTTTGTAGAAAGCGATCATTTCTGGAGGCAGGGTAAACACTGCAAGGCGATTTAGGCGTTTGTGAGCCCAAAAACCCCATGCCCATGACTGGACAGAACATAGAGATAAAACGACGACAAATAAAATTTTTTTAAACATACTTAGCAGCCAATTGTTTCTTCAAAAAAAGTTAGTCATAGTCACTCATGCATAAATTCTGCCAATTGAGGAATTAAATAACTTAAATGAAAGGCAAATAGCAATTAGGTATTCCATTTTTTGATATTTTTATTCCTGAGTGATATGAAAGTATTGTTCTGATTTAATTTTAAACTACGTAAACTGTCAATACTCCGTTTCGGTATGGATCTCCTATTACAAAACGTACTCACCCGAGAACTAGAAGTACCACAAAAGTATACTGATCAGGATAAACCTCTTAGCTTGATTGTATGGAACGATGAAGTGAATACTTTTGATTGGGTCATCCAATCCTTGGTAGAGGTTTGTGGTCATACAAGCGAACAGGCAGAGCAATGTGCCTGGATTATCCACTTTAAAGGCAAATATGCAGTCAAAAAGGGGACTGAAAAAATCCTTAGACCCATGCGTGAAGCATTGGTAGACCGTGGAATCGGTGCCACGGTGGAGTAGCACTTAGGTCTATGCCCATATACGAACTTACGGATGAATTAATATTTCCCGATCCAGATCTAGCAGATCCGGAGGGTGCATTAGCTATTGGCGGAGATCTTTCTCCTGAAAGATTACTACTGGCCTACAGCCTAGGTATTTTTCCTTGGTTTTCGAAAAATGATCCCATTATTTGGTGGGCACCTGATCCCAGATTTGTCTTATTTCCAACTAACTTAAAGGTCTCCAGGAGCATGAAGAAAATACTCCGGGATCAGATATTTCGGATTACTTTTGATCAAAAGTTTCCAGAAGTGATTCAGCAATGTCAGCAAATCCGTCGAAAGGGGCAATATGGTACCTGGATTACTTCCAGAATGCTGGATGCTTACCACAGGCTTCATCAAATGGGATTTGCACATTCTGTTGAGGTTTGGAAAGATGACGAGCTTGCTGGTGGATTATATGGAGTTTCTATTGGGAAATGTTATTATGGTGAATCCATGTTTTCTAAAGTAAGTAATGCTTCCAAGGCAGGATTTATCCTACTTGTAAAGGAGTTGATAAAACGTGAATTTATGCTAATCGACTGCCAGGTATATACAAAGCACTTGGAAAGTCTGGGTGCCGAAGAGATTCCCAGAGCAAAATTTTCCAGTATTTTGTGGGAAGCAGTTTCACACGATACTCATCTTGGCAGTTGGGAGCATTGGCTGATGAATCAATCTCCTTGACATTCCCCTGGTCTTACAAATGGGCATGACAGAAAGTCGAGTTAGCAGTATTAGATTCCTGAAAAAGAAGAACAGCATAGCCCTGTCTGGATCATGTAAGCTGATATTCCAACCAATTTTCGATACGATCTATCTCAGAAGCCTGAAACCACGTAATATCTTCAAATTTTCTATAGTAGGTAAGCTGTCTTTTTGCATATCGTCTACTGTTGCGTTTGATGAGTCTTATTGCTTCTTCGAGGTCGATGTTTCCCTGTATATAACTAATCATTTCCTGGTAACCTATGGATTTTAAAGCCTGTATGTCAGGCTGATAACCCATTTTAAGGATATTTCTCACTTCTTCTTCCAGTCCATGATCAATCATAGTATCTACCCGTTTGTTGATTCTGTCATATAAGATCTCTCGTGGTAAATACAATCCTATTTTTATGTGCTGGACACCTTCGGAACGCGGTGTGTACCCTTTTCTAAATCCTGAAATGGGGTTTCCAGATGAAAGATAAACTTCCAAAGCCCGAATCACTCGCACGTGATTTTGTTTGTCGATGTGAGCGTATGTCTTAGGGTCAACTTCTTTGAGTTGATTCAGTAAGAAAGTAAGGCCCGATTGATTATATGTATCTCTAAGATGACTTCTTATAGCTGGGTCTACAGGTGGCATGTGATCAATTCCATACCAGAGTGCATGAAAATACAGGGTTGACCCCCCCACAGCAATTGCGAGATGGTGTGTCTCGAATATTCCTTGCAGGGTTTTTAGGGCTTCTCTTTCGAAGGTGGCAGCATTGTATTCCTCACTGGGATCGAGTATATCTATGAAGTGGTGAGGAATCTGTTGGCGTTCTTCCAGCGAGGCTTTTGCTGTGCCGGTATCCATGTATCTGTAAATCTGCCTGGAATCACATGAGAGGATATGATTCTGATACTTTTTGGCCAGATGAATGGCCAAAGCAGACTTTCCCACTGCAGTGGGGCCTACAACAGAGATCAAATAAGCCATATTGTAAATATACGAGAAAAGGGAAGATCTCTAAGACTAGCCGATTAAGTCGCAGAAGCTGCTCGTTGTGTTCTTTCTTTTCTTCTTGCCTGAAAATGCAGGAAAGTTAGAGCTCCCAGCGTTATCAAAAGACCTCCAAACTCCCGGGTAAGTTCGATGTAAGGACGGTCGTTCGACATACCCTCCAGTATGGTGTAGCCTTCCTGATTGGTCATGTAATCTACCACACCTGGAAAAGTAATGATTCCTCCGATGGCTGAGATCACCATAGTACCGATGATGGCATACTTATTATAAAAGCCCAACCCGCCGGCTAGCGATAGTATTCCTGTCAGTACGTAAAGTGATACCCAGATAATGGGATCCGGATCATTGAACTGAAAGTAGGCAAAGAGAAAAAATAGGGCAGCGAGTATGAATTGTATGATCTTCATGAAGGTCTTAATGCTTTTGTTTACAAAATT
>CAYXVE010000092.1:3596-12216 GCA_964468435.1 uncultured Bacteroidia bacterium | reverse complement strand
TGCCACAATATAAAAATGTCACAATAACAAAATTCTAATTATATATCATGAACCTAACAGGATCACAACTCATAGGAAATACGACCAAACATTCTACTGTGGGATCATTTACAGCTTATGATCCTGCAACAGGAAAGCCTTTAATGACTTCTTTTTATGAAGCTACGGCAGAAGAAGTAGAGGAAGCTTGTATTCTAGCTGATCAGGCATTTAATACCTTCAGACATACCTCTCGCGAATCCCGGGCGAGATTTCTGGATGCGATAGCTGATGAGATCATAGCATTGGGAGATGATCTAATACAGCTCACCATGCAGGAAACGGGCCTTCCTGAGGGAAGGCTGAAGGGGGAACGTGGCCGTACAGTCAATCAGCTCAGGCTTTTCGCCGAAGTAGTGCGCGAGGGTTCTTGGATAGGAGCTCGTATAGATACAGCTATACCAGACAGAGAACCCCTTCCACGAGCAGATATACGTATGATGAACGTGAGTCTGGGACCTGTTGCAGTATTTGGTGCAAGCAACTTCCCACTAGCGTTTTCTGTTGCAGGTGGGGATACTGCGTCTGCTCTGGCAGCAGGCTGTCCAGTAGTTGTCAAGGGTCATCCTGCACATCCTGGAACTTCAGAACTCGTCGGTCAGGCGATTCTGAAAGCTGTTGATAAATGCGGGATGCCAGAAGGAACCTTTTCGCTGGTTCAGGGACAAGGTATCGCAGTCGGGCAGACACTGGTACAGCACCCCAAGATCAAAGCTGTAGCTTTTACAGGTTCATTTCGCGGGGGTAGAGCCTTATACGATCTGGCAGCCTCCAGACCAGAACCCATTACGGTGTATGCTGAAATGGGAAGTACCAATCCAGTGTTTATCCTCCCTGGCGCGCTGAAAGCGCGGAAAGAAACAATTGCTCAAGGCCTCGTACAGTCGACGACACTGGGTGTCGGACAGTTTTGTACCAACCCTGGCTTGGTTTTTGGAATACAGGACGAGGAATGGAATACTTTTCTGGATATAGCTGGAAGTATCGTCAAAGAGCAGGAGGCAGGTGTCATGCTACACAAAGGCATACAGGAAAATTACGAAAAAGGCCTTCATGGACTAGGTACCATCAATGGAGTGTTTATTCTGGGACAGGGAAAGTCTATCTTTCAGGAAGCCAGCCAGGGTATCCCCACACTCCTTACTGCATCGGCAGCTGCTTTTTTAGCAGATCAACGCATGGAAGAAGAAGTTTTTGGTCCATCAACGCTGTTGATTTCCTGTGATGAGAAAAATGAGATCCTAAAAATTGCTCAATCACTCCAGGGACATCTCACTGCAACCATACACGCAACAGAGGAAGAACTGCCAGACTACGCCGAACTGATAGACATTTTAGCACAAAAGGCAGGACGCCTGGTTTACAACGGCTTCCCTACTGGCGTAGAAGTATGCCATGCCATGGTGCATGGTGGCCCTTATCCTGCTACTACTGATAGCCGCAGCACTTCGGTAGGAACATCAGCTATCTTTCGCTTTCTCAGGCCCGTTTGCTATCAGAATATTCCACACTCTTTAATTCCCGAACCACTTAAAGATCATAATCCCTGGAATATTATGCGAATGGTTAATGGAATGTACACCCAAGAATTACTATGAGAAGTATGTCATTGGACGAAAAATAATTTTCAGATAAATTTTTGTTGTAAATAATTTATGAAAAACAAAAACAAATTAGCTGTATTCATTACATCTAACCAGTATCTCAATGTATAGAAAAACCCTGCCAGTTTTTCTCGGGCGAGAAAAACTGCAGGGTATGGATTTTGGATGAAAGTTAGCTTAGGAAGGAAGGAATTAATTTGAGATACCTTAACAAGTCGCCAACTTGCGCACGCAGCATTAATAAGGATACAGATCATTAAAGGCAGTCATGGCTTACAAAGCTGATTAAATCCACTTGAATTTTATCTAAAACATTATTGTAGCTAGACAGGTTAATAATTTTGAATTTTATTAAAAATATAATAGTACTGAAATTTATACTTAGACATTCTACTTCTTCGCTCAAAACATTTACAAGTTACAACCAAGTATTGTAATTTTTAGAAAAAAATGGGTATAAAAATTACATTTAGTGGAGATCTTGAGGCGTCTGTCTTTTTTCAGCATATTTTTGCATATTTGCAAGAATATATCTCATAAACTGAGGTAACATTTATGAAAACAAGCATCTTACGCATCTATGCGTTACATCTGGGGCTTTTTCTCATTACACTCGTTACGACGTCCATTGCAGGGGCAGAACATATTACAGGTAAAATTTTTTCAGGGTGGGGAGTGGTGCGTCAGGAAGGCTTGCTCACCATTCATGATTGGTACAAAGGGTTGCCCTATGCACTTTCCTTTCTGGCCTTTCTTAGTTTTCATGAATTTGGGCATTATTTTACTTCTGTTTACCACAAAGTCAAAACATCTCTTCCCTACTTCATCCCTATTTACATACCGATACCTGGTGCAATTAATATTGGCTCTTTTGGTGCTGTAATCAGGCTAAAACAAAGACCTTCTACTACAGATAAATATTTTGACATCGGGATAGCTGGCCCTTTAGCTGGCTTTGTGGTATCTATCTGTCTGTTGGTATATGGATTTCTCAATTTACCTCCACTGGAAGAATATGTTTTCAACATACACCCTGAATACATTCAGCAGTTTGGTAAAGTCCCGACAACCGAGGAAATGGAATTTTACTTACAGACTCAAAATGCACAGAGTTACCAAATTGGATCCAGCATTCTGTTTGAAATACTGAAAAGTACGCTCACCTCAGACCCCAGTCAGATTCCACCTCACTATGAGCTCATGCATTATCCTTATCTATTTGTAGGATATCTTACTTTGTTTTTTACTGCACTCAATCTTTTACCCATAGGGCAACTTGATGGAGGCCATGTAATTTATGGGATGTTTGGCCCCAGGATAAGTGGAATTGTTGCCAGGCTTGCAGTAGCAGCCTTGCTGCTAGTCGGTGGAACGGGAATTGTAGACCTGAGAGAATTTTCTAATCCGGGGGTCTGGTGGGTGTTACTCCTCAGGGTGACGATTTATTTCCTGTTCATTATATTCGTTCTCAAACGGATCATTTTTACAGAGTATCGCTGGGAACTTTTTCTTTATGCATTAGCATTGCTGGGCATACAGATCATGCTCAAGTGGTTTTTTCCCCAGTTACATATGAATTTTATATGGTTATTTTATTCCTTCCTTGTTGTGCGTTTTATGGGGGTTGATCATCCTCCGGCAGTACTGGAACGCAGAATAAATTTGCCAAGAAAGATATTAGGCTGGGTAGCTATTGCTATTTTTATCCTTTGTTTTTCTCCCGAACCCCTAAAAATCATGGGGTGATAGATCTTTGGGTACTTTTGTTATTTTTGCAAAAATTAACCCTATATACCCTATTTTATGGCCCTGACAGGCAAAGATCTTGACCATGCCGCTGCCCTACTCAAGGAAGGTAAACTCGTAGCCATACCTACGGAAACAGTTTATGGACTTGCAGGAAATGCTCTGAATGAAGATGCTGTACTTAGCATCTTTGAAGCGAAAGAACGACCCCAGTTTAATCCCATTATCGTACATGCCAGAGATCTGGAGCAGATTCAAGGATTTGTAGCGGACATATCAGCAGCCGCCAAAAGACTTGCGGATACGCTTTGGCCTGGTCCACTTACAATTCTCCTTCCCAGAATCACAGATATCATTCCCGATATTGTGACTGCTGGAAGCCCGATGGTGGCTGTGCGTATTCCACAACACCCCATGACCCTGGATCTCTTAAATAAGCTAGAGTTTCCACTCGCTGCACCCAGTGCCAATCCATTTGGATATATTAGTCCCACTACACCCCAGCATGTAGCACAGCAACTGGGAGACAAAATATCTTATATCCTGGATGGTGGTCCCACAAAAATTGGGGTAGAATCAACGATTGTCACCTTTGAAGAAGATCAGGTAATTGTGTTGAGATTGGGCGGTGTGAGTATTGAGACCCTTGAAATGTTTATGGGAAAAGTAAAGATTCAGGCAAGTACGAATGATGATCAACCCCTGGCATCAGGTATGCTCAGAAGCCATTATGCACCTGTTACTCCCTTCCGGCAAGGAGATGTAAAGCTGAACCTGTCAGAAGTTGATCCTGAGCAATGCGGGATTATATCATATAAATCATTTTATCCTGAAGTGCCTGAATCTCAGCAACGTGTACTATCGCCTCAAGGTGATCTACATGAAGCAGCCAGAAGATTATTTGCAGCAATGAGAGAGCTTGATCACATGAGGCTAAAACTCATCTTCGCAGAAATATTTCCAGAAGTAGGTCTGGGTAAGGCCATCAACGACCGCCTTAGACGGGCTAGTCAACCCCATTCATGACAGGGCGCTCTCCAAGGCTAGATCATGATCTGGCGCTACTTTTTGGATGCGTCTGGCGACTAATTTTTCAGGAATTTTATCCAATTTCATCTTCTCATAAGCCACAATCCCACTGAGGCAGGCACCAGGTATACCCTGCCCGGGATAAGTGCTGTCACCACATATGTAAGCCCCTTTGTGATCCAAACGAGCATCTATCATCTGCCATGGTTTAATGCGCATAAATTGAGGATACCCTCCCACAAAACCCCAGGCTCTGCCTGTCCACTTTTGCCATGCTTTGGGTGTTGAAGAATGATGGAAAATAATGTCTTCACGCTGAAGAAATCCCTGGCGCTCAAGTTCATAAAAGATAGCTTCCTCAACCAAGGATTTATCATCAATAAACGTTTTTTCAGGATGGTGTACGTGCGTAGACACTGATCCTACAAATTCATCCAGCCCACAGCGAAGATGATCATCGGGATGACTGATGCTCAGAAAAATACTAGCTGAAGTAGAATATGGGAGGGGTTGGGAAAGGTGGATCTGATGATGAAGACACTCGAACCGTTTCTGCTTTCTGGCGACGAAGCCCAACTGAAATGCACTATTGAGCGACTCAGAATGCAGGAGTTTGGACTGGTACTTTCTCTGTAATTGCTCATCATCCCACAGACCAAGTGTATTATTGATGGGAATGGCTGAAACAAGCGCACTGGTTCGATAGCTATGTTTTTGAGCCTCGACAATATAGTCATTCCCTTCTCGGTAAATGTGCGTTACAGGTTCTCTGGTAATAATTTCAGATCCTCTATTTTCAAGATACTGTACCAAAGGATCTACCAGATTAAGCAGTCCACCCGGCATGTAGTAATTAGTATAGTTGGTGTAGCATATAGCCGTAGCACCAAACAGAACGTTTACCTCATCGAGGTAATTCTGGGCAGTAATGAGCAACTGCTCATTGACAAAATCGACGAAATCCTGATTTTCAAAGAGATCATATTTTTTTAGCAGCGACTTCATGGACCGGAACGCCAAGGTAGCAAACCCGATCTGCCTTGGCCGGAAATGTCGCGCAGCGTACAAAAGATCAGAAAATTGTGATGGAGGGAAGACCCGCTGCTGAAGAGAAGTTTCCCACACAAACTGGCTAATCTTGAAACAGTATTCCCAAAAGGGACGCTGACCTTTTTTGCCAAACACCCTCTCTGCTTCTTCAATCCATTGATCAATATCTCTATAACGCGTTAATTGCATGCCATTTTTCAGATAAACGCGCATCGGTGGCTCCAATACTACTGGATTGAGTTGTATACCCGTAATATCCAAAAGGTATTTCAATGGCATGTGTTCATCCAGGCCTACCAATGTTGTTGCACCACTTTCAAATATATAGCCTTTGCGAGGATATGAACTCGCACATCCGCCAGGTAACCAATTTTGCTCTAATATCGTACACCGAATACCATTAAGGGACAATAAGCAAGCCGTTGTCAACCCTGCAATACCCCCCCCAATGATTAATGTCTCCTTATATTCTTGTTCTTTCATGATACACGCAGCTGAAGAAGTTTGTTTAAGTATTTTCCTAAAAGGTTAAACATATACATAATACTATTGTTCCATATTAGCATATGATAGTTTCAGTATTTCGAAAAGCACACTTCAACGCAGCCCACAGGTTGCACAATCCCGATTGGGACGATGAGACCAATCGGAAGGTATTTGGGAAATGTAACAATCCACACTATCACGGTCATAACTATGATCTGATCGTTAAAGTAACCGGCGAGATAGATCCTCGTACAGGATATGTGGTGGATATGAAGATTCTCAAAGATATGATCAAGGAACATGTTCTGGATCGATTTGATCATAAGAACCTGAATCTGGAAACTGAGGAATTTAAAAATCTTAACCCAACCGCAGAGAATATTGCTGTGGTTATTTATAACCTGCTGCGAGAGCAGCTACAAGACACACTGGATTTAACCGTAAGACTTTATGAAACCGAACGAAACTTTGTGGAATACCCTGCCAATTAATGGCCATGGGAGTCAACATAGCGGGGAAGACATCGAAAAGGAAAAAGAACTTTTTGAAGAAATGGGCGAAGCACATGCTTTTAGCTCTACAGACACACCACTTCGTCCTGACGCATTTGAGATGGACGACGATACCAAAATGGATCTGATCGAGCAACATTTCAAGAAAATCATGCATGTGCTAGGACTTGACCTAAATGATGATAGCCTCAAGGGCACCCCCCGTAGAGTAGCAAAGATGTATGTCAAGGAATTATTTGGAGGATTGAATCCTGAAAATAAACCTAAGGCACGACTGTTTGAGAATAAATACCAGTATAATCAGATGCTGGTCGAGAAAAATATCACCTTCTATTCCAACTGTGAGCATCACTTTGTACCGATTATAGGTAAGGCACATATAGCATATATCTCCAGTGGTAAAGTAATCGGCCTGTCGAAGCTCAACCGCATCGTACAATATTACGCCCGTAGACCGCAAGTACAGGAAAGACTGACCATGCAGATAGCACAAGAACTCAGAACCGTCCTGGAAACAGATGATGTAGCAGTGGTTATGGTAGCTGATCACTTATGTGTAGCCTCCAGAGGTATACAGGATGTAAATAGTGTAACCGTGACAGCGGAATATAATGGTAAGTTTGAAGATCCCAATGTAAAAAGTGAATTCTTAAAGTATCTGGATCTGGATTCTTAGGAAATAATTTGTCTACCGAGAGAATCAGAAACACTAAGAGTGTTTAAAAGCCGATAAACAGATACAATTTTTGTTCTTCTGATTCTCTATTTTCTAAAACACATATAATCGATCCTTATCAGATACGTATTCATATTCATAGTTTTTCAACGGATTTTCAGCAATTCCATCTATCCGTTCTCCCTCTGCGGAAAATCGTGAACCATGGCAGGGACACACAAATAAATTTTCACCTTCCTTCCAATCCAGACCACAAACGCGATGCGTGCAGATATTACTTAATACTACAAAATCAGTTCCTGAAACTCTCCTCATTGAAATAGAATCAATAACCTTTACTTGATTGATAGCCTGTAGTTCTGGATAATCTGCAATATTGACTGCAAATCTCACCGCTTTGATCGTGAAAGTATCGCTTTGAAAAAGCACTTCATTGCTGAAAACATCTTTAACACGCAAGGTACATTCTTCAGAAGTAACCTTGGGTAAGGTCCATGCTACCTGATGGATGTTGGGATCAACCTGCCAGATTTGAGTTTCCCATGTATTCCCACCATCAATAGACAATTCAAAGTTTACCAGTGTTACATTTGCATGCTCCCATTGAATGATCTGTATATCTGAGGTAAACAAGCGATCTCCCCCCTTAATAGAGATAAGCCTAAAAACTGATTGGCTATTTTCCAGATCATCATGCTCACATCCCTGTAATACCCATCCCCAAAAAGCAGCATGTGATAATTGGTACATTAAACGGTTGAATGATCTACGGTCGATTTTCATATTAAAAATTTGTAGCGTTATTTTTACAAAAGTAACTTTAATTGATATTCGTTGTAATATTATATTTTCAATCAAGAAGTAATTATGTCCGAAATCACAACCATCGTGTTTGATCTGGGAGGTGTCATGATTGACTGGAATCCCAGGCATTTGTATACCCAAATATTTGATGATGAATCAGAAATGGAGAATTTCCTGGAAGAAGTATGCCATCCGGAATGGAATAAGCAGCAGGATGCTGGAAGGCCATTTGAACAAGCCATAGAAGAGCTTATTCCGCTATATCCACAGTATGAAATGGAGATCCTAGCATATTGGGAGCGGTGGCCCGAAATGCTGGCCAAACATGTTCCGGAAATGGTCGCTCTGCAAAAGTACTTCCTGGAGAAAAGTCCATACCGCGTTTACGCTCTGACCAACTGGTCGCATCAGACCATGCCAGTGGCACGGGAGAAATATTCTTTTTTACAGGATTTTGAAGGGATTATCGTTTCTGGTGAAGTAAAATGCGTAAAACCTAATCCAGAAATATATCATATCCTGTTTGAGCGATTTGGTTTTCAACCCAATGAGTCCGTATTTATCGATGATTCTTTTCCCAACATAGAAACCGCAAGAAACCTGGGTATGAAAGGTATTCACTACCAGAATCCTGCACAAGTGCGTAAGGAACTGGAAGAAATGGGGATTCAGAT
>CAYXVE010000092.1:0-3496 GCA_964468435.1 uncultured Bacteroidia bacterium | reverse complement strand
ATGCTACTTTCTGCTCGCTTCAATGCCAATCATAGTATGTACAATCAGGGATTGCTCACATATGATCAATTGAAGCTGGAGAACAATAAGATCTATCATGCAGCGCTGAATTATCTCAATCAGGTCGCTTCACAGGACTATTTTCAGGATATGCCTCAAGAGGTAATTGAACGTGGATTGGCAAGAGACAAGCAAAAGATATTCAAAATATTGTTTATCGCTTCCAATCCGGTCAATACCCCTAAATTTGAACTGGAGAAAGAGTATTTGGAAATCCGTCGTATCTTCAATCGCCAACGCGACCTATTTGAAGTAGTCGAAAGTTTCCATACCACCCTGGATCAGTTTTTCAACATGGTCCGCATCGAGCAACCGGATATTTTGCATATTGCGGCCCCTTCCAATGACAAATACCTCGTATTTCACCGAACGGATGACACCATACGAAGTGTCCCCTATCACTATCTGGCTTCTACTTTTTCCCTATTTCAGCCTTATGTCAAATGTGTGTTTGTCAATACCTGGTGTACGCCTGTTTTTCTCAAAAAAATCTCTCAATCTCTTCAAAATGCGATAGGAAGTAAAGCGCTGGTAGAGGACGATATGTCTGTGTTATTTTCCAGTGGCTTCTACACAGCCTTGTCTCAAAACAGTTCATTCGAAGAAGCCTTTCAGATTGGGAAGGAAGTGGTGGAAAAAAGTGAAAAATATGCTGGTACTGAGATTCCTTTTGTGATGTTTAACAATGGGCTGAGTACAGATTCCCGTGATGATACCCCTGAAGAATTTGAGATTGAGGAACCGGAAGATTTGAGGGGAAGCTAGAGCGATGAGTGATATTGTGCGTCTTACCCCCAAAAAAACAGACCATCGCGCTCTTCCTCCCCTGATATCAATCGAGACCATATTATTTCCTTTGATTCCGTCCAGGAAATAACTACTATTATTTGTTATCAATGGCTATTCATATCCCACGGGTTAGTCACGACATAAGGAAGCTGAATATTTGCATGAATGAACAATTAATCGAACAACCTGCTTCCTGGGATGGTATTCACGTTCAATACCTGTCAGAATTTTATCAGGCACAGGATGATTACAAATTATTCTTCTCAGAGTGGGTAGAGATCTACGTCGTTTATCCTGAACATCAAAAAGCCATAACCTGGCTGATCAAGCACCATTACAAACAGCGACAATCAGTAGCTCAGGACATCCTTAGTGTATTGTTCCTCATGTCAAATGAGGTGGACAGTTGGGAGGCCAGGCTGCATCTCCTTCAAATCATGCCCTATATTTTTATCCCCCGGGAAGTCTATCCACAAGTAGAAGCCTTTGTTCGTAGCTGTCTGGAAACTTCCCGGACCTTTGTCGGAGCCTGGTCTACCAGGGCTTTTACGAAATTGCCCAATACAAACCGGAGTTAATCCAGGAACCGAAAATCCTTTGCGAGAATGCTATTGAAGAAGAAAGTGCTTCTGTATTTATATCAAATCATAGCAAACTCATTTTGCCAATTAAGTTTTTATTAACAACTTACACAGGCAAGTTATGGAATACTGTTTCATCCATACATTCCATTCGCTTTACCCCGCTGCAGTTGCGCTACGGATCAGGACTTTTTTTGAAGAAATTTCCCATTTGGAAGAACTCATTTACGATGTGATGGAGCCGCATAGTCTACATGTGGTATGTGTAGATCGCCAGGAAGTAGTGGGAACCGGAAGGGTGACGTTTTGGGATCGCGAAGGGGTTATATCTCAGATGGCAGTGGATGAGGCATACCGCAGAAGAGGTATTGGGCGGGAGATCCTGCATCAGCTGACGGAAAGCTGTAAAGATTACGGTCTTTCGACTGTGACACTAAACGCCCGGATCAACACCATGGAATTTTACCTGAAATCAGGATTCAAACCTGTGAGGAGTAACCCTTTGAATAAATCCGGTTTTATCCATCCCGCGATGAAAAAAGTAATTAGTTAATACAGAAAGTAATGATAATCCGCATTATCACACTACTATATTTAGTTGCACTGATTACGGTACAACTTGATGCGCAGACCACTCCTGCTAAACCCACGCTAAAGGTTTCAGTAAACCAGCGCTATTTGATAGATCAGGATGGAGATCCATTTTTCTGGCTAGGAGGTACTGTATGGGGCATGTCGGAGTGGATGACACGGGAAGAGATTGACTTATATCTGGATGATAGAAAAACAAAGGGATTTAGCGTAGTTCAAATCTGCTTGTTTTGGGGAAAACGGACCGAGGATCCCGTAGATTTCACGACAAATGCTCCCAATGCATATGGCCATCAAGCCTTTGAAGAAGAAAATGGAGAGGTAGATGGATCAATGCCTTGGGTCGTTGAAGGAGGTAGTAGTACTGATCCAAATGACTACTGGGATCATGTGGATTATATCGTTGAAGCCGTCAAAGAACAAGAAATGTATCTCGCTATACTGCCTGTCTGGGGAAGGCGCTATGTCAATGCCACCCACAAGCCATTTTCTCAAGCCATTTTTTCTCAAAAAGACATGAAGACCTATGGAGAATTTTTGGGGAAACGGTATCGGCAGTATTCTCATATCATCTGGGTAATGGGCGGAGATGTACAGGCCGATGATGGAGGAGACTATTTACAGCATTACCGGGCTATGGCAGAAGGAGTAGTGAAAGGTATTACAGGAGAAGCGGTAAAATGGAATGAAAAGTCAGACCTATGGGATTACGCATTGATGACCTACCATCCAAATGGACTGCCTATGCGAAACTCTTCAGAATGGTTCCATCAGGACCCCTGGCTGGACTTTAACATGGTAGAGACCTGGCAACACAGGGATTCAGTATCTCAGGCTGTCAGACAGGATTATCTAATGATAGATCCAGTGAAGCCCACCGTTATGGGCGAGCCTTCGTATGAATTGAATGGATCTACCCGGGCGATTCACGTACGTCGTCAAGCGCTACAAAGCTTTTTTGCTGGAGCTGCCGGATTTACGTACGGAGCTTTTCGAGATTCTATCGGAAATGGCCCGCTGTTCAGTCCCTATGAAGGATGGGAAAAAATTCTGAATCTGGAAGGTGCTCAAGTCCTTAAGCATATCAGGCAATTTTGTCTGGAACAAGGTTGGCCTCAATGGACATTGGCAAACGATATATTCGCATCCGGAAAAGGAGATGGAGAGTTGGAGAAAGTAGCTGTGATAACAGATAAAGGGGGAAAATGCCTAATTTATTATCCTGATACCAGCCTTGCAAATTTCGATTTCACTCCTTTCACTTCATATTCCGAAAACTTAAAGGTAAAGACCTATAATCCTGCAACAGGTATCTACTCTGAAGAAACCCGGGTAAGTTTAGATTCCAATATAGGGGGCTTTTCACTCCCCAAAAATTGGGCCGATGCCATATTCGTAATAGAAAAATAACTCGTCGTGCTAAATAATAATCCTGTTAATCCTGTCTAAATCCCGTCAATCCTGTCAATCCTGTC
>CAYXVE010000091.1:0-12282 GCA_964468435.1 uncultured Bacteroidia bacterium | reverse complement strand
CATGATGTGAGAGGGTGAGACGAATTTATTTTTTCTTCAGCTGAAGATGGGAAGCGCGGAGTAGCCAAAGCGATTATTTCCCTTTCGTTAAGGTGATAACTACCAGCAGATTCTTATACTGATCATTGGTTTACTAATACAAACTTGGTCGTCATACCTTAAATTCTCTCTACGACAATTTCTTTCTCTCTTTACAGATCAATTTCCTATGACTAACTTTATAGGATAATTACAATGCTCTATGTCTAATCTAATTTTTAAGATACTACTGTTGATCACAGTGCTCCAATTGGGTTGCCAAAAAGAGAAGGAGGTACATATTTTTCAGTTACTTCCTGAAGCGCAAACAGGTATCAATTTCTCGAATAACTTAAATGAGTCTCCAAAATTTAATATTCTCAATTATCTGTACTTCTACAATGGTGGTGGGGTTGCTGCTGGAGATATCAATAATGATGGCCTGACAGATCTCTATTTCACAGCTAATCAACTTCCCAACAAACTTTATGTGAATCAGGGTAATCTAAGATTTAGCGATGTTACTCAAGAAGCGGGTGTTGCTGGTATCGAGGGCTGGACTACTGGTACCAGCATGGCTGATATCAATGGAGATGGGTGGCTGGATATCTATGTCTGTCAGTTGGGAAATTACAGTGGGATTGAAGGAAACAACCTTTTATATATCAATCAGCAGGATGGTACATTCAAGGAAGCGGCTGGAGAATACGGATTGAATTTTAGAGGGTTTTCTACTCAGGCTGCTTTCCTGGATTATGATATGGATGGAGATCTAGACATGTATCTGTTGAATCATTCGGTTCATAATAGCAATACATATCAAGATACTTCAATTAGAAAAAACCTGCATCCTCTGGCAGGTGATCAGTTATTTAGAAATGATGGCGAAAATGGTTTTATCAATGTTACAGCGCAAGTAGGTATTTACAGCAGCGAGCTAGGATATGGGCTAGGAATAGCAGTCAGCGACATAGATCGCAATGGCTGCCCTGATCTATACATAGGAAATGATTTTCATGAAAATGACTATTTGTATCTCAACAATTGCGACGGTACATTTTCTGAAGTTCTCGAACAGGCAATCGGTCATACCAGCCAGTTTTCTATGGGCGTAGACATAGCTGATATCAATCGAGATGGATGGATGGACATCCTCTCCTTGGATATGAAGCCCTACTGGGAAGCTATCTTGAAAACAGCGGAACCTCCTAATAGCTATGATATTTTTCAGTTTAAACGAAGCTATGGCTATTATTACCAATATCCACGCAACGCTTTGCAACTCAATCAGGGTATACCCTCACGTCAAGACAAGTTACCATTAGTCCCACAATTCAGTGAAGTAGCTCAAATGATGGGCTTAGATGCTACGGACTGGAGTTGGGCAGCATTATGGGCAGACTATAATTTGGATGGTAATCAGGATCTTTTTGTCTCCAACGGCATCTATCGGCGGCCCAATGATATGGATTATATAAACTTCAGTTCAGATCCTGAGGTAGTGCGTTCGCTCAACAGGGGTATAGATACACAGAATCTGGCTTTTATCGAGAAAATGCCGCAAGTGAAGATCGCTAACAGGCTATTTACCTTTGAAGAAACCCTTCACTATCGTGAAGTATCCCGGGAATGGGGGCTTGATCAACCCGTCTTTTCCAATGGTGCAATATACGCTGACCTGGATAATGATGGAGACCTGGAGATTGTCACCAACAATATCAATGAACCTGCTTATGTGTATGAAAACCTTTCAGATAGTCTAACGGACCATCACTACCTAAAAGTCAGACTCGAGGAAGATCCGGCCAATGGAACAACGGCAACTGGTGTCAGGGTAGAAGCATATTATGCGGATCAGATGTGGGTCAGGGAACAATTTCCGGTAAGAGGTTTTCTCTCTTCGGTAGAACCGGTTATCCACTTTGGACTAGGGAAGGTAGAGATACTGGATTCCCTCATGGTGCATTGGCCGGATGGGACGATGGAGATCAGGAAAAAGGTAACAACAAATCGGCTTATGAATATCCGAAAGTCTACAGAAACTGAGCGTAATAATATTCAACTGACTACATATAAGCCGCTCTTTGAGTCAATTGGCAATCCTTCAGGTATAGATTTCCAACATAAGGAAAATAATTTTATTGATTTTCAACGCGAACCCCTGATGCCACATATGCTATCTCAGGAAGGTCCTGCATTAGCCATCGGAGATGTGAATGGGGACAGATTGGATGATGTGTTTGTGGGAAATGGGCGGAGGTATTCTTCGGAATTGTATGTGCAAAATAAGGATGGAAGCTTTATCTCGATCCTAGATACAGTATGGCAAGGCGATAGTGCACACGAGGATATAGATGCTGTATTTTTTGATGCTGACAATGATGAAGATTTAGATTTATATGTGGTAAGTGGGGGAAATGAATTTCGTGGCCCTTACAAACCACTCATGGACCGCTTGTATATCAATGATGGTACAGGTAAATTTCGGCGTGAAGATGACAGGCTTCCGGAAATGTATGAAAATGGTTCTTGTGTAAGACCTGCTGATTTTGATGGGGATGGAGATATAGATTTATTTATAGGAAACAGAGTCATCTCAGGTTATTATGGTATCTCTCCCCGGTCATTCATATTGGAAAATGACGGTTCAGGATATTTTACGGATGTAACCGAAGAAATAGCAGCTCCCATAGCCCGGGCAGGTATGGTATCAGATGCATGCTGGGTGGATATTAATAATGATGATAAGCTGGATCTAATAATCGTTGGGGAGTGGATGCCCATCACGACCTTTATCTATAAAAAAGGTCAATTTAGCGAAAACACGCAGTTGGTTGGATTGGGATGGACAAATGGGTGGTGGAATTCGATCCGGGCTGCCGATATCGATAACGATGGTGATCAGGATCTGATTGCGGGAAATTTGGGATTAAACTCCACCTTCGAAGCTCAACGTAATGAGCCTTGTTTTTTATACCTCAACGATTTTGATGAGAATGGAAGGATCGATCCGGTAATCTGCTATTTTGAAGCTGGCAAAAAATATCCTTTTGCCAGCAGAGATGAATTACTGGCTCAGATTGTGCCATTGAAAAAGAAGTTTACAACCTATGAATCCTATGCAGAAAGCACCATTAAGGACATTTTTACAGCACAGCAACTCAAAAATGCCGATATCAGGTATACGTATACCTTTGCATCTTCATATCTTGAGAATCGCGGTGATGGGACTTTTGATGTGCAGGAACTGCCCAGAGAAGCTCAGATAGCACCAGTGTATGATATTTTGGTTAAAGATGTCAATAATGATGGAAATCAGGATCTTATCCTGGGAGGTAATTTTTCGGGGGTAGGTCCCAACAGGGGAGTATATGATGCTAGTTATGCGCTTTTTATCAAAGGTGATGGGAAGGGCGGATTTAAAGCAGTAAAGCCCAGAGAATCAGGACTATGGGTCAAAGGTAATGTACGCGCAATTGAAGAACTAAGACAGAAAGGAGACAAAGCTTTGTTAGTTTTTGGGAAGAATGGGGCAGAACTGGAATTCGTACGTCTCCCTTATTCTGTCACAATAGATTGAAAAGATAGGCAGGTAAAATACAAAAGAGCAATCGTTGTGATACAACATAGTTATTTATCTATATTCATATCGGTTCAAACCTGGTTAATTTTATACATATGAATAATTCTGCTGTATACCTTGTCATATGGTTAAGCTTACTATTTGGAGGGTGTTCTGGTCCTGCTGATACATCAAATGATTCTATTGAGTCAAGGAATGAAATTCTGGTTAGTAGTAGATCATTGCCTTTTATTTGGGAAAATGCCAGTATTTATTTTTTACTATTGGATCGGTTTTACGATGGAGACAGTACCAATAATTTACAGTTTGACCGTCAACCTGATGGATCAAAATTGCGATATTTCATGGGTGGAGATTTTAAGGGGGTAACGCAGAAGATAAAATCGGGATATTTTGAGAGCTTAGGTGTAAGTGCAATATGGTTTACCCCACCTGTCGAGCAGATCAAAAGCCACACAGATGAAGGAACGGGTAAGACGTATGCTTATCATGGATACTGGGCAAGAGACTGGACAACGCTTGATCCCAATTTTGGTACGGAAGAGGAATTTGCAGAAATGGTAAGGTTGGCGCATGATCATGGAATCAGGATCATCTGGGACGCAGTACTCAACCACACGGGTCCAGTAACACCGGTAGATACACAATGGCCGGACACATGGGTCAGAACAGAGCCTAGGTGTGATTTCCAGGATTACGAAGGTACAGTAGAATGTACATTAGTGGAAAATTTGCCAGATATTCGCACAGAAAGCAATGAACCTGTAGACCTGCCTCAGTTTTTGCGGGATAAATGGGAAAAAGAGGGGAGACTAGAACAGGAATCAGCAGAACTGGACGCTTTTTTTGAGCGAACAGGTTATCCCCGGGTGCCCAGGTATTATTTAATTAAATGGCTTACAGACTGGATTCGCCAATATGGTATTGATGCCTTTCGGGTGGATACAGCGAAGCATACAGAAGCAGATGTCTGGGAAGAACTAAAACAAGAAGCTGAAGCTGCATTGGCTGAATGGAAGCAGCAGTATCCTGCGATGAAGCCAGACGATTTGCCTTTTTTTATGACTGGAGAGGTATACGGCTACTCCATTCACAATGGAAGATATTATGACTATGGAGATCAGCAAGTCGACTTTTTTGATCACGGATTTGAGAGTTTGATCAATTTCTCTTTTAAAGAAGATGCTAAAAATTCTTATGAAGAGTTATTTACCACTTACGCCTCAACGCTTGATTCGGGTGCATTGAGTCAATATACCGTAGTCAATTATCTGAGTTCACACGATGATGGACAGCCTTTTGATCCCCAGAGGAACCATGTATTTGAGGCTGCTACCAAATTACTACTCAGCCCGGGTGTAGCACAGATTTATTATGGTGATGAAACAGCAAGAGACCTGGAGGTGGAAGGTGCCAATGGAGATGCGAATCTTAGGTCGTTTATGAACTGGAATGAACTGGAAGAAAATAAACGCCAAAACGGTTACACAATACAGGAAGTGTTGTCTCACTGGCAGAAACTTGGTAGATTTCGTCGAGAGCATGTGGCTGTAGGAGCTGGTGTACAACAGACTCTTGCCGAGACTCCTTATACTTTTCACAGAAGGTATAAAGATAGCTTGTATGTCGATGACATCATTGTGATCATAGGTTTATCGGATGCTCAGGAAACACATACAATAGGTGTAGGAGATATATTTGAAGAGGGTGTCCAATTAAAGGATTACTATTCAGGCAAAACCTCCATCGTGACGGATGGGAGAATTGTGATCGATTTAGGAGAAGAAATAATATTGCTGGGAAAGCCTGCTATTTGATTAGGTAAATAAAAAAAATATGAAGAAGACTGTCTCAAAAGTCAGTTACTACAAAATGTCACTGAAAATTAGGTTAATTACCTCTAAGAATTAAGGCAAAAATTATGTGTTTTTAACAATTCTCGGGTTTTTTATCGAAAAAATAGTTAGAGGAAGTCGATTTTTGAGACTTCCTCCATTTTCTTATAGGCTGTTCAATGAGATTTCTATCACTCCATTTGAGGCACCCACTCCGTATCCGGATAGTTCAGCTGGATCACGGATAATGGTGATTCGTTCAACATCCATTGGATTGATGTTGGCGATGGAAGCAAAAGCATGTCCCATTCTTCTGCCATTTACAATGAATAGCGGTTCATTGGTCGTTGTAAACGATCTGTTACCACGTATCTTGATAGAAAGGTTCTGATCGCTGCCACTCACCTGAATATTAGGTTGTCTTCGCATTAATTCAGCCATTGTCGCAGGAACATTGTCTTTGGACACCATCGAGCGGTCTGGTTGGCCTGCCTGCAAAGTACCCTGGTAGCTATTGCAAGAAAATAACACAGTACAGACCCCTGCTACGAATAGTAAGTATAGATTCTTCATTGTATGAAAGTTAAGTATAATTTATGAGATACAATTCCTAAATAAATCTAGTAAAAATGTAAATGCATAACAATACAATATGCCATACATATCATCAACATAAATTACTACATCATCCCTCAATAGCTTAATGAACATCTGCCTAGGTACGCAATATTATATGTCTTTTTAACGCAAATTTTGTAATTTTGAATATCAAATAAAGTGCTGTAATGACTATGCGAGTTCATATTAGCTGTTTTCTGATCACGATCACATTGATTGCCTGTCAGCCTGCCACAAATAGTGAATACCAGGAACAGGTGCATAACTCCGATTTTTTGCATCGCTCTATGGAGCATCTTTCGGATGTGATCGTACATGATATTTTTTCCCCACCAGTTGCCAGCAGAGTGTATGCTTATCCTTCGATAGCTGCTTATGAGGCCCTAGTGCCGGGAAACCCCGGTTTTCTTTCCCTGGCAGGGCAGCTGCATGAACTGGAATCTGCACCGCAGCCTGATACCAGTCTTGATTATTGTCTACCGCTGGCAAGTACTAAGGCTTTTCTTACCGTAGGCAAGGCTTTGGTTTTCTCAGAGGATCGCATGGAGACTTTTGAAGATCAGATATTTACTGAATTCAAAGACCTGGGGATTCCCAGAGATGTGTACGAACGTTCCTTGCAATACGGAGAAGAGGTAGCAAAGCATATCCTGGCCTGGGCTGATGGAGATCATTACAAAGAGACCCGGACTTTTCCCAAGCATCCTGTGGTAGATGAAGATAGTAAATGGAAGCCTACTCCTCCGGCTTATATGGATGCCATAGAACCACATTGGAATAAAATACGCCCCTTTATCATCGATTCAGCTACACAATTCGTCCCAGTACCTTCATCTCCTTATAACCTGTCTGAGGGAAGCGACTTCTTTGATGAAGTCATGGAGGTATATGAAACGGCCAACCAATTAAGCGAAGAAGAGGCCGAAATTGCCGCTTTTTGGGATTGTAATCCCTATGTTATGAATGTAACAGGCCATGTGATGTTTGCTACCAAGAAAATCACACCTGGTGGGCACTGGATAGGTATCGTCGCTATAGCGACCCGGCAAGCTGGTTCCAGTATCATGGAAACAGCAGAAGCATATGCTCAGACTTCCATTGCACTTGCTGATGCGTTTATCAGCTGCTGGGATGAGAAGTATCGTAGTAATCTGATACGTCCGGAGACCGTGATCAATGAGCATATCGATCCCGATTGGCAGCCACTCCTACAGACACCTCCTTTTCCGGAATACACGAGTGGTCATAGTGTAATTTCAGCAGCTGCAGCCATAGCACTTACAGATCTGTACGGCGAACCTTTTCCCTTTGAAGATACCACCGAAGTAAAATACGGATTACCTCCCAGGACTTTTGAATCATTTATGGCTGCTTCATCTGAAGCAGCGATTAGCCGCCTGTATGGAGGCATCCATTACATGCCAGCTATCAACAATGGAGTCGAACAAGGAAAAAAAGTTGGAAACTATATTATACAGAATCTTCACACGCGTGAAGAAGAATTGTTGACAGAGCAGTGAGAATATCTCACTAGGAAATTGCTGCAAAATGTCGTCCGAAACAATATCATTAACATGAATTCCCCTGGAAATTATGAACTGGCATTACTAACCTCCCGGTGGCTAAATGGATTGACATATTCTTTGATAAGTAGCCCTGTACTGAATAAAATCAGTGCTCCTGCAACCCAAACAAAAGTCATATGCAAGCTCATAAACCTTCTAAGTGGTTCGACCATGATGGGTGAGATAAATTGACCGAAGAAAAATGAGGTAGTCAATCCACCTACCCATCTTCCCCGCATACTCAAAGGAGCAATGGCGATCATGCAAAGACTGGAATTTGGAAAAATAAGACCCGAGCCTATCCCTGCAATGATCAAACCCGCTACCATTCCCCAGTACCCCGGAGAAAAAGCAATAATGGTATACCCTATACTGTTCATCAGAAAAGAACCAGCATAAATATGCATGTATGACAATTTACTTTTGATCCGGGAATAATTAAGTGATGCAAGGCCAGCTGAAATGGTACATCCCGATATGGCTAACCCTACAAGCGTATTATTGATATCAGGTAACTTACTCATCATAAAAGGGATCTGTACGGGGACCATGTAAAATATAACCATGCCCATAAATGCCATAAAATATATGAAATAACGCATGCCATTTTCCGGTTCTTCCTGTCCATTTTCGTTTGGCATTTTATCCTCTTCTGCTTTAGGCTCAAATAATACCCACTGACTGACTGGAATTAGTATCCAGGCTACACTATAGATCAGAAAGGGATAGCGCCAACTAATATCTGTCAAAAAACCCCCCAACGTAACGTATACAGCTCCTCCCAGGGCCATGACCGAAGCCTGTAAGCCCAGAAAAGCATCTCGCTGGTTTCCTTCAAAGTAGTCCCCGATCAGTGTAGTTGAAGTTGTAAGGATCCCTGCTACAGATATACCTAGTAAAGCTCTCCCTACAAGAATGAGGTAAATATCGTTCAAATAAAACCCCGAACTGCCTCCAATTCCATACAGTAGTAATGAAAAAACCAAGAGCTTCTTACGCCCGACCTTATCTACGATCCATCCTGCCAGTGGACCTATAAAACCAATAAAAAGCGCTGGTAATGTAAGTACCAGTCGTGATAATACATCTATGAGTGGATTGTCTATAAAAGCTTCTTGGATGGAAGGTAGTGTGGGGGACATGATAGCGCCAGCCATTGCGGTAAGACTACTGGCAGCCAGTAAGACAAATTTGATAGTAGGTGATATCTTCATAAGTTACCAACTGCTTTCAACAAAATAAGTTACCTGATCAAAACAGAAAAACCATTTCATATATTGCGTATCAATCACCTGCAATGTTGGGTAAAATTACCTGTACCGCCGAAAAGGTAAAAGATGTCTTTAACATCTACAGAATGATTGATCACCCGCTTTATATAGATGTTTTTTATATGGAATATTGTCTATAATCGATGTATATAGTTGCCAGTCGCTTTAAAGTATACATCAAATTTTTTATGAAAACATGACAACAATTACCTATATCTAATTATTCGTTGTAAATAATTTATTATTATTAAATAATAACCTTTGTCATCTCGATATGTATACTTTTTCCCTGTAAAGCTTTCCATCTATTTCCACCTGTAAAAAGTATATCCCATTTTTAAGATGAGATACATCTATGATTGCCTCTCTTACCTTATTAGGCTTTATAAATGTGACGATTTTTCCTGTCAGGTCATACATAGCTACTTTTCCAAAAAGAAATTTCCCGGCTGTAGATTGCAAGATGATGTGATCCTGTGCTGGGGTAGGAAAAATCTCAATTTCTG
This sequence comes from uncultured Bacteroidia bacterium, assembly GCA_964468435.1. Taxonomy (GTDB): domain Bacteria; phylum Bacteroidota; class Bacteroidia; order J057; family J057; genus JBCCTX01. Next base: position 2,886 of record CAYXVE010000091.1, on the reverse strand, counting down.
AGAACCCCTCAATGTTATTATTATTCGAGACTATAATAAGAATAGAGTCGCAATTATCACGAAACATACATAGATTAGTAAAGGATTCAGGAGGAATACAACCCAATAGATTGGGATCATTACATATCTGTAGAGAAGAATCTGAATACTGCAATAGACCCAAGGAAGGAGGTGGATCTGCGATGATACTTTGTGGGAGAAGATAAACTAAACTGCCTACCTTCTCCACTACAAATGGTCCTCCAAAACTTACGTTACATCCTCGTTCAAAAATATTGGAAATCCATTGAACTCTATACATTGCATCACCCCATTGAATATTGTCAATTGAATCAATACGAATGGGATATGAATCATTTTCGCAACCCTCGCCTGGTGCATATACTTCCACTGTATCGCCAGGTTGCGCAGTAAAATCATAGAGTATTCTAAACTGATTATCTTGATATGTAAATACTGTATCATTCTGCTCATATAAAATGATCTCAACGGATTGGTTGGGAGTTGATATGTATCTACAGATTTTTCTTTCAATCAAAGTATCTTTTAAAGAAGTAAGTGTTAAAAGACTTCCTCCTCCTCTAAAGAATGGACTAAAATATGTCCAGGTAGCGCCAATCGGTGCCCATTCGAGGTCATTGGATTGACCTATACTTTTTATGCTCATTCCTAATATGATAGACATTAGGAAAATGATAATGTATGTTTTCATTGTTCAAAGATTAACTGTGAATGCGCATCGCCATGATTTCTGATACTACTATTGTTTGACTATTTTAGTTGTTAGGGTTCGGGCTTTCTTCGGAATATTAAGATCGCCATTTAATAACTCTACTATATAGGTTCCAGGCCTTAATTCGGAGACATTCAGCTTTTCTTCTTTACTCTTTCTATTCGGTCTTAATTTTTTAAGCGTATTACCCTCAATATCGTATAGTTTGACCTGCTCAATGGATGGGTCTAGGGCTAATGCTTGTGTATCAGAGTGAGTGGTTTTTTCTGTTCCATTGGGTGGAGCCTGTGAAGTACTTAGGGGTTTTGGGTATTCTATCTCATAGGCGGATGTCGATGTTACGGTCAATTCGCTTTCTACGGGATTGGGAAATACACTGAAAAACTCTGTAGTAGGAATAAAAGTTACCTGTCTGCTTATGGGACAAACAGGTATTCCAGGATAAATGAGAAATGAAATTGAACTGCTAGGGGTAATATTAATATTGTTCCCAGCCCCTGAATTATAGGTACTCCACGATCCACTTCCTGCCGTTTTGGTCCACGAAAAGCTGGAAATGCCCGGATTACTAACATTCACATCTATCTGATTAGACATTACATAATTCATTGGCTCAAGAGGCTGAATGGAAATACTGCTGGTTTGATCTCCGATTTGACGTGAAAATGATCCTGATATGGAAACCGGATCCATTACCCACTGGTTGCCATCAAAATATTCCCAGGGTTGCAGTAAAGATCCTTTGGGAAAACGGGCAATCGCAGGGGCGTAAGTACTGTTAAATAGGGTGGTTTGCTTTCTTCCATACACATATGTATAGATGGAGTCCTGGCTAAAAGATATTCCCCAGAGAAGAGGTTCTCCCGAAGTGATAGGGATAATATTCTGAAGTTGTAAATTGCCGAGAGAGACTGTAGCTATCAAGGTATGAGATAGCATTCGTCTGGTTTGTTGGGTCTGAACATTAATAGAATCTCTATATGCGGTGAGGATAACCTCCAGATTGTCATCCACCACCTGGCCATTAGTAGGGACATAAGTGATCATCGTATCTTCTGATGGAAAAAAAGGATAATGTAATCCCAGGGAATCGTCCTGAGAAGTAGGTATAAAGCTTACGGAGTTATTGTTTTCAAGTAATAAGCTATTTGCTATAATATAGCCCTGATCATCAGTGGAGTAACTGAGTGCTGTCTCACCTACAAGCCAGATATTTTTATCGCTGGATACTGATATGAGCGCTTTGATATCTCCATATATCCAGGGACTGGATACGTTGGAAAACTTTCCCGTCAGATGGGGAGCATCGTAGACTAACGTCTCATATTCACATAGGTCTTCCAGTGGGAAATGACAATCACGACAACAGGAAATGGTCCATATTAGCATACAACACAGTACATGATACAATAATTTATTCATCCGTCTTACAGCTTAAAAATTCCCCAGTCGAGAGACCTCGAGATGGAAAACCTTATTTCAGGTCTTTTGAGTAAATAATAAGTTGGATAATGTTTATCGAGATTTATATTCTGGTTGGTTAGAAGTAGGGATACAAAAAGCTGATCAAATGGTTTATAGCTTACACCTGCTTGGTAAAAGGGATAAATAAACAAAGCCTCTCCGTCTGCCATGATCGCGTTTACATCCCATATAGCTACTCCATACCAGCTTTGCTTCCATTGATAACTCATCTTTCCCCACATGCTTATACCTCCTATATGCTGCTTGTGATATTCGGTAAAGACAGCCCATTGACTGAAGGGCCTGTTTAATAAGCGCAAGGGATAAACCTGAGTTCCGATAAAGCTGCGGGATTCGTCGAGCCTTCTTTTGGGATCTCTGAAATGTACTTTCCGCTCGCTATTCAGGTTATAATTGAATCCTCCCCCATAGTATCGCCCTTCTATCCGGGTTAATACATTCCATTTGTTATGATTCCAATGGTTTTCCATCCCAATTAATCCAGCAACATTTAGAGGAGTAGGAATATATTCTGGTGCAAATCGATAGGCTACCTGTCCATATATTCTGGTTTGCTCCTTCCGGTAGACCCCTGCAGATAGTTGTATCTTGTCTACAGCAGTTTGTCCAACTTTTGTATAATACGTAGTACCTATTTTTATATCAGTTTTCCAATGATTATTTACGGG
>CAYXVE010000090.1:11285-12372 GCA_964468435.1 uncultured Bacteroidia bacterium | reverse complement strand
CTTGTTGATTAGTAGGATTTTCTACAAGTTTACTACTGTTGCTCGGATATTCACAGCAGGTTGTGAAAAACTTTCAATCAGTTCAAAATCTGAAAATGAGGAACCTAATAAACGCATTATATAAATATTCTAATCGAGAAATACGCTAGTAATTAATTTGCTAAATTAAAGTATTTTTAATCCATTAGAGGTATTGTTATTGATAGGCCATACGCGCTTTAGCATCACGGAGATAAGTATCAATGATATTAAAAAGAACCTTCTGGTTATCAGGATCAAGCTGTTGATTATCTTGAATACGTTGGACGGTTTTTTTATCAAAAGAAGCGTTTTGTCCTTCTCCTACCAGGTGGTTTAGACTTACTTAAGAGACATCACACATTTTTTTCGCTATCGTTATTATAGCTACTACACCTCACCGTGTAACCTGCTGCTGTCTGGAAGAATACGACCTGAGGGATTGGTGTCCATCGATCCCCTGGCGTAGGGGTTTTGTGCAAAACAGACCAGTAAATGGGATTGATCTGGATGAACATTGTTAGTGATGAATCCTTCTATAAGACTCTGGTGTCATGGGGATGTCTGCCAGCCAGCCTATAAATCCTAGTTTTGTAGATATGCAATCAACAAGGCATGATCAAGACTTTAGCGAATCTTCTTTCAAGCGCAAAGCAATTACTCATCCCTTACTTGGGGCTGATGTTGCCACAATCATAAGGCTTATTCAAGATAACAGACCCTTTGTCGGCAAAGAAAGGCAAGTATTGGGACTTGCCTTAGGCTCTTCCCTTGGCAGGTGGCCCATGATGCAACTGGAGCTTTTCTATGCAAAATGGAAAAACAGGACATTAACGATGGCTCCTCCCATCTTCATCGTAGGGCATTGGCGAAGCGGTACAACGCACCTCGCCAATATCCTGAGTAAGGCTCCCCAATATGGGATCGTATCGCCACTGGCATCTGGATTACCTTGGGAATTGTTGTCGATAGGTAAGCTATTCAGGCCTATACTAGAGAAAAGTATTCCTGAAAATCGCCTGATCGATCGTGTCCCCGTAACACCTCGTTCGCCTCAGGAAGATGAGTT
>CAYXVE010000090.1:0-11185 GCA_964468435.1 uncultured Bacteroidia bacterium | reverse complement strand
ATATGAAAAAGATATACTTTATTTTCAAAAATATCTTGACGGTATACAGCATTACAGGAAAAATGCGTATCGTTATGATGAAGAGACCTTTCGAATGGTTCAATCCCATTGGGGTAGATATATCGATCGCTGGGGGTACGAAATGCCGCCAATCAAATAGACCTTCACATGAAAAGATGGTTGTTGTCCCTTTTATCGGCATTTGTACCGACAGATGTATTTGCACGGAAGTATCCCGTGTCAATAAAAGGAGTTGTAATAATCGATCAAAAGGTCATTTTGCTACAAAATGTACGGAATGAATGGGAGTTACCGGGCGGAAAGCTGGACCTGGGAGAAAGTCCTGAGCAGTGTGTGCAAAGGGAGATCCAGGAAGAATTGGGATTAACGGTTAGTACGGGTAAGATCGTAGATACTTGGATATATGACATACAGGGTAAGGTCCAGGTAGTCATCATCACGTATGCTTGTGATCACGATTACCTCACAGGAAAGGATATCAGCATCAGCCATGAACACAAGGATGTTGCATTGTTTGAAAAACACGAGGTAGAACACCTCAATATGCCGGAGGGCTACAAGAATTCCATCCGTAAGGTATTCGAGGAAAAAGGAGGATCGTAGTAAAATATAAACCCATACAGCTTTATTCCATTGTGAAATATTCCATACTAGTCAGTTCGGGACCACCGCCTCGGTTTCCACTACCTGAGGCTACATATATACGGCCTTTGTGTAAGATAGCCCCGGTTCCATGCCGTCCATTTACCATAGGAGAAAGTGTACGCCAGGTATGTGATTGGATGTTGAGTGCTTCTACCTCGGGATGGGCATGTTCATGAGCAGGAGATTCACCTCCCATTACCAGAATTTCATTTCCCAGTTTAACGGCATAATTTCCTGCACGGGGAGTAGGAAGGGGAGCCTCTAGTGTGGACCAGGTCTGGGATTTGATATCATATACATCTATAGCTGTTTCAGTATTACCAAATGGTGTACCTTCAGTGCGGGTTTTTCTACCACCCAGCAGATATATTTTTCCTTTGGCCAGGATAGCCTGGAAGTGGTCTCTGGCTCTGGGAGCATCAGGTAATTGTTCCCAGGTTCTGGATTTCAGATTGAAAACATCCAGCCATTTTTTGTGATCACCTCTGTGTCCATCCTTGATACCGCAAATCAGGTATAGCTTATTTTTGTGCAACACTACACCAGCAGCACCACGGTTACGATCTTCAGGAATTTCCGGACCTAGTTCCCATTGATTTTCTTTTGTATGATAAATTAGGATATTGGTGATGGGGGTTTCGCTGGGATATTTCCCCGTGAGTGCTCCCAAAATATAGATGCTTTTTTTCCATACTATGGGTTGAAAGTGGTGTATTTCAATAGGAGGCATAGCTCCTTCAGACCATGTCTGATGTTGAGGATCATAGATATTGACAGGCTTCATCCCTCTGCCTCCCAAAAGATAAAATTTATCACCCGTTTCGACAAAGGCCGCTTCATGTCTGGCAACGGGTTTGCTGTCATCAGCTGTTTTTACGGTTGTCCAATTTCCAGTTTGAGCTTTGAGTGGAATCAGGGAAAAACGAGATATCCCAATGAATATACAAAGGGCATAAAATATATGTATACGATTGATATTTATGCACATAACGAGTTACTTTTTATCCTGCTAATATACTATATGAATAGTTTTTATTTGCGATTCCGTAGATTAAGCACAATGAGCTGTTTAATTTTTAGCTAATTATGTCGCACTACTTAGCATATTCTCCTGGTCGTAAGTAATGGGTATGTCTGCTGTCATCGGACCTTCTGTTTTGGGGCCATTCAACGAAACCTTAAGTAATTTGAGCGGATTTTTGAAGGCATCTTCAATTGCGGTACCCTCAAATCCGCAGTGTGCCATACAGTTATCGCATTTGGGATTGCGTCCTACACCATAATTGTCCCAATCCGTTTCCTCCATAAGTGCCTTAAAGCTGGGAGCATAACCTTCATTTACTAGTAGATAACAGGGCTTTTGCCATCCAAATACGTTGTAGGTAGGATTACTCCAAGGAGTACACTGATAAGTCTGATTGCCAGCCAAAAAATCTAGGAATAAGTCTGATTGATTGAATCGCCAGGTGGATTTTCTCGCTTTACCTGTTCTGAAAATACTGCGAAACAGCTCTTTGCTCTGTGTCCTGGGCAGAAATACATCCTGTCTGGGAGCCAGCTCATAGCTGTATCCAGGGGAAATGGTAACACCCTCTACACCCAGTTCCATACAGTAGTCAAAAAAGTCTGCGACCTCTTGCGGGTCTTCCCCCTGAAACAGGGTACAGTTGACTGTGACTCGGAAACCCTTGTCCAGGGCTATTTGGATAGCTTCCGTCGCGATATCAAATATGCCTTCCTTACAGACAGACTCATCATGCCGCTCACGTAGGCCGTCGAGGTGGATGGAAAAAGTGAGATAATGCGAGGGGGTGTATTCATCTATTTTTCTTTTAAGCAGAATAGCATTGGTGCAGAGATAAACATATTTTTTGCGTTTAATGATACCATCTACAATTTGAGGCATTTCTTTGTGGATCAGCGGTTCTCCACCAGGGATAGAAACGACAGGGGCTCCACATTCATCAACTGCTTTCAAGGCATCAGCCACACTGAGTCGTTTTTTGAGAATTTCCTGCGGATAGGCGATCTTTCCACAGCCTGCACATGCCAGATTACACTGGAAAAGCGGTTCTAGCATCAGTACGACCGGATATTTTTTTTCTCTTTTGAGTTTCTTACCTATGATATATGATGCAATTTTAATCTGTTGTTTTATTGGAACTCCCATAATTAAGTTTTTTTCAAATTGATTGATAGTGTGTGTTTAATAAATGTGGCTAAAAAATGAATCTGATATACTTTCAAGTTAGGTATAATTAACTGCTACTGGTTTTTCTGAGGATTTGTGGAAGTGGAAAAAATACATTTTCAGGAGTAGCTGTTGCTTCTTTGACGCGTTTTGCACCTAATGTTTTGAGATAATCTACTACACCCTTGACCAGATATTCTGGTGTAGATGCACCCGCGGTGATTCCAATACTTGTATGAGGTTTAAACCAGGCAGGCTGTATTTGATCTACAGACTGTATTAGGTAAGAGGGTACTCCTCTATTTTCACCTAGTTCTCTCAGTCTATTGGAATTTGAGCTATTTTGAGCACCCACTACCAGTAAGATGTCAATATCAGGTATTATATCCACCACGCCCTGTTGACGGTTTTGTGTGGCATAGCAAATATCATCTTTCCTGGGCCCCTGTATTGAGGGGAATCTACTATGTAAAATTTGTATAATCGCTTCTGTATCGTAAATAGATAATGTAGTTTGAGTTACGTAACCGAGATTTTCAGGATCCCTAACGCGCACTGTAGCAGCTTCTTGCGGTGTTGATATGATATGTATTTCATCCTGGGCATAGGGTAAATACTGCCCGAGTGTTCCCTGGACTTCCACATGATTAGGATGGCCTATCAGGATAACTTCTTGTCCATTACGTGCAAAAGCGATTACTTCTTTGTGTACTTTGGTTACGAGTGGGCAGGTAGCATCAATTACCGTGAGGTTGCGGGCTTGGGCTTCTTCGAATTTTGATTGGGCTACACCATGTGCGCTGAAAACGATCACAGAATTTACAGGTATTTCATGGATTTGCGCTACGAAAATGGCACCAAGTTTTCTCAAGTCCTCCAACACATATCCATTGTGAACAATTTCGTGCAAAACATAGACAGGTGGGCCAAACAATTTTAATGCATGTTTGACGATATCAATAGCTCTTACCACGCCGGCACAAAAACTCCTGGGTTGCGCTAGAATTACTTGCATAATTTTTCGGGGATTGTTGGATTCATTTAAAGACTCATGAAATGAAAAAAAAATCGTTAATAGCGTTATTTTTTTGATATTCGAAGGAGAACTTAGAGAATTATTGTTCTAAGTTTATGCTACTACTATGTATATGGGCTCATTTTTCAAACAAAATTAACAAAGAAGAATCTGAGACAGGTGTAACTGCGCTGACATAGTTTATCATTTCATTAATTATTTTTGCTTTATGAAACCATCGGAAGTCCGTATATATGAAGCCTATACCTCTGCTGAATCTGGTTTGAAATCATTGAATTCCTTGAGCGACAATGATTTGCAGAGTTATTTACTACAGGGAGTCTCAAGGACTTTCGCATTAACAATCCCTCAGTTACCGGCTAAATTAAGTATGGTCATTTCCAATGCCTATTTACTTTGCAGGACGATTGATACGATCGAGGATGAAGTTAGACTCTCCACTGAGCAAAAAAAGTATTTTAGTGAAAAATTTGTTCGCATTGTATCGGGTGATGATGACCCACAATATTTTTCCCGGACACTTTATCCACTATTATCTGATCAGACACTCAATACTGAGAAAGAACTGGTAGCATTTATTCCCCGTATTGTTTCCATTACCCATTCTTTTGATATGTTCCAGCAAAAGTCATTAGCCAGATGTGTGGAGATCATGTCTCGGGGAATGGTACATTATCAGCTTAATATTTCTCCCAAAGGACTGAATACCCTTTCTGCTCACAATGCATATTGTTATCACGTTGCCGGGGTAGTAGGTGAAATGTTGACAGAGTTATTCAGTCATTATTCTCAGGACATCTCTCAGCATAAAAGCAGAATGATGCGCTTGGCAATATCTTTTGGACAGGGGCTTCAAATGACGAATATTTTAAAGGATGTATGGGAAGACTTATCCAGAGGTGTATGTTGGCTGCCCAGAGATATTTTTGCACAAGAAGGATTTGATCTTGATCATTTATCAACCGCAAGTACTTCCGTAGAATTCAGGAAAGGATTGACTACGTTAATTGGGATTGCACATGGGCATTTGAAAAATGCGTTGGAGTACACCTTAACAATTCCTTCCAAAGAGAAAGGTATCCGCCGTTTTTGTCTATGGGCCTTGGGGATGGCGATACTTACATTAAGGAAAATTCACTACAATCAGGAGTATCAGTCCGGAAATCAGGTCAAGATATCCCGCAAAAGCGTAAAAGCTACAATAGCCTTAAGCAACTTGTTTGTCAGACAAGATAATATACTCAAAGGCATCTTTAATATAGCCAGGAAGGGATTGCCTTATGTCCCGGTTTCCTGACGAAAGATATTATCTGTAAAAAAAGTAACCAAAACAACATTCTATGCTGACATTGAATCCTGATACAGCGGGAAATAATCTTACGGAAGAGGATAAGCGCATTTTGCGTGCTGCAATTGATCAATCTACCCGGGCTTTACTGGATAAACAGCACGCAGATGGCCATTGGTGTTTTGAGCTGGAGGCTGACTGTACGATACCTTCCGAATACATCATGATGATGCATTTCCTAGATGAGATCGATCCTGTATTGGAGCAGAAATTAGCAGCTTATATTTGGGCGCGTCAAAATGAGGATGGGGGTTGGCCTTTGTTTTATGGAGGTGCTTCAGAGATCAGTTGCACGGTAAAGGCATATTTTGCCTTAAAACTTGCCGGCAGACCTATTGAGGAACCTGTTATGCGGAAGGCGTGCGAATGGATACTCGGGGAGGGAGGTGCAGCTAGGACGAATGTCTTTACCAGAATTGCGCTGGCCATGTTTGAACAGATCCCATGGCGAGGTGTACCTTTTATTCCAGTTGAGACGCTATTACTTCCACGACTTTTTCCCTTTAACATTTATAAAGTATCATATTGGTCCCGTACGGTAATGGTTCCTTTGTTTATACTTTGCAGTTTAAAAGTGAAAGCAAAGAATCCCCGTAATATGCATATACAAGAGCTATTTACCACGCCTCCTAAAGAGGAGAAACACTATTTTCCTGTACGTTCCAGGCTAAACCGGATTATATTGTTTGCAGAGCGCATAGGGTTCCGTCTCGAACCCTTAATTCCTGGATTCATACGTAGAAGGGCCATTCGGGAGGCAGAAAAGTGGTTTGTAGAACGCTTGAATGGAACCTCGGGACTGGGTGCTATTTTTCCGGCGATGGTCAATGCATATGAAGCCCTGGTTGTCCTGGGATATCCTAAGGAGCATCCGGCAAGAAAGACTGCCAAAGAAGCACTAGAAAAGCTTCTTGTTATCAAAGAGGATGAAGCTTACTGTCAACCATGTGTCTCACCTGTATGGGATACTTTGCTTGTGTCCTGTGCACTTCAGGAACTGGAAGAACCTCATGTGAAACCTCATATCGATATGGCGCTTGGATGGCTCATTGGCAAGCAGCTTCTCGATGGGCAAGGGGACTGGCAGTTTTATCAACCCTATCTCAAGCCAGGTGGCTGGCCCTTCCAGTACGCCAATGATCATTATCCTGATCTTGATGACACAGGTTTTGCTGCCTTTGCTCTATGCAGAAGCAATAATGATACATATCACTACAATATTGAACGGGCAGCTGTATGGCTGGCCGGAATGCAATCCAGGGATGGTGGGTTTGCTGCTTTTGATGCCGATAACACTTGCTTTTATCTGAACGAGATACCTTTTGCAGATCATGGGGCCTTGCTGGACCCTCCTAGCAGTGATGTTACAGCCCGGGTAGTAATGTTTCTAGGTAAAATTATGGATCAATATCCTGAATATCGAGCTGTGTTGGATGCAGCTTTGGAATTTCTTTCTCGAGAACAGGAAGAAGATGGATCTTGGTTTGGAAGATGGGGGACCAATTATATTTATGGTACATGGTCTGTATTGATTGCACTGGAGGCTGTAGGTGTACCTGCATACGATCAAAGCGTACAGAAAGCTGTTCATTGGCTCAAGGGTATTCAAAATCAAGATGGAGGCTGGGGAGAAGATAACCATAGCTATCACGACTCCACTACTTCTGGACAGGCCCGCAACAGTACAGCATTTCAGACAGCATGGGCCTTGCTTGGTTTGATGGCAGCAGGTGAGGCGCATTCGATAGCTGTGAGAATGGGGATTAATTATCTGTTGTATCATCAGACCGAAGAGGGTAAATGGGAGGAACCTGAATTTACAGCTCCTGGTTTTCCTCGTGTATTTTATCTGAAATATCATGGATATCATCATTTTTTTCCACTTTGGGCACTTTCTAGATATTATCGCGAAGTAGGTAAGGGAAAAATTGAGGAAGCCATTCGCAAAGTAAATATTTGAATCCGTGAAGGCAGGAATCGTCATTCCACTGCCTCAGGAGGTAAAGCCACTGACTCAGACCCGGCTGCGGGTAGGGCAACCCTTTTTGTTGAGTAATCAAATTTACCTGATCCATTCCGGAGTAGGTGAGCAGCATGCAAAGTATGCTGCAAAAGTTATCCTGAGACAACAGATAGATATATTGATTAGCTGGGGTACCTGTGTGTCACTGGTACCTGAATTGAAGACAGGCGATCTGATTCTTCCTCAACAGGTGCTGGACCATCAGGGTAATAGCTATCAAACTGACAGTTTGATCACTGGTAAATTGAAATCTTTGCTACATGCAGAGTGGCCTGTACATGAAGGCAGACTTCATGGGGTCAGGCATTTGATAGCAGATCCTGCGCAGAAGAGGTCGATAGCCGCGACAACAGGTGCTATTGCAGCTGATATGGAAAGTGGCGTACTAGCACATATTGCACAGGAACAGAAACTAGCATTTGTAGCGATCAGGGCTGTTTCTGATACCATGAACATGCAAATTCCTAATGCCGTCATTCATGGTGTAAACGCTTTCGGAGAGGTGCAATGGAGTTCCTTCTTGATACATTTGATCAGAAGACCTGATCAGATACCCGCCATGACCGGACTTGTCCAGGGGCTGTGGAGAGCGCAAGCTGCGCTTGCGCAGGTTGGGAAATATCTGCCAGAGATATTATACGAATTAAGATATAGAGATATCCAATAGTAGATCGCATCCTAGTTGGGATGGTAGGTAATCCGGAACACTTTTCCCCGGAAAATATCACTAAAGTACAGATTGCCATCAGGCCCAAAGGCAATGTCCAGCGGATTCCCCCTTGTAGGTATGTTGTACACCATAAAATCTTTTAAAACAGGTCTGGGGCCGTTCCAATCTACGTATTGTATGCGTTTGGACCTGTCGCTAGGACCCTCTGCATACGTTTGGCCAAATAATACGATGAAAAGCTTATCCTGGTAGGGTTCAGGAAAAAGGCCATGTTGGTAAAATGCTATACCAGTGGGTGATACTGACTCGAACCATACATGTACCGGATCTATGAAAGGTGGTTGATTGCCCTTGCCAGACCAGCGTGGCCATGCGTAGTTTCCTCCGGCTTCGACAATGTTCAATTCGTCTTCAAATATTGCCCCAATATCTGAAGCTATAAGTCTGCCATCTGGCATAAAGGTAAAGTCAAAACAATTTCTAAATCCATATGCATAAATGTAGGAATCCCCGAAAGGATTGTCTGCAGGGATCGAGCCATCAGGATTGATTCTGAGAATAGTTCCATTTAAATTACTGGTATCCTGAGCTTGTTCAGGTTCATAGGCATCGCTGACCGCCGCATACAGTTTTCCATCCGGGCCGAAGCGTATACTTTGTATCTGATGGCTTACAGCAGAAGGGATACTATCCAGTATAGTGGTGAAGTCCTCTCCACGATTATTGACATCTTTGAACCGGGCAATGACACCAACTGTATCTTCTAGTTCGCGAACAGCATAGCTTACATAAACATATCGGTTGTTTATGTAGTCAGGATCGAAGGTTATGCCTATTACTCCATTTTCACCCTCTTCGGGAAAATTACCAGCGGCAAATGTATTGATTCTTGCAAAAGGTTCCGCCAAAACGTTGCCATCTTCAACGATTTTAATCGAACCTGTCTGCAACTCGTTGACAAACAATCGATTGCTTCCGTCAGGGGGAAAGGCAATAGAAGTAGGTAGGATAAGTTCTTCAGCATAAGGGGCCATCTCAAACCCATCCGGAAGGAAAAAGGGATTGAGGATCAGCGTAGGATCTTCACTCTCTTCCTGGTTGGTAGGAGAACATCCAGAAGTTGTTATAAAAATAATGATAAAAACAACCAGGAGAATATCACAATAGCGTAAATACTTCATAATTTAAAGAAAATTTGTATTCCGGCAGGAATATTGCTTGGTAAAGATACTGGGATGTGGACGGCATGTTCAAATCTTTTTTTTCTTACTGGATGAATGAAAATAACATAAGTACTCTTTTTTTGTAAGGGGAGGAAATTTATCTTTGAACATATTATGTTATCTTTCATACAATAGTTCCATCCATTCATTACGAGATATAGATAGGTTGAATCTATGTATTAAACTTTCTGATCTTCGATTCGTCAACACATTACAAAAAGACAAACATCAACATCTATGAGATTCAACATCATTAAACGTTTTTTTACCATAGTTTTGGTACTTCAGTGGGGAATACTAGCTGAAACATACGCACAGGATCAAGAACAGGACCAGGATAAAGCGACGTCAACAGGCAGACTGGAAAATGATAAGGATGTAAGAGAAACAGCCTTATATCAGATTGAGCAGGAGCGAAATGAAAACAATGAGCAACTCTCGACCAAGATCACGGAGCTGGATCAGCGCATCAAACTGATAGATAAGACACTAGAGCGCGAAAGGGATGCAGACCGCAAGGTAAATCGGCTGGTCGAAAGGGTCCAGACCCTTGAGGCGATACAGCAGGCTATTAGCGAAAAGGAACTAAACGTCTATCAACGCAACTATCAATCTGCGGTTATCAATCTCGTTTCCATGGAGAGAGAACTCAAGCCTTTGATTCTCTTCAATTCCTCAAGGGAATTTTTTACTTCGCTCACCGATGTAAGTAATCCGATGAATTACCAGGGATACAGACAGTGGTTTAGAGATTTTCAGAATTATGTAAGTGAAAATAAAGGGGAAGATCCCGGATTGATGATCCTCAATAACCTGATCAACCTGACTGGAGATATGACTCAGGGAGCTCCATTGACAGGACCATTCACGCAGGTATTGTTCAATGGTATGAGTGATTTTATTTCCAATCTGGGTAAGAGAGATAGAGAGTTGCGCGAAAAGAGTGAAAAGATGTTTGAGCTTACCGTCGTGCTTAGTCAGTTTACCCATGATCAGCAAATGATCGAAAATGAATGGGAATCCATTAATATAGAATTGGAAGAGCTAAAAAAGCTCCACGAAAAGACCCTAAACCACAATTTTCAAAAGCTGGGCATTAGCAAAGCTGATTTTGATCGTAGATTTACCACGCAAAATGATGCCAACCGTCGACTCAATTATCTCAATAACCTGGCTAGCGTAGCAGAAAAAAATGTGGCAAGTCAAAAAAATCTGGATCCTGATAGATGGAAAGAGCAATACTATTATGAAATGTCTGCCATTCAGTCGCTAAAGGTACGTTTTGGAACGACAACAGGCCGCATTAAGGAAAATATTGCCAAGTATCAGGAATTACTGGATAAGTACGAGGATGAGCCACTATTGAAAGCAAATATTGCCAATCTGAAGGCAAAACTGATACAACTCAACGATGCCTTCGATAAGACTTTTAATCCCAAAGATTACATTGAGTCCGCTACCAGAATGTATGTGGTGTATTAAATCTCATAACGATATACGATCTATAAAAGAAGGATGCCTCAGTCAATAGGTATCCTTTTTGTTGTTGGAGTAGCTAATTAGTACAACAATATTATATTTAAATAACGTCTTGGACAAATCCCATCGCTAGCCTAATAGACTATATCAGGCAAATCATTTTTTTTCGCCAACCCCCCTTAGCTTACTCGCATAACCCCTTGCACGATGTGCCATCCAGTTAAGAGGGTTGGATAGATGAATGTTTCACACATTTCTCAATTCTATTCACATTAAAAGGCATGTGAATTGGGTTAAGGGAGGTATAATTTTGTAATGAGAAATTCGGAGATTTAGGAATATCTATCACGTGAATAACGGGCTATCTTAGATGTATGCCTAATATTGTCGAAGTACTTATGCCGCACCACTTAGTACATTTCGGTGAATTGTAGTTTTCTGAGAAACATGATTCTACATAGGCTTTTTTGAGTTGTACTATTAAAATGCATATGTTATGCGAATCAAGGGTTAAAAACTAAAGTAGCAAAAGCCGCAGAAAGTCTTCCA
>CAYXVE010000089.1:0-13544 GCA_964468435.1 uncultured Bacteroidia bacterium | reverse complement strand
GGAATCCTGAGCCAGCGATAGCGTACTTATGGAGGTAGACAATACTCAGCAACAAAACATGAATTTCTTTGAATCGCTTAAAAATATTACATGAAAAGCCTGGTTCCTGTGAAAGTATTCAATCGAATGTTCTGGATCTGAGAGGGGCTACAAAGGAATACATTTTTCACACCAGCCCGTATCGCTTCAAAGGCATTATCGAGCTTGGGAATCATCCCTTCTGTAATAATTTGTTGGGATTTCAGCAGTTCAAAATTTTCCCATGAAATCTCCTCGATGAGACTCAGTTCCTCTGTGGGGTCTCTTAAGACCCCAGGCTTGTCAAAACAATAACCCAGATTAACTTCATACTGAGAGCTGAGAGCTCTTGCCAGTGTCGACGCTATTGTATCAGCATTCGTATTGAGTAGCTGACCTTTCAAATCGTGCGTAATGGGAGCAAAAACGGGCGTGATTGATAGATCGAGTAGTTGGATCAACATGGGTAGATTAATCTGGTCAATGTCTCCGGCAAATCCATAATCTATATGCGTAACAGGTCTCTTATGGGCCTGAATCATATTCAAGTCTGCACCTGTAAGCCCTATTGCATTGATACCAAATGCCTGAAGCTGGCTGACTATCTGTTTGTTGATCTTGCCACCATATACCATGACTGCAATTTCCAGCATAGACTCATCTGTGATTCTGCGTCCATCGATCATAGTCGCAACTACACCTATCCGTTCTGCAAGGCGGGTTGCAGAAGATCCACCTCCATGGACCATAATTTTCGGTCCTTCTAAAGCTGAAAAAGATGTAAGACTTTCTTGAAGCAGTGTTTCCTGATCGATCAGTTTTCCCCCAAGTTTGACGATCGTTAGTGATGAGTGATCCATAAGCTATTACAATCTCTCCAGAATGCGCTTGAGTACCAGTTGAGTAGCTACGACACGATTGGCAGCCTGGGGTATGACCAGGCTATTGCTACTATCAATTACCTGATCGGTAGTTATGACATTTCTCCTGACCGGTAAGCAGTGCATAAAATGGGCATTACGGGTTAATGCCATCTTTTCTTCATTAATCATCCAGTTTTCAGCAACTGGAACCGTCTGACCATATTTGTGATAAGATGACCAGTTTTTCGCATAGATGAAATCTGCACCCTGAAAGGCTTTAGTCTGATCATATTCAATTTTTGCTCCATTGGTAAACCCCGGGTCCAACTCATATCCTTTAGGATGGGTAATGGTCAGATTCATACCAGCAGCAATCATCCACTCTGAAAAAGAGTTGGCTACAGCCTGTGGCAAAGCTTTGGGATGAGGAGCCCAGGTAAGGACTATCTTAGGAAGAGCCTGTAATTTGTATTCATGGATCGTGATGAGGTCTGCAAGAGATTGCAAGGGATGACGGGTTGCTGATTCGAGGCTGATGATAGGTACACCTGCATATCGCATAAAAGCCTTTTGTATCCTTTCTTCATAATCCTCATCTCTGTCTTCTAGTCTGGCAAACGCCCGTATTCCTATGATCTGACAATATTGCCCCATTACTGCAGCAGCATCTTTGATATGTTCTGCTTTTTCCTCGTTCATAACCACACCATCTTCAAACTCCAATTTCCAGCTATCTGCGTTGATATTCATCACGATAACAGAAAGTCCAAGCAGTTGCGCAGCCCTTTGAGTGCTTAGACGTGTTCTTAGACTGGGATTAAAAAATATTAACCCCAGTGTTTTTCCTTGGCCTAATTCCGCAAAACCCATAGGATGTGCCTTTAGAAGCTCTGATTCCTTGATCAAGCTTTCGATATCTTCTGCATCCTCAACTGATGTAAAATGTCTCATATTATACCTTTACTGTTTCGAGTACCATTTTCAGGGAATCCACAAAATAGTCAGCTTGAGATTGAGAGAGTGTCATGGGAGGTAATAGCCGTAACACATGAGGATCAGATGAAGATCCGGTAAAAATATGATGTTCATACAGGAGGGTTTCACGTACAGGTTTTACTGGATATGGAAGTTGTAAACCAATCATCAGACCTTTTCCCCTCACTTCCTGGATATCCGGGAGTGTTTTTAACTCCTCCATGAGATAGTTGCCCGTATGGGTTGTATGGGACATGAGATCTTCTTGTTCGATCACTTCCAATACTGCAAGTGCAGCTGCACAAGCAAGATGATTACCTCCAAATGTAGTTCCCAACATTCCGTGCCAGGGTTTAAATCGGGGATGTATCAATACCCCACCAATGGGAAACCCATTGCCCATACCTTTGGCTACAGTGATCAGGTCAGGTGCTATAGCTGAGTATTGATGAGCAAAAAATTTTCCGGTTCTACCATATCCTGATTGTATCTCATCGGCGATTAGCAGGGTATTGTGTAGATCGCAAAGCTTGCGGGCTTCACGCCAGAAATTCCTGTCTGTCACATGTATTCCACCGACCCCTTGTATACCTTCTACTACAACAGCACATACATCTCCTCTATGGAGTTCTGCTTCTAGTTTTTCCCAGTCATTTATGGGTATATATGCGACATGGCTGGCGGGATTCAGAGACGACTGAATCTTTGAATTGTGAGTAATGGCTACTGCTGCAGAAGTGCGACCATGAAATGCCCCTTCAAATACGATCACTCTTTTGCGCTGATTGTGAAAAGCCGCAATCTTTAAGGCGTTTTCTATCGCTTCGGCTCCCGAGTTAACGAGAAACAGATGATAGGATTCATATCCCGACAGCCTACCCAGATGCTCCGCCAGTTGTTCCTGCAGGCTGTTCCTGACAGCATTAGAATAAAAGCCAATGGCTTCCAACTGAGTGGTGATACGCTCTATATAGTGGGGGTGGCTATGTCCTATAGAGATGACTGCATGTCCCCCATAAAAATCGAGATATTTGATGCCTCGATGGTCCCACACAAAGCAGTCTCTGGCTTTGACAGGTTCAATATCAAATAATGGATATACATCTAAAGTTTTCATTGCCAGCAATTGTTCATTTAGGTATAGCTATTTTTGGAATTACCCAATACAAGCATACTAATTTAGCGGATTAATTACGTTTTTCCTTGAACCATTTTTCATTAAAGATAAACTAAAGCTATCTCAAGCAGATTTTTAGGTATTTTCATTTCATAAATGTGATATTTCATAAATATTACTTAACTTCTATATAAGAATTTATTATATTAATAGCAGCGTACCCTGTGGCAATTATTAAACCCTTTCGTGCTTGGCGACCTAAGCCAGAGTCTGTAAATCACATGACATCCCCACCTTACGATGTCATAGATATTCAGGAAGCAAACAAATTGGCCAAAGAGAATCGATTTTCATTTGTGCGCATCATCCGGCCCGAAGTTGATTTTTCACCTGGAATACATCCTTATACGACCCGGGTTTATCAGCAAGGCCTGGAAACGTTTAATGAGTGGGTCAAAGAGGGCAAGTTCATTCAGGATGATAGAACATCCTTCTACATATACCGGATTCAGACTCAGGATCACATACAGACAGGTGTTGCGGGGCTAGCCTCTGTAAAGGAATATCAGGAAGGGAGAATCAAAATTCATGAATTGACAAGGCCTCTTAAAGAACAAGACCGTATCGACCATATTTCGGTTACTCACATGCACGCGGAACCGGTTTTTATGACCTACAAAGCTCAGTATGGTATAGACCATCTGATAGACCAGTTGACTCAGCGTGAACCCATGTACGATTTTGTTGTATCGGATGGAAGCAGGCACATCATTTGGCAAATCAGTAGTGAAGTTGAAATCCAGGAACTCATTGTTTTATTTGACAATATTGATTTTACCTATGTTGCAGATGGACATCATCGAACCGCAGCTGCTGTACAGGTTGGGAGAAAGTTCAAAGAGGAGAACTCCCATCACACAGGTGAGGAATCCTATAACTTCTTCCCGGCAGTGTATTTCCCTCATGATCAGGTAAAAATTCTGGATTACAACCGGGTCGTTAAAGATTTACATGGATTCATGTCTGGAAAGTTTTTACAATTGCTTGAGCGCAATTTTCAGGTGATACCTCGGGAAGATATCTATCGTCCCACACAGCCTCATCATATGGGATTATATCTTAATAAGCGTTGGTATCAGTTGATAGCTACGCCCAACACATATCATGAATACGATCCGGTATCATCACTTGATGTGACTATCCTTACCAAATATATTCTGGAACCCCTATTGAGTATCAGAGATATCCGTTCGGATGAAAGAATTGACTTTGTAGGAGGTATTAAGGGAGAAGCAGAACTCATGCGACGTGTAGATGAAGGGGAAATGCAACTGGCATTTAATCTATATCCTGTAACAATAGATCAGATTATGGAAATAGCTGATAGCGAAGAGATTATGCCCCCTAAGACCAGCTGGTTTGAACCTAAGCTCCGAAGCGGCTTGTTTGTGCATTGCTTCTAATCCTTATTCTGTACATGATCATTTATGTTGCGGTCCATCTTTCTGTATGTTGTTTTATGGTTTTTTACTCCCCTGACAGGTCTTTGCCAGTATGTGGTTGCAAGCATCGACTTTGAGGGTCTTAAAAAAACGCAGGTAGAATATTTTCAAACCTTTGTAGAAATTGAGACAGGGAAAGAATTGCAAGAAAAACAATTGAAGCGGGATCTGCAGCAATTGATCAATCTCATACCTGTAACACAGGCACAGTATCGTCTGGATACAGTTGGTAAGGAGATTTATATCACATTTGTGATTGAAGAGTCGATAACGCTTTTTCCTATCGCCAGCTTTGGGGGAATTCAGGGTAACTTTTGGTATCAACTAGGTTTTACAGATGCCAACTTACTTGGGCAGGGGATGCTGCTAAACGTATATTACATGAATAATGACCGTAGAGACAACTTCAATGTCTATTTCCGGTCTCCTGCACTTAGGGGAAGTCCTTGGGGATACACTGCAGGTTTTACCCGTTTTGCCTCAGTAGAGCCACTTTATTTTGATAATGATCAGACCGTATTTTACAATTACACCAATACGAATATTAGCTCAACCGCAATCTATCGTCTGGGCTTAGATCAGTATCTCGAATTTGGGGGTACCTTTTTTGTTGAGGATTATGAAAAGCAGCGAAGGCATCTCGGTGAGATGACCCCAGGTCCTGAAAGGCTGGAGGAACCCAAAATACTGACCAAGTTTTTCCATTCCTATCGCCGGCTTACTTATCATTTTTACTACATATGGGGTTTTTATAATCTCGCAAACTTTCAGACGGTCTACAACTTTAGGGATCAAAGCTGGTTTCACATTTTTTTGAATGACACACGCTATTACCGGAGATTGGGGAGCAAGGGCAATATAGCAACACGGCTACGACTCGGTTTGTCTACGAATAACAATTCTCCTTTTGCACCTTTTGTCCTGGACAGCTATGTCAACATTAGAGGGGTCGGTAACCGTGTTGACAGAGGGACAGGTGCTGTGGTCTTGAATTTGGAATACAGGCACACACTCCTGGATATGAATTCTGTTGCTGTACAAATGGTGGTTTTTTCCGATGTGGGAACCTGGCGTAATCCCGGAGGAGATTTTAGCGATCTGGTGGATCGGGACAATCTCCGCCATTTTGTAGGCGGAGGTGTGCGCCTGATTTACAAGAAAGCATTCAATGCCATTTTGAGAATAGACTATGGGGTAGATTTGTACAATACCCAGCAGAGAGGAGCAGTCATCGGAATCGGACAGTATTTTTGATTTTTAAATCAGTTGTTGAGTATTTTTATCAACCCTTTACGAGGCTTTCTTCCCGACACTACTCTTGATAAATTTATGATATCATCTGTAGAGAGGACTTTGTACGTCAGGGTAGGGGCTGCATATAGAATGTGACCATTTGACGCGATTACCTGTATGTCAGCCAGGTCAGGGTGGATATTCAAAATTGCTACGTTTTCCAGGGCATCACTTAGCACATGTTGGATCGTATCTCTGGGGACAACCCGGACAGGGTGATCGTAATATCTCTCAAATGATTCTTGATTGTTGAATCGTGGAGGCATTTCCTCAAGCGGGACGTATAAAGTCATATCATGAGTCACCTGAGGACTGTCATTCATCCATTTATCCAACTGTTTTTGGAAATTATTTTTGTTGATTTCTCCCTGATCGAGATATAAAAGATACAGGTGCATAGCAGGTATTAGCGCTTTTAGCTTGTACAAATAGGTTGCTGGTTGATCTATATCAGATACTCTGATCTTTGCATAGGCATCTCTTGCATGATAATTACTTAAAGAATATCCTCTATTGCATGGGTAGATCCCGATTTCATTGAATTGGATTTCCGAACTACCTGCAGCACGTCGCTCAATCCGTGTTGCACCGTTTTTTAAAATCATCGTGTATTCCCGTTCCCCTAAGTATAATTCCAACTCATAGCGGAAGATGTATTTGATAGGGGAAATGGTCCAGTATTGATCAATGGTTTGCCTGACTATCTCATTGTAGGTTGTGGATGAATCATCCAGTACCACCAAGGTAGTAGATTCCTTAACCTGATATACATTCTCACAATTAAGTATATTGCCTGTTTGGGAGCATACAGACAGATAGGTAAGCCAATATATGGCGAATAGTGAAAAAAATACTTTTCTCATAGAACACATGGCACTTATGTTTATTAATATCGTATTTTAGGCTAAACAATTTGTTAGTAATTTTATTTCAAATAAAATATTTTTATCATAAAAATTCAATACAAAATATTTGGCACTTGTTATATTTTTAAACTGGGTTTAAAATGTTTTACACAATAGATCTTCATTTTATGCTGGATGGGGTTATCGCATCCTATCTCATAGAGACGGAAGAAGGACTGGTATTGGTAGAAAGCGGTCCTTATTCGGTATTTGACCACTTACGTGAAGGCCTGGAGGATCTGGGGTTCGCTCCCAGGGATATCAGGCATGTATTACTCACCCATATCCATTTTGATCATGCAGGCGCAGCCTGGGCTTTGGCAGAACTTGGAGCGACTATATATGTTCATCCGGCAGGTTACAAACATTTAAAAGATCCAGAGCGGTTATACAATTCCGCAAAAAGAATCTATGGAGATCAGATGGAATTTTTATGGGGGATTATGAAGGCAATAAACGAAGATCGTTTAGTATCAGTGGAGGATGAGACTGAGTTCACAATAGGTGCTCATCTATTCAAAGCCTGGCATACACCTGGCCACGCCAAACACCACATAGCCTGGCAATGGGACCGAGCCCTGTTTACAGGTGATGTCGCAGGATGTAAGATCGATGGAGGTCCGGTAGTCCCTCCTTGTCCACCACCTGACATAGATGTTGAAGCCTGGCATAGATCGTTAAGACGAATCAGAGCAATACAGCCGGAAGAACTCTATATTACACATTATGGTCAGATTACTAGGATTAAGGAGCATCTGAAGCACCTGGAAGAAATGTTGGCCGACTGGTCCAACTGGGTTAAGGTCAGGATGGAAGCAGGACAGGATATCGAAACCATGACACCTGCTTTTCAGGCTTACACCGATAATCAGCTCAGGGAGGCAGGCCTCGATGAGCGAGGTGTGCGCCAGTATGGTGCAGCAAATCCAGCCTGGATGAGCGTATCTGGCCTCGTACGATACTGGACGAAAATATCTGAAAGATAGTAGCTTGTAGCCTGACAGGATTAGGTATCAGTATCAATCATTTTCATTACTAGGAAGATTTAATACGAGCATACAGCTGTGTATAACAAATGAAGTCCCCAACAATTTACTATCTTTGAAATGACAAAATTAAGCGGGAGCACGATGAAATGGCGTAGAATATGGCATTGGGGATTGTTGGGTTTACTGGGATTGATTGCTATACTACAGGTTCTTTTATGGATCTGGATCAATCCAATTTTTGAACGTTCTCTGACGAAAGGTGTAACTCTGGTAACAGGGGGGCTATATCAGGTGGATAGTCTTAATGTACACTTTAGCTTCCACAACCAATCTCTTGATATACGACATCTCAACCTTAAGATCGATTCTACTCAGCTGGAAAGCATACAGGTTGAAGGTGAATCTCCTTTTCTTTCCAGTATCTATGTTCCTGAAATACATATAAAGTTCCTCGACTTTGTTCGCCTTTTCAGAAAAGATGAGATATTCCTGGAGCGAATCTATTTATCCGAGCCTTTCATTTATTTATCATTTCCTTCCTCACAACCCAAGAAAGACTCAATCCATACATCGATGGAGATTAACGATCTCTATCAATTGATCACGCCCAGATTGAAAGGTATCTACATCAATGAGTTTGAAATCGATAAGGGAAAACTACATGTTGGAAATCCGGGAGAAGCAAACCATTTTGATGCGAAGGAGGTTTCGCTTTTCCTGAAAAACATACAGGTAGATTCTACCTCTTTTCGGAGAAGTAACCGGCCTCTGTATGCGGATTATCTTGATTTTTCGGTAAACATCACAGCTTACAAGGTGATACTTCCTGATAGCAATTATCAGATACAGGCCCAGCATCTTGGATATGCCACAGATGAAGAAAGATTGTGGATCGAAAAACTAAAAATTCATCCCTATCAGGAGTATGACCTGGATGATCTGAAAAATGCTCCTGCTAATATCATTCTCGAAATCCCATATCTGGAGATCAAAGGATTCCGGCCTGGAGAAATATTTTTTGACCGTATGGCTTCTCTGGATTCCATTCTGATCCAAAATCCTGAGATATACCTTTCCGGTAAGGCAAAATCTGGCGGAAAATCTCAAATGCCAGCCTTCAAATCCTCCAATGACCTGTATAGGTATGTAAGCCCTTATCTTAAGCATTTTTCAACTCATAGAATGATGATTAGAAATGCTAGATTGGTGTCAGCACTTTGGTTGGAAAATGAACCTTTTCATGCCAGTATTGATAGCTTCTCTGCTCATTTCTATTCGATGTCTATTCATCCTGATTCACATACTTACAGAGATAGAGTTTTGTGTAGTGAACAGATTGATATACAGCTTGATCGTCTGATGACAAATCTGCCAGACAGTTTTCATCAAGTAAATATGGCCAAAGTAGCTTACTCAACCAGAGGGAAGCGTCTTCAACTTATCGATCTGAGTCTGACTACCAATCAGAATAACTTGAACTATCAATATGGTATGCATATTCCTATGCTCCATATTTCTGAGATTAATCTCCCACAATGGTGGAATACAGGCAAACTATCCCTGGATTCATTATGGCTCGATCAACCTGTGGTGGATTTTTCCAGAAAAAGGCGGAATGATCAGAAAAACTTATATTCGGATCAGCAACCAATTGAAAAAGCTAAATTCCTACCCTCATATCTGGATAGTATTCATGTACAGCATATATTGATAGGAGAAGGGAAATTACGTCTAAGTGATTCAAGTCGTTCGCCCTATCATGTCGTTCAACTACAAGAACTGGTGCTGAAGATTGATGATTTTCTTTTCAGCGAAGAGGATATTCATAAACTGGATGGATTGTTTAACAGGAATGATATAGAGATAGGGTTTAAACTCGAAGATCAATACTGGACGCTGCCTGACAGTTCGTATGACATCCGTACACAGCAGATAGAAGTATTATCAAAAGATTCCACCATCTCCTTAAAAAATGTGTATATCACACCACGTAACATAATACTTCAGAATAGTACAGTATATGAAATATATCTACCTGAAATTGATATCAAAGGACTGGATATGAAGAAGGCTATTACTGAAAAGGATCTCGATATTCATCTTCTGCATATCCCACAGGCTGGAGTGAAGGTAAGACAGTTGCAACCCTCACAAAATGAGTCTCTCCTGGATTTGGCTACACTGGATATCTATTCAAAGTTTAAGGAACATCTCCATAGTTTTCACTTTGATACAGTCTTTCTGGAAGACTTCTCGTTGAGACTTCAGCCCTTCCCTGAGCACTCAAAAAGTAGCATTCACATTCCTCATCTATCTCTGCGTGCGCTTCAATTCCACGTGGATTCCACCTCCCACATGGATGCAGATAATTTGTTTATGACAAAGGATCTGTTCTTTTGGCTGGACGATTATACCATGTCTCTTCCAGACAGTCTACACCAGGTAACATTTAAGCGAATGGGTTACTCTGCTAGTCAGCAAAATTTTGCGATTGATTCCATTCGCCTCTATCCTTTATATGAAAATACTACAAATGATCGATGGAAGCTCAATATTCCAGGCTTCCAGATAGATGGTGTCAATCTGTATGAAATACTTACATCCCAAAAGGCACACTTCTCTAGATTCATGATAGATCGTCCTAGTCTGACATTCATGCCCGAAAAAATCGTTCCATTTCAACCCCAGCAAATGGATACTTTATCAGATTTTGATTTATATCCGCTTATTTCTCCTTTTGTATCTGAATTGAGTATTGAAAAGCTTCGCTTGAATCAGGGAGCATTTACCTTGCCAGGTAGTCAACAGGGACAACAGGATTTTGTCGCCAAAGATATTTTTGTTTCCATCGATGGATGGAAGGTAGATTCACTTTCCCGTACACGTGTCAATAAGCCATTCATAGCTGATAATATTGCTGTAAATGTAGATGTAAGTAAATATTCGATCACACTTCCTGACAGTACTTACCGCTTTGAGTTCAGAGATATTGGTTTGTCTACATCCGATTCAATATTTTATGCAGATAGTGTGAGATTGGAATCCCTTCCTGCAAGCCGCAATGATGCAGTGGAGGTGGAATTGTTGTTGGACAGGGTACAACTGAACGGGATTAATATTACGCAACTATATTTTGATCAGGTAATGGATCTCAGCGGATTGAAATTGATAAAACCCAATATACATTTAATTGTCCACCGTAGGCCTGAGCGGAGAGATATTCAGCGAGAAGGTCTGGATCAAAGAGACTTTATCCCTCGAGACCCCTATCCTGATCTGGCCAGGATCTTGAACTATATAGATATTGAAGATATAGCGATTGAAAACGCACGCTTTGTACTGAGTGGAAAAGATATCAAACCGATCGGATTTGAGGATTTTTCTTTTTATGCCTTTGATTTCAGGATGGATTCTCTTGCTTATGAGCGGCTGGATAACGCCTATTTATTCGCCAAAGATTTTGCTTTTATCCTTCGGGATTATGAGATTCCGATGCCTGATACTTCCCTGTATAGCATAGAGACAGCTAAAGTAGGTCTTTTTTCCCGAAGTAATTATTTCTTCATAGACAGCCTGAAGATTACGCCCCGATATGGAAAATATCAGTTTGCACGCAAGCGGGGATATATTATGGATAGGTGGGACGTTCTGATTCCAAGAATAGACATTCGGGGATTGGATGTGGATCATCTTTACAGACAGACAGGACTAGAAGCACATGAATTAAGCATATACCTTCCCCAATTTTATATTTACAAGGACAAAAGGCTTCCTTTCCCAGAATGGAAGCGTCCTCCTATGCCCTGGCAGGCACTACAGGAACTCTCTACTGCTGTTCATCTCGATACGGTCAAAGTCTATGATGGTCATGTGCTTTATGAAGAACGCAATCCGGATACAGATACCATTGCATGGTTTGAGTTATCTGAAACTGATCTAAAAATATCGCCTGTCACCAATAATCCCTTTTGGATTGTGCAGCATCCGAAAGGAGTAATCAGGGCTGAGGGGAAACTGATGGATAAAGCTCATATGGAAGCTACTGTGCGTTTTCCGTGGCGAGATACGAATCATGTACATTCCTTTGAAGGAGAAGTTGGAGCGATACCTGCGACACATCTGAATCCTATCCTGGAGAATACAGGCTTTGTCAGTGTTACCAGTGGTAAGATCCACCAAGCAAAATTTCGCTTCAAAGCGGATAAATACCGTAGTAATGGACGAATGCGTCTTTATTATAATGATTTGAAAGTCAATCTACTCAGCCATAATATGACCCGGGAACAAGGCGTGGTACAAAAAGTGGGTTCGGGCTTTGCCAATGCTTTTGTCGTCCGTAAAGATAATCCCCGTCGTTTTCTGCGGATCGGACATATAGGATTTGAACGAGAAGAAGAAAAGGCGGTGTTGGTGTTTTGGGTCAAATCTATCATTTCAGGTCTACAATCTAGTGTAGGGATTAAATCCAAGGAAATGAAGCTAAAAGATTATTAGATCGTAGCGAACCTAGCCCTTAGCAGATCCCTGATTGTTATTGATCAAAAACGCAGGTTAACCGTTTTGCAATATCTCATGGCATTTCAGCTGTAACTGACCGACTACTTCTTGCTCAAACCATGGATTTTGTCGCATCCAGATTCTGTTTCTGGGCGAGGGATGAGGTAATGGGAAGTAGCCTTTTTGCAGATAGGTCTGCCAATTTTTGACAGTCTCGGTTAGGCTTTTTTCCTGCAGATTGCCCAGGTAATACCGCTGAGCGAAGCGCCCCACTAACAAGGTCAGTTGAACATTCGGCATGAACCGCCGTGCAGGACCATGCCATTTGGGAGCACATGCTGGCATAGGAGGTAAGTCCCCACTTTTACCCTTCCCCGGATAGCATAACCCTATAGGCAGAATACCTATTTGAGCATAATAAGTGTTGTAAAATGCCTGATAACTCAACCCCAGCCAGCTTCTTAGCCGTTCTCCCCCAGGATCATCCCATGGTATCCCCGATTCGTGCGCAATACTTCCCGGCGCCTGGCTGATAATCAGGATATGCACCTTGGGATGTATGCGGAAGATGGGATTTGCACCCTTGGGTAAATCCTTTTGACAGTATGTACAGGTTTGTATATGTGAAATTAATTCCTGAACTGAGTTGAACATCCGCTACTCTTCCCAATAGTTGAGACCCTTATTTTTCTTCTTTTGAGCTTTATCAACTGCGTATTGAAGCAACCTTGTGGCCGCAATGGGATCCAGACCAATCGTAGGTACGATATTCTGTTGGCGATAGTAGTCGTAATACATCTGGCGATTGACCATTATCCGCTCACCAGAATCCATAGGCAGTGAACTGATAATACTGTACATCAGCCTGGGGTCCATATTTCTCGAAGCTATGGCTTCCGGTGAGTCATCAGGTATTTCCATATTGACTACTGCGGTTTTTAACTCTTCTGGCGTATCGTAAGGAAAGATATTTACTGTTGGAAGGGTTACAGTATCTTCCAGCATATAGATAATGCTGTAAATGTATTGTGTGTTTTTTTGTGGATAGTCCTCAAGATAGTCTTTGATGATCAGTTCATAAGGATAAAAGCCTACATGGTCAAATACCAGGGTGTCATTTTCCGACACGGGTATGCTAAAAAATCCAGACACATTACTGAGTATTCCTTGCCGTGTCGTCTTAACTCTTACTGTAGCATATGGGATAGAATCTCCTGTGGAGGCACTCACTATCAGACCAGAGAATTGATAAATTTCGGGTTTCTTCATATTCTCCTGCCCAAATACAGTCAAAGGAACTAAAACGCCTATCAATAACCACCATTTTTTGACGAATCCGCTATACAATCGCATATATTTCTTTTTTCTTAATTTGTAATAACGAT
>CAYXVE010000088.1:0-13644 GCA_964468435.1 uncultured Bacteroidia bacterium | reverse complement strand
TCCTGTAAATCCTGTCTAAAACCCTGTAAATCCTGTAAATCCTGTCTAAAACCCTGTAAACCCTGTAAATCCTGTCTAAACCCTATCCATTCCCTCACCTAAGCTCCCTAAATATTTTTCTCCTGCATCATTTGATTAATCGGTGTTTATTCCTACGTCAAAACTTACTATCTTAGTGTCCAGTTAATCATGCATGACAAAAAACTGCTAAATTTAAATCCAAGGATATGAAACTACTACGCTATACCGCTTTCCTGACGATGCTACTCACTATCACAGGAGCATGCCAGTCCGGATCACAGCACAATACACAGGCTGAGGAACAAGCGGAAATTACCCAGGTAGCCAATACCGAAGCTGAATGGGAAATCCTCTTCGATGGCTCTCACCTCGACCACTGGCGCAATTACCTGGCCAGTGACCTATCGGATAAGTGGCAGATCGAAGATGGCACCCTGACTCTGACAGGAAAAGGCGGGGGAGATATCATCACCCAAAAGCAATACGAAAGTTTCGAACTACAACTCGACTGGAAGATCTCTGAATGTGGCAACAGCGGCATCTTTTTCCACGTAGTCGAGCACGATACGTTGCCTCGCGTCTTTCACAGCGGCCCAGAGGTGCAGATCCTAGACAATACCTGCCACCCTGATGCCAAAATACCCGATCACCGCGCAGGAGATAACTATGATATGCACCCTGTGTCAGAAGAAACTGTAAAATCCGCCGGAGAATGGAACGCTGTACGGCTCATCGTCGACAAGGGCCACGTCGAACAATGGCTCAACGGCACCAAAGTAGTAGAATACGAACTCAATAGCCCGGAATGGGAGGAATTATATCAGAAAAGCAAATTTGCCAAATGGCCTATGTATGGCCGGGCAGGCAAAGGTCATATCGCCCTTCAGGATCATGGAGATAAGGTTTGGTTCAGAAATATCAAAATCAAGGAATTATAAGTATGAAATATGTGAATGTTGTCAAACTCCTGTTCATCGCAGGAGTGATGGGAATTTTACTGTCAGCTTGCGAAGAGGGGACTGCGCTTTCCGAAAAGCGCGTACTGGTATTCAGCAAGACTATGGGCTTCCGCCACAAGTCCATTGAAGCCGGGAAAAAGGCCCTGATCAAGCTGGGTGCTGAAAAGGGCTTCCGGGTAGATACCACCGAAAATGCTAATTATTTCGTGGAAGATAGCCTGAAAAACTACAGCGCGGTCGTCTTTCTCAACACCACCCAGAATGTGCTCAACCATGTCCAGCAGGCTTATTTTGAACGCTACATACAGTCGGGAGGTGGCTTTGTAGGGATACACGCTGCCGCAGATACAGAATACGACTGGCCCTGGTATGGAAAGCTTGTCGGAGCTTACTTCAAAAGCCATCCCAAAGTGCAGGAGGCAGTTGTAAAAGTTACCGATACGGAGCATGCTACCACCAAGTTCTTGCCGCGCGAATGGCGCAGAACCGATGAATGGTACAACTACAAAAATATCAATCCTGATATTAACGTAGTAGCGTCCCTGGATGAAAGCTCCTATGAGGGCGGGGAGAATGGCGACAACCATCCCACTGCCTGGTATCACGAGTTTGATGGAGGCAAGGCTTTTTACATAGGTGGAGGACATACAGATGAGGCGTACGCTGAGCCTGAGTTTCTTGAGCATCTTGCAGCAGGCATTGCATATGCAATAGGTGACAATAAGCTCAACTATGCCAGGGCACATACGATTCCCGTTCCTGATGAAAACCGTTTTATCAAGCAGATCTATGCCACCAATCTGGACGAGCCGATGGAGCTGGTTGTCTTTGACAGCAAAAAGGTGCTGTTTGTCGAGCGCAAAGGTGCGATCAAGGTCTACAACCAGGAAACGGAAGAACTGAAGACCATCGCTAAGATGAAGGTTCATCACGAGTTCGAAGATGGACTGCTGGGTCTGGCCAAAGACCCCAAATTCGACAAAAATAGATGGATCTATATGTTCTATTCCCCGGTAGGGGAGGAGTGGAAACAGCATGTCTCCCGTTTTGATTTCTATCTGGATCGCGACAGCATTGATTTTTCAAGTGAGAAAGTTCTGATTGAAATACCCACGCAGCGGAAGACCTGCTGCCATTCGGCGGGATCGCTGGAGTTTGGGCCTGAAGGCAACCTATACATCTCCACCGGTGATGATACCAATCCGTTCAATATGGATGAACTCACCTTCAACTCACAGGGCTTTGCTCCGCAGAATGAGATAGAGGGGTACTCCTCCTGGGATGCTCAGCGCTCCTCGGGCAATACCAATGATCTGAGGGGTTCTATCCTTCGGATCAAGCCTACGGATGATGGAGAATATACCATCCCTGATGGCAATCTCTTCCCCAAAGATGGATCGGTAGGAAGGCCCGAAATATATGTCAAAGGATGTCGCAATCCTTTTCGCATAGCCATCGACCAGCGCAGAGGCTGGGTATACTGGGGAGATGTAGGTCCTGATGCAGGTAATGACAGTACCCATCGTGGTCCCAGAGGCTATGACGAGGTCAACCAGGCCCAGCAGGCCGGATATTTTGGATGGCCTTACTTTGTGGGAAATAATTATGCTTACAAGGATTACGATTATAAGACGGGTAAGGCGGCAGATAATTTCTGGGACCCTGCCCGCCCGGTCAACCGCTCTCCTAACAATACGGGTGCAGAGGTACTCCCTCCTGCTCAGCCGGCTTTTATTTGGTACCCATATGCAGAGTCGCCCGATTTTCCGCTGGTGGGTAAAGGAGGAAGAAATGCCATGGCGGGTCCTACTTACTATTATGATGAGTATGAGGGTGAAAATAAATTGCCCAAATACTATGATGGGAAATTCATCCACTATGACTGGATGCGCGGATGGATGATGGCTATTACAATGGATGAGAAGGGAAATTTGGAAAAAATGGAACCCTTCCTCTCAAGCTTTGAGTTCAACAATCCGGTAGACGTAGAGATGGCAGATGATGGCAGTATGTATGTGCTGGAATATGGTACGGGCTGGTTTTCCCAAAATCCCGACGCCAAGCTATCACGAATTGACTATACAGCGGGAAACCGGGCACCCGTGGCTAAGGTGATTGCTAACAGGACTCTAGGTGCTGCTCCGCTGACTGTTGCATTCAGTGGCAAGGAGTCCTATGATTTTGATGGAGATACTGAATTTACCTATGAATGGATGTTTGAAGGGAAAAAGGTAGGTGCAAAAGGTGAAATTGCGGAGTATACCTTTGAAGAGCCGGGAATATACGAGGTAACCCTGAAAGTAAGCGATCAGGAGGGAGACGCTTCTGAGGCAGACATAGAAATCCAGGTAGGAAACGAGCCTCCCGAAGTAGTGGTAGATTGGCAGGGAAACAGGAGTTTTTACTGGGATGATACGGAGGTAGCCTATCGTGTTCGGGTGAATGACAAGGAAGAAGGAATGGTTACTCAGGGGGTAATGATCATGCAGGACTATCTGCCTTTTGGAGAAGATGAAACGATGATCGTACAGGGGCATCAGCAGACAGGTTCTGCGTTGAATGGGG
Source organism: uncultured Bacteroidia bacterium (assembly GCA_964468435.1). Lineage (GTDB taxonomy): Bacteria > Bacteroidota > Bacteroidia > J057 > J057 > JBCCTX01. The sequence goes on along the minus strand of CAYXVE010000088.1, from coordinate 10,099 downwards.
CTAGGCTGATCGAAGGTAACGATTGCCAGGCCTGCCACCAGATGAACCGTACGTCTATCGGACCTACCTATTTAGCGATCGCTGAGCGATACGATTCGGATCAGGCTACGATACGCACCATAGCGGGTAAGATCATCAATGGCGGTAATGGTAACTGGGGCGAACAGGCTATGGCTGCACACCCACAGATCTCCCAGGAAGAGGCAGAAGCCATTTCTACCTATATCCTTACACTCGACGAGCAGCATGTGGTGCCCATCATGGATATGGAAGGCGTCTTTGTTGCAGATGAGCATAAGTCCAGAGAGCAGGGTACCTATCTCTTCCGTGTACACTACACCGATCAGGGTGGAGAGATCGTAGGGCCACTGAGTACGACGAAGGAGATTCGCCTCAGACCTGCAGATATGCCTGCTGTGGCTTATGATGATTATTACAAGGCTCGTAAGCGGGGTTCAGATCAAGGGGAATATGTCAGCGATCTAAAAAATGAATCCTGGATATTGTATCGCGATATTGACCTGTCGGGGATAGTGAAAATTACAGTAACGGGAGGAGCCAATAAGCCAGGGTTTATGATGGAGTTGAGGAGAACGCCTATGGGTCCGGCTATCGGTATGGCAGAGTTTCCCGTGGTGCAAGGCCGTGGAGATGCCGGTAAGGTTGATTTTGTCTTGGAAGGAGATAACGGCGAGATCGGCGACTTGTATGTCGTGTGTGTATACGAGGGAGAGGATGTCGAAGAAGCCACCGCAGGGATTCTCAAATATAAGTTTCACCGCAAGGGTGGTACAGGTAGCATGGCGATGAAATGAATTAGCTCTTAGCTGGTTGCTGATAGCTGGTTGCTTAAGCCCGCCCTCGTTTGCAACGGGTGCGGGCGATATCCCTTATTTGGAAGAGGCAATTCTCAAAAAATACGTATTTTGAGCATAAAATTATCTACCATGTCTATCCGTTACCTCGTATTTTGGATACTGTTGACTTGTTCCAGTGTCATAGCCCAGCCCCAAGGATACAACTATGATGAATCCCAGGTCCCAGACTATACCCTACCAGAAATCCTAATTTCTGAATCAGGAGAAATGATTAATTCGGTAGATAAATGGGAGACGCTGCGCCGCCCAGAACTCTTAAGACTGTTTGCATCACAGGTATATGGCAAAGTGCCTGAAGCTGAAGTAAAGGTGAGCTTTACTAAATGGGAACAGGATAAAGATGCTCTCTCCGGACTGGCTACCAGAAAACAAATCATCATGCGGATCAGGGGAAACGGCCAAACCCAAATGGTACACCTATTGATTTACATCCCTAATGAAGCCTCCAAACCCGTTCCCTCCTTCCTCGGTATCAATTTCTATGGAAATCACACCATTCATCCCGATCCCGAAATCGTCATGACGGGGAGTTGGGTTCGGAATAATGAATCATTTGGCATCACAGAGAACCAGGCTACAGAAGCTTCAAGAGGCGTTAGGGCAAGCCGGTGGCCAGTGGAGATGATCTTGAAACGGGGCTATGCCTTGGCCAATATTTACTATGGCGACATCGATCCCGATTATGACGATTATTTTCAGAATGGTATTCATCCACTCTTTTATCAAGAAGATCAGTCAAAACCCCTGCCTGATGAATGGGGAAGCATCGGAGCCTGGGCCTGGGGAATGAGCAAGGCACTGGATTATCTGATAGAAGATAATGAAATAAATGGAGAACAGGTAGCTGTATTGGGGCATTCGAGGCTGGGTAAAACTTCCCTGTGGGCTGGCACTACAGATCCCCGCTTCTCCATGGTGATTACCAATGATTCGGGATGTGGGGGAGCGGCTCTGTCGAGGAGAAAATTTGGTGAAACGGTCCAGCGGATCAATACTTCCTTTCCTCACTGGTTTTGTGACAACTTTGTCCAATATAATGACAACGAAGCTGAATTACCTATAGATCAACACCAACTCATCAGCCTGATTGCTCCACGGCCCGTATATGTTGCCAGTGCAGAAGAAGATTTGTGGGCAGATCCGAAAGGAGAATATTTATCAGCCTATCATGCCACGAAAGTATATGAATTGTACAACCTGAAAGGATTGAGCAGCGAAGATCCTCCCCCAACAGATCAACCCCTGAAAACTACCCAAATAGGATATCATAGAAGGAGCGGAGGGCATGATGTGACTGACTACGACTGGGAGCAGTTCCTGGATTTTGCGGACCTTCATTTTAAATGACTGATGAAAAGATAAAAACGAGAATAGCTCCTACCCCTAGTGGATTTCTTCATTTGGGTAATGCATTCTCATTTGTACTCACCTGGCTGATCGCCAAAAGTAGCCATGCCAACTTGTTGCTGCGTATAGATGATATAGATACGGCTCGCAAGAAGCCCGAATATATCGAGGATATTTTCCGCACCCTGGATTGGCTGGGCCTCGATTATGATCAAGGTCCTTCCGGACCTGATGATTTTGAGAAGCATTATTCGCAACATCGCCGGCTGGACTATTATCTTGATCTACTGAACCGCCTCAGAGAAAACGGGTACTTGTTTGCCTGTACTTGTTCGAGAAAACAAGTTCAGGAGCATAGCCACGATGGTCAGTATCCTGGCACTTGCTATCATCTGAATATCCCTTGGAATCAACCCCATACTGCCTGGCGTATACTTACGCCTCCCTCAGCACTTATCACTTGGCAGGATCTCCTCCAGGGCGAGATCAGCATAGAACTCAACCAGTACATGAAAGATTTTGTCGTCCGGAAAAAAGACCAGCTTCCTGCGTACCAACTGGTCTCATGGGCAGACGATCAGTATTATGATATCAATCTGATTGTCAGAGGTGAAGATTTGATACCCTCTACGGCAGCTCAGTTATTGATTGGAAATAATCTGCTAAGTAATAATTGGAAACAGCCCCATCTGCTTCACCATCCCCTGTTAAAAGATCAGTATGGGGAAAAACTATCCAAATCCAGGAATGCCAATCCCCTTCTGCAATACCGTCAGCAGCATAAATCTCCAGAAATATTTTATCGCTGGATGTCAATCCAACTGAAACTAGAAAAGCTAGCCGGCCAGTTGACTGAACTTCTGGATGCCTTTCAGGAAAGGTACAGCTTGATAGAACTTCCCATAGATTGATATTACGGTCATTCAACCCATATTTTCATCATGTAAGGCTGCATTTCACACGATTAGCCCTTGAATGAATTGTAGGTGTCCCTAATGTTTCATTACTTTCATTTCATATATTGTAAATATTGTACTGGCTATTTATTCAACTATGAAAAAGATATTTGTTTCCGGGTGTTTTGACATGCTGCATAGTGGCCATGTGGCTTTTCTGACTTCTGCAGCATCTTATGGTGATGTGCATGTGGGTATTGGTTCCGATAAAAACGTGTTTCATCTTAAGGGCCGCTACCCGGTTAATACTGAGGAGGAGCGTAAATACATGTTGGAATCCCTCAAATGTGTAGCTAGTTGCAGGGTCAATAAAGGGATGGGCATCCTGGACTTCGATCAGGAACTCAATGAATTACAGCCTGATGTATTCATCGTGAATGAGGATGGAAATACTCCTCAAAAAGCCGAGTATATACAGGATAAAGGAATAGAATACATAGTCCTGAAACGCGAACCGCATGAGCAATTGCCTAGACGATCCACCACATCACTGCGTACTGTAAGCACAATGCCCTTTCGCATAGACCTGGCAGGTGGTTGGCTGGATCAGCCCTACGTCTCCAAATACTATCCAGGTCCGGTGCTGACCGTATCCATAGAACCCTCCGTGGAGTTTAACGAACGCAGTGGGATGGCTTCCAGTACCCGTAACAAAGCCATCGAGATCTGGCGTACAGATATTCCCAATGGTGGTCCCGAACAAATGGCCAGAATCTTGTTCAGCTATGAGAATCCTCCTGGAACAGAAGTAATTACGGGATCTCAGGATGCCCTAGGCATCGTCATGCCCGGCCTTAACAAGCTCCACTATACAGGGGAATACTGGCCGGCACATATTACCTCCGTACATGATGAAGACATCCTCCAGATGATCGAGGATCACCTGTATCTAGTTACCCTGGGACCCAGAGAGTCCAGCTACAGTGTATTGCACAACACACATGTGACAGAAGAAGGCGCTCAGGCCTTGTCGGAATCAGCAGAGGCCTGCTGGCAGGCGCTCATGGAGCGCGACCTGGCACGCTTTGGCAAGGCGTTCCGCAATTCGTTTGAAGCGCAGGTAGACATGTTTCCCAACATGGTCAATGGCCATATCTACCGGGCCATCGAAGCTTATCGCGATCAGGCTTATGGGTGGAAACTATCCGGCGCCGGAGGCGGCGGATACCTCATATTTGTCTCCCCGGAAGAAATACCCGGTGCCATACAGATCAAGATACGCCGGAAGGATGTAATGTAGAGTACATGGCGAAAGATGGACTTCCCAAGAGTAAGCATAGACGATGGATAACTGATGATGATCCACGGATGAAGTATGAACCTCCTTAAAATCAGGGCTTAAAATTCTTTGATTTTTATCTCTTCGTAGCTGCTTTCTTTGATATGTGCTTATATTTGACCTTCCATTTTTCACTATACCCACTTATCAAACATGGCGATACGCTTATTTGTAACTGGAGGTACATTCGACAAGGAATACGATATGATCAATGGAAGGCTGTATTTTAAGGATACTCACCTTCCGGAAATGTTTCGCCTGGGAAGATCTACGCTGAATATCAATATGCGTACCCTAATGATGGTAGATAGCCTGGAAATGACAGATGAAGACCGCGCCCTCATCGTTCACAATTGTCATGCCTGTCCGGAAAAGCATATTGTCATCACTCATGGAACTGATACTATGGTAGCTACTGCCAAAGCCCTGGCCAATGCGATCAAAAATAAAACTATAGTTATCACCGGTGCTATGATCCCCTATAAGTTTGGCAGTTCGGATGGATTTTTTAATCTCGGAGGGGCACTGGCCTTTGCACAGGCACTACCACCCGGTGTGTATATATCCATGCATGGCAGGTATTTCTTCTGGGATAATGTCAAAAAAAATACGGATACCGGCTTTTTTGAAGAACTGGACTAATGCTCATTCAAACCGTATGGCCTCTACAGGTGTAATCCTTGAAATCATCCAGGTAGGTAAGTACATTGCCAGGGTGCACACCAGAATAATTCCCAGGTTAATCCACAGGAATTTGTCCCAAAGCCATTCTACAGGTACTTCCTTGAGATAGTAATTTTCCTGACCCAACTTCAACCATCCCCATATATCTTGGCTGTATAAAAGTCCCAATCCCACCAGGTTACCTATTAAAACCCCAATGAATATGAGAAAAAAGGCCTGAAATACAAAAACTCTGCGTATTCGGGTTCGTGTGAGTCCCAATGTCTGAAGTATCCCTATCGTTCTGGTACGCTCGATAATCAGGATCAGAATCACTGTAGTCATGTTGATGATTGCTACGATGTACATCAGTACAAAAATAAGCTGTACATTTTGTCGAATCATGCTCAACCACCCAAAGATCTCCGGAAAGCGTTCGTTGATCGGAGTAGCGGCATATTCGATGGGAATGATATCATTGACCGCCTCAGTGGCACCCTGAAGGTTGGACAAATCTGTTAGGTTTACCTCAAATCCCAGCACCTCGTCAAGCCCCAGATCCCATAGCTTTTGCAAAACCCGCATATCACAAAAAGCCCATTTATTATCAAATTCCTGCATGCCCGTTTCATAAATGCCTACCACAGTCATCGGGCGTATTCGCGGGACATCGTTGAGATCTTTCACAAAATACAGCCTGAGTTTGTCTCCTATTGTCAATTCAAAACGCTGCGACTGTTTGACTGAAATGAGGATTTCCAGGGATGGTTGCTGTGAATCTACCACAGGAATTCTGCCCGCTGTAAGCGATTGCTCCATAAAATCCCACTGATAGGACGAGTCCACGCCCTTCAGCCAGATATCTTCCATGATATCCGACTTATACAGACCGATGTCCAATACGTACGGAGATACCGACAAAACGTATGGTAGGGTATCCAGGGTAATGATTTCAGGAAGCGAACGCGGAAGCGGCTTCACTTCAGTATCCATCATGGATAGATAGTTGCCGATCTGCAGGTGGGCCCCAAAGCCAGCTACTTTATTTTGGATCTCTCGCTCAAATCCGTTTTTTACCGATATGGCAATCTCCATCGTAGCTACAGCCAGGGCAATACTGATGGTCGCCAGCCAGATCACCAAAATGGAAACTGCCCGCTGGTCGCTGTGAAAAACGATGCGCCGTGCAAAGAAATATTCGAAAGCTAGCTTACGCAAAAATTTGTGTCTTAAATAGTAGATTCACTATAAGGCAGCAAAATAATACCAAATACGTTACGAAGCACATTTTAGTCTTATTCCACGTATTTTCATGGAAAACTGAGGGAAAATCCTAATTTCACAGCAAAGCACAAAGCCTACATGAAGCATATTGTCGTTATAGGAGCCGGCAGATCCTCCACCGCACTCATCCAGTATCTGCTTTCACATGCCCCTGCTCACGAATGGAAGATAACACTCGCCGATCTAAATGAAGCCCTCGCTGCTGAAAAGATTGCCGGGCACCCACAAGGCACTGCCATGACCTTTGACATCAACGATGTGGATGCTACAAATACCTTAGTACGTAGTGCCGACCTAGTCATATCCATGCTACCCGCCAGTTTTCATATCAAAGTCGCCAAACCCTGTGTCTACCACGGCAAACACTTGATTACGGCTTCCTATACGCCGGAAGAGATAAAGGTGCTGGATCTTGAAGCCAGAGCCAAGGATATCCTCATCCTGATGGAATGTGGACTGGACCCAGGCATCGATCACATGTCTGCCATGCGGATCATCGATCAGATACGCCAGTCAGGACATCAGCTTACAGGGTTTGAAACCTTTACTGGAGGACTACTAGCACCCGCCAAATATGACAATCCTTGGGAATATAAATTTACCTGGAATCCGCGCAATGTCGTGATGGCCGGAACAAGCGTGGTCAAGTTTATCCAGGAAGGAGCCTACAAATACATCCCCTATCACCGGCTCTTTCGGCGTTCTGAGGTCATTCACATTCCCGGACATGGCTATTTTGAAGGCTATGCCAACCGGGATTCGCTCAAATACCTCGACGTATACGGCCTCAGAGGGATTAAAACCCTGTTTAGGGGTACCCTGAGAAGAACAGGCTTCTGCAAGGCTTGGGATATCTTTGTACAGATCGGAGCTACCGATGACACCTATGAGATGGAACACGTAGACCAAATGACCCATCGCGACTTTATCAATGCATTTCTCTCCTTCAACCCACATGACTCGGTCGAACTCAAACTCGCCCACTACATGCAACTTGATATGGAAGGCGAAGAGATGTACAAACTCAACTGGCTGGGGGTTTTTGACAAAGAGTCCATAGGATTACACAGAGGTACGCCAGCCCAGATCCTCGAACATATCCTCAAGAAAAAGTGGACCATGACCCCGCAGGACCGCGATATGATCGTGATGTACCACAAGTTCAACTTCCTCGATCAAGGACAACCCAGGGAGATACGCAGCCACATGGTCATCGAAGGAGATGATGAAACCCATACGGCCATGGCTAAGACTGTAGGACTACCGATGGGAATCGCAGCCCGGCTGCTGCTCGAGGGCCAGTTGGATCTTAGAGGTGTACGTGTTCCTATTGTTCAGGAACTGTATGAACCCATACTCCGCGAACTCGTGCCCGCAGGGATTACTTTCCAAGTAAGGGAGATGTAATGATTTCGCCCACTCCCGTTACAAACGAGTGTGGGCTTGAAGTGATGCAACTTCCGAGATGCAAATCAGAGCTACTAGCTAGCGATCATATTTCCCGTATACCCTTTCGCGACCAATTGTTCATAAGCCTGCCATACGCGGTGAGGTATGTCCTGGTAGATCTGGAAGCCTTTTTCGGGATACAGCCAGATCCGCTGCAGGTCGCCGATCATGATATGGACGACCTGTTCGCGGGTGATTTCCGCATGGGGGTAGTCTTCAAAGCTCAATTGAGGGGATGTTACCCGGAAATCTACTGGCTCGCCGGGCCATTGTTTGGAGAAGGTCGCAAAGGTTCTACGTTCCATGTAGGGCTTCTGTACCAGGATCATCTTTTGGGGCAGTGTTCCCGATTGCTTGAGTAGCTCGTAGCTGAAGCGAATATTTTCACCGGTATTTGTGGAGCGATTTTCGACTAGGATAGCTTTTTCTGGAACGCCTTTTTTTATAGCGATCCTCGCAAAAATATCTGCTTCGGGGTCATCCCAGACGCCTTTGGTAAGATTTCCCAATCCACCGGAGAACAGGATTTGGGGCGCCAATCCCTCTAGAAAGAGCTCTGCCCCCCGGTCAGCCACCCTTGTATCGTGACTACCGAGGACCATGATACAGTTCACCGGAATGAGTGTGTGGTTCACATGATGATAATCCCATACGATCTGAGCAAGTTCGTAGGTTTCTGAATCCATGGAGTTGAATATTGTTTGATAGCAGAATTGTTGAGTCGCTGATTGAACTAATGAAACTGATTTTGAGTGATCTCATGAGGAATTAGACTACGGATGGTAGAATAAGCAGGTAACAATCTACCTCAACTCTTTTTACCATCCGCCGTCCCCAGTCTCTCGTCTTTCAAACCACCAGATTCCAGCCGGGTTCGTATTCCCTGCTCCAGAGCTTCATAGCTTCGGGATCGCCGATGATATGGCCATTGCGCTGGTCGATATGGAGGGCTCTGCCGGTGCGGTAGGCAATATTGCCTAGCTGGCAGAGCAGGACACTCTTGTGGCCTCCTTCGATCTCACTATTGGGGAGAATGCCTTCACGGATGGCCTGTAGAAAGTTATAGATATGTTCGAAATCATATTCCATACCGGGCCCTACTGTATTTTGCTGATCGGGTTGCCCGGAGGGATTTGTATCTTCGTTGACCTGTTTAACGATGTTGGGTCTGCGCTCATTATCATATACGGTATAAGCATTTCCGCTTTCGATGACTATACTTCCTTCTTCACCGTGGAAGACGACTCCGGCGCTGCTTCCGTGCAACGGCATGCCGTTGCAACTGCGACTTTCCCAGATCATGGATTTATTATCTTCAAATTCGAGGGAAATAGTTTGTGTATCTGGGGTCTCCCAATCATCACGGTAGTGGAATCTACCACCCGTGGATACGACGCGAGTGGGAAAGTCCACTTCCAGGCCCCAGCGCATGAGGTCGACAAAGTGGGTTCCATTGTTGAGTGCCTCTCCTGTACCCCAGTGCCAGAACCAGTGCCAGTTGTAGGGATGGATATTGTCCTGATAGGGTGCACGGGGAGCAGGTCCCTGCCATAGCTCGTAGTCCAGGTAGTCTGGTACGGCTATCTCTTTTCCGTAGCCGATGGGCTGCCGGGTATTGGCATACCAGCCTTTGGCGAAGTATACCCGTCCGATGACACCGGAGTGGATTTCCTTCATCCCTGCGACCACATTGGACCAGGTGCGGCGCTGGTTCCCCATTTGCACCACGCGATTATATTTTTTGCTGGCTTCAACCAGAAGTTCTCCTTCTCGGGGGTTATGGCTACAGGGTTTTTCGATGTATACATGCTTGCCGGCCTGCAAAGCCATGATGGCAGCCGGAGCGTGCCAATGATCGGGTGCCGAAATGATTACAGCATCCAGGGAAGGATCTTCGATGACCTTGCGTATATCTTTTTCGAGTTTAGGTATCTTTTCCTGATATTCAGCAACTGCTTTCAAGGTCTTTTCATAACAACGTTCGTCTACATCACAGAGGTAGGCTACCTCACAATCCTCCTGTGCAGCAAAAGTTCTGGCTAGTGCGTTTCCGCGGCTCCGGATACCCATAACAGCAACCGTAATCATTTGTGCGGGGCGTTTGGCTCTTAGGATGTTAAAAGCTGTTGGGGCTAATACGATTCCCACCCCAGTTTTTGCGGTAGCGGTGGTGAATTGTCTGCGAGTGAGTTTCATGTTAGGTTTTTTTTAACTTTTGGAAAAAGTAAATAAAATTCTTGATT
>CAYXVE010000087.1:0-13891 GCA_964468435.1 uncultured Bacteroidia bacterium | reverse complement strand
ATCTCCGTTGATGAATACGGAAACTACACCATGGTAAATATAGATGATGGAGGTGTTACAGCAAAAGTTTTCATTAGGAAGGTTGAAGGTACTAGATATACGATCAACAGCTTTTTGAGTGACTTCAATTGGAAATTATAATTTTCAACAAGGGACTTTGTGCTTGAATATAGATCAGTCCAACGCCGAACAAAGCATAGCCGTCAAGCTGCCCTAAACAGGCAGCCTGCGGCTATGCAGACCGTTCTCGCCAACTAAAAAAAGGCATTAACTAAAAAAAACTCATTTCTTCATCATAATAAAATCAAAATGAAATCAATCTATTTTCTCCTGATTTTTAGTACTTTTCTCAGTTCATGTTCAACTTATCAAGCAACGGTAAAAAGACACGATAATCTACAATACGAAGCAGTTAGGGTTCATCCTGATTGGAAACATAAAGACCCAAAAGGAAAAAAATGGATAACTCCAGTTATAGGGTTATCAGCAGGGGCTGCTTATGGGTATTATAATGAAACGAATTACGGAAATGAAACCTATTCGGGTGCGGAAAATGCTGCAATTTGGGGATTGGGTGGCTTATTGGTTGGAAGAATAATTAATGGAGTTTTATTCCCTAAACGTAACCACAGAAAAACCTTTGACATTTCTCAAAGTGAGAAGTGGCTTGAAAGTTACAACAAAACATCTGGCAACAATTACATGGTTCAAAAGAAGGAGTTGAATAATACTTTAATTCTTGTGCCAAAGTATAAAGTAGAGCAATTAAGGGAAGAATATAGATTATTACAAAATGATTTAGAACGTACAACTCCTACTACTGATTTTTATACACTTCAGAATTGGAAAAACAAACTAAATAGAGAATACTCAATTTTACCGCCTGCTGAAATTGATGGAATTTCGACTACGATAAACAGGTACGAACAAAAGGTCGTTAATAAGGAATTACTCTCTAAAGCGAATAATCTAAATACACTAAGAAATGACCATACAGCTCTTGCAACGTTAACTTCTTTTAGACAAGACAACCACTCCATATATTCAGCTGCGGAAAGGAGTATTCAGCAAAAAGCACAAGATATTGTTGATCAAAAAATAAATTTGATTTTGGATGAAATTTTACCAAATGAAATCAGAGCAATAAATTCCATGAAAGAAAACTTTTATTCAGCTAATTCCTTTTATGAAAGCTTTCATAGGAAATTTAGTCACGTATCAAACTATGAACAGGTTAGAAAAGGATACTCTGCATTAGAAAATAAAAAAACATTAATGGTTAGCTCTCAATCTGAGAAGATAGAGTATGAAATTAAAAACTCATATACTATCAATCAATTGAACGATGTCGAGAAAAAATATTTGTCAAATGTAGATAGGTCAGCGTATCAAGTCATCAATTTAAATAATCAAATAGAAAAACGAAGAAAGGAAATCATCGAATTAGAACGGAAAAAGGAAATAGCAGAGAAGCAACGATTAAAAAAGCAAGAAGAAAAACAAAAAGAATTGGAGTTGAAAGAGTTTAGAAAACTCATGCAAGAAACAACCACGAGTGGAGAACCAACAGAATGGCAAATGGAATTTGCAGTAAATTATCAGATACAAGCCCGAATTGGACAAATGGAAGATTTAAACAATTTAGACGCTGGTGATAACCCCGGAGCATTAATTCTAAAATTATTTGGGAGTACGACAGCAGGGACGAAAGCTTCGGTAACCTCATTTGAGAAATACGGTTGTGTAGAGGCAAATGGAAAACCCGGATTTTCATGCGACTACGTAGTAAAAGTTAGATTGAGCGGTAATAATCCCTGGTATTCAACTATGAATCAATTAGGAGGAGCTGAAATTAAGACTGCCAGATTTGCAAAGGTTAAGGGAATATGGATGTTAGTTGAGTATATGGAATAAAGAAGGCTAAATAAATGATTAAAAAATATCGTCCCTAAAAGAAGCTGGCGAGAACAAAGTGCAAAACGGCAAGTGGGGCTATGCGCCCCACCTGCGTTTGCACAATCCGTTCGCCGCAATCGAATAAGTATAAATGGAAAAAATGGGCACACAAAAAGAAAAATAAGATGGATTATTTCTGATCAATGAACCTTAAAAAGGTGCTTTTACGAAAGTGAGTTTCGAACTATTCATTATAGTTTTGATGATCTTTAAATTGTGAAAAATGGATGGATATAGAGATGGTTATAATGCCGGATTCAGTGATGCAAAGAATGGACTTAACAGGAGCATAAATAGACATATTTCCAAGATTAAGGCAATCGTTTCGGGTAATTATGTCAAAACCTTTTCACCAGGTTACGTAGATGGCTATACTAAAGGACTAGAGCGATGAGATATTGACCGAACCCTCTCTTCTGATAGCATAATTATTACTCAAGTATATAAAAATGGACACCACAAAAAGTATTAGCAAACTACATGGATTTTTGGATGCCAATGATGGTACATTAGACTTCAATACATTACAAGGCTTAATCGATTCTTCAATTCAGAATGGAACAACTTTTTTTAAGAATAGCACCTCAAAGGTTATCGCCTGGCTCTTACTAAAACATCAAAATAATTTAGTATTGACTAATGAAGTAGATCAAGATAGTAGTAGCAGTTCAATCCTCCTGCATCTGGTTTATTCTCTGGTGCATAATCAAGAGCCTTCAAACTCCTTCTCCAGCAATACCCTACACCTATTAAGTGTTGACGAAGAGTGGCTTACGATAATCATTGAGGCCGTTGAGAGTAATTCCAACTCACCAAAGCTATCCGGGGTAATTGAGTATATTTTACATCATTGCTCTTTGAATGAGCAGCATTTTAAGAGGCTTTTGGAGATATGCTACCAAAGAAAAGATAAGGATCACTTAGCGTTCGTATTGCAGAAGTGCTTCCTGAGACCCAATGTCTCCTTAGAGGATCGAATTGATCTAATGAAGTGGTTGATTGATCACGATTACCAAGAACAATTCCAAGCGTTACTGGAAGAAAGTCTCATCTTGTACGCATATGCTAGTGCTGATTATCGCAAACTGATCCTTTTTATGAAGGATCGCGAAAAGTGGATTTCCCTGGTTGCTTATACTTACAGGATGTTGGAGTATGATCAGGGAGAGGAGGATAGCATCGATGTACAGTGGCTCACGGCTGAATTGATTTGGGCTTATCTTCAGTTGAAGGAATTTGAGAAAATCCCTTTGGTATATCAAAATTACTGGTTAGAAACAGAGGTAAGCTTTCCCTATACTAACTACTTATTTCAGTATACCCATCTTATACCGGAAGGAGAGGCACTGATCTTGGAGGACCTATGTGCCAAAATGGAAATTGATGAAGAAGAAACCGACCCCGCCTTACTTGCTATCCTGGCCAAGCAATTAGAGTACCAGGGAGAATGGGGAAAAGCGTACCAAATTTGGCAGCAAATAGTAAAGGATGCCCCCCAGAATCCAGCTTATTTGCGTTTTACCGCCTTAAATATTCTGGAACATCTTCACCGCCCTCGTCAGGCTAGAATCTTTGGCGAACGTCTGAGCCAAATGGAAGGGCACGAACAAATGGGACGTGCCATTATGGCCCTTGCTAATAAGGGATACTTCAGTACTTTTTTAAACTACGTTTTTGAATATGATCTCTATCTGGAAAAAGGGGATAAAATTTATGATCTTCTCCTGCAAGAATTGATCCCTGCCCTTTGGAATGAACGCAACATGTGGAGCACCGCCGAAGGAAAAAGTATTATCAGCATGGATGGAGAGATCATTCATCCAGCGCTAATTGATCGAACAGATTTTACGCTTCGCTCCATAATTGGACGGTACATTGAGCTAAACCGAATCCTCAGCCAAGAAGAGCATGCTGCTGATGACCCTAGTCGCTTCATCAACATATTTAAGTTAATTCTAAGTTTTGATCTGAATACTACTCACCTCAGAGCATTATTGCAACTGATCAATACTGCCGAAAAAATAACGGGCTTTTTCAAAAAAGATGAGTTTGATGATTTCGAATCTGCTGAAGTCAGGGAACTGCGGGCAACCTTTCTGTGGTTACTTTCTAAACGAGCAGAATTTGAATATGAACAAAAGGAGAGCCCAGACAAAGAAACGGAGAACCTAATAGCTACTATGGAGCTACATAATGCAGAGCAAGTCTTCAGAAAACTAAACAGTCTATAAATCTAAACTTCATGGAAATAACACTAATAATTCTAGCTGTACTACAAGCTGCCACCCTTGGTATCTTGGTCGCTATTTTTCGACAAAGGGCTATTGATCAGACTTTAACAAAGGTATATACCAATACAGATGCATTGCAAAAGGCCCTGGAGGCACATAAGGAGAGTATAGAAGGTCTACCCACCCAGATCCATTCCTTGGTGGCATCAGAAGTTAAATCTGGCCTTGAACCTTTGGTCACATCATTTGACCAATTGAGAAATGATACTAGTCAGACATACGCTCAGATGGCTGATAAGTTGGTAGAAACCCATGGAGCCTTCGTCGAGATGTTGAAGCATGTTTCCCATTTTGATACCATGCCAAGTTGGCTCAACAGGATCGAACAATCCGTAAAACCCTTACAGGTTGTGGGCGAACATGTGATGAAAATGCAGGAGCAAAATAAGATCATCTTTAAAGATGCCAACCTATTGATCGCTGATTATAAAGAAAAGGGAGATAGTGTCTATAACTCCTATGCCTTGCTAACAGATAAGATTGACGAGTGGCTGGGCGAAGAGCGTAAATCTAGACACAATTTTGCGGAGTCCGTAGATGATCATTTGCGTCAATTTAATAGCCTAAATCAGAAGATCAACAATATGTTGGGTGATTTTAAAAGTTTCACCGATCATACTAAAAACCTATTTGATGACTTAGATAAGAATATTCCAAAGGCAGTTTTAGCTTTGACTAAGGCAGGGGAAGGTCATCGGGAAATTGAAGTCAAACTGGATAAAGCCCTCGAAAAAATACATCGTTTTTCTGAGCAAATCGCTGACGAAACGAAGCATGCCGTACAGCAGCAGAATGACCTAAAAGAAAATATGAATGAGTTTTTGAAAAAGTTCCAGAAAAAACTGGATCGTGGCCCCTGGTGGAAGCGCTTGTTTTCCTAATCCCCAAACAATGACTTCATGACGGATTCCAAGCTATCTCTAAATGATCATATTCGCGGTCTGACCTACGACCGTGGTACAGAAAGCAAAATTGCCTCTCTAGATTATATTGTAGATACAGCGATCATTAATGACCGTACGGTATCTGCCGTCATGATCGCGCTGGATGACCGATCAAATGATGAGACCCTGCGTAAACATGGCATTATCAGTATCCAAAAGATGCTGGAAAACACTCGGCATCCCGAAGAGAAAGATTGTATCATGCGGCATTTGATGACCAGGATATTCGGGCGCTATTTCGACGAAACCGTAATTGGGCATAAAGACCTTTTCGAAACAGTGGTCAAAACAATCAGTAATAACATTGACGACATGGACCACCTTTTTGTCCATCTGATGTACAATGTCAAAAAGGTCCAGGAAATCAACTATAACAGTTATGACCTACCTAAACAGGTGGCTAAATTTTTTGAAAGAAACCACCAAAAGGATAACCTGCGCTCCAAGCAAGTCTTTAGTCGGATCGCCAATGAACGACATCTGGAGACCCTGTTTAATCTTGATACGCCGCGGAATACACTAGAAACGACTCTGGATCTTTTGGGAGATCGTTCTTTGGCAAAAATTGATTTCAACTTAGTGGCCGCCCACTTGAGCCCGGTTTTGAACAGCAGACAATCAGATGCGAAGAAGGCCGTGAAGATGGCCCTGAATAATATCCAGCGTTGGGCTAATGAGTTTCCGAGTAAGATAGAAGAAGTAAGTCAGCAGCGGGTCAGTCTGCATAACTGGTTTCATGCCCCGGATGAGCATAATATTGATGATCTGACGATGAAACAGTTGGGCATGAATACCCTTTTTGTCCCAGAGTTGGTCAGTATCCTCACCGAACCCAAAAAACGGAATACCCTAGCTGATCCTGCTCAACTATTCGAATTGTTGAAATACTTCAATAATATTCGCTCAAACCGGTATATGGAGCGGATCTGCACCTTTATCAGCTCCGAAAGACATGCTGCCAAACCAGAAGCTTTTCCCTATTTGGCGGCTATCGATTTTCTGGATAGTCATTATACCGGACTAGATGTCTATCAACCTTCTAGTGAGCCCAATAAGCAGGAATCTCAAGAAGAACGGTACCGCAGGAGATTGCTGATAGATGGGAACCTAAGGGCGGACCAATTAATAAAAAAGACCCTGCTACAGCTTACCCTCAACGAGCAATTACCAGATCAGATAAGGGCAAAAGCCTGGTCAGTCATTATCGAAAAGATGCCAGCTGATCTTTATAAGTTGCTCAACGAGCACCTGCCGACCCTGCAAACTAATGATACCTTACTGAATGGGACTTTAAAGAATATCGAGAGCATTTATTCTATTCAGAGCTATCCTCTTTTGGAACGGCTTTGGCTGCAAAGAGGGAATTTCAAAATAGAGATTCAAGAACAAATCATCCGAGCGTTGGGGGCCGTTGGTAGCTATGATATTGTCACCCTCTTGATACCAGTAGTATTTGATGATCCTCAGGAGCGCTTGAAGCAATTAGCCAAGGATGTCTTAGTGAACGAAGGCTACGAGGTAGAAATTGAAAGAGAAGCGCATCGCAGGAAGATTCTAAGCTTACATGCCCAGGAAAAAGAAGTGTCAAAAAATATCGTTGAAAACGAAGAGCGCATCAAATCACTACACCTTGAAATAAATCAGACCCAGGTAAATTACAATGTGAATGCCCAAGAGCTAAGCTATTATTTGAATGAATTAGATTCCTTTCTGCTGGGCCGCAAGCTAGAAATGGCTGACAATGCCATTGAGCAGGCAAAACTCAAGGGCAAAATCGAAGTACTCTTACGAAGATTAGGTGAAGTCTTCCAAGAAATCAAGGTAATCACTCAGCGTCTCAATGAAAAAGTGAGGCTTGCTGATAACCTGCTTAGTCAAATCCGGAGTACGGAGCAAGAAATTTTAAGGAAGGATAAGGAACTGCGCAATGCTAGAAAACAACTTCAACAAGAACAGCGCAATCTTCAAAGATTGAGATCCGATGATCGCAGTTGTGCGAGTAATCTAGACAGTATCAAAAGAAAGTACGAGAGTGCCAGATCCGAATACAACTCCCTAGGCCGAAAAATAAATGGTTTACAGAGTGACCTTAGTAATCTGGAACGGCGAAGAAGACAGGCAGCTGCTGCTGCTAATAGTGGTCAGAATAATTTCTTCCAAAGCTCATCGGTAGCTAGCCTGGATAGCAAAATACGGTCAAAGGAAGGAGATATATCTC
This sequence comes from uncultured Bacteroidia bacterium, assembly GCA_964468435.1. Taxonomy (GTDB): domain Bacteria; phylum Bacteroidota; class Bacteroidia; order J057; family J057; genus JBCCTX01. Next base: position 6,482 of record CAYXVE010000087.1, on the reverse strand, counting down.
GTGCACGTGGACGATATAATGAGCAAAACAGAAAGGTCAATAACTTGTCTGGTGAAATGGGTAGAGAGCAGTCGCGACTCCGCAAAATAAGAAATGGAATTTCCCAAACCCAGAATTCCATTAGTAACCTCGAAAGACTTATCCCCAGCTTAGAGCAGGATATCAGCCGCTTGCAATCGAGACATGACAAGCTTGCCATGCGCCTGCGAGAAATCAATATTGATATTGATCAATACCGCGCCCAGGTCAATCAACACAGCAATACGGCGGATCGCTTGCAAGCTCAGGTCAATCAGCTCCAAGGAGAGTTGAATGTCGTGATTAATCAGTTTAATAGCATCCAGGAAAAAACCAATCAAGGTGCCAGACAGCGCAGCAATCATCTTAGCGAATTGAGAAATGCAGGACAAGCACTTAATCAATATCTACAGGAATTAGGGGAAGATTTTACTACAACTGAGAACCTACTGAGTAATCTCAAGACAGAAAAACAAAGACTGATCCAGCTAGTAGAAGTGGAGCGGGAACACTATGACCAAATTGGTGATCGAGCTAATATGGAAACTACTAAGGCCAACCTTAGGAATGAACATCGAAGTAGTGAAAATGCTGTCCGTAATATTGGGGAAGATGAGATCCGACTTGCAAAGGATAAAACCATTGAGCGTAGTGTTAAAGTCTTCTCAAATCGGTTTTTGAATACCCGTAGTTTACAAAATAGAATCAAAAATTAGGTAGATGAGTCAAGAACATTCCTCACAGGTCAATTTTAATGACCAACAACGCAGGATACAAGAGAACAGGAGAAGACAAGAAGCTCTAGCTGCTCAACAGCGGGCAGCAGCAGCCCGAGCTGCTGCCGAAAGACAAAGACAGCAGACCCTCAGCCAGTTGCGACAACAAGGCCAACAAATTGCGGCCCAAAAGGCTCAACTGAATTCTCTGGCCAGACTGAATCGACAGATGGGGCAAAATATCAACCAAGGCTTGTCCAATGTTGCACGCTCAAAAGCAGAGTTGCAACAGCTCAGCCAAGCTATCCAAAGCAGCCAAGCGAAACTAGATCGTCTTGTAATCTATGAGCAACAGGTGCGCCAAAAAATGGATCAGCTGATTATGGATATATCCGAAACCAAGGCCGAAGCAGAGCAAAGCCTGCAGGAATGGAACCTGGAGCTCGAGAAATCCATCCAAAATCGGCAATATGTAGAAGAATTAATTGTAGCAGGAAGACAATTGGATGATCAGGCCATGGACCTCATCCAAAAATCTGCTAAATTTATGGGTCAAATTGAGCAAAAAGAAGCGGATCTCAAAGATGCTTTTCTCCAAATGGAGGAGGTAGATAAAGATTATCATGCAGAACGATTGAAGCTTCAATTCATTGACACCAACGAAAGCTTAGCTACCTCCGCTTTTGTCACCATGCAAGCACTGGAAAGTAAGCGGTACAAGCTTAGAGCAGTGATTAGTGATGATGCCCTGATGGCTTGGTTTGAGAAAGTAGATGAAAAAGGTCAGAAAAGGGAAATCTTAGTGAAATTATCCAAAGCTTATCATGAAGCGGATGAATGGTTAGAAGAGTTGGACATCAGTAAAGGTTTTGAATTTGATGAATGCCTGGATGAACAAGAAGATCTTATGCGGGAAATGGAAAAACTTGGGGTAGATTATATTACCCAAAGCTCTAACTTTCCTTTACCTCCGGATCGGACAGTCGAAGGATGGAAAAAGAACTTGCGAAATCGACCAAGCCCAAGCCGGGAAAAACGAAAAAATTAAGCCATGGGGAAATTATTTGATACCCTAGTGCCGCAAGCGGAAGCCAGCCTTCGGAATTGGCAAGCGATCCAACAACAGTCGCAAAATAGCCTTTCCCAAATAGAAGGGTTACTCCGCAAAAGTGAGAATATGATGGATTCGATCAATCATACTTTGGCCGCTACTGAAGGACTAGCAGAGCAATTGCGGGATATCGAAGCAAAAGGTAATTCCTTGTCGAAAGAACTAGAGGAAAGAGACGAAGCAGTCCGAAAACTAAAATTTCAATTCCAGCAAATCCATGATAGAGATGGCCTGGCCGAAGCAGGCCTCTTTAAAGCCCACGAAAGCCGCACTATGGCGGCCTATGCCTTGGTAGAAGGACTTAGCAAGGAAGAGCTTATGAGTTGGATGGAATTTACTGAGCAAAAACAGCGAGATCCAATAGTCTTGCCTAAAGCCTTCTACGAAAACCCGGAATGGCAAGAAGAATTAGCCCGCTTACGCCAAAGGCTCCGAACGGATGAACTTATACCGGAGTCTACCGAAACCAACGTAGAACCAACTATTCGGAAAGAACAAAAAACACCGAAGCAGACCCAAAAAGGACGCTCCTCGGATAGTAACAAACAAACACAGTAATATTCATGCTACCAGATTGGCTGGATCGAGAACTAAGAGAAGGAAGTTGGCAAAGAAGCTTGATTGAAGAGCTGAACAGTTTTTTCCTGCCTGATGAGGCAAAACAGATCTGGCGAAAAAACTGCCCAGGCTCCCAATTACCTGCTTGGATGAAAAAAATGTCCAAAGATGATTATCGAAAAAGTTGGATTCACTCCTTCTTTCAAGGAGCCGATGGAGAATTAGTCGAGTCCTGGCTCAAAAATGGGGCCTTAGCGGAAGACCCGCTTTGGTTGACCGATCTTTTGCAAAAGCAAAATAATGATGTAGCCCGGGTTTTTATTTTATCTGGCAATGTGAATGATTATGGCTTCAGCCCCCAGCGGGGCTACATGCCGATTCGTGATTTGTTGCGGGATAGCATCTTGGGGCAGGGGCGGGTCGTTTTCCACTACAATCTGTCCAATCATTTTGGTAATCCTAAATACTTGGAAGACGCTAATGATCAACCTACAAAGGATCTCCTTACCTATTTACAACAACTACAAAAGACTGGGCCACAGGGACAACAACAGGGGATTTGGGAACGGGTCCAGCAGGACTTTCAGTTTATCAATGACCTATTTGCTACCGGATATAATGAAGGGATCTGTATCATCATTGACCATGCCGAAATGCTCTTTCCTCCAGAGGCGAGAGAGTTGGAGCGCAATGTTCTTGTTGAATTTCTACTGAATTGGGCCGTTGCCCCGAGGATGTTCGGTAGTAAAAATCAGATTATTCTCCTGAGTGAAGTTGTCAATGATATCAGTAATAATCTCAAGTCCCAGAGCAACAAAGTTGAAATCATCAATATTGACCGACCACAGAGTAAGGAACAGCGGCTCAAATTTCTAGCTAGTATCAAGGCCCAAGAGTCACAAGGCGTGGTTAACCAGGATCATCTTCGGATCAAAACCAATTTTGTGTTTCCCTACATTCCAATTACTGGCCAAGGTGGTTTTGTCGAGCACGCCCTAAGTCAAGGTCTGGAAAACGCCGCAGATAAATCCTCAGGGCTGAATTATCTGGGGCTAGAAGATCTCCTGCTACAAACGCGCAACAATGAGGGGGAGCTATCTATCCAAAATATTACCCAGGTCAAAGGAGAGATCCTACAGGCAGAAAGTTCAGGTCTTCTGGAATTAGTCGAGACCGACAAGACTTTTGATGATGTTGGTGGCTTTGAAATGATCAAAGAAAGGCTCACCGGGATCAGCTCGGCTATGCTCAACAAGAGCAGTTCTCCCTTGATCGTTCGTACCATACCAATGGGGATCTTATTCCTTGGCCCTCCAGGCACCGGTAAGACCTTAATCGCTAAGGCTTTTGCCAAAATGTGTAATACCAATTTTGTCAAGCTGGGCGATTTTCGCTCCATGTGGGTTGGCCAATCAGAGCGCAATCTTAGTAAAGCTCTGGAGTTGATTCGTTCCCTCAGTCCTGTCATCGTATTTATGGATGAAATTGATCAGTCGGAGGGCTCCCGTGGTGAGTCCGGTGACAGTGGAGTAGGAAAAAGGGTCTTTTCTAAACTGCTTCAGTTTATGAGTGACACGTCTCTACGGGGGAAAGTCCTGTGGATTGCAGCCAGTAACCGACCCGACCTGATCGATGCTGCCCTCAAGCGGGCAGGACGATTTGATATGACCATTCCTTTTTTCTTGCCTGGACCAGAAGCCAGGCAAAAAATCTTTGAGATTCATCTCAAAAATGATGCGATCGACTATTCAAATATTACAACCGAGGTCTGGGAAGATTTAGTGCAAAGAACCCGCGGATTTACCGGAGCAGAAATTGAAGTCCTAGTCAATGAGGCCATCAGAAGAGCCATTACAGGGATAAAGTCCATTAATGGAAAAATACATTTGGAGGGTAAGTTTCTCCAAGAGGTTTTGCAACATTACGCCCCGACCATGAATAGAAATATGTATTTCAAAATGATGGCCTTGGCCCTTCAGGACATCACTTTCACGAATACCTTGCCAAAAGAATATCAGGGCATTCGTTTGAAGTTGATAGAAAGCCCAGAACTCTTGAATGATCCCTATCTGCATCAGTTGGCCAACTTATTTACCGATATTAAATAAGCATGGAGAAAATCCTCAATATTGCCAGCATGCTGCAAAACTCGCGTGTCAGCGGACCTGGCCTTCGCGATTTGATCTGGGTACAGGGTTGCTCCATTGCCTGTAAAGGCTGTTTTAATAAGCAGCTCTGGTCCTACACCCCTAAACACCTAATCCCTGTAGATGCCCTAATTGAAAAATTTCGGACTCGTGTGGGTATCATAGAAGGTGTGACCTTCTTAGGTGGTGAGCCTAGCGAGCAAGCTCCGGCACTCTCGGCCTTTTTAGAAGGGATGCAAGGCTTGGGTCTTAGTACGGTCGTCTACACGGGCAGGACCTATGAATATCACCTACAACAGCAGAATCCTTGGGTACTTAAGATGTTGAAGAATACCGACATTTTAATTGATGGGCCTTATGTGGCAGAAAAGAATACAGAAAGGTTATTGTGGCGAGGCTCAACCAACCAACGGATTTTATTCCTATCTGAAAGATATGATTCCAGTATCTTAAGAGTGGAAGCAAGTCCAAACCAAGAGTTACACCTGTTTGTTGATGATCACAAAGAGATATGTATTAAGACGGGAATAAATTAGATTTTCCTATTTAGCTATATCTTTGGAAGACTCTCTCTAGAACAAGTTATCAAACGATAAGTATTACAATGGTTCGGTAGCAAACTAGGCCGCGATTTTACCCAAATCCCTTATTTGCCGTTTCAATTTTCTAATTTTATCGGATTTAGGGTCAATTTCTAAGTTTGAAATAAATATTTCGAGCATATATTCATTGAGCAATTCGGTTTTCACATCTGCCATGGAAAATGACCCCCTCTGTTCTTTTGGTTTCTTGAGATGGTACACAGCCTTTGCAATATTTACAGCTGTCAAAGACGCATTATGGTGGAAATGAAGCTTACTTTCTGTTCTGGCCTGGCAGTGATTCAATCCGGTGAATTGCTTAGCATCCCTAAACACAAACTCAATTTGAAACCTGGCCTTGTAGAAAAGATATATGCTCAGAGCATCATGGTTCAGATCTGTGCTGAATAGGAACTGAACTTTACCGTTTGGTTTGCCATGGGTTAAAAACTCAACATAACACAGCTTAATCTTTCTCTTGAGTTGCGCATGATAGACCACTCCTTCATATAGTGCAACTTGCTCATCTTGATGAACCTTTTTGATTCTTCTTTTATCGATGAACCGGTTGCGAGTTTTAAGCACTAGCTAAAAGCATGGTTCTCAGCAGATTGAAGTATTTTTGAGTTACCACACTTAAAAAAATTCAATCGCGCCGAGAACCAATGACAAAGTTACAAAACACTGTCAATCATGCAATTCCGGTCTATGTGCCGGAAGAAAAGTTCAATGAAATCATCTTGCCCCTCCTATGGAAGGGAAGCCGGGGACCGAAACCTAAATTGTCTTACTTCAAGCTTTTCCACTACATTCTCTACGTGCTATACACCGGAATTCAGTGGGAAATGCTACCCATCGAAAAAGACGAAGAAGGTAAACCGGAGATCCATTATTCGAATGTCTGGCGCAAATGGAAGCAGTGGGTGGAACACCAGTCGATCCGAAAGATTTTCGACCATAGTGTGAAATCTCTGAACGATACTGGAAAGCTTGACTTGACCGCCCTTAATGGAGACGGCAGCAACATCGTGGCCAAGAAAGGAGGCCAGTGGATCGGCTACAGCGGACATAAACATCAAAAGGGCGACAAAATTCTGCCCATTTTTGATAATGCCGGTAATATATTGGCACCCATGGTTGTAGCTCCTGTTAACGAGGCAGATATGGCTTTGCTTCCCGAAGCTATCAAGGATTTAAAAGCGGTCTGTCGGCGTTGTAAACTGACAATTCCAAAGGGAACGCCAATCAATTTCGATGCTGGTTTTGATAGTAAAGCCAACCGTAAGATCATCTGGAATGCAGAACTCAAACCGAACATCAAGCATAACCCGAGAAACCGTAAGAGACCTAA
>CAYXVE010000086.1:0-15022 GCA_964468435.1 uncultured Bacteroidia bacterium | reverse complement strand
AAGATCAAGCAACGTTTTGATGAAGAAGGTATTGAGATCCCTTTCCCCTATCGAAATTTGGTCCTGAAAGAAGGAAAGATAAGCCTATGAATTTTTTAAACAACCTTTTTCTCATCCCTTAGGTTACAAGAGTATGATCAAAGAAGAATTATTCCTCTTTCTATTGGACTTACAGGAAAATAACCACAAAGCCTGGATGGATGAAAACAGGGAACGGTATGAGCGGATAAGAGATGGTTTTATTGCCTTTCTGGACGAGATGAACAGCCGATTGGTAGAGTTGGACCCGGATTACAATCCTACTGAAGGAAGGTCTGCTATCAATCGCATCAACAATAATTTGCTTTATCATCCCAACAAACCTACTTATAAAGATCATTTTGGAGGTAGCCTGGATACGGGAAAATACCGTGCAGACTTTTATATCCATATCGGGATTCACGAAGCATTCATTGCTGGAGGATTCTATCATCCCCCCAAGGAGGTACTGGACCGGATACGGGCTGCTATCGACTATGATGGGGACAGGCTCAAGGAAATCATCAGCAAACCCTCGTTCCAAAAAATGTTTGAACAGTTGACACAGGAGGATCGCCTAAAGACCTCCCCTAAAGGCTATTCCAAGGACCATAAGCACATTGACCTGCTCAGGCTCAAGCACTTTGCTGTAAGCCACGATGTGGCTCAGGAGGAAGTATTAAGCGAATCATTTCCCAACAAGGTCATCAAAGTATATCAGGAAATGCTACCCTTCAGGAGGTATCTAAACAAAGCAGCACAGGTAGAAGTGGGCATGGGAAGTCAAACGGCATGACTTAGCTGATTAACTCTAAATAGTAAGGATACTATGTTTTCATGCAATTTAATCAGCACAATAGCTTTTTCTGCAAATCGCTGACCCATTCCTACATACCCCTCCGTAGACATATGCAAATCGTTTTTTATTTCTTTACCTGATCGACTTATGCCATCGTTGGGATCATCAGTATTGATCCAGTCAAAGCGGGATTCTGACTCAGCTACAGCTTCAGCTCCAAATTCTTCTACAACTACAGGTATAAATGATTCATCAGGCTGAAGACCCACCATGTTGGATTGTCCAGAAAGGATGAAGAAATGCCTTCCAGTTTGTTGGGCATAACATAATATTATCAGGAAAATTGCAATTCTGCAAAGGAAGCGTACAAATATATCTATGGTACATGGCTTCCTCAGTCTGATTATAAACTAGACGATAGGCCCCATTTGGCGATCATGGGAGAAAAATATCAAAATCATGTCCCAGATTCAGAAGAAGAAATCTGGATACCCGTGAGCGCATATGAATGAATGATACACCTATTATCTTAAAGTTAACGGGGTTAACCAGGCTTTGCGATAATTTTGCTCAACGACCATTTAGTTGAAACTCCAGCTAAGTTGATTGAAATAATTTTTCTTACGGGATGTTTCATGAGTTTTTTAGAAAAAAACGTATGAAACCTTTTCTATTGATTTATATTTTTCTTTCAAGTCTTGCATCCCTAAAAGCTCAACCCGCAGAAGACGTATACTATATCCCGGTTGTGGTTCATGTTGTACACAATGGTGAACCTGTAGGTGTGGGACCCAATATTAGTCTCAAACAGATCCAATCCCAGATAGAAGTATTGAATGAGGACTTTCGCAGGATACGCGATACCAGAGGGTACAATGAAAATCCTGCTGGTGCAGATACCCGTATCGAGTTTTTCCTCGCAGCATACGATCCAGAGGGGAAGGTTCTATCCGAACCTGGCGTTGACCGGGTGGAGGGGGACAGAGCTGTCTGGCCCAAAGGTGCTGTACGCAATCCCATTGACCGGCAACTGAAACCCATCACCATCTGGGATCCGGAACGCTATTTTAATATCTGGACCGTAAACTTCGGAGGATTTATCTCCAGAAATTTACTGGGTTATACACAATTTCCGGATGACTCGGGACTGGAGGGATTGGATGAAAATGAAGGCACAGCCCTGACAGATGGAATTGTTGTGGGATATAAATACTTTGGCAGCAGTGAGAAAGGCAACTTTCCCGAGTTGTTTGCACCCTATGACCTGGGACGAACTACAACTCATGAAGTAGGCCACTGGCTGGGCCTCAGACATATCTGGGGCGATGGTGATTGTACAGTTGATGATTTTTGTGAAGATACCCCCAACGCAGCTGCTCCAAGTACTGGCTGCCCGGAAGGTGCTATCTCCTGTGCTGCATTTGACATGTATGAAAACTATATGGACTACAGCCATGATGCATGTATGAATATTTTTACCCAATGTCAGAAAAGCCGTATGCGCCAGGTGCTGGAAACAAGCCCCAGAAGAAAATCTTTGGTGGTCTCAGAAAAACCTACTCATGATCAAAAACTTACCCATGCTCCTACCCTTTCGCCTCGTAATACACTTACTGTATACCCCAACCCCTTTATCGATCAGATTACGATCTCATGGGATCCTGGAAACGCTCCTGGCAAATGGATCATTTATGATATACTGGGTCATTATACAGAAAGTGGTCATATAAGCAGTCAACCCAGTATCCACACATACAGCATTTCCACCTCCCTATCCAAAGGACTGTATATACTCGAGATCTATTTTCAGAATAATACCCGGAGCTATCATCATATTCAGCGTTTTTAAGTACTGCGGCCATATTAGGGGTAGTACATAGTAGCGTGTGAACTCCCCAGCCTTCCGGCAGCCCCCCTTAACAGGCATGCGGATGGGGTCAAGGGGGGCAAAATTCCGTATGAAGGAATTTGGGGGGTAAAGTAGTATTCATCACGTGATCAACGGGCTGTGCTCAGGTATGCCTGAATAAGTTGTACCACTTATTTTAAGGTGAGACGGCTCCCGTTGCAAACGAGCGCCATCAGGGGAGTGTTGCTAACCCATTTATCTGAAATCATTCAATAAGAGGAAGTCAATTGTGAAACTTCTTCTTATTGATGATTAGTTCTCCTCAACGGTCTGATCCAGGGGTATCCCTAATTCCATATATAACCTTCTTCTTGCAGCCTTATCCAGTTCCAGTTCATTTCTCGCAGCCAGAGCCACATCCTCTGCTTTTTCTCTCGGAACGACAATAACACCATCACCATCCCCTACGATTACATCTCCAGGTCGTATCAATACCCCTCCTACCACAACGGGTTCATTGATTGACTCCAGTTCGTTTCTGCCAGGTCGTATTCCTCTTCCACGCTTAGTAAAATCAAAATAAGCCGGAATCTTTTGCTTAATAATCTCATCCGTATCCCTCACACCACCTGAGGCAACAATGGCTACTGCCCCTTCACGGGTCCATATCATCGAATTGTTAGAACCGACCGAACCGGTATCTCCATCCCCTTGATTGTCAATAACGATCACAGAACCTGGCTTAATACTGTCAATAAAGGGTTCTCCAGAAATCTCTGCATACCATTGATCTCTCCATTTCGTGTATTCATCAGCCTTTACCCAATCTGTGTACGGCCGGTTGGTTGGCACATATCTCACGGTAAGGGCAATTCCTGCAAACTGATGACTAAAATCATCCAGATCTTTCCATAAAGAGGTGATCTGAGGATCCATCAGACCTGCATCCAGCAACCCTACCATATCCATTCCATCTGAAACGTCAGCAACACGCAATCCCTCATACAATTTCAGGATTTCATCATCACTCAATCCCATATCCTGGGCTATCAGATGACCAGTTAAAGCAATCATTCCGAATAGTAATAGTTTTTTCATCATCCGTTCATTTAGTGTTATATATTTCTGTTTTTCCTTAGCGTTATATATAGCATTTCTGCTGAAGATTACCATATTCTTATCAATTTACGTATCTTCTGGTTATAAGACATAAACATGGTCAAATCCTTTCAAATCAAACGATTTACAACAGATAAAGTCGTTACTACTGACGATCTGTTGGCTGTAGAAGAACCCCTGGAGATCATTCTGACATACTGGAATGGATATACCTGGAAGGAAAAAACACTGATCATTACCATGCGTACACCCGGTAAAGATGAAGAAATGGCACTGGGTTTTATGTACGCAGAAGGAATAATCAAAGATACAAGTGATGTCGAATACATAAAACATTGTCTCCATTCAGATTATCCCCACAATACTCTCCGGGTTCATCTCTCCAGGAACTGTGATTTTGATATGACTGCATTTCAACGAAATTTTTATACCCACGCTGGTTGTGGAGTATGCGGTAAGACTTCTATCGAATCCATCAAAAACATACATGGTTTTCCTATTCAGGATAATACCCTACAAATTTCATCCTCCATATTGCATCAGCTTCCAGAACAATTACTAGCTCATCAGTATGCATTTAATTATACAGGTGGTATTCATGTAGCAGCATTGTTTGAGAAGACCGGTCATTTACTCATGGTGAGGGAAGATATTGGCAGGCACAATGCCCTGGATAAATTATTGGGAGCTGCTATTACACAAGATGACATACCACTTTCGGAACATATACTCATGGTGAGTAGCAGGGCCAGTTTTGAGCTGGTTCAAAAATCCGCTTCAGCAGGAATCCCCATCATGGCTGCCATGGGAGCGCCATCCAGTCTGGCTGTTGACCTGGCAACAACTTTCAATATGACCCTGATAGGATTTTTGAAGTCATCACGGCTGAATGTGTATTGTGGAGGGGAAAGGATCATCCTTAATCAACATAGCTATGCAAACCCCGGATCGTGAAAAAAAATTGTATATCTATTCACCAGAAAAACTAACAGGTCTGGTGCTGAAAGCCCCCAAAAAGGTAGCCGCGGGGATAGGATCTGTTTATGCAGCGATGAAACACGCTGCACGGGAAATGGGGCTTATCAAAGCTATCCCCACGCTCCTGAAAGCCAACCAACGTGATGGCTTTGACTGTCCGGGCTGTGCCTGGCCCGATCCGGAGGATCGACGTTCATCCATTGCAGAATACTGTGAAAATGGAGTGAAAGCGATTGCCGAAGAGGCTACCACCTGGCAGGCGACTCCCTCATTTTTTAGTACACACTCGTTGTCAGAACTTTCCATGAAATCTGACTTTGAGCTGGGTAAAAGTGGCCGCATCACCCACCCAATGGTATTACACAGAGGTAAATCACATTATGAACCCATTGAATGGGATGATGCTTTTGATCTGATTGCCAGGAGGTTAAACACCCTTACTTCAAGTAATGAAGCAATTTTTTACACCTCTGGCAGAACCAGCAATGAAGCAGCATTCATGCTGCAACTCTTCGTACGTATGTACGGAACCAATAACCTGCCCGACTGCTCCAATATGTGCCATGAAAGCAGTGGAGTTGCCCTCTCAGAAACGCTCGGTATTGGTAAGGGGTCGGTTAAACTGGAAGATTTTGATCAAGCTGAGGTTATCGTGATATCCGGGCAAAATCCAGGTACCAATCATCCACGAATGATGTCGGCACTGAAAAGAGCCAAGCAGAGGGGGGCAAAAATCGTAGCGATCAATCCACTTAAAGAAGCAGGCTTGCAGGCTTTCCGCGATCCACAGAATCCTGTGGATGTTATGGGTAAGACCACAGAATTTGCAGATATCTACCTTTAGGTCAGGATCAAGCGAACCTGCCATTGTTGCTGGTATTGCCCAGGCTACGCTAGGGCAGAAATCTCTTATTAATTGGCAACACCTCGTGCGTAATTATGATCACATCCGGGATTACATCCCCAGGGTTATACCAGGCTGCAACGATTACAATCAAAGAGTCCGTCAACCTAACGGTTTCTACCTGCCTAACGGCGCCAGGGAAGGGGTCTTTGAGACTTCATCTTTGAAAGCCATGCTTACAATCAATGAAGTTCCCATTAATTCATTAGGAGAACATGAATACCTGATGATGACCATCCGGAGTCATGATCAGTTCAATACGACAATCTACGGACTCAATGATCGCTATCGCGGTATCCACAACGAAAGGCGGATCATCATGATGAATCCCAAAGACATGGAAAAGGCTGGATTATCTACCCAGGAAGAAGTTGACCTCAGTAGTGAATATAATGGTGAAACAAGATGGGCAAGGAAATTTCTGGTCGTACCCTATGATATTCCCACCAGGTGTGTAGCAACTTATTTTCCCGAAGCCAATCCATTAATCCCCCTTCACGTAACTACAGAAAAAAGCAATACACCTGTATCCAAATCCGTACCTATACAGATACATCCACTTAAGTAATAACAGGTGAGTTACAATAGCAACTGACCAACCTCAAGCAAAATCTGTTGAGAAGGTAGAATTACTTGCTCCCCAGGGCGATATATAGATCTTAGTGAATAAATATCATCTACGGGTTTTTGATGTACGCTAATCTCATTGCGATTCAGGTCTATAATCCAGACTTCTCTAATACCTGCCTGAGCATACAATGGCAGCTTAATCTCCGTGTCATATTCCCAAGAAGAATCAGCAACTTCAATTAACCACAAAATATCTTCAGGCTCAGGGGTATTATTTGCATAAAAATCTTCCCTGTACTTTAACAACGAAAAATCAGGCTCAGGTTCAGAGAAAGCAGAAATACGAACAGGATTTTGGACACTTACGATCACAGTATCATCCAAAAGTCTAGTTAGTACGCTTGTGGTTTTATTAACACATGCAATATGTCTACTCCCAATTGGACTCATTTCAACAATCTGGCCATTAATTAACTCTACCCGGTCATCTTCATGTAAAATTCCAGCTTCTACCATTTTATGGTATTCATCAACACTCAGTTTCCTATGAATGATCTTTATATCCATCTCGCAACGCTTCTTTTTGCATAAGTTACAAATTGTAACCATGAAAAAAAATTGGGTTCAGTATCATATTTCCCAATCAGTTTTCACTTCTTTTCGTGAAAATATGCCTGTTTCTAAGCTCATCATGTCAGACAGTTGGGGTGAAATCTGTATAATCCTATCTATCAGTTTAATCAGCGTCAAATTCCAACCCAACCATTCATAAAACTGTTTTATTCATTAATTTTAATCCATACCCATAACCCTAATATTTTCAAGCATGAAGCTACTCTTTACCTTTACATTCACTTTCCTAAACTTTTCTCTTTTTAGCCAGATCCTAGATGTTCCCTTTAGGCAAGCCACCTCAGTCAAATATGAGATGGCTGAAGAACTGGCAGACGCACAACTGAAAAAAGTATTAGTTGATTACAACGATATTGTTTATGTTCTGACTGAACAAGGATTATATCGGGATTATTTTGGTGCGCAAATATCCAAAGACAGGTCGTATCGCTCTCTTTCAGATAAAATTCCCGTAGATATTACGCTGCAGGAAGGAAGCGGTATCCTCTATTATTTATACCCCGACCAATACCTCAGCCATACTCATGCAGGTAGAATACTAGCTTTTATACCAGAAAATACCTATCAGCATATTTCTGTCAATTCACAGGGAATAGTGCTACTATGTAGTGAATCAAAGGCAGCTATCTATGAGGACAACACGCTGCAATCTGAATTATCCCTTCCCGAAGGCGAAATGAAAGGGATCTACACTTATCAAAATAACTTCTACTACCTTACTTCCGATGCCATTTACCGACTTAAAACAGACAGTTGGGAACTTCTTCACAAGGGTGAAAGTCTCAATGACCTGGCGTTCAGAGCCCATACTGCTTATGTGGGTACCTCTGAGGGATTCTATGTGGTTGACCTATTCGACGGCAATATTGTTCAGCAATTAAAACAGAATCTCCCTGTTCCCAATATCACACAGCTACAATGGGTAAATCTAACGTTGTGGTTTGCTACACCAGATGGAGCATATCTACAGGAGCCTGATCGCTATCGCTACTTTGCTTCCAAGAGATGGCTCGACCAGAATGAGATCATCGATGTGGCCTCGGATAGCGGGGGAGACATTTACTTGCTCACCCCTACAGGTCTCAATAAAATTGAATATGTCGAGCATACATTACGCGATAAAGCCGTTTTCTTCCAGGATAACATCCGCCAGTATCATATGCGATATGGTTTTGTCTGTGCGCCACAAATACCTGAACCCTTTGACCTGACTTCAGCCGAAATCGTAGATCACGACAACGACGGACTTTGGACTTCCTTTTATCTGGGGAGTCAGGCGTTCCGGTATGCTACCACAGGGGAACCTGTAGCCCGTAGATATGTATGGGAGTCTTTTGAAGCATATGAAAGGCTCATAACCATCAATCCCATCGAAGGCTTTCCTTCACGTACTTTTGAACGTACAAGCGCCTGGGTCAAAGATCCAGACCGGTGGCGTACTTCTGAAGAGAAAGGCTGGGACTGGAAAGGTACCACCAGCACAGATGAATATATTGCATATTTATTTGTAGCTACAGTAATGGATCAATTAGTAGTAGAAAATGCGGAGGAACGGCAAAGGGTGGCGGATTTTATTGATGCAATACTGACACATATCATTGAGAACGATTATTACTTTGTTGATTATGATGGTGAACCTACCCTATGGGGTCGATGGAACCCAGAGTATGTCAACAAGTTTCCCAAACATGTCTATGACCGCAAGCTCAACAGCACTCATCTGATTGCCGGTCTTCAACTGGGGTATGCGCTTAGTGGAAAAGAGCGCTACAAAGATGAAGCTATTCAAATGATGGAAGCACATGGGTATTACGAGAACATGATGGTCGACATGTACGATATAAGGGCAGATACGGTAATCCACCAAGGCGTAGAAATGGGCGATAGTTGGAATCACTCTGACGACGAAATGGCTTTTTTGACTTATTGGTGCTTGTATCACTATGCCTTCAATGATACCTTGAAACAAGATTATGCCTGGATGATTCGCAATCACTGGGAGATCGAACAACCCGAGCGCAATGGCTTGTGGAATTTGATCACATATGGAACCATTGGAGAAATGAATCGGGATGATGTGATCTGGTTTTTTAGGGAGTATAACCTTGATCAGATGAGCTATGCTGTGAGGAATTCACATCGGAAAGACCTGGAATTTCTACCATCAAATTTTAGAAACCAAACTACCCAAATGCTGCTGACGCCGGGTGAGCGACGTACCCATCGCCATAATGCCAATCCATTTGGACTGGATGGAGGTGGAGATGGCATATCCAAGCTGGCTGGAGATGAGTATCTCCTACCCTACTGGATGGCCCGTTATCTGGGTGTGCTAGAGTAAATACAGCCCAGCATCACCCTGAATTCAGGGCGACGCTGGACTACAACAAAACAAAATTGTAACAAGACCTTATTAATCCTGATCCCACCAGACTTTGGTGTTGATATCATCCACACCTTGATTTGAAACTGCTTGCTGATAATTGTCAGGATTCAGGGTTTGCTGATCCAGCGGATACTGGAATCTTACCGGTATCTGGTCATTATTGGAATTGACAATAGCTGGCTTCAAATCCGGGAAACCCGTTCTTCTCCATTCAAACCATCCTTCCAGTCCATTGAAATACAAGGCAATCCATTTTTGCAAACCAATCTGCTCTAGGGCATTGTCTGAATTGAAAGCTACAGCTTCCTGCTCGTAATAAACAGGATCAACCTGAACTGTGATGCCAGCTACCCCTGCATAATAATCTACTGAAGCCTGAATGCCTTCCAGATAATATCCCTCTGCATCTCCATTGATCCATCCTTTGACGGCAGCTTCCGCCAGAATAAATTGCACTTCCGCGTAACTCATGATCAAGCCCTCAGCAGGTACTGCTGTACCCTGCTGGACATAGTAAATCCTTCCTAGTTGAGATACATTCCTGTCGATATCACTACTGATATTTTCATCTTCTTCTCCATTTCTCACTCCTCTCCACTTCAAAGGCCCCAGGCCCAACTGAAAAGAATCTACTGAATTTTCCGTAGGCTGAGCAAAAATGGGAAGACGTGGGTCCTGTATAGCATTTAATTCATCCGCAAAGGTTTTACTTAACCTCCGGTCCAGCCAGCTTCCCTCGCGTGTATTGGCAATAGGAAACAGATTGGGGGTTTCAGATAGATATGTTAGTGCGGCATTGTCCTCATTACTCTCCATAATGGGGAACTGTGCGGGATTGTTGATCATATTTTGAATCTCAGAACCTGGGTCGACCTGATTGGATCTACGTGCCAGCAACCTCAAACGCAGTGAGTTGGCCAGTTTCCTCCATTTCATATAATCACCATCGAAAAGAATATCACCATTAATGATCCCTCCATTTTCATTTAACAGATCATTAGCACGCTCAAGATCAGAAAGCATTCCTTCATAGATAGCTTCTTGTCTGTCGTAGGGCACAAAAAATACCCGGTTGCTTTTCCCCTGTTGAGCCTGAGCATAAGGTATATCACCATAACTATCTGTCAGGATCTGATAGATCCAGGATTTCATTACCAGTGCTATTCCGATATAGTTACTCTCATCGCGTGTCTGTCCTAGCTGTTCCAGATTGTCTACATCTCTCAAAATATTGTACATGGTATTCCAAAGACCCGAGAATGAACCCCAAACGTATCGGTCGGTCCCTGGGTCCCGTATCTGGGCAGAATACTGTACCACCAGATTACCCGGACTCCAGGCATTACCCACCTGTTCGCTTATAACTGTACGTATGATATTGGGCATCAAGAGCTGAGGAAGCACCTCCTCAGGTTGATTGGGATTGGTATTGATTTCTTCAAATTCATCTTCACATCCCACAAATGCGAGTAAGAATGTCCAGAGAAAAAGATATGTTATAAATGATTTTTTCATATTGATAATTGTATTGAAATTGATAGAATTAGAAACGGAATCTAACATTCATACCATAGCTTCTGGCTGAAGGTACCTGAAGAGATTCAACGCCAGGGAGAATCGTACCGCCATCCAGTGAGTTGGTTTCTGGATCGATGTGAGGAACATCTGTCCACAACAAGAGATTTCTTCCTACTAGGGTAATGCTAAGATCACGGAATGGGGTATCACCGAAGAGCTTATTCGGAAATGTATATCCCAGTTGTACTTCGCGAAGTTTGGCGAAGGTAGCATCGAATGTAGAATTTTCTACATTACTTCTTCTGAAATAGCTCCCCCCTCCCCAGTAACGCTCAGCAGGAATATTTACATCATTGGGCACATAATTACCATCGGCATCCAGCATGACACCCTCCCCTACATATCCATTTTCTCGCCCTGGTAAAGATTCTACCAGCTGACCTGCTTCATTTCCAATCACATTAGTTCTGGAGTAGATTTCCCCTCCAAATCGGATATCAAATAAGAATCCCAACTTGAATCCTTTATAGGTGAATGTATTGTAAATACCTCCCAGCCAATCAGGATTATAATTACCTACCTGAAAAATGTCGTTGGTAGTTTGAGCCTCTCCATTAACATGGATGATCTGACCTGCAAATGGTCCCTCTTCTACCCGCTGGAAAACCTGACCATACATATCCCCCATCCGTTCCCCTACTTTGGCTAATACTTGTACATATCTTCCGGAAATCTGATAGGTCTCTATATCTTCTGCCAGTTCCACTACTTCACTCCGGTTCAGAGACCAATTCAAATTTACATCCCATCGTAAACCATTGTTCATCTTGATCGGTGTAGCATTCAGGATTACCTCTACTCCCTGATTTTTGATTTCCCCAGCATTGATAAACTGCCCAGTATATCCTGAAACGATATCCAATGGGATAGCCAAGATCTGATCCTTACTTCGGATATCGTAGTACGTAACATCCAGTCCTAACCTGTTATTGAAGAATCGGATATCTGCTCCAATTTCATAGGTATTAATAGACTCTGGTCTTAGTTCTTCATTGGCAATGACTGAGGATTCGGTAGCTGTCTGCAGACTACCCCATGCTGTACCATAATTGTAAACATTTCTCAGATTGTACGGGTCAGTGTCGTTACCCACTTCCGCCCAGCCAGCTCTCAGCTTGGCAAATGACACAACACTGTTCGTTGGAAAGTTAAACAAATCGCTCAGTACTGCACTGACATTGACAGAAGGATAAAAATATGAATTATTATCTGCAGGTAAGGTACTGGACCAGTCGTTACGCGCTGTCAGCTGCAAAAATAAAGCATCATTATATGAAAATTCAGCAAATCCATACACACTGTTGATACGTTTGTGGCTATCAAACTGCTCTGTTTGCACGGGAATACGTGAATTACCCAAGTTGTATACACCAGGCAGCGACAGTTCGTTGGCACGTGCGCTAATAAAGCTACGTCTTTGGTCCATTTGGTTGGCCCCTCCGGACACTTTCACACCCCATATGTTGTCAAAGACTTTGTTGTAAGTCATCAGGAAGTCCGAGTTGCGTTCTTCAAATGTGATTCGATCCTGACGATATGCTCCATTTGGAAAAGCCCGGCTACCAAAAGTTCTCAGATTTTCACGTTTATCATTAAAATAATCCATTCCTGAACGCAACAAAAGAGACAACTCAGGTGTGATTTGATAATTCAAGTTGATATTTCCCATCACACGGTCTTTATCCTGCGGATTCAGGTTTTCATACATCGTGTAGTAGGGGTTATCGTTGAAACGGAAGTTATAGGTAAATGGCTGTAACCCTTCAAGACCCTCAAACCAGTAATCCTCATGTAAGGGAGTTCTAACCTGTCTGCCTTCCCATAACATGGTATACACCACACTTTCATTACCATAACTCACGACAGGGCGCTGATCGCTATCTGTTTTGATATAATTAACTACTGCATTCACGCGAATTTTATCCCCGACATTTACCCCTCCATTGAGTGAAACGGTATTTCTACGTAGATCTGTGTTAGGGATAATACCTGTCTGATTATGGTTGGTGTAAGAAAGCCTCACATCCGCATTGTCATTTGCAGCATTTATCGAAATGTTGTTAACCAGTGTGCGACCAGTCTCATAGAAGTTTTTGACATTGTCAGGGTAAGGTTCCCATATCGTTTCCTCTCCATTCTGAGGAGGAAATTCAGTATTTACAGGTACGGCTACCAATCTTCCATCCATTGGAGGTCCCCAGCTACGACCGCCATCCCCTATGTTGTATACCCCTCCTCTACCCTGTCCATATTTATTTTGAAAATCAGGGAGTTTCAGCACACTTTCAAATGTAGTGGTTGAATTAAAATTTACCTCAAATCCCTTCTTGCCCTTTGCTGATTTGGTAGTGATGATAATCACACCATTTGCCGCTCGCGAACCATACAATGCTGCTGCATTAGGTCCTTTTAGCACATTAATTGATTCGATATCATCTGGATTAATTGCAGCAGCTCCGTTACCATAGTCGATATCCTGCCCACTTTGCTCACTTCCGAAGATCTGATTGTTGATGGGGATACCATCTACGATAAACAAAGGTTGATTGTCTCCTGCTAGCGAAGACTCACCACGTATGGTGATGCGGGAGGAAGTTCCTATCCCAGCACTTCCACTGGTAACATTGACACCTGCAATTCTTCCTGCCAGTGAGTTGACTAAGTTAGTCTCCCTGGCCTGGTCCAGGGCATCTCCCTGCACTTCCTGGACGGCATACCCCAATGCCTTAGTCTCACGTTCGATACCTAAGGCCGTAATCACTACATCTCCCAGGCTAGTCGTAGACTCCCTAAGGACGATTGATAGCGGGTTTTCAAAGTCTATAGCTACGACCTGAGTCGTGTAGCCAATATAGCTTATCATCAGACTGTCTTGTCCTTCCGATACATTGAGGATAAAATACCCCTCCTCATTGGTAATGGCACCTGTCTGCGTGCCTTTCACGATGACATTGGCTCCTACCAATGGCAGGGCATCAATGTCTTTGACCGTTCCTTCCACTTGTTGAGCATTTGCCCCATGCATGCTAAGCAGGAAACACAACCACAATATCAGACGAGTCTTCGTGCGCTCAGTCAGGTAGTTGGTTGTTAACCAAGAATAATGTTGCTTCATCGATTTAGTTGAGTTTGATAACATAGTTTGGTTTGGATATAATCTTAAAGTTCTTACTTAACTTCGATTTGTCCAAATAATGCGATAATCATAATGTTTAATTAAAATATTGTTTTTGCATACCTAACAATTATCTCATAATTAACATTCTTGCTATAAACAAAACAGGCTGCCTGGGTGGACAGCCTGTCATAGGTTTTCTAATTGCGTATTTTATTAAATGATAACGGATAAATCTTGCTTATAGGTAGCTAATAATCAACACATAAAAGCTTAATGATAAGCTATCAAAATGCTCTTTATTTAAAAGTAAGCTTGAAAAACAACAATAAAAATACAAATACCAGTGTCACGCCATTGGCCACTATGATAGGTTGATCTCCAATCATCAATCCATAGATTAACCAAAACAATACACCTGTAAATAGTATTGAGACCATCTGAAATGACAGATCGGCCGCAGAGCGGGAGCGCCAGGTCTTGATCACTTGAGGTACAAAACCCAGGGTAGTCAGCGAGGCAGCAATAAATCCTATACCTTCAGCGATACTCATAATAAATGATTTGTTATGGTGAATAAAATTTTGCCGCAAAGGTATGAGAACTCTCCTTATCTTCCACTCCATTTTCGATATTTAATACCAAGGAAAAATTTACTTAACGAAGGAGAGCTGCCGATGGCTGTGAGGTTAATGAAAAAAATGGATTACTTACAATAACTCTTAAAATACAGTTATAAGACCTGTTATGGATTATTGGACACATGGGAACTGTATGGCATGGAGAAAGATCCTCTATTTGCTGATAATACATTGGGTGAAATAACGCATGGCATGGATTATGGGAAATTTCAGAGACATGTTCAAACTCAACAACCTGACCTATATACCGCTGTAAATCAGCTGGAAGTGAAATTTAATCAACTGCTACAGAGATACAATGGGCTGAGACACTCTAGATAGAAATTTAAAGTAACCCATATTCATAGCCGTTGATGCAGGAATCCCTACAACTTACTTGCTATTTTATTAAATTTGTTTACACTCGATTGTTTACGGATAGAAAATTGAATT
>CAYXVE010000085.1:0-15436 GCA_964468435.1 uncultured Bacteroidia bacterium | reverse complement strand
AAGGGATAAGCCAACCTAGTTCGGGATTCCAGAATGAACCCTTGATCTGCTTCATTTTTGCAGGTAAATCAGAAACATAAGCAGAAAAAGTTACCTTAATACGAGTTTGTGATTGATAAAGAACCTTTTCAATGGATACTTTCATAGTGTTTCAATTGCGTAATACATAAATACTACGCAATGGAAAGTATTAAGTAGGCCCAGGCCATGGACAAATGTAGAGAGAAGTCAAAGTCTTTCGATCTCTATTTGGCGCGAAATTGTTACAAAGTACCCGTAATCGTAAGGGTAAATCCGTATAGGATATGAAAGATAAATAGGGGTATATCAAGGATTTTGAGCGATTCTAATAGAACTTAAGGGAAGCTGGTTGAAAATGGTTCTCTGTGGAAAATGTAAATGTTTTGAAGGACTGAAAAAAGATTTTTTTAAATAGCTCTTGTTACCAAAGCAGACGCATTCTCGTTGAGAATCTTCTGTATATTGGTTTCCCATAGGTTAAATAACATAAGTTATCAAAAGGTTATATCCCTTATATTCGCTTTGGAAAGCCTACCTTCTACAACTTCCCTGTTTTCATCTACAGGTTTACACCTAGACAGAAATCTGTACTTTCATCATGCATTCTCTAAGCATGCCTGTATTTCCTGAAGAGTCCCTATTCCTGATCTTTGTAATGTATACGGAAAGCTGGATGAGCAACATCCTTCAACACCCACGACCTACAGCTATGATTCTGCTCCATCCAGCCTCACGATACAATTCAGCGGAAAATGTACGGGCGCAGTACATCCATCTAACATTACAATAATCCGTTTAAAGCACCTACATCATGAATCAGGAAATCAAATACAGCAACACCCTCAGCCAAAACACCGCAAATGACGAATCCGATGGTAAAGGATCTCATGGAATCCACAATGAAATATCTTCACATAACTATCTGCTAGCAGATATCTACCAGGATGATATATTCAATGACACAATCAGCCCAGATGAAAAAACAACCGAAAATTACCTGCTATGGGATGTCTACCAAGACGATATCATCAGCCGCCTCAACAAGTGCTCCGGTAAATCTGATCAATACGGTACCTGTATTGCACAAATTATGAAAGCTTTTTTGATAGCATGCTCAATGAGAAAAAAATCAGGTGAGACGATATGCAGGTAATCACCCAACCATCAATCTCAATAGTATGTAGAATGTAATAACTCCCCTTATGTTAGTACTCTGTGATCAAAATTACTTTATTTTGATTACAGGGTAGTTAGTTTTTAACCCTGTAAATTAATATGAAGCTTCTTCTGTATTCACATGTGATGTACGACTCAAAGATTGTCTCTACAAGGAAATCTCACCTACTGAATCAATCTGTATCGTATAGATATCGTCAGGACACCCCATCTCAGGGACAAAGACCTCAAAGGCATCTCCTGGCTCCAATGAAAAAATAGATATCATACAATTTCTTTCGAACGCCTTTGTTCTTCAGAATTATCATCGTAATATTGTAATATAATTTAAATAGTAATGGGAGTAACTAGAACAGATCTCTATTCGGATGTACAAAATGAGATAGCTATTGCAGCTAAGGCTTTCGCTCACCCTGCACGTGTAGCTATCATTCAATATCTGCTGAAAGTCAATGCGTGCATCAATGGAGATCTCGTTCAGGAATTAGGATTGGCACAAGCAACCATCAGTCAACATCTTCGGGAACTGAAAAATATTGGTATAATTCAGGGAACCATAGATGGATCTCGTGTAAGTTATTGTATCAATCCGGCTCGTTGGATGGAGATTAAAAGCCAATTCGATAGAATTTTCAATCAGTTTGATGCTCCCTTACCAATCGATTGCTGCTAAAAAATTTTCTTAACAGTATCGTAATATTGCAATAACATAAGTAACTATAAGTAAGATATGATCATATGGTATCAAGCTCAAATAACCTTAGAAGACATAGGGAGTTACTACTCAAATAATTATAGCAAAATAAAAATTACTCAAAATAACTTTAGAAAATGAAACGAATCGCACTTATTGTAAGTATGGCTACTTTGATAGTTTCCTGTAGTCAGAAAGCAGAAAATAACAAGCAATCCTCTGAAAATCAGGATGAGTTCCAAGGCGAAACACCCGTTCAAGTAGTTTCAGCAACAAGTGAATCTAACAACGCGTACTACCCAGAAATCAATGCTTACATTGCCGAAGTGGTAAAAGATTTTGATAGCATTGATGAGGAACGAAAAAAGCAATTGAAGAAGCTAGCCTTGTTTATCAAGTCTAAATCGGGTGCCAACGAAGAAGCCAAAATCACCTACATCTGCACACACAATTCTAGAAGAAGCCACATGTCGCAATTATGGGGTATGGTCGCAGCTGATTACTATGGCATTAAAGGCGTTTCAACCTACTCTGGAGGAACAGAATCAACGGCATTTAACCCTCGCTCTGTTGCATGTTTGAAAAGAGCCGGCTTCCAAATAGAACCAAAAACTGAAGGTGAAAACCCAATTTATCTTGTATCCTATGCAGAAGATAGACCTGAGGTAGAAGCATTTTCCAAAAAATACACGCACGAAAAAAATCCTCAGGAAAACTTCGTAGCTGTGATGACTTGCTCACACGCAGATAAAAATTGCCCAACAGTTGAAGGGGCTTCAATGCGAATTGCTATTCCCTATGTAGATCCCAAGGTATCTGACGGAACGCCTGAAGAGACAGCTACATATGACGAACGCTGTAAGCAAATAGCAACTGAAGAATTTTACTTGTTTTCACAGGTAAATGGATGATCCTAATATATGAAGAAATCAATTTTTATTTTCATGCTGGCATTAGTGGGAGCTACTCCCACTTATGCCGCATCTTTCATATCTGAGATGAACGATTGGGTCGGGCAGCAACTGACCGCAGATAACAACTCAGTCTTATCTTACTTCTTTCTGTTAGTGGGTGGTCTGGCTGCCAGCTTACTTCCTTGCGTATACCCCTTATATCCTATCACAATCAATATTCTTAAGGCAAGAGGAGATGCCCGTAAAAAAGCACTTCATCCCATGGTTTATTTCCTGGGAATTGTTTCCATGTACTTAATGTTCGGTATTATTGCAGGAACTACGGGCGGAGCCTTTAATGAGGTTTTACGCTACCCCTTCACCAACTTATTGATTAGTGTAATACTTGTATTACTAGGATTATCTTCAGCAGATTTACTATATCTCCCCATTTTCTCCGGCTCCTCGGGTGATACTAAGCAAAAAGGGACAACGGGTACTTACCTCATGGGGCTTAGTGCTGGACTGCTTTCTTCAGCTTGTGTAGGTCCAGTCGTAGTAAGTATATTGATTGGTATTGCCGCTAACACTACAGAAGTGAATTTGGCATCTATTTTAGGCGCTTCATTAAAGCTATTTGTTTTTGGGGTAGGTGTGGGAACTCCATTCCTTTTATTGGGTGTTTTGGGAGCAAAATTGCCAAAATCGGGAAAATGGATGAGGTATGTACAATATGGGTTTGCTACTTTGATTATCTATTTTTCCTACGGTTACCTGGAAAAGGGTCTGTTGGGATATGGTTTTGAAGAATCAACGGTCTTTGGTATTGCTGCCGGGGCATTCATATTAATTCTGGCTGCATATAATCTCCAAAAAAAGGAATTATTTCCGCATCAGAAGATGCGAAATGCCCTTTATACATTGGCTGCCGTTGTTGGGGGGTTAATGCTGTTTAGATCTTTTGCTCCACAAAGTGTTGCCGTAAAAACCGCTGTGTCAAGTACAACTTCAGATGATTTCACAGAACAAAAAGGAAATCTCACCTGGTACATTGACAAAGATCAGGCTTACAAAGCTGCTAAAAAACAAGGAAAACAAGTCTTTATTGACTTTTATGGGAGCTGGTGTACTAACTGCAAAGCTTTTGAAAAGCTTACCACTGAAGACCAAAAACTCAACGACGCACTTCAAAATGCAGTACTCTATAAAGTTTATGATACTTCTGAGGAATTTCAAGTTTATAAAGAAGATCCACGCTTCCCAGAACTTAAAGTAGGACTGCCTTTCTTTGTGATTACGGATACAGACGGCAATATGCTGTATAAAACGAGTGATTATCTGAAAACCGAGGATATGGCCTTGTTTCTCTCAGAATAAACTAGTGAGTATGAATACATTACCACTTGAACAATACATGAATGCAGTTAAGTCAGAATTTGACCAAGTCCCTGCAGAACGGAAAGCTGTGCTAGAGCAGCTCATGACTTTTGTACACACCAATCTACAGCAAAAGGGCAAGGCCGACCTGATCTTCATCTGCACGCATAATTCCAGAAGAAGTCATTTGTCCCAGATTTGGGCGCAGGCGGCTGCCTTTCATTATGGAATTAACAATGTTTATGCCTACTCGGGAGGTACAGAAGCTACTGCCATGTATCATATGGCTGTTCATGCCCTGGAGAAGGCCGGTCTGGAAATAAAAAAGCTATCCGAAGGAAATAATTCTTTATACGCTATCAAATATCATCCTGATGAGCCCGCAGTCATTGGCTTTTCAAAAACCTATGATGACAGCTTCAATGTGCAAAGTGGATTTGCTGCAGTGATGACATGCTCTCATGCAGATGCAAACTGCCCATTCATCCCTGGCGCCTCAAAAAGAATTTCCCTTCCTTATAATGATCCAAAAGAATACGACGACAATCCTCAGCAGGGTAAAAAATACGACGAGCTGTGTAGGGAAATTGCAAAGGAGATGATGTACACTTTTTCTAAACTCACCTCATGAAGCATGCAATCATTAGTGACGGATAAATATTTCCGCAACTGTCATTTATAATAATTATACGGTGATGGATCTAAACCATTTGAATCTGAGCTACACACCACCCCTAAGCAGTCCGTGGAACCCTGTATAGATAGTCGCACATGCTTGGCAAAATACCATGCAGCAAATGATGGAATCAAAAAGAACACTTAAACTAGAGATTTATTTAGATATGAAACATTCGGGGGTTATTTTATTAATGCTTTTATTATTTCTTTCATGCCAGGATCAATCAACAACCTTATATCTGGTAAGGCATGCAGAAAAAGAAGAAAACAATACCATGCAGAACCAAAATGAAGATCCGCCCTTAACCCTTGAGGGTGAGCAGCGTGCCGAAAAGTTGAAAAAGCTATTGGCAGATGTATCGATCGATGCGGTCTATTCCACTAGCTACCAAAGGAACATGAATACAGTAGAGCCCCTGGCTATAGACAAAAATCTTTCTATCCAAAACTATGAATGGCACCAATGGTCACCCATGATAGAGGAAATCCTGGTTAGTTATCAAGGTAAAACTGTGGTTATTTGTGGACATGGCGACAACTTACTGCCGATGATCGAATACCTGGATGGTAAAAGACCTCAGGAAAGTCTGGGAACTCATGAGTATGATAAAATCTTCAAAGTGGAGAGGCAAGGAGATACCGCCCTTGTAGAAGTAATCGAATATTGAGCTGAAATAAAAATAAAATGATGAGAAACACAAAATCAGAAGATGTAGGAATCAGTTTTTTTGAAAAATACCTCACCCTCTGGGTGCTGATATGTATCGTAGTAGGTATCGGATTAGGAGCTCTTTTCGGCAAAGAGATGGAAGTGATTTCCTCTTGGGAGATATCACACGTAAACATCCCGGTTGCCATCCTCATCTGGATGATGATCTACCCCATGATGGTGCAGGTAGACTTTAGTTCGCTGAAGAAAGCGGGTAAAAATGTAAGGGGGTTAGGACTTACCGTGGTTGTCAATTGGTTGGTAAAGCCCTTTACTATGGCGTTTTTCGCCTGGATATTTTTTGATTATTTGTACAGTACGTTGATCACTCCTGAGCAAGCCGATGAATACATCGCCGGTGCAATATTGCTCGGAGCGGCACCCTGCACGGCCATGGTATTTGTGTGGTCCTATCTGAGCAAAGGCGACCCCAACTATACACTTGTGCAGGTTTCGGTAAACGATTTGATACTGCTGGTGGCTTTTGTGCCCATTGTGCAGCTTTTGTTGGGTATTACCGACTTTCGTGTACCCTATAATGTACTGGTGACTTCTGTGGTCACCTTTGTGGTGATCCCACTGGTGGCAGGCTATCTGACCAATCGGTCGATTGTCAAGAAAAAGGGGGAATTATGGCTCAAAGAGCGGTTTTTACCCCGATTAAAGCCATTTTCCATTATAGCTTTGCTCACCACCTTGGTGTTGTTGTTTGCCTTCCAGGGCACGCAAATTTTGGATAATCCGCTACACATTTTGCTTATTGCTATACCGCTTACCATTCAAACTTACTTCATCTTTTTTACCAGTTGGTTTGCGGGAAAATATCTGAAACTCAACTATGCCACTTGCGCCCCTGCAGCCATGATAGGGGCTAGCAATTTCTTCGAACTGGCTGTGGCAGTTGCCATTGCATTGTTTGGGTTGAATTCCGGGGCAGCCTTAGCTACTGTGGTAGGAGTGCTTATTGAAGTGCCGATCATGCTTTCGCTTGTTCAGATTGCCAAAAAATGGAGGTATTAGCTTTTAGAAATGATACCTTAAATGAATTTTGCAAAATAAGAAGACTTGTGGACACTTAATTTAAATAGGTTTAACCAGCAACTATTTTAATCAGGGGAAAATACTCGCTAAAAAAATTCATGCTATCCTATTATCCTACTTATGAAAGGCTTCTATAATTAAAATAGCCACTTATACCAAGACTCAGTATAGCTTTAAGCCACAGCAGTTTGTGCTGAGGGGCCCAAGCTAGCGGATGATACTACCCCAAAATATCTTTCACCCGCTCTGCCGTAAACGGCAAATGCCGTAACCGTTTTCCAGTTAATGCTGCAAATGCATTCGAGATGGATCCCCCTACCACAGGCAGGCTGGCCTCGCCAATCCCCTGTGGGGATTCCATCGATGGAATGATTTCGATATCTATGCTTTCAGGTACGTCTTCGAAGCGAAGCAATCGATAGTTGTGAAAGTTCGATTCCTGAATCTCACCAGCCTTGATGGTGATACGCTCCAGCAGAACACTACTAATACCCATCAAGATACCGCCTTCCATTTGCGCCACGACATTGTCGGGCTGGACGACGATCCCGGCATCTACGGCCGACCAGAACCTGTGTATCCGGATCTTTCCGGTTTCGCGGTCGACAGATAGCTCGCACGCGCCCGCGCACAGCGCGCCACTTCGCTCGCCAAAGGCAAGCCCCTTGGCTCTGCCCTCCTCCATCTTGGCACTCCAATTGGCCATCTCCGCAACCGTCTCCACCACCTTCCAAGCCCGTGGGTAAGGCTTCATCAGCCTACGACGAAACTCCAGCGGATCGACTCCTTGACCTAATGCTATCTCATCGATGAACGACTCAATAGCAAACTTGTTGGGACCATGCCCCACCGAACGCCAATGCTTCAGGCGTATACCGGTATCTACCGTACGCAACTCTAGATGCTGATAGGGAATATCATAAAATTCATTCCTGGCGCCACTAGCGAGTAAATTGGAACCATCTCCGACGATAATATGTGAAAAGCCAGTCAGCTTACCCTGCTCATCTACAGTGGCCTTCATGCGCTGAAGCGACAATGGACGATATTTTCCATAAGTTAAATCATCTTCACGTGTCCAGATCAGCTTCACAGGCTTTTTTACTTCCTTAGACAAGATTACAGCCTCTTCGATGTAATCATGTACAGACCTTCTCCCCAGTCCTCCGCCCAGATAATGCGGATGAAAGGTAATATCTGACTCATCTATTCCCAGCATGTCGGCTACTGTGAGGGCTACAGTACCCGCATTTTGAGTACCTGCCCATATTTCTGCGCTTGTTCCATCAGGAGCCACAGAAGCAATCGCATTCAACGGCTCCATCTGAGCGTGATATACATAGTCATTTTGATAATTGGCTTCGTAAATTTTAGCTGCTGAATTCTCTGCTTCCTCAAAATTTCCCTCCTCTTTCAGCATTTCACCCTTCTCTTCCACAGCTGCATACTGATCATAAGCTTGCTGACAATGGTGGGATTTTGCACTCACGTCATCATTCCAGTCAATTTTCAACATTTTTTTGGCTGCCAATACCTGTTCCACCCTTTTGGCTACCACCCCTACTCCGTATTCCATTTCTACTACCTCTTCGACTCCATCCATCCTGATGATTTCATCTCTGTTGGTCAGATTAGGCTTGGCACCGTGAACCTTACCGCGCTCCATAGCTGCGTATACCATTCCAGGTACTTTCACATCAATGGAAAATTTCGCTGAGCCATCGACTTTGGCAGGAATGTCAAAGCGTGGCATTACGGTACCGATCAGCCGGAAATCCTCCGGACGCTTCATTTGCTCAGCCGGGATCTCCGGAATATCAGCCGGGAAATCGATAATCTCTACGATCTCACCATAGCCTATGATCTTACCACTTGTTTGATGAACGACCTTGCTGGGTTCTGTATGTAGTTCGTTCATAGGAACCTCCCAGGCTTTTGCGACGCTGTACAGCAAAATATATCGGGCCTGAGCACCTGCCTGGCGCAATATGTCAAAATAGCTTTTAACCGTAAAACTACCTACCGTAAGCATGATCTTTCGATCCCCCCAGCGCTTAAGACCGTATGTATCCACATCTATGGGAGAGTGCTCAACCGTAATATTAGCCCAATCAGCATCCATCTCCTCTGCGAAGATCACAGGTAATGCCGTCATCGAACCCTGTCCCATCTCAGCAGCGGGATTGTAGATAATGATCTTTCCATCAGGCTGGATATGTACCCAGGCATTGACTTGCTTACGCTCATTCTTTGAAGCAGTTTCGCTTCCTGTAGCCCAGTTGGGCAACAGGGCTACAGCAGTAATTCCAAAGGTAATACCACTACTGGTCTTGAGAAATTTTCTCCTCGAAAGGGATGTATGCAAAGTTTTCATAAGTCTTAAATGTTTTGAGCGGCGATTTGAATAGCTTTGATAATTCTGAGATAAGTTCCACAACGGCAGAGATTACCATTCATGTACTGGACAATTTCCTCACGGGTAGGCTTAGGATTCTTTTCTAGCAGTGCCGCTGCCTGCATGATCTGTCCCGACTGGCAATAGCCGCATTGGGGTACCTGCGCTTCAATCCAAGCCTTTTGCAGAGGATGATCTCCATTTTCAGACAGTCCTTCAATAGTAGTGATATCCTGGTCTTCCTTCACAGAAGATACAGGCACGATACAGGCGCGGATAGGATTGCCACCCAGATGTACCGTGCAGGCACCACACTGCGCCAACCCGCAACCATATTTGGTTCCAGTAAGTTCAAGATGCTCTCGTAGAACCCAAAGTAGTGATGTTTCAGGCTCCATTTCTATAGTATGAAAAGCTCCGTTGATCTTAAGCTTATATTCAGCCATAGTAGATAGGTGTTGAGTAGGAAGTTGTAATATCTACCATAAGATACAAATATTTGCAGAGAATGTTGCGATATCTTTTAAAACTCAAAGTATAGTCAACACGATGACCAGGATCCTGATCAGATCAATATTCAGGATAATATCCTTATATTATTTTTTTATTATCTCTCCTGACTAGACCGGCGCATACCCTTAAAAATCATAATTTACTCTGCTAAATATTTATCCTATGTTCCAAACAGAAAATCCCATATATATGCTCAGATATATCCTGTTTCTATTTCTGATTTCATCTATCTCTCATGCCCAGTATTCCGGGATCGTTTTTCATGACCTCAACCAAAACGGCCAGCAAGAGACAAACGAGCCTGGAATCAATGCGGTAAAAGTCTCTAATGGTGAAAAAGTGGTTATTACAGACGATCTGGGTGCTTTCACCTTACCCCTCTCCTCCCGCGACCAGTTTATCTTTATCACCACTCCTAGCGGATATCGTACCTCACAATTCTACCTACCTAATCACGGATCAGCACAAGATTATCATTTTGCGCTAACGGAAACCCCTGTATCAGATACTTTTTCCTTTATCCACATCTCCGATACCGAGACCTATGACAGTACCCATTGGGTCCAGATGCTGAAAGATTATAGCTTTTATCAGCAACCCGCCTTTATTGTACACACTGGCGATATCTGCTACGTAGAAGGGATGAAATTTCACGCAGCACATGTCAACGATAGCACCATGGGATTGCCAGTACACTATTCTGTGGGAAATCACGATCTGGTGGAGGGAGATTATGGTGAACAATTATTTGAGGAACTGTTTGGTCCTGTATATTATTCTTTTGAAGTGGGGAATATACATTTTATCGTAACCCCCATGCTTTCCGGTGATTATACACCTCAATATACCAAGGAAGATGTGTATCGATGGTTGAAGAATGACCTGGACCAAATAGATCCCGGCCAACCCATTATGATCTTCAATCATGATCTACTACGTACAGATGAAGGTTTTATCTATCGGATTAATGAACATGAAGCTATTGATCTGGAATCTTACAATTTGAAAGCCTGGGTATATGGGCATTGGCACAATCACTTTTATCGTCCTCATCCCAATTCTGATGTGATAAGTATCTGTACTGCCCCTCCAAATATGGGAGGCATCGATCACTCTCCAGCAGCTTTCCGGGTTTTTGCAGTATCTTCCGATGGATCCTTTACGACAGAAATGATACACTCCTATGTAGATCATCAACTAGTCATTTCCTCTCCTGCTCCATCTACACAACTAACAAAAAAAGGTGATATCACTGTTATGGTCAACGCCTACAACAGTACTGCACCTGCAAAAAAGATATCCTTCCGGTTGGAGCAGGGGGAATCAACATCACTGAAACAAGTAAGCAACTGGACATGGATGAGTCATACATCTTATCGGGATGTATGGGCTGATCGAGACTCCCTTCATATATCGGTCCAGGGAAATTTTGCAGACGGTGTACAAATAGAAAGAAACCGGCGTTTTGCAGTTATGCCATTTGACAACAAGCCCGCAACTGAATCATGGCCCAATTTTCTGATGAATCCACAGAGAAATCCTTCTGAAACTCATTCCATAAATCCTCCCTTACAGCTTGATTGGGTAACCAACGTTGGCTCCAATATCTACCATGCTTCCCCCATTGTTGCAAAAGGTAAGCTCTTCATTGCTTCTTTTGACGATGGAGATGCACAAAACTGTTATGTATACGCCTATGACACACAAAACGGAGAGTTGGTTTGGAAAACCCATACCCGTAACTCTGTGAAACATACTTTGGCTTATGAAGAGGGAATGATCGTTGCAGCAGATCAAATAGGATATGTATATGCATTCAATGCAGAGACGGGCAAACTGGACTGGGAACACGATCTGAAACTCAATGTACTTCCTTCATATGTAAGCGGAGTATTGATCAATGATAAAGTAGTATATGCAGGGGATGGAAAACAGTTCAGTGCCATGCAGCTTGAGAATGGTAAGGTATTGTGGAAAAATGATAAATGGCCACAAGGTGAAGGTAGTCCTTCCCCACCGAGTATCGGTGACAGTGTAGTGGTAGCTGGTTCCAACTGGCGACATCTGTATGCATTTAACGCTTATACAGGTAAACCCCTATGGAATAAAACAGAACACGGACTCAGATTCAGAAATTCTGCCCCAGTATACCATCAAGGATTTTTTTACACCACTGCGAGGAGTTCCTTATTTAAAATCGCTCCTAAAACGGGCAAAGTAGTACTCATGTCAGAAACCGATTATAATCTAAATACTTCTTCCGCTCCTGCAATAACAGATGAATTATTTATTATTGGTACTGCTGACTCAGGGATAAGGGCCTTCGATATTCGTACCTTTGAAGAAGTCTGGCATTTTGAAACCCAATCAGCTTTAACCCCAAGTGCTCCTTATTCCAAGCCCCGGGTAAAGACTGTTGCTGCATCCCCAGTCATCTCAGGCAAAAACCTCTATGTAGGAGGGCTGGATGGAATATTTTACTGCCTGGAAGTAGAAACAGGTGATTTAATATGGTCTATTGAATTAGGTGCACCAATATTTAGTACTGTAGCTATTGTGAATGATCATATTTATGTAAGTGATCTTGGAGGAAACGTGTACAAATTTAGGACGAAAGACTAATCATCCTTCAAATTAGGGAGACTATTACCACTTTTTCAGTATTTTACTGTAGCGTGCTGTTTTTAGCTTACATCTCGATCTATTATCTACGGGCAACTAACTTTATTTTTACATGGAATCTGCTACTACCTCCTACTCCAGCAAACGCCTCCTTTCTGTCGATGCACTTAGAGGATTTGATATGCTGATGATCTCCGGGGCGGGAAGTTTCTTCGTACTTCTAGGCGGGAAAACCGGCCAGTCATGGGTTGATGCACTTGCTGCCCAATTCGAACATCCTTCATGGAATGGCTTTACCTTTTACGATTTTATTTTTCCCCTATTTCTGTTCATTTCAGGAGTTTCGCTTGCTTTTTCTCTCAGTAGCGGGATCAATAAGGGCGTATCCAAAGGGGCTTTATACAACAAAGTATTCAAACGCATGTTCATCCTTATTGCGCTGGGGATTCTGTATAAAAATGCACCCGTAAGATTTTTTGAACCTGCAGAAATACGCTTTGTCAGTGTACTGGGACGAATCGGTTTCGCGGGAATGGTCACTACGATATTATATTTGAATTTTGATTCGCAGGGCAGGATCTTATGGATAGCAGGAATTTTACTGGGATATTATGCTGCATTGTATCTGATTCCTGTACCTGGATATGGAGCAGGAGATCTGTCTTTTGAGGGAAATCTAGTTGGCTGGTTTGACCGAACTTTTTTACCGGGTCGTCTGCTGCAAAAGACCTACGATGAACTGGGGTTACTCACTCAATTTCCAGCATTATGCCTTACTATGATCGGAGCTTTAGCAGGTGATATCCTTAAGAAAGAGTATACTGATCACAAGAAGCTTCAACTGCTAGTCATTGCCGGTATAGGCTGTCTGGGTGTAGGACTGATATGGGGCCTGCATTTTCCGATCAAC
Source organism: uncultured Bacteroidia bacterium (assembly GCA_964468435.1). Taxonomy (GTDB): domain Bacteria; phylum Bacteroidota; class Bacteroidia; order J057; family J057; genus JBCCTX01. The sequence goes on along the minus strand of CAYXVE010000085.1, from coordinate 2,407 downwards.
AAACATTTGTGGACCAGCTCTTTCATTTTACTTACAGCAGGTATGGCCCTCCTCTTTTTGTCTCTGTTTTATGGAGTAATAGAAATGGCAGGTTATCGGAAGTGGGCCTTTTTCTTCCAGGTGATAGGACTTAACTCCCTCATGATTTATTTGGGATACCGGTTTATTGACTTCCATCACACCTCGCGACTCTTGTTGGAAGGTATTTACCAATATGCTCCTGAACCTTGGCATGATGTGTGGCAAACCCTGGGAGCATTGGCATTAGTATGGCTATTTCTCTACATCCTCTATCGCTTAAATATCTTTGTAAAAGTATGAGTAATTTACAATGAAAATTAGGTTTATCAGTCAAACAACATTTATTAAAGGAAAATAATTTTGTAAAAACCCAATTCATCGTTATATTGCATTATAACTTAATAGATATGGGCGTTACACGCACAGACTTATTTACCGAAGAACAAAACCAGCTGGCCAAAATAGCCAAAGCATTTGCCCATCCAGCACGTATAGGCATCATACAATGTCTATTTAAAGCCAATACTTGTATTACAGGTGATCTGGTAAACGAAATCGGATTGGCACAGGCTACAATCAGCCAGCACCTGAGAGAACTCAAAGCTATGGGGATTATTCAGGGAACCATCGAAGGTGTGTCAGTATGCTATTGTATAGATCACAAACGCTGGAAAGAAGTTAAAGCACTGTTTAATGAACTATTTGATCAATTGGAATAAATCCTAAAATTTTAACCTTATTTATCGTTATATTGCTATAAATCAATAATTATGAATACCTCAGAAGAACTCAAGCAGATCGTCAAACAAAAGTACACCCAAATTGCTGAACAACGCGAAGGCAAAGCTTCTTGCTGTGGAAGCAGTTCTGAAAAAGTATCTAGCATCATGGCTGATAACTACCATCAACTCCAAGGTTATCAACCTGAAGCTGATCTGGGCCTGGGCTGTGGGCTTCCCACACAATTTGCAAAAATCCAACCTGGTGATACCGTCATTGACTTAGGCTCAGGTGCAGGTAATGACTGCTTTGTAGCTAGACATGAAACCGGAACTACCGGTAAAGTCATCGGCATCGACTTCAGCGAAGCCATGATCCACAAAGCCCGCATCAATGCCGAAAAGCTAGGCTTCATCAATGTGGAATTCCGCTATGGAGACATCGAAAATATGCCCGTTTCCGATGATCTGGCCGATGTCATCGTGAGCAACTGTGTGCTCAACCTCGTACCCAACAAACCCCATGTCATCGCAGAGATTTACCGCGTGCTCAAACCCGGTGGGCACTTCAGCATCTCCGATATTGTACATGTGGGAGAGTTACCCAATGCTCTACGCAAAGATGCCGAAATGTATGCCGGATGTGTAGCTGGAGCCATCCAGAAAGATGAGTATCTCAGTATAATCCAAGAAACTGGTTTCGCAAATATCACAATTCAAAAAGAAAAGACGATTACCCTTCCTGATGAGACGCTAAGACAACATCTCACCGATGAAGAAATAGCCACATACAAGAATGGTGATCATGGAATCTTTAGCATTACTGTGTATGCTGAGAAGCCTTTAGCTTAATCGTGTAGCATCTTTTCTCGCAGATACTCCAGTAACAATGCAGGACGGTCCGTTTGGATAATATTAGCACCGTGGTCGATTACCCAGCCCCAATGGGCATCGGGATCGTCCTGTGCTTTGTCATCGGTGTGCCCCGCGCAGAGGCGATCCCAAAGGGTGTTCACCCATACTGCGATGTTGTTTTCATTCATGAGTTTGATGGCATCAAATACAGGAGAGTCTTCCTCATCATAGATCACTTCAAATCCAAACGGATCAAAATGATCCATATATCCCTGGGCATATAGCCCAGGGGACTCGGCTGTTTCGCCGTAGATATTGTACTCCATTGGCCAGACCATGGGCATATAGTGGATACTGTCCAGTAGATTTCCATGCTTTTCCCGCATGGTCTCCAGCGTTTCATTTCCCTTGAAGATTGCCTGGCGTACTGTACCGGTCTCTCTCAAAATCTGATAGGTCTGAGAAAGAAAGTCCCATGCCTTGTCCAGATTCAGTAATACAGGCTTTCCTTTCACTGTCAGCATCATGTCCTTCAATGTAGGCATTTTGTGATGAGTAATACCTCCTGCACCGTTTTTCAGGTACAATGTACGGATACTATCCAGCGGCCAGTCGACCACTTTGCCCTTACCTGTCGTGGTGCGATCCAATGTCAGGTCATGGATAATCACCAACTGACTGTCCTGCGTCATTCTTACATCCACCTCCACGATGTCTACGCCCATCTCGATGCAGTTTTCCACTGCGCGGATTGAGTTTTCCGGCGCATTGCGCCAGTCGCCCCGGTGTGCTACCACCAATACGTAGTCATC
>CAYXVE010000084.1:0-17337 GCA_964468435.1 uncultured Bacteroidia bacterium | reverse complement strand
AAAAGTGATATTAAGATCACTTAGTTTTGAATCCGTAATGGTAACTTGTTGAGATCAATGCTTTTTTGTATTTGATAGATGAGATTTCAACAAGTTAATAACATTTTCAATATACAATCATTCACGCGTGAAGATTCTTGGCATAGATGTAGGAGGCTCCGGTATTAAAGGAGCACCCATAGACATCCAGAAGGGTGTGTTACTGGAAGAAAAGTACCGTATACCTACCCCAAATCCCTCAACACCTGATAAAGTCATAAAGGTTATTAGAGAAATAGCCGATCACTTTCAATGGAAGGCTCCCATAGGCTGTGGATTCCCTTCTCCTATCCAGAGGGGCATAGCACTCAAGGCATCCAATATCTCCAAAGAATGGATAGGTACGAATGTAGAAAAACTGATTACCACACATACTGGGCTACCTTGTAAAGTACTAAATGATGCCGATGCTGCTGGATTGGGAGAGGTAACTTTTGGTGCGGGTGAAGGAAATAAAGGCGTCGTATTTGTCGTAACAGTTGGGACAGGTCTTGGGACAGCATTATTCACTGAGGGCATACTGGTTCCAAACACCGAGTTGGGCCATATACGCCTCAAACCGGGTATTGCAGAGCCTTATGCCTCTGATGCTGCCAAAAAAAGAGAGGATCTCTCATGGAAGCAGTGGGCCAGCCGTTTCAATGAATATTTATACGAGATAGAGCATCTGTTTTATCCCGATCTAATCATCATAGGTGGCGGTACCAGCAAGAAATTTGACAAATACTCGAGCTACTTTGATACACAGACAGAGATAATCCCTGCCAAACTGCTTAATGAAGCGGGAATGATAGGTGCAGCTTATGCAGCCAGGGCCTTTGTCATGGCAAATTAATTTCAAGGCCTGATCCTTCTAACACTCCCCCCCAGACTGGTTTTCACATAATCAGCCTTTGGATTTCCGTATATTGCCAGATCCCCACCAGTATTCACGCTACCTTCTACAGAACGCTCCGCATAGACTTCTGCTTCACCACCTGTGTTGATCCTGATGTTAATCTGCTCCGCTAGCAACTCATCCGCATATAGCAGACCTCCCGTTCCGATACGGGCTTCTTCATAGGCCGCATGACCCGACAATATCGCTCTGCTACCCTCTCCTACCTTTATGGATACCGATTCAACATCTAATTCTGCGTCAATTTTAGAACCACTACCAGCACGTATTTCAAGACGATCACTATGGATCATGTAAGCCGAATACAACTCTGCACCTGCCTGTAGTCGTATACTACTTAGATAGGTATAAGTCAATTTCACCGCAACATGCACATCGCGATAAAACCCGGGCTTCATACTGAGTTTTAGCTTCCTTCCATCGTTTTCCGTTACAATCTTGTCCATCGTGATTCCCTCCGAAATGATCATTATCCCGGGTTCGTCTCCCTGTATCAGTTCCACTTCGATCAATCCAATTACTGACAATTCATCGAAATCATTGATCATTCTTCTTTCTTCTGTTTGAGCGATCAGAAGCGAGTGTATACACATCAAAATAGATATGGTTAAATACTTCATATATAATGATTTTACTGTTTATCGTGGCCCACTTGCTTAACCCATTTTTACCTCCATAAAAATACTCATGCTTACTCGTGCAAACCTAACCCAGCTCCATGAACCGGTAATTTCAGGTAATGAATATCGCTCTAAGTGTAATAATCTTTCAGATTAAGTCAATGAGATAAAGCAGTTTTGCTATTTTTGCCCGAACTTAAGTTCTCTAAAACTATGTTTAACCTAAAAGAAACGCAACTTAAAGCTGTTGCGCTGCATAAAATTGGAAGTAAAGTCCATCAGGAAGGCTTTGTTGCAGCTGAGTCTCTCTATCCACTCGACGATCAACTTAAGGTCATTCTGAGGGATTTTTTTATTCGTCCATTTAAAAGTGAAGAACTGCACAAATTTGTTCACCCTAATGACCTTCAGGAGAATCTGATCTATTCCCATTGTAAGGCCATTTTTGAAGCTATCGGTACAGGACAACTGTTGGAACAGTCTGTCAATATGCTCAAGTATCTCTATGAGGTCTCCGTGCATCCTCAGATACAATCAGGAGAACTGTATGTTGCCTACTTCAATGGCTGTGAACAGGATGGAAAAGAAGTAGATGCTATCGGAATCTTCAAGACAGAAACAAAAGATTTATTTCTTCGGCTGGTAGAAGATCCCCATGAGATACAATTAGTAGCAGAGCAAGGGATCAACCTCAAAAAACTGGAGAAGGGCTGTCTGATCTTCAACCTGTACCAGGATGACGGCTATTCATTATTGCTGATCAATAAAAACCAGGAAGACGCACAATACTGGGTAGAAGATTTTCTGCAGGTAGTGCGCATTCAAGACAACAGCTATCACACTGAACAATTTCTGGAAATGACCCGTGAATTTTGTGAGGATATCTTTGCTCAGGATGAAGAAAAAAAGGAACAGTTGGTTTTCATGAATAAGTCGATCAACTATTTTGCCAAAAACAAGGAATTTGATCTGGATGAATTTAATGAAGAAGTCCTCACACAACCAGAATATATTGAGAAGTTTGAAAACTATCGCCAGGAGTATGAAGCAGAACAGGGACTGGATTCTTCTGAAGGATTCCCTATTTCAAAATATGCGGTGCGGCAGAAAAAGAAGGAATTCAAGACCATTTTAAAACTGGATACACAGATAGAAATCCATTTGAAAAATAGAGATGCAGAAGAAGCGGCAGATTATATTGAAAAAGGATTTGATGAAATGAGAGGATTAAGTTATTATAAGATATATTTTAATGAAGAACTAACATAAATCCTTCCTATGAAATTTTCCGGGAAAAATATCACATGGAGATGGCTTGCACCATTGGGACTTACTCTGATCGGCGCAGGTATGAGTATCACAGGCGAAGCGATCATCCTTAAATCTGAGGCTGTTACGTGGTGGAAATGGGTTTTATCTGGTACCTTGGGATTAATCGTACTCAATTCCGGTATCTCCATTTTTGGGGAAGCTGTGAAAATCAGTACCCTGAATACGTGGTACGAGAACGATCATAAATCACAATCAAACTAAACTTTTTTCATGCTCAAATATTCCCTTTTACTTTACCTAATCTCTGTTGTTAACGCCTTCTTTCTTCATGCACAAACCCCTGCAACAGTTCCTCTATCTGTAGATATGAGGTATTTCCGGGTAGTATGTTCAGAAGGGGGAATTGAAAAAATCCCTTATTCAAGACTTTTGACAGCATCTTTGATGATCTGGCTAAGCTTTCGTGGTTTGTGAACGATCATGCCATGATCTCCTGATTCTATCCATTCTGCATCCCGGATAAACAGCGCTGGAAATACCTTATCTTTTTTCCCATGTATATGAAGGATCTGGGGAGGGATATCCGTATTTTTCCATGTAAGAACCCGATTAGTAGCCCATGCTACGTAGTAATTGCTCATCCTGGCAAACATCTGTAGAAAAATTTTCTCCTCTGCTTTACTATGTATCCCAAATATGCGACCCCATATGCCTATGGTTTGTTGGTAAAACTCGTAACTAAACAAGAAATAAACGGGAATCCATCGAAGCAAGCTCATATAAAAAGGCCGCTCTCGATGGTGTTTGATGCTGGATATGATAATTACCTTTTTTACGGGAATTAATTTAGCTATCTCAACGGCGATGATTCCTCCAAATGACAATCCCACAATTACAGGAGCAGGATCTCCAGAACTTATATAGGGGGCTAGCATACGCTGTGCATAGGTCGACAAGGCCTCACCTTTGCGAGGTTCTATCCAAGGTAAATGGACCACATTAAGCCCATTCAGAGACAAACGGGCGAAAACCCGTTCATTCAATCCAAGTCCACTGATCAGATATACTTTAGGTTCTGTATTTTTCATAATACGTATGCTGTTAAGCAATTATTTACAGAACGCGATAAAATTAATGCGTTTATCCGTAATTAATAATTAATGTATTGTTTTTATAATAAAATATATTAATTTTGTAATTATTGGTCGAACATTACAATAAAACTACATGTATTCAACATTTGCAAGCATATACTTGTGCAGGATTACAGTTACCCTTACCATCATTTTTGCCGTTCAGACCGTTTATGCTACGACATGGATGAGTTTTCCATTTTATGAAGGGCCGCTTGAAGAATTGCAGAAGTCTGCAGTGTACAACAATAAGCCTTTAGTTGTATACTTTTATGAAAATGACTGTAGGCTTTGCAAAGACCTTGACAAAAGAACATGGAGCAACCCATCACTTATCGACTATGCCCGGTATAATATACTGGCTTCCCGCAAAAATCTCTACACCTATGAAGGCAATATACTGGCGAGACAGTACAACATAGATCAGCCTGGAACGATCCTGATATTTTCACCCACCGGAGATATCGTCGAGCGGATCACCTTTGCCATTGATGCGGGGCAGTTACTCAAGAGATTGGAGGAGACTTATGAAAAATACCAGCCTCAAACCTTCACGGATGGTTCAGAGGGAAATCTTTACTCATCATCCGTTACCACCCGGTCTGAAGATCTTGAGCACCTGCAAAAAACCAGATACGATGAGGTTCCTGAGTACTATTATCGCAGTCCAGAAGCTTTCTCCAAACTGAAATACAGAGATGCTTATACAGTAGTGTACCAGCGAGTCAACAAGCTCAGAAAAATAAAACGCAAGATCAGGAAAATCAGAAAACGCTGGCCTAATAAGATCTGGGTTATGGCAGAAGAACAGCCAGGAAAAGATCAACGATACGTTATAGCTCTGGGAAAATTTGATGATCAACAAGAAGCAAAATACTTTGCTATGTTATTTACTTCCTGGAACTCAGAAACTAAGGAACTCCTTAAACTAAATGGAATCTTTGACTAATTCCCATAGTTTAGGATAGCTAATAAGGAGATTCCCGAATTTACTAAAAATACTATTTTTATGGTATGGTTTTTGGTACCTTTTATATTGCATCTATCCCTTGATTAGGCAATGAGACTGTCTCAACAAGAGATGCAGGTTTTATGGAGCAAATATTCCGGGCCCTGTGTGTATTATTTATTATTCCGGGCAACACTGTTTTATTGCCTGTATTCATAGCTGGGCAGAATCCCTTCCCTGTAATATCTATGTCTGATTCAGGAGAATATTTACTAGAATCTGAATACCAAAAAATCAACACGGTTTCGAATACATTAAGACCTGGACATATAGCTCATAATACAGAAGGAAAACTCTTTGTATTCAATGCAAGATATCTGCATAATATTCAGGTATATGATCAGAAAGACCGGCTTATCAGGCAGCTGGATAGTAAAGTATACACTCCCCGGGATCAAGATCATTCTGCTTACACCCCAGGACGAGGGGTTCCTGTAAAGGGAATATTCACCCACAAGGGCAAATATCTCTGGACTATACACTATCAAAAGTACGGATCGGGATTCGTTCGGCCTGGGATCAACAAATGTAAAGACAGCCAGTCTTATCCACAGGGGTATATAACCCGTATCAATACCACAAACTATGAACTAGAATTCAGGGCTACAGTGGGTAAAGTACCCGAACACATAACAACCAGTCCAAATGATCGACTGGTAATCGTGTCCAATAGTTGCAGTCGAGACATACATATATTTGACACTCAAAAAGATAGCCTGATAAAGGTTGTAGCACTTCCTGAGCATCCAGCAGACCTGGCGGTAGATCGTTTCTCCAGATATGTGTATATTACTCATCCTGCTTCTTCCAGAATATCAAGTGTCGATCTACAAACCTATGAAATCAATGTTTCTCTTCTGGAGCAAAATTCAGCTCCGCTCAATCTGGTAAGCTCACCTACTCAAGATGAGATATTTGTAAGTCTGAGTGCTGCTGGTAAGGTAGCACGTATGCAGGCAATTGATGGCAAGGTAGATACTGAAATCACAGTAGAAACAGGTAGAATTCCTAGAGCGATAGATATGACACCTGATGGTACACACCTGTATGTAGCCAATTATCTGTCTAATACTGTGGTAAAGATCCGTATCAAGGATATGAAGATCATCAGCAAGATTACAACAAACCCCAAACCCATTAGCTTAAGTTGGAATTCCGAATCATCCCGACTATATGTCGCATCATATGAAGAAAATGTGGTCTCAGTTTATCAACATATGAATTTAAACAACTTCGATCCTTTTGGGACGGATATATCCAAATCAGGAAATGCTTTCCACAAAATCCAGGATGATGAAAATATAAAAGAATTTTCCGGTTCAACATACTATCAGCCTCCCGCTACAGAACAAGAACCCCAACCCAAAGAGGATCCTACTTCACCTGGCGGAAAGGACCCTTTTTCCAGAGAAATCGGCATGGCCTCAAAATCCTACACATCTTCTGGAGATACCACCTACACATTGATACTGGGTAGTTTTCAGGAACGTGAAAACGCAGAAGAATTTGTCCGCCAACTCAACCATAAAGGAATCAATAGCAGGGTATTAATACTCGATGATGGATGGCTCAGGGTGGGTTACGGTGCATTTAAAACCCTCAACATAGCCCGCGAAACAAGGATAAAGCTAATCAATGATCTAAATGTAAGGGTTTGGATCAAATTACTCTAAAATTCAATTTGAGTAATTACTGTTGACTTTCATCTAAATAGTCATAAATTGCCGCTTGCTAAATTTTGAGGATAGATTTAACTAATTTTTTCTTGATTTCAAAGCGTCAAATCTGAGCGTGATCAGGTTATCCTTTTGAACAATTGAAATGTTACATTTTGATCAGCCGGGACTTTGATGCCTTCGTTTTGATACAAAAGATATGACATGGCAGTAGATATTTTACTCGGATTACAGTGGGGTGATGAAGGTAAGGGTAAAGTGGTAGACGTATTTACCCCGAAATACGACATTGTAGCCAGATTCCAGGGTGGACCTAATGCAGGACATACGATTGTATTCAACGATCAGAAATTTGTGCTGCATCTTATTCCTTCTGGAATTTTTCATCCCAAGATTACCTGTCTAATTGGTAATGGTGTAGTCATAGATCCTGTTACGCTCAAACAAGAAATCGAACAACTGGAATCACAAGGTATAGACGCCCGTTCTCAACTTCTGATCTCACAACGTGCACATCTGATCTTACCTACTCATAAGCTACTGGACAAGGCCTCTGAAAAAGCTAAAGGAGAGCAAAAGATTGGATCAACCTTGAGAGGGATAGGCCCGACTTACATGGATAAGACCGGTAGAAATGGGCTGAGAGTGGGCAATATTCTCGCCGGAGACTTTACTGATAAATATCAGGTACTAAAGCACAAACACCGTGACTTACTCAATAACCTGTATGATACCCATCCCGATCTACAGGATGAAGAAGCTCGCTTCATGGAAGCGATTAATTTTATGCATACGCTGCGGCTAATTAATACCGAAGCATACCTATACAACGAAATCAAAGCTGGTAAGAAAATCCTGGCTGAAGGTGCACAGGGGACTCTGCTGGATATTGAATTTGGTAGTTATCCTTATGTAACAAGTTCTAATACAACCGCCTCTGGTGCTTGTAGCGGCCTGGGTATACCTCCATCAAGTATTCGCAAAGTATACGGTATTTTCAAAGCATATTGTACACGCGTAGGCAGCGGTCCTTTTCCCACCGAACTCAATGATGAAATGGGTGCCAGTCTGAGAGAAGCAGGGGGAGAATTTGGGGCTACCACCGGCCGCCCCAGAAGATGTGGCTGGCTAGATTTACCCCTACTCAAATATGCAGTGAGACTCAACAGTATCACCGATCTGATCATGACCAAGGCAGACGTCTTGTCTCATCTCGATCAGATCAACATATGTGACACTTACCAGCTTTCAAATACGATCTCTGACAAAGTCCCTTTTGACCTCTCAATATCAGGACTGACCCCCTGCTATCAAACACTTGAGGGTTGGAAAAGTGATATTACCCATGCAACAAAAAATATAGATCTCCCTGAAAATCTTATAAATTACATGGAATATATTCAACAGTCCCTCGAAGTACCCATTAGTTACCTTTCTGTAGGGCCGGACCGTAACCAAATGATCAATATGAAGTAAATATTGTCATTTTGATGATCATATTCATCAGATAATAATTTATCTTGTAAACAAATTAATAACGAAAGCAGCAGTGAAACTTCGAGTATCAAACTTTAATCCTTCGCTTACTAAAGTGGATTTGGAAGAAATGTTTGAAGAATATGGAAGAGTTATGTCCGTAAAAATCTTCAAAGATCCCAATCCTGAAACTAAAAAGTCATTGGCTTTTGTTGAGATGCGTAGTGAATCTGCAGCCAGTCAAGCGATGGAATCACTAAACGGAACAGATTACGATGGATACATGATCAAGGTTGAAATATCAAGTGACATCATTATCCATAGTAAAAGTAAGGTCATCGTTCCTCCAGTAGAAGATCTGCTAGATGATGATGATGATATCGAACCCATCAAGGATCTTAAAGATGAAGAATCGTATGAAGATGATTCATCTGACGATGAAGTTAGTTATGCTGACGAAGCTGATGAGGATGAAGATGAGGATGAATGGGATGCCTGATATAAGACCTGGAATAATTTATATCGAGTATACTGGTTCAATCATGACTCTTGGAGCCTTCAACTCCTCTAATCATCATTTTGCAAGACCTTCACCAGGCTACTGCAAAGAGACAAGTACTTGGTATTTTCTAAAAATTACCTGATAAGGTAAACATATTATATAGACTCATGTTTTCACACAAAATTACGTTATCTCTAGGAGCTGTATTAGATGCAAACTTATCAAGAATTTCTTACTCAAAGCTTTGATTTCCCTCCCGAAGGCTTTCATGTTCACGAAGATGAGCTATACTTTTCAGGTATTAATCTTATGGAGTTGATTGAAACCTATAAGACACCTTTGAGATTTACTTTTTTGCCTTTGATCGCACAAAAAATCGAAGCAGCCAGAACATATTTCAATAACGCAATAAATAAATACAACTACAAAGGTGCCTATACCTATTGTTATTGTACAAAGAGCTCGCATTTCAAACACATCATGGTAGAGGTATTGAAAAATGGTGTCCAGCTCGAAACGTCTTCTGCGTTGGATATGCCTATCATTTCTTCCTTGCAGCGTTCTGGTCATTTGAATAAAGACATTCTGGTCTTGTGCAATGGCTTCAAAGACTACGAATACAAACAATACATTGTAGACCTTCTACATGATGGATTTCACAATATCATTCCTATTCTCGATAACAGGGAAGAGTTTAATTTCTATCAAAGCGAACTGGCTATACCCTGTAAGTTAGGTATTCGACTAGCTACGGAAGAACCTCCGGAATTTGGTTTTTATACCAGCCGTCTGGGAATGAGAGAAGACGATATTCTCGATTTTTATTCTCAAAAACTTCTGAATAATCCAAACTTCACTGTTAAACTATTACACTTCTTCGTACATACTGGTATACAGGATACCCCCTATTTCTGGAGTGAACTCAGGAAGTTTGTCAATCTTTATTGCAAATTTAAACGGATCAACCCCAACCTCACTATGCTTGACATTGGGGGAGGGCTACCTTTCAGAAACTCCCTAGAATTTGAATATGACTATGAATATGTGATCGAAGAAATCGTCAAAACAATCAAGGAGATATGTTCTGAATACCAGGTAGAAGAACCTGATATATACACGGAGTTTGGCAGTTTTACAGTTGCCGAAAGCAGTGGAACCTTGTTTAAAGTGCTAGGGCGAAAACAACAAAATGACCGTGAAAAATGGTTTATGATAGATGGTAGCGTCATCAGTATGCTACCTGATATCTGGGCCCTCAACCGCAAGTTTCTTCTTCTGCCTATTAACAACTGGGATGCTGGGTATGAAAAGGTCAATGTAGGCGGAATGACCTGCGATAGCGATGATTACTATAATGAAGAAGCCAATATTGATTCTATTTTCATGCCCAAGACACGCAAACAACAATACATAGGCTTTTTTCATACGGGTGCATATCAGGAAATGCTCAGCGGAGTAGGCGGATTACACCATTGCCTGATGCCCGATCCTAAACACGTGCTGATTGATATCAACCAGGAAGGTAATAAGACCTTCAAAGTACTGCATGAAGAACAAACCAGTAAACAGGTTCTTAAGATCCTGGGGTATAAAGATGAATGGCAATCAGCACCTAGAAAAATTATACCTAGTATTTATAAAAAATGATTCTGCGGTCTTTGCCATATCCAGGTATTTATTCCTAAACAACAAACCACATACTCATTAGTTTAAAATATAATTTATCCGAAAAAAGTACATTTTAAACCTTATATTTGACAGATCGCTCAATATATTTGGATATTATCATTCATTTCGCAATCTTTGTAATGACACTCACTGATAAATAGGGAAGATGAACGGGTGGTGCATGACGGCTAATAGAGCTTAGAAAGAGCACCACCCTATTTTAATAATATACTTCACCTCCACCTTCTAACCCTAAATGTAGTATTCTTCCACCTGTTTGATTGATTGGGCTCACGCTTTTCCCAATTACAATACCATCTTCAGGTGCTTCATATTCCCTGATTACGTCACCAAATACATTTCTTAGAATCGCCACACAGTCTCCTTTTTTTACGCTTTCCGTGACATTAGGAAGAACCGTAAGAATTCCTCCCCGGTCAGTATATATCCAGTAAGAGCAGTGACAAAATGCCGGAGATTTTTCAGGTTTGATGACATCATCATAGATCATATCCAGATATGCCAATACATTTTGAATTCCGATCATCCCGTAATTGATCATACCTTTCTGGAATGTATTAGGATTACCTACTTCCAGCGTAATAGCTGGAATTCCATTCGCTTCAGCAGCTCCACGCAAAGTACCATCCGATGGTGGATTGTGCACGATGATCTGAGCATTCTGTAGACGGGCCATTACGGCCGTGCGCTCATCACTCATATCTGCACGGATATAATAGGAGTTGATCCTGCCAAAACTAGCCGTATGAAGGTCGAGAAGGTAATCAAATACCTTGATGATCCGATGAAAGAACCTCCAGGCATATACTTCACTCACATTGCCGTCTGGCTTCCCTGGCATAATATGATTCAAATCTGTACCGTCGTTGAACCTGCGCTTTTTGCGCATCAGTGAAGGTGCATTCACAACCGGTACTCCCACCAAAGTCCCTCTGAACTCATTCACGTTGATCTCCCGAAACAACCGCTGAATAGCAGGAATTCCATTCAACTCATTCCCGTGTACAGCCGCAGTGAGCCCCAGCGTAGGGCCATCCTCTATCCCTCTTGCCACCATAACAGGTACATATATCGGATTGCCAAATGCATCTGAAATAATCTGTATCCAGAATCTCCGCATTTCTCCCCTGGGTATTTTATCAAGATCCAACTCCTGGATTACAGGTACGTCCTGAGGACCATATATCTTATACATAAATTTCTCAATATCTCTTATACTCTTTAAATATAGATACAATTCCCGATAGTAAGCTTCTTTATCTATAGTATGAGTGTATATACCCTCAGAATGCATGTACGACCCGCTGAACAACAGAATCTTCCGATAAGGCTCTTCAGCCTGTACCAGTCCTCCTACGCTTAATGTATTGATCTCTGATAACTTGCGTTTGCCATCAAAATACAACTGATCAGTTTGCAGATGAAATAAAAAAATCCTCATTCCGGGAATCACCACGAGTCACTACATCTATATACTTTGCCCAAGGATGCGCTGACATAGTCTTCAACAACTTATAGACTGAGTTTAGGTGCTATGATGCCGGTGATGCCGATGATCTGTCAGACAGAAGACTGTATATGGCTTTTTCACTCCAATAAGATTTCATCGATGAGTCCAGAATCATCGTTCAGTGATCTGAATAATTTCATCCGGAAACGCCCTTTTGAATTGACCAGATTTTTGGCCATTTGATCGATAGCAATCAGCGACAACACCGTTTGGATATATCCCTCGATCAGGTCGTCAAGCCCCACCCCGAGTCGGTTAAAGTCTCTACGATCCATCAGCATCAAGCGTGAACTCTCGGATGCAAAAGTGCCATCAAGATTTTTGACAGAGAGATTTGTTCCCAGTATATCCCATGAACTGCTAGTATCCTGCAGATTATCGACCAGGGGCTTGCGTGCTCTACGGGCATAAATAGCCATTGGCCTGAGGCCAGCAGAAGTGCTGTGTATCATCATCCGGATATCAGCCACGTAGCTGAGATTCTTTTTATTGGGCATAGTCCCTACATGATACAACCTTCCCATCTGACCATGTGAACTCCAATTGTAATTGCCAACAAGACTTTGGACAATAAAGAGATTGTATTCATAATCTTTCCCCATGAACTCGCTTAGTTCATGCTCATTGACTATTGTGAATACACCTTGTCCCGCATTGCTGTATGGAATTTTGATGACTGCATGACCGCCCCACCTCTTCACCCAAAAAGGGATCTCTTCCTTGTGCACATCCCTGAGCGTCTCTGGTGTACGAATCTGCAGGCCATACGGAGCTATCTCTGCATTGAAAAATTCATAGGCTTTGTCGGCCATCATCTTGTTCCTGCCTCCTGCCAGACAGGTAATAATAGGATTCAGGATAATGGTTCTGGTGTGTAGGGGAATGCGCTTCCAGGGTTTCTGCGTTACATATCGGAACGCGGCACGAATAGGATTCCATACACCGTCCGCCGTGCGTATCTCCAATACCTGACCGCTGAACCTCACAGGCGGATCAATATCATGCAAATAATAGGATGCGTAATAGACATTTTCACTGAAGAAATCAGCTATTGCCGCCGCATACCCTGATGCTTCCATGGGATTTTTATCATAGATCACTGCCAGTCCACCATCTACTTTACGCGCCTTTTTGACCTGAGGATAAAAAGTCTGGCTGATATACGTGTAGTACCCTCCCTGCTCCTGATTTTCTTCGAGCAAAGGCATAGATTTTTGACCAGAAGGTGATGAATTGGTCTCAATTACAACCATTCTGCGATCTCCTTTGGCATTAGTAACATGGAAGAGATCGGCACCCGCATGGAAAAAATATTTGGGCTTGTATTCCAGCAACTCTGCCAGCTTATCCTTGTTGACACGCGGATTCATGTGACAGTATCTGTTGATAATCCTTTCTGGACTCATGTACATGAAAAAAGCCACAAGCGGATGAATCTGTGCATTTAATGCTTTCTCATACCAATGCTGGTTGACTTCAAATGATCCTGGGGTAATAATTTGTGCTTGTGTTGGCATAAAAACACATGGGTTATACATACAGGGATCGTGTCGAAGAGAATATCTTAAAGTTTGCTTATGTTTAACATAAAAATATTAGCCTAACAACTAAATACTTAACAAAAGTCCAGATGTGATTTTGTTTAAGCGTGCAATGATACGAATGATTTAGTAATTTTTTCCATCTATTGTTGAAAAAATATGTGTTATACGTGCTGTGGATTACTATGTTGATTTGTGGATATAAACTTTTTGGGAGACAGCTTTTTTACCTATTTTTGAATGATATAATCATACCAGGAGCTTAGCGATGGAGTATCCTTCAAAGAGAATAGAAAACGTGGTGAATGAGTTGGCAAGCCTGCCAGGAATCGGACGTAAGACGGCCCTCCGTCTGGCCCTGCACATCCTGAAGCAGACTGAAGATGAGGCCGAAAGACTTGGTCAGTCAATCGTAGAGTTGCGCAAGCACATCAAATACTGTGAAAAATGTCACAACATTTCTGACGCTGAGATCTGCAATATCTGCAGTAATCCCAGGAGGAAGCCCAACCTCTTATGTATTGTGGAAGATACCAAAGATGTAATCGCTATAGAAAATACCCATCAGTTTCAGGGCTTGTACCACGTACTAGGAGGCCTGATCAATCCCTTGCAGGGTATCGGTCCTTCTATCCTGAATATAGACTCACTGATTTCACGCATTCCTGCCGAGCGCATCGACGAAATTATATTTGCATTGAGTGCAAATATCGAAGGCGACACCACGGCTTTTTACATTTCCAAGAAGCTCAAATCCCACGGCGTCAAGATCTCCAGTATTGCAAGAGGCATACCTGTGGGTTGCGACCTGGAATTTACAGATGAAGTAACACTGGCGAGGTCCCTAATCAACCGGACACTTATTACCCTCCCTGGCGAATAACTTACAACTTAATTACTACTGCTATCGATCTCTCCGTCATCATCGTCAACTATAATGTGAGGCATTTTCTGGAGCAGTGCCTCCGTTCTGTACTTCGCGCTACGCGCAATATCGAAGTAGAGATCATCGTCGTCGACAATCACTCCACCGACGACAGCCTGCAAATGCTACAGGAGCAGTTTGGCGATCAGATACTCCTGATTACCAATCAGGATAATCCCGGCTTCTCCAAAGCCAATAACCAGGGGATACAAATTTCCCAAGGCAAATACGTTTTACTCCTCAATCCAGATACTGTAGTAGAAGAACATACTTTCTCAAAATGTATCTCCTTTATGGAAAAACATCCAGAGGCTGGTGCTTTAGGCATATACATGCTCGATGGCGAGGGAGTCTTTCTCCCAGAATCCAAACGCGCCATTCCTACCCCATGGGTATCTTTTTACAAGATTTTTGGCCTTGCTGCACTCTTCCCACGCAGCAAGACCTTCGGCCAATATCACCTCACTTATCTTGACAAAAATCAGACTCACCCCGTTGAGATCCTCTCAGGCGCATTTATGTTTATGCGAAAATCCGCGCTGGATCAGGTAGGATATCTGGATGAATCCTTCTTCATGTATGGAGAAGATATAGATCTTTCCTACAGGTTTCTAAAGGCCGGCTATCAAAACTATTACCTTTCAGATACCCGGATTATTCACTACAAAGGTGAAAGTACCAAAAAGGGTAGTCTGAATTATGTGCGAGTATTCTATCAGGCAATGCTCATCTTCGCCGACAAACATTTTCGTGGCAGATTCAGGAAGGGCTTTACCCTGGCCATCAGGATAGCTGTATATTTGAGAGCCTTGATTGCGATAGCCAACCGCATGACCAAACGCTTTGGTTTCCCATTACTGGAACTTGTGCTGGTCTATGTTGTCATGTTTGGCATCAAATCGTACTGGGAACACTATGTAAAATATATTGAAGGACAGGGAGGGCAGTATCCTTCAGTCTTTGAATGGGTATATCTACCTGCCTATGCCCTTATTTTTGTATTTTTTTTATGGCTTGGTGGGGCTTATAGGAGACCTTTCAGACTGCGCCCCGTTTTTACAGCTCCCTTCTGGGCTTTTGTAGTTATTGCCACGAGCACCTATCTTTTCTCATTTATCTACAACTTTTCCCGGGCAATCGTAGGTCTTTCCGCAGTTTTTACTGTATTGATCGCTTTCACGACACGTGGCATCATCAACTGGCGCACTGGAGGCAACTTTTTCTTTTCAGAAAGTAAAAACAAACGGGCATTACTTGCCGGCACACCGACTGAACTAGATTCAAGATGGAGATTTATCCATCAACAACTGAGTTATCCGCTGGATATCATCGGGGTAGTACCCTATGAAGGTGAGGTGACCAGCAACCTAAGCGCGTACTATGCCGGACATTGGGGCCATCTTGAAGAACTCATTCAACTTTATCAGTTGGAAGAAATCATTTTCTGCAACAAGGATATTCCTACCCAGATGATCTTCGACAAGATGGTACAACTCTCCCACTGCAATGTTGGGTTTAAGATTATTCCTCCACAAAGCGCCTTTATCATTGGCCCCCAAAACGTTTTTCACCCCCTTCAGGCTATTCAAAATCGTTCTCCGCTACATAAACCTTACATTCGCAGAACCAAAAGACGGATAGATACAATAGGTAGTTTTCTGCTGTTGGCTTTGTTCCCTATTCTGGGTTGGGGATTTCCATATCCTGGGCGCGCCCTGATTCAGCTATGGCAGGTTTTTACAGGAACAAATCATCTGGTGGGATATATCAACCACAGCAACAGCCTTCCATCACTCAAACCTGGACTACTGGATATCTCCCAACGCTTTAAAGCTGGTAAACAGCCCTCTCATTATTCGCAAAACCTTGCTGATACCTATTATGCTGACAACTATAGCTGGGAGCTTGACCTGGAAATTTTACTGAAAGGGTGGCGACAGATAGGAAGAAAAACCCTTGACTAGGAACAGATTTTGCAGTGTTAGTGTAAAACCGCAAACCTGGATTAGTGAGACTTTTACAAGAACAGATCATATGCAACGGGTCATTTTACGGAAACATGTAATAATTCTGTTGGGCGGGCTATTGATCCTGAATACCTCCCTTGCGCAACGCGATAGTTGCCGCATGGATCTTAGCAACGTCACCCAAGTAGCCTACCCGGATACAAATAGCATTCTCGAATATGAATGGTACAAGACCACCCGAATGGAAGTAGGTATGATCGATTCTATGCGCTTCTTCATGATTACCCAAGACGGATGCATGAGACACTATACCCAAATACAGCTATTTTATATCAATCAAAATCCCCCTGATAGTATGGATGTATGGATTTACGAAGTAGAAAATCTGGTCAACACGCTATTTGCCAGTTCAGCCAGTTATCAAAGAGTCTGGAAACCTTTTCTGGAGCAATTCCGGCAACAATTTCCTGCCTTTGGTATCAATACACCATTCAATATTTCTATGGGTGCCATAGACTTCATCTGCCAGGTAGTCTACTACCCCAACCAGGAAGCATCTTTGCGGATTGACCGGATAGCGTTTTTGTTTAAAGAAAAGATTAGAGAATCTTCTCAGTAATTGTGGCTGTATCAATGATTACGAAATTCTGTAAAATAAACCCCACATCAAGTGTTGGAAAGAAAGAAAAGCAAAGTAGGGGAACTTAATTAAACCCTGAACCGGGCCAGGGTAAAGCTTCTGAATATAGCATTGTAACAGGAACAGGTTTTCAAAAAGGAGACATGATACCAGTGGATTAAATCTGAAATATCATTCTAGTTAGCCGCCACATTTACGGCAGGCTACACCTTCATCTGCATTACCCAATCTTCCGTTGGTTGTTTCGAAGTATCAACAGGTTGCGCTATGCCTGATACCACTAGATCGCGTAATCCAGTACTTCGGATTGTCAGAATCAGGTTCAGGTCTTTGGGGAACTGCTCTTGTTTGCCGGGAAAAATCATTGGGACATCGCTATTTCAGTTCGACCGAGCGTTATGACATGCTGGGGATCAGAGACCTAAAACAGCGATTAGACA
>CAYXVE010000083.1:0-17824 GCA_964468435.1 uncultured Bacteroidia bacterium | reverse complement strand
GCAGGTCCCTCTGGAGCTCCTCCGCCCCCCTCCGGAATGTTTGCCGGTATCCAGGAATTGCCGCTCCAGGTAAGAACCTGGTTATTTTGAGGATTTTGGTTACCGACGGGATTTCCGCGCAAGGCCTGAACCTGCGGATTGGGATAAGTGCCACCCAGATCGCCGCCAGCAGCTCCCTCAGGAGCTCCTCCGCCCCCTTCCGGAATATCTGCCGGTATCCAGGTATTGCCGTTCCAGGTAAGTACCTGATTTTCCTGGGGAGTTTGATTGCTTAAGGGATTTCCTCTTAATCTTCTGACTCCCGGGTTGGGATAAGTGCCATTTAGGTCGCCACCAGCATTTCCGGTAGGAGGCCCACCACCTCCTGTGGGTACATCTGCCGGAGTCCATTGGCTACCATTCCAGGTTAGTACCTGGTTATTCTGAGGAGCTTGATCATCTATAGGGCGATCTTGCAGGCCCTTTACGATGGGATTGGGAAATGACCCTCGAAGGTCTCCACCTGCCGTTCCTGAGGGAGGTCCTGATGGCAGACTGATATCTGCCCTGAGATCTTCAAGACGTATAGATCCATTGATAATTTCATTAGTCCCAATCGTATTGTTTCTGATCTGAAGATTGTCATACGTTCCACTGATATCCCCGCCTGCCTGTGTTTCATCTGTAATATCATTATCTGGGTCCAGGTCTCCGGTGTTGGTAATAGTGGTTCCATCTATGGATATACCATCACCTGCTTGAAAATCATTCCCTCCTGTCTCAATTGTACGAGGTGCCCATTCGCTTCCATTCCAGGCCAGTATCTGGTTTTGTTGAGGATTATTGTTAGAGACATCCAGTAGTTGTCTGATAGACATATTGGTAGCCACTTTGCTGTAAGGCACAGCTTCGAGCCGGTCAGTTCCTAGATTATCTTCATTGACAAATATTCTGACAAAATGTACATCTTCTCCCCAAGAAATATTCTGAAAATTTCCGTTACCAGCATTCCCCGTACCGATTACTAGTGAAAACAGACCATATTCATTGGTCTGTATGCTATGTTGCTCTTCATATACTACTTGCCCATTTGCGCCACCTCTCCGAATTTGGATACGTACGTTGATATCCTGACTGGTCAGTAAATTACCCCCGTCATCTCTTGCCACAGCCTGGTAATTAAACCCTAGGTTCTGTGCTGATAGCGTATCAGGAACCATCAAAACCCATATCCCCAGCATCAACAATAAATAAATTTTTAATAGATTTATTTTATTGTACATTTTATTATATATCATTTTTATTGACTATAAATAAAAGAAGCAAACCATGTAATCCAAATTAAAAAGATAAGTTCATGTTAGGTAAAAAACACTTATTCCTGACCTTAGACTGTAAGTGGTAGTTATTTTAATTCAAACATACACATTAAATCAAATATATAGATATAATCCCATCTATCGAATCCAATTTTTGCGGGATAAGACATGACGAAAAATATACAAATCAGGTATGATAGATTTAGGCCTAAATACAAGATAACGTATAGCTTGAATCTTGGTAAATGGAAAATAATCCATAAAAAGAAAAGTAACATAATCATAAGCAGGGCGATCACAACATAAGTGTAAGACGTAAGATGTAAGACGTCTGAGTCTTTTGTTTGTCAGATACAATGGTGGTAGGGCAATGGACAGTATTGGCATAAACAATGCCTCTATCAGAGAATACAACTGCTGCATCCTGGCAAATCTCAACCACAACAAGATTTCCCGCACCTACTCCTTTAAGAGCTACCAAGAGACCAAGCCCCAGTACACTGACGATCCTGCCTGAAGCATTCGATTTAGACATTCAACCGTTTTCCAGTTCAGAAGTCAATCTCAATGGTACCAATGATTCCATTGTTACCTTTTTGACAAAATACATTTGTTTTTGGAAGATGAGCATCAAATAATTGCATTTTTCTAAAATTCGTAGTTACACAAAAAATAGAATCCTTTGCAAGTCGAGGCTATGAATAAAATCCGGGTGTGATAATACTAGTTAGAAAAAAATCTTCACAAATAGTAATGTAGAGATGAGAATATCCAATCTTTTTTTTGCACAAAATACGCTTTTTCTGTTGTCACGAGGGAATTTTCCTGGAATGGTAGTAAAAAATGACAACAACAGGTATCGAAAATGATTTTCTGCAAATGCTAGTTCTTACTTGTCAAAACAAATTTGTTTAAGATTTATTAACTTTCGAATTGTAATTTACGCATAATCATTTAAATAGAAAGATATCTTACATTAGTTTAACAAATTATCAAACTATGAAAAACAAGTTATTCGTATTGAGTCTATGGGTTATTGGGCTGATAGGCGTATCGACCGTTCAGGCACAGGTGGCCGCACCCGCACCCAGTCCACTTTGTGAGATTACACAAAAAGTGGGTTTAGGAGAAGTAAAAATTGTCTACTCCCGTCCAGGTAAAAGAGGCCGTGAGGTGATGGGTGAACTTGTATCTTATGGTCGTGTATGGAGAACAGGGGCAAATCAACGTACACAGATACACTTCTCAGAAGCTGTAAAGCTTCAGGGTACTGAAGTACCTGCAGGAAAATATGCTATGCTTACAGTTCCGGGAGAAGAAAGTTGGGAAATTATACTATCTGACAATCTTACGGGCAGTCCTATGGATGTTGCTGGTGATGAAAAGACAATTCGCTTTGAAGCGTCAGCCAAGCAGATGGACATGACGATTGAGACTTTCACCATCATGATCAATGATATCCGTGATGCTTCTGCGAGTATCTATCTAATGTGGGAAAATACGATGGTACCTATTGAAATGGAATTGAATACTGATGAGAAGGTCTTGGCCAGTATTGAGAAAACCATGGCAGGCCCTAGTCAAAATGACTATTTCGCAGCTGCCAGCTACTATTACAATCATGACAAAGACATGGATCAGGCCCTTGAATGGATCGAAAACAGTATGAATGATAATGAGACGCGCTACTGGGTTGTAACTATGAAGGCCAGAATCCTGACCAAAATGAGCAAAAAGGAAGAAGCCTTGGCTACAGCTGAAAAAGCACTTAAACTTGCCGAAGAGGGAGGGAATCCCGATTATGTAAAGATCAACCAGGATTTGATCGCTAGCTTAAAATAATAGTATTTGCATGGCAAACGTGAAAAAGAGGAAGTCGATGTTTGTGACTTCCTCTTTTGGATTATCCTTTAATCGCTTTCACCAGTTCAACTGCATCTGCAATGCGTTGTTGCAGCGTCTCAAAATCTCCAGCTTTGATCAGGTCTTTGGGAAAGAGTTGAGAACCCATTCCTACACAGGAAACGCCTGCATCAAACCATGGTCGCAGATTTTCTTCGGTCGGAGAAACTCCTCCCGTAGGCATAATCCTCGTCCATGGGCAAGGTCCTTTTACAGCTTTTACGAAGCCGGGACCACCTACTTGTGTGCCAGGAAATATTTTCACGATTTCTGCTCCCAGTTCTTCAGCATAGGAGATCTCAGATAAGGATCCACAACCGGGAGACCATAATACTTTTCTGCGGTTGCATACTTTGGCCATATCGGGATTGAGAATGGGAGATACAATAAAATTACTTCCTAATTGCAGATACAGCGAAGCTGTACCTGCATCTACGACTGATCCTGCTCCCAGGATCATTTCGGGAAGTTCATGCAAGGTGTATTTGTTGATCTCTCCAAATACTTCATGAGCAAAATCCCCCCGGTTGGTAAATTCAAATACCCGTATACCACCTTCATAGCATGCTTTGAGCACCGCCTTACAGGTTTCTGGATCATGATGATAGAAAACAGGTACGATACCCGTTTCCTCCATTGTTAGAGCAACTTCGATTCTGGAAAATTTAGCCATAAATCAGATTAGGAATCTATGTAGTTTAAGGATTAGTTCTCTCATGGGTTAACGGCTAATCCTGGATTGGGAATCGTATCCTGTGCGGCAATTTTCATGGTTTTTAGCTCTTCTTTCAGGCCCTCTTGTATCCCCTGGTAGCCAGGATCTCCATATACACTTCGCATCTCCATGGGATCTTCCTGCATGTCAAATAATTCCCATTCATCCAACTCATAGTAGTGAATCAGCTTATAACGATCATTGCGAATGCCATAATGCTTTTGTACGGAGTGTGCCCCCGGATATTCGTGATAGTGGTAATATATACTTTTACGCCAGTCATCCGGTGTTTGTCCCTGAAGCAATGGAGCCAGACTTTTTCCCTGCATCTGATCTGGAATAGAAGCTCCGGCGATATCCAGAAAGGTCTCAGCAAAATCCAAATTTTGGACCAGATCTGTATTTTCACTTCCCGGTGCCACTACCCCCGGCCATCTGACGATCAGGGGCATGTGAAGCGATTCTTCATACATCCACCTTTTGTCATACCATCCGTGTTCGCCCAGGTAAAATCCCTGATCGGAACTGTAAATGACGATGGTATTTTCTGCCAGGCCGCTTTCGTCCAGATAATCCAGTAACCTACCAATATTATCATCTACGGATGCAATACATCGGAGATAGTCTTTGATGTAGCGCTGGTATTTCCATCTTACGAGCTCTTCACCCTCCAGATCTGCTTCGATGAAATCTTCATTTTTGGGATTATATGCTGCTTCCCATTGGGCTCTTTGCTCAGGCGTCATTCGATTGAGCAGGTTGAATACGGCTCTATCGCGCCAGGTATCTTTGGTAGAATCAGTAAGCTGCCATATTTTGTTGTCATATCCCAGGTACATATGATCTTTGATCGTCATTTCCTGCATGCTAGCAGCACTGCTTCTGTTCTGATAATCATCAAATAGTGTTTCTGGTTCTGGAATGTCTTCGCCGTCATACGTAGTAAGATGTGATGGACCGGGAGACCATTCCCGGTGCGGAGCTTTATGCTGGGACATCAGGAGAAAGGGTTTATCCGAATCGCGGTTTTTAAGCCATTCTAATGATAGATCCGTTACGATATCAGTAACATATCCCTCTATTCTTTCTCTGCCGTTTTCGGTAAGAAAATCAGGGTTGTAGTAGTTTCCCTGACCAGGGAGCACTTTCCAGTAGTCAAAGCCCGTAGGCTGAGACTTGAGATGCCATTTGCCGATCATGGCCGTCTGATACCCCTGCTGCTGAAGCAGCTTTGGGAAAGTCACCTGCGTACTGTCAAATGGTAGGCGATTGTCCAGCACACCATTGTGGTGGCTATGCATACCTGTGAGTATGACCGCCCGGCTCGGAGCGCAGATTGAGTTGGTCACCATTGCGTGCCTAAAAAGCATACCTTCATTGGCGAGTCTGTCAATATTGGGGGTCTGATTGATTATAGAGCCATAGGCACTAATAGCCTGAAGTGCATGATCATCTGTGAAGATGAAAATGATGTTGGGAGGATTCTGCGATGGATTTGTTTCAGGCTGCTGCTGGCAACTTGTGAACACACCCAAAAATAGAAAGATCCATAAAACGAGGTAGAAGTACTTTTTTTTCATCATTATTGAGAATTATTGGAAAAATTGGGATTGTATGCTTCATTTACCTGAGTGGGTACTGGTGCATTGAGACGTTTTCGCCATGCATCGAGCTTAGTATACAATTCGTTGACCTTTTCCAGATTGGTTTCAGCGAGATTTTGCGATTCATCCAGATCTTCGTGGAGGTGGTAAAGCTCCAGGGTGCTATCTTCAAAAGACTCGATCAGTTTCCATTCATCATCTAATATAGCAGATGCAGGGGTTTGTCGCCAATTTTCTTTCATTCCTTGGTAGGCTTGCAAATATGCTGGGAAATGCCAATATAATTCCCGGTCTGCAAGTGTATCGGTAGACTGTGTCAGGAGTGGCATCAAGCTCACGCCATCCAACTCTTGGTTGGGAGCAGCAGAGACTGCTGCTGCTTCTAGAATAGTAGGGTATAGATCCATCGTTATTACGGGAGTCTGAGATATACTCTGTGCTGCCACTTTTCCAGGCCATTTGATAACCATGGGTATTCTTATACCTCCTTCATACAACATACCCTTAGACCCTCTAAGAGGTTCTACGCTGGATACGGGATAGAAAGGACCATTATCCGAAAGGAAAATGATCAGGGTATTTTCCGCTAATCCTAGTGAATCAAGCGTTGCGACGATCCTGCCAATCCCCTGATCCATGACTTCGACCATAGCTGCATATACTGGATCATGGCGTTCCTGTTCCACTCCCTTTTTGCTTTTAAGCATGTATTTTTGTATCAGGGAGTCTTTGGATTGTAATGGGGTATGTACTGCGTAGTACCACAGATTCAGGTAAAAATGACGATTTTGATGAATCGATATGAAATTTATGGCTTCCTGGGTAAGTCGATCTGTGAGATACTCTCCTTCAGGGCCATTGGTAAGGTCGGGATTATGGTAGGGACTGAAATAACTGTTGGGATGTCCTGACAGATTACCCCCGATATTCACATCAAATCCCTGGTTTAGGGGATTGGTATTGGAGTTTTCTCCCAGGTGCCATTTCCCGATATGTGCATTGACATAACCAGCAGTTTTAAGTGCTTCAGCAATCGTGTAGATCCTTCCGTTGAGGTTTGTGCGATTGGGGATAGGGATAAGTTTCCGGTTAGCTTCTTCTCCCCGGGAAGAAGATCCTACCGTGTATATCCCATGCCGGGGGGTATACTGTCCAGAAATGAGTGAAGCTCTGGTCGGTGCACAATTAGGTGCATTGGCATAAGCTTGCTTGAAAAACATCCCTTTGCGGGACAGCATATCAAGGTGAGGCGTTTCGTGGAAGGTATTTCCCATAAATCCTGGATCAGACCAGCCTAAATCATCTGCCATGATCAGGATGATGTTGGGTCTTTGGGGTACTGGCGGAGTACATGAAAGTACTCCGGCCAGTAAAAGAATATGAGATACAGTTCTTGTAACAAGGAGATTAACGGATTTATTAAAACTAAAAGGTTTAATAGTGGAGGATGTTAATGTTAAACAATGCATATTTATTTTCATCATCTGCTGACCCTTCCGGAAGCATCTCCTTCTACAAGTTTCATAACTTCATCTACAGAAACTAGATTTGCATCTCCCATAATTGTATGCTTAAGACACGACGCAGCTACAGCATAGTTCAGTGCTTTTTGATCATCTGATGGCCAGGTAATCATACCATAGATCAGACCTCCCATAAAGGAATCACCTCCTCCTACGCGGTCTACGATATGTGTAATCTGGTAGGTAGGTGCTTCAAACAGTTTATTTCCATCCCATAATACTCCTGACCAGGTATTGTGTGATGCGCTGATTGATCCACGTAAGGTGATAATGATCTTTTTGGCACGTGGAAATCTATCGATTAGCTGGCGTGCTACAGATTCATATGCGGCACCCTCTACATGTCCATGGGTTACATCAACACCTTCGGGATGGATTCCAAATACTTTTTCTGCATCTTCTTCATTTCCCAGTATTACATCACATCCAGCTACCAGATCCTCCATCACTTCACCTACTTTTTTGCCGTATTTCCATAATTTTTTTCGGTAATTTAAATCTGTAGAAACCGTAATACCTTTTTCATTGGCAGCGCGTATGGCTTCCAGACATACATCTGCAGCACCCTGCGATATAGCAGGTGTAATACCAGTCCAATGAAACCATTGAGCATCCTGAAATACATCATCCCAGTCGATCATACCTGGCTGGATCTCTGAGATGGCTGAATGAGCACGGTCATAAACCACATTGCTTCCCCTACTCACAGCTCCTGTTTCTAGAAAGTAAATGCCCAACCTTTCACCTCCCCAGACAATGTGGGAGGTTCCTACATGGTATTTGCGCAAATGCGCAAGGGCACAGCGGCCAATATCATTATCTGGAAGACGAGTCACATATTCTGTAGGTATGCCATAATTGGCAAGAGAAACAGCTACGTTGGATTCACCCCCACCGTATATAGCTTCAAAATGATCGGTCTGGATGAATCTTAGGTAACCTGGAGTAGCAAGACGGAGCATGATTTCACCAAAGGTGACGACTTTTTGCATAGGGTTTATGTAGTATGACAGATTAATAGTTTGATAAAGTTATACAATAATAATTAGCATTTTTAAAAACCAAATATTCCGGGCAACCACAAGCTTAGCTGCGGGATGTATGTGATCAGCAGCAATGCAATGATCATCGCGATCAGCAGCGGCATCAGGGGTTTGATCACTTTTGTTACCGGTACTTTCGCCACGCTACTTCCCACAAACAACACCGTCCCCACTGGTGGTGTACAAAGCCCAATGCATAAATTCAATACCATGATTATCCCAAAATGTACGGGGTCCATTCCCAACTGAGTTACTATCGGTAAAAATATCGGTGTAAAGATGAGTACAGCCGGGGTAATATCCATAAATGTCCCCACAATCAGTAAAATCATGTTGATGATCAGTAATATTAGAATTTTATTCTGGGTTAATCCCAGCAGGAATTCGCTGAGATTTTGGGGAATTTCCAGGAATGACAATACCCAGGACATAGCAATCGAAGCACCAATGACAAACATGACAATCGCAGTTGTGCGCGATGAATTCAACAAGATTCCCGGAAGGTCTTTCAGACCCACCTCCTGGTAAATGAGTGCCAGTATCAGTGCATATAGTACAGCTATTGCAGCAGCTTCGGTGGCTGTAAACACACCTCCTACAATACCGCCGATGATAATGAAGAGCAACAACAGGCTTGGAAATGCACTGGCAAACTCTTTTCCAATCTCTTTGATACTGGCTATGGCCTCACGTGGATATTTTTTCTTCCAGGCAATAAAAGCTGCTACGATAATCAGGGAAAGACCTACCAAGATGCCAGGAACGTATCCTGCAAGAAACAGGGCTGCTATGGAAGCTCCACCACTCGCCAGTGAGTATACGATCAGAATGTTACTGGGAGGAATGATCAGTCCGGTGGTTGAGGCTGAAAGGTTAACTGCTGCGCTAAAGTTGCGGTCATACCCTTCATTTTCCATCCGGTCGATCATAATTCCACCAATAGCAGAAGCTGCTGCCACAGCTGATCCTGAGATTGCTCCGAAAAGCATTGCTGCCAGGATATTGACATAAGCCAGCCCGCCAGGAAATGCTCCCATCAGTGTTTTGGCAAAGTCCACCAGGCGCCGTGCAATCCCTCCCTGATTCATGAGTTCTCCCGCCAGGATGAAAAAGGGTATGGCCAAAAGGGTAAAGCTGTCTATACCGGTAGCCATTCGTTGGGCTACGGTTGTTATGGCCGAAGAGGGAAGTACAGCCAGCAATAAGGTAAAAGCTGCTGAAATGCCCAGACTATAGGCCACAGGCACTCCTATTGCAAGCAACAGGAAAAATGATACCAGTAATACAATGACAATAAATATTTCCATAGAAGTAGTCCTGATAAATTAAAGTTTAGCAGTACGCTTGTCTTCGCCCGCAATCATATCTGTGAGGGCATAAAAAATGATGAGCACTCCACTGATCGGAATAATAAGGTATATGACTCCTAAGGGTATCTGCAAAGAAGATGATGTCTGGGATATGGTGATCTGTACTAAATTATATCCGCCAATTACCAACACAAACAGTGCGAAGAGGATGATCATCGTATCGATGACCCACTGTATTTTCCTCCTGTTTTTGGGAGAAGATTTTTGCTGAAGTAGGTCTATTGCAATATGTTCTTTCCGACCTGAAACATAAGCTGCTCCCAGGATACTTACCCAGATGAGAATAAATCTCGCCAGTTCTTCTGACCATGGACTGGGATCGTTGAGTACATAGCGGGTAAAAACCTGCCAGAGTACATCCAGTGTAAGTACAGCCATGAGAAAAGCCAGAATGGCTTCGATGATTTTGTTGATGGATGCTCTTATTTTCTTCATTTCATTCTGCTAATTAATGTTGGGACAGATACATTATTGTACTGACTTAATGCGTTGATACAAATCATAGAGAATAGGTTTACCATCCTTTAATTCCTCGACCAGGGGCTGCACTTTCTCTACAAAAGCTGTTTTGTCCGGACGTGTAATCTTCACACCTGCTTCTTCCATGACCCTCATAGATTCAGCTTCAGACGCTGCCCAGTATTTTTTTTGGGCTTCTGCGGATTCGTCTGCTGCTTCTTGTAGCCAGGTGCGCTCCTGATCTGAAAGACTATTCCACACCTTGGTACTGATCAGTAGGATATCCGGGACAGAAGTATGCTCGTCTAGCGAATAGTACTTGCATACCTCATAATGACGAGAAGTATAGAGAGAAGGCGGATTATTTTCAGCACCATCTACGACCCCCTGCTGAAGTGCTGTATAGAGTTCACCATAGGGTATAGGAGTAGCAGCTCCTCCCAAGATGTTGACCATTGCAACGGCATTCTGGCTGTTCTGAACTCTGATTTTGAGTCCATCCAGATTTTCAGGCGTTTCTACGGGTTTTTCCTTGGTATAAAAACTCCTGCTCCCCGCATCATAGAAGCAAAGTCCCCTTAGCCAGAACTGTTCCCCTTTAGTAAGTATTTCTTTGCCTATTTCACCCTCAAAGACAGAAAACATGTGATCTTTGTCTCTGAATAGGTATGGCATTTCCAGGACTCCATATTCCGGTGCAAAATTGGTCATCACAGCTCCGCTTACCTTGGTCATGGCGATACTGCCGATCTGTACTAACTCTAGGAGCACGCGCTCAGGGCCGAGTTGAGCATCTGAATAGATTTTGATTTTCATTTTTCCTCCAGACTTTTCTTCGAGCCGCTCCTGCATGTATACCATTGCCTTGTGAACAGGGTGGTTAGTAGGAAGGCCATGCCCTAGGTGGAGAATCTTGGTAGATTGACTGCTTTGACAACCTGTAAATAGCATCCCCAAAGAAAAACCTAAACATATGATCCATGCGTAGAATAGTCCTTTTTTTGTCATTTTTCTATGCCGTTACAATTTCTTCAAAAGCAAAGTATTTCTGGGCGTTATAATAGCATATATCCTGAACCATTTTTCCAATCCATTGTATGTCATCCGGCAATTCACCTTTTTCCATATCCGTACCCAACAGGTTACAGAGTATTCTGCGGAAGTATTCATGCCGGGAGAAGGACAGAAAACTTCTGGAATCAGTCAGCATACCCACAAAGCGGCTAAGTAGCCCCATATTTGACAGCACATTCATCTGGTCTATCATACCCAGTTTCTGGTCCATAAACCACCATGCAGTTCCAAACTGCATTTTACCAGGAATATTGCCATCATTGAAGTTACCCATCATGGTGGCAAATGTCTCGTTGTCCCTGGGGTTGAGATTATAGACAATGGTTTGGGTCAGTTTTTCTTCAGAACTCAGGCGATCAAAAAATTTTGACATGGCCACAGTATGGTTCCAGTCACCTATGGAGTCGCATCCTGCGTCTTTTCCGAGCAGACGGATAATATGTCCATTGTTATTGCGAATAGCTCCAATATGAAATTGCTGCGACCAGCCTTTTTCATGGTCCATGATAGCGAGATGATACAGCAAAGCAGATCGAAGCTGATTTTGCTCATGCTGAGACAAGGGTTGCCCATATCGAAGTCTGGAAAAGTTGTTTTCTATCTCATGATCTTGATAGTCAGTAGCATAGAAGGTTTCCAGACCATGGTCAGACAAGCGGCAACCATGGTCGTGAAAGTGCTGATGTCTTCTTTGTAGTGCTTCTAGGAGATCTATGAAGTGTACGATCTCTATATCTGCTACATTGCCCAATTGGTCAATGTAGTCGCGGTAGGCTATAGGATCTGTCGGGTCCATGGCCTTGTCTGGACGAAAAGTGGGTCTTATGTCTATCTCAAAGGAACTTTTTGCCAGAGCCTTGTGATATTCCAGTGAGTCGGTAGGATCGTCTGTGGTACAAAGAGCTTTTACGTTGGCCCGGGCGAGCAGTCGTTGTGTAGAAAAGTCAGGAGTTTGGAGCATTTCACTGGCCTGATCATAAATCTCTTCGGCTGTATCAGTCGATAGGATCTTTTTGATGCCGAAGGGCTTTCTGAGCTCCATGTGTGTCCAGTGATACAACGGATTACGCATGGTGTAAGGCACCGTCTCAGCCCAATACATAAACTTGGTTTTGTCATCTGTTTCTTCGCCTGTTATGTATTTTTCCGCAACACCATTTGCCCGCATAGCTCTCCATTTATAATGATCACCTTTAAGCCATATTTCGGTCAGGTTGATAAAGTTTTTATTGGTTGCAATCTGATCCGGAGGTAGGTGATTGTGGTAGTCTATGACCGGCATATCCTTGGCATATTCGTGATACAAGCGTATAGCAGTTTCGTTTTCCAGTAAAAAATCTTCGGATAAGAAGGTCTTTTTCATTACAGGTATTTTTTATTCAGGTTTACAAAAATGAATCAGTATCTCGATCTTTGCTCGGTCTGATACATTTCCAGAGTTTGAGTCAATTCCTCAACTACCTCAGGAAATTCGTCATATAGATTTTGCGTTTCACTTCTGTCGTTTTTCATGTCATACAATTGTCCAGGAGGGTCATTTTCACTTCCTTCATATGACCAGCCTCCCGAACCACGGGCAAGAATTAGCTTCCACTTACCCTTTCTCATTGCGAAAGTACCATTTATGCTATGATGTATGACATCTTTTCTTACGTTTTCCGATTTTTTATCACCCTTTAATGCTGGCAAAAAGCTGTAGCTGTCCTCGCCCGCTTGAAAAGGAAGCTTTTGGTTGCTGATATCAGCACAGGTAGCCAGCAGATCAGTCAGGCATACCAGCTGATCGCTATGGGTAGAAGGCTCGATCTGCTCTGGCCATCTTGCAACAAATGGCACCCTGTGTCCACCTTCCCAGGCATCTGATTTCATCCCGCTCAAGTCATCATTGGCGTAATGGTCATATTGCTCAATATCCTCTGGCTTCCAGTGAGATCCATTGTCGCTGGTAAAGATGATCAGGGTATGTTCTGCGATGTTCAGGCTATCCAGTAGTGCGAGTATCTGTCCTGTAGTATGATCCACTTGTTGAATAAAGTCTCCATATGTACCGGATTCAGAGGTGCCTTGGAATGCCTCTATGGGTACCCATGGGGTATGGGGTGCTGTAAGGGGGAAGTACAGAAAAAATGGCGATTCAGGGTCCTCTTCATGTCTACGCTTGATATAGGCAGTAGCTTCATCAGTGAGATGGGGTAGGGTCTGGATAAAATCAAATCCTGCAGTAGCATCACCAGCCCGCCAGAACAAGCCACGTCCCTCATTGATTCCAGTTATTTTTTCCATATTCTCACCCACGACATATCCATTTCTGATATAGCAGTAAGGTGGGATATCGAGAGAAGCTGGAATGATATATGAATAATCAAATCCGTGATCTGAGGGTCCTCCATGTATTTCAGCGCCAAAGTCTATATTTTGAGTGTTCTGGTCAGCCCATCCACTACCCGTATAAAGCATTTGAGTGGGATCTTTCTTTTTCCAGTCAAGTCCCAGATGCCATTTACCTATACAGGCATTATGATAACCACCCTGATGGAGCAGGGATGCCACTGTCATGCGTCTGGGTTCAAGGAGAGAAGGGGAGAGCCCCGAAAGAACGCCTGACTTGAGCCGGGTACGAAAACAGTATCTACCAGTAAGCACTCCATACCGGCTTGGAGTACATACGGCAGATCCTGAATGGGCATCTGTGAAATGCATACCTTCCCGTACGATTCGATCCAGATGAGGAGTCTTAACTTTGGCTTCTGGATTGATAGCCTGAATATCGCCGTAGCCCATATCATCTGCCAGAATAAAAATAATATTAGGCAATGCTGAATGGGGCTTTTGCTGATCCTGTTGATAGGAACAACCTAAAAACAGCAGGATCATGGTATAGACCATGTAGCTGAAACGGTAGATGCGAGTAGAGATCATATTAGGCTTATTGGGTCATGGATTTTGCGATTCCCAGTTCTAATCCTCTTATTTCAGCCAATCCCCTGAGTCTGCCAATAGCCGAATAACCAGGATTCGTCTGCTTGTGAAGGTCATCCAGCATTTGGTGTCCATGGTCTGGCCTTACAGGGATACTGGCATCAGCGCGTCCTGCTTTTTTTCTACTGAGCTCTTCTTCGTGAATGGCTTTGATTACTTCGTACATATTTACATCGCCATCGAGGTGGTCAGCTTCAAAGAAGTTGCCTAATTCATCTCTCTTGGTGCTTCTAAGATGGATAAAATGCATTTTGTCTCCGAGCCTTCTGATCATACCTGGCAGATCATTATCGGCTCGTACACCATAAGACCCCGTACACATGGTAAATCCATTACTGGGGGAGTCTGCGTAAGAGAGCAATTCCTTGAGGTCGCTTTCGGTACTCACAACACGTGGAAGTCCCAATAGTGGGAATGGTGGGTCATCTGGGTGAATAGCCATACGTACTCCAGCCTCTTCCGCAGTAGGGGTAATAGCTTGTAGGAAGTATGCCAGGTTATCCCGAAGTGCTTTATCGCTTACATTTTTATACTTATCCAGCGCAGTCTGAAATTGATTGAGCGTATATCCTTCTTCTGAGCCCGGTAATCCTGCAATAATGTTGTTGATTAAGGTTTTGCGGGATTCGTCTACTAGCTGGTCCATGAAAACTTTTGCGCGGGTCTTGACTTCCTCGGAATAGGTATTCTCTGCGCCAGGACGTTGCAGGATATACAGTTCAAATGCAGCAAAAGCAGTAGCGTCGAATCTCAGGGCTTTTGATCCGTCTGACACCTCATATGCCAGATCCGTACGTGTCCAATCGAGGATTGGCATGAAATTGTAGCAAATTGTTTTGATACCAGAAGCACCCAGGTTTCTAATACAGTCCTGGTATACAGAGATATAGTAATCTCTTTCAGCAGAGCCAGTCTTGATAGACTCATGTACAGGAACACTTTCCACGACCGACCATCTCAAGTTTCTAGGCCGGTTTCGGGTTGCATCCCATTCAATTTCACGTTTGCGTTTTTCAATCTCTTCAACAGTCCACACCTCGCCATTGGGGATGTGGTGAAGAGCAGTAACGATACCAGTAGCTCCAGCCTGCTGGATGTCATGCAGGCTTACGGGATCGTTGGGGCCGTACCATCTCCAGGTTTGCTCCATTGTAAAAGTATTTTATGTTAATAGTCTTTTTATACTCAACTCATCAATGCTGTAAAGCCTTCATGCAATACGTATGCGGCATGGCTGTATACGAGTCAAACTACCACAAACCTTCATTTAACATATGCCCATTAAGTCTGTACAACAGAGCATAAGTTATAAGTTTTTAAAAATGGCCGTAGTATTTTTAAAAACAGTAAAAAAATAACCGAGGAAGTTGACTTTTGAGACTTCCTCATCAGGAGGGGATTATACCCCAGAAAATACGCTGAAGCCACCATCAATGGGTACAACGACACCAGTGATAAATTTTGAGGCTTCACTACAGAGCCAGTGTATGGTCCCATTGAGTTCTTCTGCTTCGCCGAATCGTCCCATAGGAGTATGGGCAATGATTGTTTCTCCCCGTTGGGTAAGGCTTCCATCTTCATTAAGCAGCAGCTTGCGGTTCTGGTCTCCGATAAAGAAACCAGGTGCAATAGCATTCACGCGAATGCCTTCACCAAACTTACGGGCCATTTCTACGGCCATCCACTTGGTAAAATTATCAATCGCTGACTTGGCAGCAGAGTACCCAACTACGCGTGTAATAACACGTTGGGCAGTCATAGAGGAAATGTTAATAATTACGCCTGCTTGCTGCTTCGTCATTTGTTTTCCAAAAATAATAGAAGGGATTACAGACCCTGTTAGGTTTAGCTCGGATACCTTTTTGAAGCTATCAATGGATAGGTCAAAAATGGTCTGGTCGGGTCCAATCGTAGCTCCAGGCATATTTCCGCCAGCAGCATTGATCAGGATATCAATTTTACCCCATTGCTGGACTACTTGTTCACAGACGGAAGTGAGTTGTGCTTCGTCCAGTACGTTGGATTCCAGGGCAAGGGATACACCTCCGAGTTGTCTGAGTTCCTCAGCTCTGAGCTCGGCTTGCTCCAGACGCAGGTCCAGAATAGCGATTTTGACACCTTGCATGGCAAGGTAGGCGGCCATACTTCCTCCCAGTACGCCTCCGCCCCCGGTGATGACTGCCACTTTATCTGATAGATCAAATAAGTTTTTCATGTATGAAGTTGCTCAAAATGATATTCCAGGTGGCTACGCATGGCCATTCGAAAATCTTCCGGCGTACCGTTGGTCAGGATATCAAGAAGATTTTCATGCGTTATTTTACCATAAGATAGTGGATTCATCTTAAACTGATGGTCGATGACATGGCGTATAGTGGGAAGGATCACGCGTTGAAGACTTTGAAGCATTTTATTGCCTGCAATCTGATATAGCTTCCCATGGAAGGCGATATCTTTTTCGATCAGTAATAGGATGTTTTTAGGGGTGCGGGGATGTTTGAGTAAATCGCTCTCGTCAGAAACTAATTTTTCCAATTCTTCGAGGTCTTTTGGAGTACGTCTGAGAAATAAGAAGTCTGCTATACCTAATTCTAGCACGAGGCGAAGCTCAAAAATATCCTGGCGGGTTTCTTCACTTAACATATTTGGCATAAGTACTCTTTCCAATGCTCCGATCAGATCAGGTTGTCTGAGTATTGCACCCCTTCTCTTACGCGATTCGATCATTCCAAACATCCTCAGTCTGCTCATAGCCTCTCTGATCACAGGGCGACTGACATTCAATGCCTTTGATAACTCCTCTTCTTTGGGAATCGTGTCGCCAGGTTTGAAATTGCCCGAACGAAGGTAATTTAGAACCTTTTCTTCTACCTGATCTGCCTTTGTTGCGGCCGGAACTGGGGTTAGGAAATGTGTATTTTGTGCCTTGTTGTCCAACGAAGGAAATTAAATAAGTAAAAATGTTTTACATATGATTTGTGCTAAGCTAAGCTACTTCTAACAAAAAGTCAATTACTGTTCAAATTCAATCCCTCTATGAAGCTCTACAAACTTCCCGCTTAGTACAGATGCATAGTCTATGATAGCAATGCATAGTTGCATTGCACGCATATTTATGCAAAAACTGATGACGGAATTTCGTATAATCATATCAGAAAGAGAAGCATTTTTCCAATAGATTCATAAGGACCCATATTGCAATTGTGAATCGTGGCATGCAGTGCGATATACACTGGAGGAAGAATAGCTTCCTTAAATACTCATATCTGTTTGTGTAAGTAATAAAAGAATCAACGGTATAAACAGGTTAATGGTGTAAAATACAAATACAGAGATGATGAACTCAAGGGTAAGGAATGAGGGCTATACTCAAGTAACAATAGATCTAGTGGCTGTTCATACTGTATTGTGTTAAGTATGTTTAATGATGCGTTTGTAATTAATGAAGCAGATCAAAATAAAAATAGTATATGTTATAAATGTTGTTATATTTGTAACATGGATTATTTGGTGTAAATCGCATCCGTTATCAATATTTTTAGCTTGTCAAATAATCCTAAAGTAACCTTAGTAACACACATTTAATAAGCTGCACAATGAGAATTCGTTATTACACTCGTTGGTGCCGGTCCATATTGACTTTGGCACTTACTTTGAACGCGTTGTATGCTTTTACGCAAAACTGTATCGCATCTTTTAACAACAATGGACAGGCAGAGACCATTAACTTCAGTACCAGTCTTTGTAACATAGTCGGATTAACCCAGATCACGATAAACAATGTGAGTCAAGGTGATTTGTTCATACCCCTAACTATTTATACTACGCAGGATTGCATTAATCCTGTTGGGGATTGT
>CAYXVE010000082.1:0-17862 GCA_964468435.1 uncultured Bacteroidia bacterium | reverse complement strand
ATGGCGAGTCCGTTTTTGAGCGATTCGTTGTGGGGATTGGCCTCATAGAGTTCTTCAAATAACTGGGTTTCCTTTTCAAAATACTGGAGCGCCTGGTCGAATTTCCCCTGTGCTTGACTCATAGTGCCTAATCGCTCATAGGTTGCTGCCAGCATACCAGAGGGTTTTTGTTGAAGATGTACTTCATGACTGTTCTCCATCCACTCCCACGCCTGTGGCAGGTTTCCCAGGGTACCATAGGTATCCGAGAGAGAAAACCACATCCCAGCCATCCCTTCGTGAGCTGACTGGATATAATGGGAAACGGACTCGGCATAGGGGATAAAGATCATTTTCACAGATAGTTTTTCGTGATTCAACCCCCGTTCGATCTGGCGAATTAGCGTAGCAAAAGGCTCATAGTCAAGTTCCATACGGTCGCGAACTACTTCCTGGATTAATGGATGCAGGCGGTACAGTCGCTGTTCCTCATCGTATTCCAGCCAGCCTTTCATCAGCAGATTTTCCAGGTGCTCCTGGAAAGTAGCAGCTTCCTCATCTGAGATGTTCAATAGATACTCGACTTCGTGATAGAGCATATACGAAGGCGGCAATACCGAGAGTTGTTGTAAAATGTGTTGTTGTTCTTCGGGTAAGGGATCAATGGTAAACATGCTCCGGAGAATGGCCTGGGGTTTTTGCTCTCCAAAGTTTTGATAGGCGGTGTTGATCCTGCCGCTTCTACTGAGTCGTAGAATGCCCTGGGTTTCCAGGTCTGCGATCAGGTTTTCCAGGGCATAGCCGCTGCGCGATAGCTTTTTCAGGCTCTTGGCGAGCAGTTCGATCACCAGGGTGTGGTATTCCACCACTTTGAGCAGTTGTACCAGGATCTCTTCCTCACCAGCTTGTAAGCGATAGTAGGCTTCAAACAGTTCACGTGCCTTCTCTTCACTCAGCGTCTCAATGCGCTTGAAAGGGAGTTCGTCTACCGTAGCACGGGTTGTGATGAGTATTTTCCAGTTGGGTAAATTGAGGCTGGTCTGATGCCGGATCAGATCGTTGCGTTCATTGGCATTGTCGATCACCATGAGGTTGGGGCCTGGCAGGTTAGCCAGTCGATGCCAGATCAGCCGGAAGCGCTCCTCTGTATCTGCATCCTGTGGAAATGCTACACCCAGGGTATACCCGATCTGGCTTTCCGTTACCGCCTCTGCGATACGGGGATTGCAGGTCAGCCATGCGATATGCCGGAACTGGTCATCGTGCTGCTCACAGTAGGCCTGCGCAATCGTCGTCTTGCCGATCCCGCCGATGCCGTTCACCAGCAGTAGCCTTTGGTCTGTTTCCAGACGTGTATGAATGTCTTCCAACTCGGCGTCTCTGCCCAAAAAAGTATGAGGAGGAGAGGGAGGAGGTTGGGTGAGGTATTTAGGGCCGGGCTGTAGAGCTCGTTCAAAAGGCGCTTGTAACAAGATGGCTGCTATCTCCTGGAATCTCAGATCGCGTTGTTGGTCGGTCCCCGATCTCGACTGTAAGAAGCGGTTGGCATCAAAGTGGGTGCCAATGGGCGCGAAAAAGGCCAGATCTTCCAACCAGATTTCCTCTACGCTTCGAGCAAATTCTGGGGGGAAGTCATGGGAAAGTGTCTGGGCAGTTTCATCGGGCATTCCACATTTCTTCAGCCAGGTATGAAAGGTTTCTACAAAGGCTGCTACACACGAAACCTCTCCAGGTGCCTGAAATAGTTGTTCGTCCAGCTCAAAGTTACCTGTCAGAAGGGTTTCGTCCAGGTCATTCCCCAACAATACAAAATTCTCCTGTTCGGTAATACTCGAATATTCACCATTCCAGTGGGGCTTACAAATCCGTATACAGGCTTTGGTTGCAGCAGCAAGTACCAACACATAGGCTCTCTCATGAGCATTGGGATCTTTTCGTTGAAATACATTAACCATTCCCAACAATTCTTTCCCAAAACTCACCCATTTGAGCTCGATCAGTTCCAGACCTGCCTTACCCAGTCTTTCAAATCCTTGCCGGAAGTTGATTTTGACGCTTTGTTCAGCCGGCGATAGTTTTAGTGTATGTGGAAATACCTTCATGACGTGATGTTTGGCTGTGCAAATGATATTACACGATAAATATAATAAATTATGGGAATTTATGTGGCTTCACAAGCCCACGTTGCCAAAAATTGATAGCCTAGAGTTTCACATAATCATTTACCCTACCAGGATCATCTCCTCTTTTAAATGCCACAATTACTCACTAATTTAGCTGCCCATGAAGAAGCTATCAACACCGATCATTCTTGCATCTGCTTCTCCCCGGAGACAGCAATTGTTACAGTCCATCGGACTAGAGTTTGAAGTCGTGGTAAGGAGCGTTGACGAATACTTCCCCGAAGATCTGCACCCTCGTGCAGTAGCAGTGCTGATCTCGGAAAACAAGGCCAAGGCCTATGACGACCTCTCCAATGACAATACCATTATCACCTCCGATACCATCGTGGTGCTGGATGATCAGGTTATCGGTAAGCCCGCCGACGCTACAGAGGCTATCGAGATGCTCAAAAAGCTCTCAGGACGCACGCATCTGGTCATCACCGGGGTAACAATCTTCCACAAAGGACGCTTCAGGAGCTTCTCGGCTGAGACCCGGGTTACCTTCAAGGATCTACAGGCATGGGAGATCCAGTATTATGTAGATCAATTTCAGCCCTTCGACAAGGCAGGATCCTACGGCATACAGGAGTGGATTGGCATGATTGGGATCACCGGGATAGAAGGAGACTACTACAATGTCATGGGAATGCCCGTTTCCCGCTTATATGAAGAATTAGTTCCTTTGATGGAATAATCTATGGATTTAGGACTCACAGATAAGATTGTCGTCATCTCTGGCGGGGCTGGCGCCCCGGGGAGTATCAGCGATGCTTTGGTAAAAGGGATCGTCGCCGAGGGCGCTATTCCTATCATGCTGGATATACATTCCCGAGGTAAAGAGATTGAAGCGGCCTTCCACCATCAGGGTATCGAAAGCTTTTTCATCCAGACCGATGTCAAAGACCCAGACTCTTGCCAGGCTGCCATCGAGCAGACCCTGGACAAATACGGGCACATCGATATCCTCATCAACCACGCCGGAGGTAATGACAATGTTGGCCTTGATGGCACCTACGAGGAATTTATGGAATCCCTGAAATTTAACCTTGTCCATTTTTTCCTGCTTACTAAATATAGCCTACCTTCTCTCCGCCAGCGCAAGGGCTGTATCCTCAACATTGGCTCCAAGGTAGGGCTTACCGGACAGGGCAATACCTCCGGCTACGCAGCCGCCAAGGCAGGCGTACTTGGACTGACCCGTGAGTGGGCTGTAGACCTCATCAAGGATGAGATCCGCGTCAATGCCTTGCTCATCTCCGAGTGCTGGACACCCGGCTATGATGGTTGGATACGTAATTTTGATCAGGCGGAGGAAAAACTGGCAGCTATTCGCCAGCATATACCGCTGGGACAGCGCATGACCCGCCCGGATGAACTCGCCAATACGGTACTCTTTCTCATCTCAAACAAAGCTAGCCACATCACGGGGCAGTATGTCTTTGTTGATGGAGGTTATGTTCATCTCGACCGCTCCCTGGGCATTCTGTATTAAATTGTCAATTTCTTGCCCTCAACGCCTCGAAAAACCGATGCATTGCTTATATTCACCTTGTTTTCTATTATCAACTACTAACTACTTCGCTATGCAAGGCATTCGCATATATATAGGGATAGCAGCGCTGATAGCTTCGCTGGCTATTTCTGGTTGTGGGACTCAGGAAAATGGCGCAGATCAGGGACAAATAAAAATAGCTGTCATCCCCAAAGGTACTACGCATCAGTTCTGGAAAAGCATACATGCTGGAGCAGAAAAGGCGGCGCAGGAACTCAGCGTAGAGGTTATCTGGCAGGGGCCGCTCAAGGAAGATGATCGCCAGATGCAGATTCAGGTGGTACAGAACTTCATCAGTCAGGGAGTGGACGGCATTGTGCTGGCACCCCTCGATTCACGTGCACTAGCTACGCCTGTCAAGGCCGCTGCCAGACGCGACATACCCGTGGTGATCATTGACTCCGATCTGGAATCCGAAGATTATCAGAGCTTTATCGCTACCAACAATTATGAAGGGGGTAACATGTGTGCAGAACGAATGGCTGGATTGTTAGAGGGCAAGGGGAAAATAATCGTTTTGCGCTACATGGAAGGTTCTGCTAGTACAGTCGCCCGCGAAAAAGGCTTTCTGGATGGGATCAGCCAATATCCGGATATTGAGATTCTCTCCGACAACCAATATGCAGGTGCTACGATGGAAAAAGCCTTTCAGGCTTCCCAAAACCTGCTCAACCGCTTTCAGGAAGTGGATGCGATCTTTTGTCCCAATGAGTCGTCCACACATGGTATGCTGCGTGCACTACAAACCGCCGGAAAAGCTGGAGATATATACTTTATCGGATTTGACTCCAACGAGACGCTTATCGAAGCCATGCGCAATAATGAAATTCATGGTCTACTGGTCCAGGATCCCTTTGATATGGGATATCAGGGGGTAAAAAGTATCGTTGCTTATCTTCAGAGAGAGGAGATTTCAGATAAGGTTGATACCCGGGTCATGATGGTGACACCTGAAAATATGGAAGAGTCAGAAGCGATAGCGCTACTTTCTCCAGACCTTGACAGATGGTTGACCGAATAACGGGTTTTTGTTAGATCCCTGACAGCTAAAAATATACATGCCGGAGCCTATTCTTCGCATAAGAGATGTTTTCAAATCCTTTGGTCCCGTCAAGGCCCTGAAAGGGGTATCCCTGGATGTCTATCCGGGAGAGGTACATACGTTGATTGGGGAAAATGGTGCGGGGAAATCTACTTTGATGAAAGTGCTGAGTGGAGTACACAGACCGGAAACGGGAATCATGGAATTTTCGGGAAATCCATACCGCCCGTCTTCACCGCTGGATGGGAGAGCTTCTGGTATCAGTATGATCTACCAGGAACTCAATCTGGCCCCACATCTGACTGTTGAGGAAAACATTACCCTGGGCATGGAATCCCATCGTTTGGGATGGCTCAACAGCCAGCAGGAAACCATTTCCGGGATATTGCAGGAATTGGGACAAGATGAGATCAGTCCGGATATGCTGGTGCGGGAACTCAGCATTGGTAAACAACAAATCGTGGAGATCGGCCGGGCGCTGCTTTCAGATGCCCGTATTGTAGTTATGGACGAGCCCACCAGTTCCCTCTCAGCAGCGGATACCCGTTCGCTTTTTGAAGTGATCTATAAACTGCGTGATAGAGGGGTAGCCATCATCTATATCAGTCATTTTCTGGAAGAGGTACAGGAGATCGGCGACAGATATACGGTGTTGAGAGATGGAGAAACCGTGGCCAGTGGGAAAGTTGGGGAGGTGACAATTCCTGAGCTAATCACTTACATGGTGGGACGTTCTGTTGATGAACTGTATCCCCGCCTCGAACATCGATTAGGAGATGTAATCCTGGAAGCAAAGGACCTGCATGGATTAAGGGGATTACCTAAGCAAGCATCTTTCAGCATCAGAAGAGGTGAAATTCTGGGAATTGCCGGATTGGTCGGTTCGGGACGTTCAGAAATGGTCAGAACCTTGTTTGGACTGGAAAAAGCAGATGGAGGGACAGTTTCGATCAACATCAAAGGTGGAAAAACGCTAAAAGTACAATATATAAAGCCTGTCTCTGCCTTAAAAAATAGTATCAACCTACTAAGTGAAAACCGCAAGGAGGAAGGGTTGGCATTAAATCTGTCTATTTTACACAATCTTACCTTGCCTGCGATCACCCAATACCGGAGATGGGGTCTATTGAATCTTAATGAGGAATTGCGCAAGGGAAGTGAGTGGATGAGGAAGCTGAATGTGAAAAGCAGTTCTGCCCATCAGCCCATTGGGGCTTTATCGGGAGGAAATCAGCAAAAGGTATGTATTGCTCGCTTACTGCATCAGGATAGCGATATCCTGATCCTCGACGAACCCACGCGTGGGATCGACATCGGCAGTAAAGCGGAGATCTACCGCCTGATCCAGGAGCTTGCCCGTCAGGGTAAGGCACTGATTGTAGTCAGCTCATATCTGCCAGAGCTGTTTGGTATCTCTGATACCCTGGCAGTAATGTATAAAGGGCGTCTGTCCCCGGTATATCCTGTTGATCAATGGGATGAACATCAGGTGATGTTGTACGCAACA
The DNA here is from genome assembly GCA_964468435.1 of uncultured Bacteroidia bacterium. GTDB lineage: Bacteria > Bacteroidota > Bacteroidia > J057 > J057 > JBCCTX01. The sequence continues at coordinate 11,617 of CAYXVE010000082.1, read as the reverse complement.
TCAGGCACAGTAGAACGCTAGGGATTCGCGGTAGCACATCCTGCCCCCGGGCACCTAAGCGATCAATATGGGCTTGGGCACCCAGGCGATAATGTAAAATTACATATACTAGACGAACAAACGAATGAAACAAAAAATACGCGCCCTCTTACCCGGTCTGGGACCACTTTTGGGACTGGTATTTGTCTTTGTCCTGTTTTGGGTGCTGAGTCCGTCCGCTTTCAGTTCATTTTATAACATCAAGACTATCCTAACACAAAGCGTCATCGTGGGCACTGCAGCTTTGGGGATGACTTTTGTGATTATCTCTGAGGGTATAGACCTCAGTGTGGGATCGCAGATTGCGCTGGGGACGGTAGTTACAGCCGTCGTCCTCAACATGGGCGGCGCGACCTTGCCGGAATTAAGTCTGATCCTATTGGCCGCCATCGGCGGCATCGCCGCCTGCGGCACGACCGGTTGGCTCAACGGCTTCCTCATATCGCGATTCAGGATCGTCCCCTTTATCGTTACCCTGGGTACGATGCAGATCGCACGCGGCGTAGCCAAATGGATCGGTAGGGAACAGACCATTCCTGCGCCTGAAACCTGGCTCAATAGCCTGATGCTCGTTGATCCAGAACCTGCCTGGCTGATCTTTGCGCCAGGAATCTGGATTGGTGTCCTGATATTCATTCTATCAGTGGTCCTGCTGAGGCGTACCGTTTTCGGTCGTTATGTCTTTGCCATCGGCTCTAGCGAGCAGACCGCAAGGCTTTGCGGAATCAAGGTGGATCGCATGAAAATTGCGATCTACGGCTTCTGCGGTCTGTTGACCGGCATTGCAGCTATCATGCAGTTCGCCAACCTCACGGTAGGCGATCCCACGGCAGCCGTAGGGCTAGAACTCGATATTATCGCAGCTGTAGTGATCGGTGGAGCCTCGCTCAGCGGAGGCGAAGGGAGTGCGACAGGCTCCATCATCGGTGCCCTGATCATGGCCGTGCTCCGCAACGGCTGCAACATGCTCGGTGTTCCCAACTACGTACAGGAGATCATCATCGGTGCTATCATCGTTGGTGCTGTCCTCTTCGACCGCCTCAAGCACCGCATCCAATAATCAGTGTCGATTCAGACAAGCAGAACGCTGGCGGGATCTCCCCTCAGAACGCTGGCGGGAGTTTGCAACTTCCGCCAGCCAACCGCGATATCATCGCATAGCTCGCCCGCTCCCGTTGCAAACGAGCGCGGGCTTATGAGCTACTAGCTACCAGCTAATCCTGGCGACATATTCATAATGCCCCCCTTCAGCCAGTACCTGGCAGGTGTAGCCATGCCGCTGGGCATAGTTTCTGAGTGTGGGAAAATCTGCATATAGCCAGGGAAATACATCGCTAGACGTATCCCGGTAGATCATTTGAAACTGAACCTCTCCGAACTTTCCTTCATGCGGTATGCTATCTATCAGATAGGTATCGCTTTCCAGCAGGTATGAGATATCGGAGGAGTCTACCAGGATTTGTCCTCCGGGGTTAAGCAGAGTCCTGGAAAACTCCAGAAAATAGTCCAGCCCCGCAAAATCACCCACAATCCCCAGTCCATTCATGAGCATCAGAAGTGTTTCAAACTTTTCATCTGATAGTGAAAACACATCTCCGAGACGTACATCTTTTACCCCTCTCTGCTGCATGACTTCTACTGCTCCAGGTGATACGTCCATGGCCAGCACCTTCATTCCCCTTTCCTGTAAAATCAGCGCATGACAGCCAGTTCCAGCTCCAATGTCGAGTATACGTCCTTTACAATGATCCAGAGCTACCTTTTCCCAGGGAGGAAGCTCAGCCTCGGATCGAAAATAGTAAGCGATATCGTAGCTGTCATCATCACCCAGGTCGGATTTGACGAGAATGTCTGGTGCAGTTCCATGAGTATGATAGTCTTTCAGGGCCTGACCCAGGGGATCCTTCTCAGGAGAAAGGATCATAATTGTTCGCGAAGTGTCTTAGCTATTTCTATCAGGCTATGAGTGATCTGGGCGCGTTGGATGGACTCATCGCTGTAGCTGATTAATCCAAGCATCGAATCCTTTTCGAGCTTTTTCAGCCGGTTGGATATATGTACCAGGGAATCCATACTTTCATGCTTCATTTCCTCAGCATATGACTTCAATAGATCTATCGCTTTCTTTACTTTCCCATTACCGATCAGATTGTTGGCCTCCTGTATGAGTACATCTACCTCCCTAACGGTTATAATCCAGTCTGGATCAGCATTTTTACTTTCAAAGAGTTCCCAGGCGAAGCTACCTTTTTCTTCCGTCTCCTTTCCTTCCCAGATGAGCGAGCGGGTTTCTCCTCCATATTGGCTTTTGACCATACTTGAGGCATTGTTGAAGGCTTCAGGTACATTCTCACCAGCTGCCAGGTTGCTGTAGAATTGGGTTGCAAATTCCTGAGCCGCTTGGTCGTTGATTTTCTGATTGGTAATAATGCTGTAGGGTATGCCTTCCTGGCGCAGGAAGTTTCCCTGCTGATAGGTAGCGCAACCGTTGAGAAAGACGAGTTTTAGTGAATTTCGCTGACCCATATAGTCTGCAAAATGCTGAGCATCTATCGTGCGTTCCGCTCCAGGTGCTGAGGCCAGGTGCATGTAGCTGTCATCTGCATGGCCGCCATAGTGGAAAATGCGTACATCATACCGACGGAAAACATCGAATATATCACCAGCAGATGCATCAGCAAGTGTGATCACTTTGCAGAGATTATTGTCTTCCAGCTTCTGTAAGGATCTGTTGATCGCAGTTTGCTCACGGGCAATACTTCTCAAAAAGGTATTTCCCGCCTTATCATTGGCAAAGGCGAGTAAAATGACAGGAGGTTGGTTGGGCATGTGTTATATTAAATCTGATTTAGCTTTTTTTCCAGAATAATGTCGCCCCACTTGGCAATGACCCGCTCGAGATCTCCCAGGTTAAATGGTTTACTGATATAGTCATCCATACCAACTGAGAGATACTCTTCTCTTACACCTGACATGGCGTTGGCCGTCATGGCGACGATTATAGGTTTGGTATCGTTACCATATTTTTGGATAATTTCCTTTGTAGCGGTGATACCATCCATATTGGGCATCTGTATATCCATGAATATCAGGTCATAAGGCTGTTGTTCGAGGAAGGTCATGACCTCTTCCCCATCATTGGCCATGGCAATGCTAAAGCCCATCTTTTCCAGGATTCCCTCTACGACGGTTTGGTTGATTTGATTGTCTTCTGCCACGAGGATTTTTAGTGGGTAGATCTTACCGAGCTTCTGGTTCATGATATGACCATTTCTAGCTGAGATGTGCCTGGCAATGGGTTCAACCACAGGCTCGGAAGGCTCACAGGCCTGAGTTGTAATATAAAAGGTAAATGTTGAACCGATTCCTTCCTGGCTCTTCACTGTGATATCTCCGTCCATCATCTCAAGGAGTTTCTTGGTAATAGCCAGCCCTAGCCCTGCGCCACCATAGCGCCGGGAAATGGAGGAATCTACCTGCTGAAACGAATCAAAGATAGCTTTCAATTTTTCATCAGGTATCCCGATACCCGTATCTCTAACCTCAAACTCTAGTTGAAAAGGTTCATCGGTATCGATCAGCAATGGATCTTTGTCGCGCATTCGCACGGCAATATGTACATATCCATCTTCAGTAAATTTCAGCGCATTACTCACCAGATTGACCAGGATCTGCCTTAGACGAGTAGGATCACACTTGATATACGCGGGTATATAGGCAGAAAGACTATAATCCAGTTGTACGCCTTTGTCTTTGGCAATTTGAGAGAACAATGCCAGAACTTCGTCCAGCGCCTTACGCAGGTGAACTTCCTGCACTTCTAGTTCCAGTTTGCCGGCTTCAACCCGTGAGTAGTCGAGTATATCGTTAAGCAGTGACAGCAGGCTATTGCTGCTGGTGGCGATCGTTTCAGCGTACTCATGCTGTTTGGGGTCGAGATATGTATCCAACATCAGGTTGGTCATCCCGATGATACCATTCATCGGTGTGCGTATCTCGTGGCTCATGGTAGCCAGGAACTCAGATTTCGCTACGGAAGCAGCCTCAGCTTGTACACGGGCATCTTCGAGATGCTGATTGATCTTATGCAGTTGCCGGTTCTGGGCATTAATGACCTTATTTTGTTCTGCGAGTTTGTCGTTGGCCTGTTGCTTGATCTTGGTTTGACGATAGAGCAGAATAACTACGATGATCAACAACAGGATGGTCGTAAAGACAATAAGGGTAACAATATCTGTAAGACTGCTGTAACTTTGATTCAGAAGCTCTTTCTCCTCCATGATCTCCTTGTTTTGCTCTTCCAACTCCTTTCTCCGTTGGTTGAGATTTTCCTGTAATTCCTTGATCGCCTTGTTGGACTCCTGAAGTGAGGTAGAGTCTACCGCTCCCAGGTGAAGCAGGATATAATCAAAAGCATCTTTAAATTCTCCTTTAATCCGGTAAATTTCAGCTATGTGTTTGTAAGACTCTTTGCGATAGGCCGAAATTCCCATATCATAGCTTGTAGCCAGGGATTGCTGGAAATATTCAAGCGCCTGATCGTATTCCCCCATACGGAAGTTACATAATCCTAGCAGATACAAGGTCTCTACGTGTGTTTCTGATTGCTCACCCAGTAGATCTTTCTCGGCTTCCAGGTAGTGCCTGCGCGCCCTTTCGTAATCTTGCTGCATCAGGTAACTGTGTCCCAGATTGTTCCAGGTATCTATCAACCCCTCCTGTTCACCCATTTCGTCATAGAGACTATTGGACATGTCAAAATACCTCCGGGCTTCATCGTAATTTTTCATGGCAAGCCATGAAAGACCAATATTATTATATACCGCTGCGTATTTCAGTTGATCGATATGCCATTTGTAGCCATTTAGGGATTTTTGGAAAACTTCAATCGCACGAGGATATTCCTCTAATTTATGATAGGTACTACCCAGGTTTGCATAGGAATTGGAGATCTGGGTAGAATCGTTCATCGCCCGGTTATTGATTAATGCACTATCGTAGTAGGTAAGTGCTTCCCGGAACTTGGACTGTTTTTCAAATACGCTACCGATTGCATTCAGGCTTTTGGTGATCTCCAGGCTGTCTTGATTTTGGGTAGCGTAGTTGAGCCGTTTCTTATAGGCTTCAATGGCCTCTTCATATTGCTCCAGGATGACCTGACAATCACCTATTGCATCCAGGGTAGTATATATTTCCAGCGAATAAACTTCGCCAGGTTTTCTGGTTTCGTGATAAGTTAATGCATCTTTGTAACGGCCCAGAGCGAGATCTGTGATCTCAAAGTGCCTATATGTATTGCCCAGGTACATATTGGCATAAGCCCGCTCTTTGTTACCGTGCCATTCACTTTCCTGTACGGCCTTTCGTGCATACTCAATAGCTTTCTGCTCCTGGTTTTGTTCCAGGTATTCCATCCTGAGCTCATTGAGATACTGGAGCCGCAATTCCTTATCACCTTCGAGCTGTAAAGCCTGCTCGAGGCTGTCGATTCGATCTTGCTGCGCAACACCCCAACTCAATTGGAGTATCAGCAAAATCCCCCCAAACCATCTTTTCCTTACGACACCTAGCATATTGGATTTTACCGATTTACATATTGGATACCTGTAGTAGTACAACTACAAATCGCGTGCAAAAGTGCTTTGAATCGTTAATTTACATATAAATAATAAAATCCCCACCATATCGTGAGGGATTCTAGTGGTGAAAGTAATTTTGCACCATTATTAAATAAATAAATTACCAGAAAATTAAATAAAAAAACCGGAAAAATATAGTTTTTAACCTCAACGCTACTCTTCTTGAAATTGATTAGGGTTCTTTATCTGATCTTCGAGTGTCAGATCCTCTATCACTTCGCTATAGATATCGTCTGAAATTCCGGTTTTGATATATTGCTTTTCGAAGTTCTGTAGGCCTTTTTCAACTTCTGTAGAGGTTGAATCTTCCTCAAAGGCGAGAAGACGCTCGGGTATGGCTCATACACTGTCGTTTCGTGGCTGGACGATATCGGTATTGAGAATACAAGTTGAAGCGAAGAAAATATACGGGTACGTAGAAGAATTTGTTGTGACTTTTAGCAATACTTAGCATCTTAAAAATATTCGGCACATAATTGTTTTATTTGAATACTTGCAATTTTTGTAAAGCATCTATTCTCTTTGTAACACCTAAGCAACATTTTAATCTATGGACTTTGAAAATCTGTCATTTGAAAACATTCAGGATCTGATTTTGACCTATGGCCTTCCCTTATTGAAAGCAATCCTGATTCTGATCATTGGATTCTGGTTGATCGGCTGGATCACCCGGCTGGTAAAAAAAGGACTTTCAAAATGGGAAATTGACGTAACGCTCCAGAAATTTGTTTCGGATTTTGTCAATGTATTGTTAAAAGTTATTTTGTTCATCACCGTTCTTCAGATCTTTGGTGTACAAACCGCTTCATTGGTTGCTATTCTAGGTGCTGCTGGTCTGGCAGTGGGGCTGGCTTTACAGGGGAGCCTTTCCAATTTTGCAGGCGGAGTATTGTTGTTGTTATTCAAACCCTTCAAAGTCGGCGACCTGATAGAAGCGCAGGGACATCTGGGACATGTAGAGAGTATCAATATTTTTGTGAGTAAGCTGATTACCCTGGACAATAAACTGGTCATTGTACCTAACGGCCCCCTCGCGAATGGAGACATTGTTAATTATACAGCTGAAGGGAAGTTGAGGGTGGATCTTGTGATAGGAGTAAGCTATGATACGGATATCCGACAAGCACGTGAAGTAATCATGAACGTCATGGAAAATCATTCCAAGGTACTGAAAGATCCTGCCCCTTCTGTCAATGTACTGGAGCTGGGAGATAGCTCTGTAAATCTCGCTGTGCGGCCCTATGCCACGCCCGAAGACTATTGGGCAGTATATTTCGGCATAACTGAAAATACCAAGATTGCATTGGATGAAGCTGGTATCGAAATACCATTCCCACAACGAGTTATTCATCATGCAGAATCCCTGACTGATCTGAATAAAATGACCCTGTAGTCCTGAATAGTTGACCATTAAATGTAACTTTTTGCGGGTTTAAGCAACTTATATTCAGGTTACAGGACATGGTAAACATATTTGTATCTCGTTCGCCTGTCCCAACTGTTTCGGACAGGCGATATTTCTATGCTCAACAGGATTGAGTATCTTTGCAATATGTACGGAAATCTCACATATCTTAAACGCAAATCGAGAAGTAATTTTTTTACTTCACTCATTAGTATCGCATTTGTCTTGTTTTTCCTGGGAGTATTTGCTGTACTCATCTTGTTTGGTCGCTCTTTTACGCGCTATGCCAAAGAATCCATACTCCTTAAAGTATTTTTGATTGAACAAGCCGATCCATTTGAGCAAGAGATCTTTATCGATTCCCTGGCAAGAAAACGCTACGTGCTGCGAACAAAATTCGTATCCAAAGAAGAAGCTGGTGAACAATTGTTGCAGAAGACGGGAGAGGATGTGCTTGAATTACTTGGAGGTGTCAATCCCTTGATGCCATCGATCAACGTACAGATTGAAAATGCCTATCTCAATCCAGATAGCCTGGAAATGATTAAGGATGATCTTAGCCGCTCTTCCGTCGTTTCCGATGTCGTGTATCCGCTCGAAATGATTAATACAGCCAGCAGGAACATCGATATACTTACAATCATGTTTTCTGTTCTGGGGGTGATATTGCTGATCATCGCGTTTTACCTGATTATCGGGACTATCAGGCTTTCCATATACGCCCAGCGTATGACTATACGCACCATGCAATTAATAGGAGCCACCAACCAGTTTATACGCAGACCTTTTATCATCAATGGCCTGGTCCATGGTCTGTCAGCAAGTATTTTAGCAGGATTATTGCTCTTTGGTACACTCAGGGCATTTAACAGATGGATGGAAGATCTGGGTTTGTTGAATAATATTTCTATCCAAAAGGAGTTTATTGGATTATTAATTGGAATTGTTTTATTTGGAAGTGCCTTGGGAATTATCGGTAGTTATTGGGCAGTTAATCGTTATCTCGACAGAAATACAGACGAACTTGTGTAGATTATGGCAAAAAAAACACCAAAATCATCGAAAACTGGTAGTAAAAGAAAACCTTCAAATACCCCTCAAAAAACCAGCAGGGGATCTTCCAATACAAGGCGTAAAGTGGTTGTAGCAGCCGGAAAGGAACCTGAAGAAAAACGCGAAGCTACCCCAACACAAATTAAATCTACTACAGCTAAAAAAGCTTCACCTGAAGCAGTGCTTCCCTTTACTAGAATGAATTATATCCTGCTGGCTGTAGGAGTAGCAATCATTATCCTGGGATTCTTCCTGATGTCCCTGGATGACTTTGTAGATGCTACAAAATTCTCTGTTTCCCTGTATATAGCTCCGATTGTCGTTATTTCAGGGTTTGCTGAGATTATTTATGCTATCATGTACAAACCTAAAACAGCTACAACTGATACTTCTGCCTCACAGCAGACAGTAGAATCCTAAATACTCACTTGCTCAGGATGTTCCATTACCTTCCCGGATTTACCTGTGTAATCCGGCATACTAGCCGTTTGAACGGAATGTGATTGATCGTCAAAACACGTTATTATAATTTAATATATATTCATCCATGAGCATTTTTGAATCCATTATATTGGGTATTATTCAAGGTCTTACCGAGTTCTTACCAGTTAGTAGCAGTGGCCATATAGAGCTGGGAAAAGCGCTTCTGGGAGCTGAAGAACTGGGAATAGACTACACAATACTGGTACATGTAGCTACAGCATTGAGTTCAGTAATCGTTTTCTGGAAAGATATTGTTCAGATTATTAAGGGCCTGTTGAAATTCAAATATAACCGGCATTTAAGATACGTATTAAAATTGTTGCTCTCCGCAGTTCCGGTTGCAGTGGTAGGATTGTTTTTCAAGGAAGAAGTAGAGAGTTTTTTTGAAGGGAATCTGATACTCGTGGGAAGTATGCTACTGGTGACCGCTACCCTATTATACCTCACGACCTTAATCAAAGACACCAGCAAGTCAGTGGGCTTTGGACATGCATTAATTATTGGTTTCGCCCAGATGTTTGCAATCCTTCCTGGGATTTCCCGTTCTGGATCTACGATTGCTACAGCACTACTGATGAATATTAGTAAATCAAGAGCTGCCAAATTCTCTTTCCTCATGGTTCTCATTCCTATTTTTGGACAGGCATTGCTGGATACCAAAGACGTAATTGAAGATCCTACACTCTGGAGCCTTCCTCTGGATATTACCATTGCCGGCTTTCTAGCTGCTTTCCTCTCAGGCTTGTTTGCTTGTACAGCAATGCTGAAGATCGTCAAGCGTGGGAAACTCTATTATTTCAGTATCTATTGTGTCATCGTGGGAATTATCGCTATCGTTGTAGGGCTACAGTAAATGAAATCCAAGTCATCTACCACCCTTTTCCAGATAGCTAGATCATAAGCGGATAAAAGTAACCCTGTTTACCGGAGTTTTCCTTACTGTTCGCCATTATGTCCATCTATTTAAACCCCGTTGAGCAGTTGTGTTGAAATACATTTTTTAGGATATTGTCAATCAAGAGACAGACAGAATACCTTTTCTCTATGTTCAGGGTAATGTAACAAACACTCCTGTCGAAATCACGTAAATTCTGGCAACAAAAGGCATTATGTGTAATAAAAGCTGGAGCAATGCATCGATCATCGTTTTGTACATATCATATATGTCAATGATTCATGCTCAGGATGTATCATATACAAAAGAGATAAACACTTACAGAGCCTCCCGCCTGGAAGTCTTTCAGGATACGTTGAGATCTCCACTGAAAGACGCTGCATACAATTTTGAGGGTTTTCATTATTTTCCCGTTGATACGCAGTATCTTGTGATCGCACATATTGAGCTAACGGAAGGGACAAAGCTTTTTAAAATGCCGACAAGTGACCCTAACGTACAGAAAACCTATTTGTCTTATGGCATGTTGCATTTCAACCTCAAGGGTAAGCAGTGCCAATTGACAGTTTATAAAAGTCTGCTTTTATCCAGGAATCCGTTGTACAAGGATCGTTTGTTTTTGCCATTCCGGGATAAAACCAATGGGGTGACTACATACGGTGGAGGGAGATATCTGGATTTGAGCGTTTCTGAGGATAAAGAAGGGGAAATCGTACTGGATTTTAATAAAAGTTATTTTCCCAATTGCTACTACATCGATGATTGGCCATGCCCTATACCTCCTGTGGAAAACACACTGAAGATAGCAATAAAAGCAGGAGAGAGATTGCCTGGTAAGGAAAGCCTCCGGTCAAATCAAAAGCATTAGCATATACACCAAACTACATCCCATGCAAGTGAATGATAGCATATGGTATTTGGAAGAAGTAAATCTCTTCGAGCACTTTTGCCCAGTTACTGGGGCAGATGATCGCTATAATAAACAACTCAAGAAGAGTTACAAGAAATCGGAGTTTATTTATTTTACCAATGATACCTCTGATAAAGTATTCTTCCTTCATGATGGCGCAGTAAAAATCGGTTCATATACACCTGATGGAAACGAAATCATTAAAGCTATCCTTCATCCCGGAGAGGTCTTTGGAGAATTATCTGTGTATGGAGAGGAAAAACGAAACGATTATGCACAGGCGATAGAGGATACAGAGCTGTGTATTCTGGACCGGAAAAATGTCGCCTCTCTGATGAGAGAAGTAAATGAATTTCAGGCTTTTTTGAATAAATTGATGGGTCAGCGTGTAATTTACACGCAGAAACGGCTTGAGGGATTGTTGTTTAAAGATGCAAGAACGAGAATTGCTGAATATATTCTGGAAGAAGCCGAAAAACATGGAAGGCATAAAAGTGGACGAGTAACACTTAAAAATTATCTGACTCATCAGGAAATAGCCAACTTTACGGGTACTTCCAGACAGACCGTAACAACAATTCTCAATGAATTTCGTGATGTTGGATTGATAGAGTTTGACCGTAAGAAAATCATTATCAATGATATGGAAAAAATGGAAGTAGGAGAGTACTGATTGGATTCTCTGGGATTGCCTGTACCTAGGGTAAAGAAAACCTTTGATTTGGTTATTGAAGATCTTACACTTTTTCACACACATACCTATCCCCCAAAAATAAAACGAGATAACATTTAGTTCTCCACAGGATTTCAACAAGGGTTGTGGATATCAGCAATGAGCGATTTCCCTTAATCCATCCTGTTGCAGGATCTGTTCCTGAATTTTGGAAATATCAACAAACTTCTATTTGGGTCAGGTAAGATATTCACATGCTTGCCAACAATTATACTTACCCTTGATTTGGATAAGATTACCCGGCTCCGTAATTTTATATTCATTGCAGAACGGGACAGCAGGAAAAAAAATTAAAGTAAAAAGTTTTTCTATTTTTTTTCTGATTCATATTTGGATTTAAAAGAAACATCCCAGATATTTGCAGACCATTTAGAAAACAAAGAAAGAAAAAGCGTTAATAACGCTGATAAACTAAGGACAAGAGGAGAAGGCAAGTGTGGAAGAATGTTCTTTGACAAGA
>CAYXVE010000081.1:0-17953 GCA_964468435.1 uncultured Bacteroidia bacterium | reverse complement strand
TGGAAATGGAGAGACATTATTTCTTGTAGGAATCAATAATGGAAAGTTACAGGTTTTCAAATTGATCAATGACTCTCAGTTCTAATCTGCCACTGTCAGTTTCCCATTTTTTGATAGCATCACAGCCAGGCCATGTGTGGAGGGAAATTGGGCGAAGATGAAGATCAGCATCACCATGATCGGCACACTGAGGATCATACCTACGATACCCCATATAGCTCCCCATGAAAATAGTGATATCAGTACTACTAATGGGCTGATATTGAGGGTGCTACCCATCATTCTAGGTTCGAGAAAGTTGCCCACCAGAATCTGTATGCTACCGACTCCCAACAAGACCCATATACCTGGCAGGATCGCTCCGAACTGCAACATGGCAATAACTACCGGAAAAGTAGTGGCGATTAGCGAACCTATAGAGGGGATATAGTTGAATAGGAAAATGATGAATGACCATAAAATGGGAGAATCAACCTCGATAATCCTCAAAACGATATAGCTGAGTACACCAGTGATCACACTCATGAGTGTTTTAATAGAAAAATAGCTCCCAAAAGACCGATCAATAGTATCGAGTAGGTCACAAAACTGCTTGTAGCTTTGTTTATCTTTGAACATCAGCTTTAGCTTATTGGGGAAGGTAGCTTCTTCCAACAGAAGGAAAATACAGTACAGTAGAATTAAAAATCCGTTGCTGAGAATTCCGGTTACGGAATTTAAGATAGGTTGTGCCATCCTGGACACATCCAGGCTACCTGTATATTCTTCCAGCCGGCTGATAATATCCAAACCAAGTGTCTCCTGGATAGATGTATTAAGGGTTTGAATATTTTTCTGGTAGCTCGGTACAACCGTAGAAAATTGTGAGATACTATTGGTAAGCAGGCTGGATAATAGACTGATTACTGAGAAGATCAGCGCAAATACAATTATATTTTGTAACCAAATAGGAAAGTGATTTTTGATAAACTGACTTTGTTGTAGGAAAAATCTCAATTCCCGTATCAGGTACCAAATGATAACAGCCAGCACAATCGGGATGAGATAACTCTTGGTAATGATTAGAAGGTATCCGGTAGCAATAATGATGATTAGAATACTTGCAGCTCGGGAATAGGACATGTTTGAATATCTTATTGATGATGTAAAAATAGACAGAATTTCTGATAAGGGGCTGGATATATGTTAAATAAAGGTAAAGGAAACGTAATTGATCTTTTTGCCCATTTGACGGAACGCTCTTTCGTATGTAGTTTCGATTTTCAACTCCTCATTCATTCGTTTATCCTCATGCAGATCAAAACTAAGCGCATGAAAGCGTATATTTTGTTCTCGAACGAATAATTCCAGGCTATAGTGAAACAGATCCAGGTTGTCGGTTTTAAAGTGTACAGTCCCCTGAGATTTTAATATGTACTGATATTGTCTGAGAAAAGGAGGATTGATCATGCGATGTTTGGCCTGCTTGTTTTTGGGAAAAGGATCTGGAAAAGTGATCCATATTTCATCTACTTCATTTTCTTCGAAGTGCTGTTGTATCTCTATCAGGTGAATACAAAGAAAAGCCATATTATGGATGCCGTTTTTCAGGGCTTCCTTAGCTGGACGCCACATGCGATCCATTTTTAGGTCAACCCCCAGATAATTTATTTGGGGATATTTTTGTGCTAATGTATAGATTAGTTCGGCTTTACCACAGCCTAATTCCAGAACCAGTTTCCCATCGTTACCGAAAAAGTCTTTCCATCTGCCTTTCCATTCTTCGGTACCGTTCATACAGTTTGGGAAAGATTCATATTCCTGTTTTTTTATTGTTTTCCTCCGGGCCATAAATTCTGTTGGAAAGACAAAGCTAACGAATATGCTTCAAGGGTGTCAAGATGGACGCAGAGTAACAGTACATCTGCCGGACTAGAATGTTTTGTTTTCCAAGGGTAGCCCGGAAAGTTACTCTTAGCAGTATCTCAGTACTTAGCTTTCACACAAACAGTTATATGCTCCGTATAAGAGAACGGACAACCCTTAGCTCAAAATAACTTCGTTATCATGCATTCTGAGGGCCAGGCAATTGACCTGTTGTTGCCAATTTTATACGACAAAGGTACATGTCAGCTGTAATATAGAGGTAACTTCCATTTACTTCCCCAAATGCGCAGTTGGAGGTGGCCTGTGTGGTTCGGATTTTTCCGAGGAGTTTTCCTGCAGATGAAAACACCCAAAGACCTCCTGGACCTGTAGCAAATATATTACCATCTGTATCGATTTTCATTCCATCAGGCAGCCCCTGTTCGCCTTCTTTACCTACCCATTCCGTAGCATCATAAAATACCTTTCCATTGGAGAGGGTTCCATCCGCTTCTACATCATAAGCCATCCAGATAGCCTGATTAGGATCAGAGTTGGCCACGTAAAAGGTCTTTTCATCTGGTGAAAAAGCCAGGCCATTGGGTCTGGTCATCTGATCGGTAAGCAGGGTAACAACACCATCAGGACTGACTTTAAATACTCCCTGATAATCCATATCTTTGGCAGGGTCATCTACATTTCGCTCGAGTCCATAAGGAGGATCAGTAAAATACAGATCACCATTGCTGTGGTATACGGCATCATTGGGGCTGTTGAAACGCATGTTTTCAAATGTATCGGCCAAAGTAATAAATTCGGGCTTAGGATCATCCCAGGGAGCGTTCATCCGTGCCATTCTACGATCTCCATGTTGGCACAGAACGAGATTACCTTCCGGATCCATGGTCAATCCATTAGAGCCTGGCTCTCCAGTACGTTCAATTTCCCCCGTATATCCTGAAGGATGTAAGTATTCCCGGTGTCCTGCTCCTTCTTTCCAGAAGAAAATCTTATTGGGCGGAATATCTGAGAAAACCAGCCCTCCAAGTTGGGATACCCAGAGAGGACCCTCTGTCCAGTCAAAGCCCTCTGCAAGAATTTCAATTTCAGCTCCAAGAGGGATGATTTCGTCTATTGCTGGATCTAAGCGTTCTATTTTGCCAATGGTTTGATAGGTGTTCATAGTTTCTACGTTTTCAGTAGTAGTTTCACCCGTAGGTTGAGTACAAGCGAATGCCCCCAATAATGCATAAATATAATAATGCTTAATTCCCATAGCAGTATAGTTAAAAATTTCCAAAAGTATTGTGTAACCCAATATAGGGATAAAATAGAAATGCGGAAAAGAAAGGCGAATTGAAAAGCTATTTCTACCTAGCCATCATCTATTGCCCATGTGTTATTACCAGAATTAGGGAAATAGAGAGTGTATTTGAAATGAAACTTATAGGAACGACAATTACCTTAGAAGCAATCTACTGCAGCGTTACATTTGAAGAGCCTGAACTTGGGACTGATTCACACCCTTAGGCGAGACATACCCCCATCGATTCCGATGACCTGGCCACTGATCCATCCTGCGGATGGAGAAAGGAGATAGTAAGCCAGATTAGCAACTTCTTCGGCAGTACCTACCCGCTTAAGCGGATGACGCTCAGCTGATTTTTCTCTCCGGTCATCCGTAGAGAGTAGTTTCTCGGCCATGGGTGTATCCGTTAATGAAGGAGCAACTGCATTTACTCTTACATTTGGCGCCAACTCTGCCGCCAGTGAACGTACTAATCCCTCTACTGCACCTTTTGCAGATGCTGTAGACGCATGAAAGGGCATGCCCTGAGTTACTGCCACCGTGCTAAACATGACGATACTAGCCTGATCTGCTTTGCGTAGTAGCTTGTAAGTAGCTTGTACTGCTTTTACAGCTCCTAATACGTTAATCTCAAAGTCCTTTCTAAAATCATCTATTTTTAAACTTCTGATAGGTTTTAAGTTGATGCTTCCTGGGCAGTAAGCAATTCCGTGAAGGATATCTGGCAGCGATTGTACATCAAGATCTTCTGCTATTACGTCCCACATAATATGTGCTGCCAGGTGAATATGATCTGGCTGATTCCTCGATGCACTATATACATTGGCACCTTCCTCGCTCAACTTACTTGCCAGTACATGCCCTATCCCTGAACTTCCCCCTACTACTAAGTAATTTCTTCCGTTCATATATGATTGTTTGAATTAGCTGTAAAACCAATGTGCTAGGTGATTGTTTATTTTTCTGCATTTAAACGAAGAAATACCTATATTTCATCTGGATTTATTATGTGAATATGTAATACATATTTTTAAAAATCTTTATATTCGTCGTTATTAAATCCCATACAAACAAAAATTCTACTATGATTAAGACATCGATTAAGGGACTAATTTGTCTGCTAATAGTTACGACCTCTCTTCATGCCCAGGAAAGTGGGTGGAAGATGTTGTTCAATGGCAAGGATTTTACTGGCTGGAGCCAGCTGAATGGAAAGGCTGAATACAAGGTTGAAAATGGAGTCGTGGTGGGCACTTCTGTGCCAGATGAGCCCAATAGCTTCATGACGACAGAAGAGACCTATGGTGACTTCATTCTGGAGTTGGAGGTAAAAGTGGATTCTCCTCTGAATTCTGGCATACAATTCCGAAGTTTGAGTGATCCCGATTACCGCAACGGACGTGTACATGGGTATCAGGCTGAGATTGATCCGAGTCCACGTGCCTGGAGTGGTGGGATCTACGAAGAAGCCCGTAGGGGGTGGTTGTATAATTTATCTGACAATTCTGAAGGACGTAAAGCTTTCAAAAATGGAGAGTGGAATACATACCGTATCGAAGCCATTGGTAATTCGATCAAAATCTGGGTCAATGGTGTTCAGACTGCTAATCTGTTGGATGACATGACTTCTGAGGGTTTTATCGCCTTACAGGTTCATGGTGTTGGCAAAGATGCCAATAAAGTAGGCAAGCAGGTGAGATGGAGAAATATCCGTATCAAGACTGAAAACCTAAAAGAGTCTCGTATGCCTTATGGGGACATGTGCCAAGAAATCAATCTGATTCCCAATTATTTATCTGAAAAGGAAAAGGAAGAGGGTTGGAAGTTGTTGTTTGATGGAAAAACAACAAACGGTTGGCGTGGCGCTAAGTTGGACCACTTTCCAGAAGTAGGGTGGGAAGTCGAAGATGGTGTATTGGGTGTATTGGCATCCGGAGGTGCAGAATCTACACATGGTGGAGATATTGTTACCATGGATAAGTATGAAAATTTTGAGCTCATGGTAGATTTTATGTTGACTGAAGGTGCTAATAGTGGTATTAAATACTATGTGGACACAGAACTGAACCAGGGTAAAGGATCATCTATTGGATTGGAATATCAGATTTTGGATGATGTAAATCATCCTGATGCAAAGCAGGGAATCGCTGGCAATCGTACGTTGGCATCTTTATATGATCTGATCCGTGCGGATAATCTTGAAGATCCTGAAAAGAAAAAGCCTTTTAAAGGCGTAGGTAAGTGGAATCGAGCCCGAATCGTATCCAACAATGGTCATGTTGAGCATTACCTAAATGGCATAAAAGTAGTAGAATTCGAGCGGGGCACGCAGATGTATCGTGCCTTAGTAGAAAAGAGTAAGTACAAAGTGTGGCCCAATTTTGGTGAAGCCGAGAAAGGTCATATCCTGTTGCAGGATCATGGAGACAATGTCATGTTCCGCAGTATCAAAATCAGAGAACTTTAAATATCCATAAAAGGAGGAAGTCAGAACATTGACTTTCTCTTTTTTTCATTTATATATCTCTATTTTCAATCATATTTTCAATTTATAACTATTAAAGGACTACGATGAGTAATTCGAGAAGACAATTTATTAAGCATACAGCTCTGGGAGCGGTGGGAGTAAGCATGGCGCCACTAGCTATGTCTGCAAAAAGTTATGGAAGAATCCTCGGTGCCAATGATAGGGTACGCGTCGGAATTGTCGGTTTTTCTAACCGTTTCAGAGGTTCATTGTTGCCGTCCTTTCTGCAGTACAGTGAAGAGCTGAACTTTGAGTTTGTGGCTATTTCTGATATCTGGAATCGCAGAAGAGAAGCAGGAGCAGCTGCTGTTAAAGAGCTTACTGGGCAGGATATCTTCATCGCCCGGAACAATGAAGAAATGTATGACAGCGTTCAGGACTTGGATGCGGTCATGATCAGTACGGCTGACTTTCAGCATGCGCTGCACTGTGTACAGGCTGTTAGGGCAGGATGCGATGCCTATGTTGAGAAGCCGCTGGCCGAGACGATGCAGGACAATCGTGCAGCACTCAAAGCTGTCAAGGAGACGGGAAAGATCGTGCAGATCGGTTCGCAGAGACGTAGTGGTAAAAACTACTGGGCTGCTTATGATTTTATCCAAAAAGGTAAATTTGGTGATATCACCATGGTCGAGATGACCTGGAATGTGAATCAACCAGGTAGATGGCGCCTTCCCGATCTGGTAGCATCTATCAAAGAGTCGGATACCGATTGGGTCAGATATCAGATGAATCGTCCCCGCACGAAGTGGGACCCCAGAAAATACCTTGAATACCGTTTGTTCTGGCCCTACTCATCTGGAATTCCTGGTCAGTGGATGTCGCACCAGATCGATACTGTACACTGGTTTAGTGGATACAATCATCCCCGCAGTGTAAGTGCCAATGGAGGTATCTACATGTGGAATGATGGCCGCTCAAACTTCGACACCATGACAGCCGTATTTGATTATGGTTCGCTGGATGATAAGAGCAAGGGGTTTCAGGTGGTATATTCCTCCCGTATGCATAACTCTGCAGGTGGTACCAAGGAGATCTATTACTCCAATGGTGGAGAGCTAAATCTGAAGACCAATATGGTAACACCCAATGGAGGTCTGACAGAGCGCCGCGCCTCTGCTATGGGCATGGAACCCTTTCTGCTTGAAGAAATGTCACTGACTGACTATGCGGCAGAGATTGCTACCGACGCTAACACAGGCGCCGACAACACTACTTCGGCACATGTGCGGAATTGGATGGAGTGTGTTAGAAGCCGCAAGCAACCCAATGCACCCATTGAAGCGGGCTATTATCATTCGATAGCCAATATCATGACCACGGCTTCACTGCGTACTGGTACACGTGTTACATTTGATGAGATTAGCCAGGAGGTGATGGCTGGCGATCGGGTATTTGTCTATTCATAATGATTTTTGGGGGAGGAGGTCGACTTATGAATTTTCCTCCCTACACATGTCAATATATTGTTATTAGTTCAATCCCTTATTCGGAATAATCGATTTTTTTAACTAAGTTAAAAAGAATAAAAAGGATTATTTCTGGAATGAGAAAACAGGGATTAACTTCTGGCATTGCTTGGATATATATTTGTTTTGTTGGTAGTGCTATGGCATTACCTGTATTAGCTTTTGCTGTAGACAAAGACCGGGAGGCTTTAGATCGCCACTTCCGGCAATCAGTTAGGCCTATCGTTCGCAAACACTGTGGAGGCTGCCACAATGAAGCCGACAAAAAGGCTGGATTAAATCTGCTTAATTACGATTTCACCATTCAAATCATCCGTGACGGGGAGCGATGGGCAAATATCATAGAATTGGTAGAGAATGAACAGATGCCTCCTCCTAATAAACCTCGCATGACTACAGCTGAAAAAGATACCTTTGTCCACAATATACGGAGTTATCTCTCAGAAGCTCTCGCAGAACCAGACCCAGGACAGGTAATACTCCGGCGACTTAGTCATAGAGAGTATCGTCACACCATACAGGATTTGATAGGAATAGATGTACCTGTAGAAAAATATTTTCCAGCAGATGGTTCGGGTGGAGGTGGATTTGACAATCAATCTAAGGTATTGTATCTGTCTCCTTTGCTATTGGAGCGATATTATGAAGTAGCACAAATTATCCTGGATTCGGCATATCAGGACGCTGAAATCTGGGATCAAATAGTCCCTCATTCTTATCAACCCGTTTTTTGGGAAAAGATGATACATTTTTTGCTACGTATCGTCAATGGGGGGCATGAATATTTGGTTAACTGTGCTAAAGAAGAGGCCCGCAAATCTATCATATCCTTTGCTACTCAGGCTTATCGCCGGTTTTTATCCTTTGAAGAAAAAGAACGCCTGATAGATTTCTTCGCTGAAGTTTACACAGCTCATATTGGAGATCCTGATGCCTTTGATTTAAGTATAAGGGAGACCTATACCTCTATACTCATCTCCCATGCATTTCTGTATCGCAGAGAGGTTGAGCTTCCCCTTGATAAACCCTATCCCATTTCTGATCTGGAACTGGCCTCAAGGTTATCGTACCTGTTATGGTCTAGTATGCCAGATGATACCCTTCTGGAGATCGCTTACCGGGAGGAATTGCACAAGCCTGAAGCGCTGAAGCAGCAGGTAAGCAGGATGCTTGAGAATCCCAAGTCTATGAGATTTGCACAGAGTTTTGTTACCCAATGGCTTGAGCTCAACGAATTGGAAAACGGACATCAGGTAGATTTCGCAAAGTATCCTGAGTACGACGAAATCCTGCGTAAATCCATGATTTCTGAAGCTAGCTACTTCTTTCATTATATACTTACCAATAGTAAAAATTTTCTTGACCTGATAGATAGTGATTACACCTTTGTGAATGAATCACTCGCCAGGATTTATGGTATCAAGGGTATTGAAGGTCCTGATATGCGGAAGGTGTCCCTGGAGGACCCCAATAGAGGAGGCGTGCTGGGAATGGCTGGCGTACTTACGACTACTTCGTTGCCACTTCGGACCAGTCCAGTTTTGAGAGGTAAATGGGTGCTAGAACAGGTATTGGGTACACCACCTCCGCCACCTCCACCAGATGTACCTGAACTAGAAGCTGCAAAGGAGGCTGATACTGAACTCGATCTTAGAGAATTACTTATGCTACACCGGTCGTCATCTACCTGCTATGCCTGTCATCAGAAAATGGATCCGATCGGATTAGGGTTGGAAAATTTTGATGCTATTGGAAGATGGCGGGACGCTTATGGAGAGGTACTCATCGACGCTTCAGGTATGCTGGTAAGCGGGGAACCGTTTAACGGGCCAGCTGAACTCAAACAGATTCTGCTTGAGAAGAAAGAAGACTTTGCTGAGAACCTCTCACGCAGGATGTTGTCTTATGCACTGGGTAGGGGGATACGTTTTCAGGATTATCTCACCGTAAAGAAACTAACTAACTATTTACTGGAAAATGATTTTGACACAGAGGGATTCATGTATGAATTAGTCATGAGTTTTCCCTTTCGCTATAAAAAGAGTGATCTACCCGAGATTTAAGGGTTATTTTGAAATAGAATGGTCTGAAAAATAAGATACAATACCATGACATATCCCATATCCCGACGAAGAATGTTGAAAGGAGTAGGAGCCAGTATTGCCCTTCCTTTTCTGGGTGCTATGATACCCTCTGGCCTTCAGGCACGTACGCTATCAGCACGACCCAAGCGTATGGCTTTTTTGTTTATGCCCAATGGTGTACATCCTTACCATTGGACCCCTGAAGGAGTGGGCAGGCACTTTGAACTTTCACCGATTTTAAGTCCGCTGCAAGGTCTCAAAGATGATCTGCTTGTTTTTTCTGAATTAATCAATAAAAATTCTGATACAGGAGAGGATGGACATTACACCAAAACGGCGAATTTCCTGACCAGTATGCGCATTCAGAAAACGAAGGGTACAGATGTCAATAGTGGCGGAATAAGTGTAGATCAATTGGTAGCGCGTCATCTGGGGCATCAGACGCTTTTTCCTTCTCTGGAATATGGTATTGATCGCATTAAAACAGGTGTGGATATGGCTGTGGGTTTTACTCGGTTGTACGGTGCCAATATTTCCTGGAAATCTCCTACCCAACCTTGTGCCAAAGAGATCAATCCCCGCTTTGCCTTTGACAGACTTTTCAGAAGCTATGTGCCCGGGAAATCTGTTCAGGGAGAAGATCCCTGGAAAAAGAGTGTATTGGACTTGGTGAAAGAGGATGCCAAACATTTGCAAAAAATACTGGGAATAGAGGATGCCAATAAGCTTGAAGAGTATCTGGAATCTATTCGTTCGGTGGAAAAACGCCTGACTAACCATGATAAGCTAAAGGACTTTGAAGCTAATATTACGCCAGATATCCGCAAAGAGCTTGCACGGCTGGATATACGAATTGATGAGTATGTAGAATATGCTGAGGGCGTAGACATAACGGAGAAAGTACGGCTTATGATGGATATCATTGTGTTGGCATTTTGGAGCGATGCTACACGCATCTCAACCTTTATGTTTGGTAACTCAGTGAGTACCCGCAATTTCTCCTTTCTTAAAGGAGTAAATGGAAATCACCATTCTATTTCACACCACAAAGAAGATCCCAGACAACTAGTACAATATGAGAAAATCACAAAATGGCATATAGAGCAATATGCATATCTGGTAGAAAGATTGAAATCTATCAAGGAGGGAGCGGGTACACTGTTGGATGAATCTATGATTTTGTTCGGATCAGGATTAAGGGATGGCAATCGTCATTCTCCTAAAAATCTGCCTATCATCATGGCCGGACAAGGTGGCGGGTCTGTGAAGACAGGTCGCCATATCGTAAAAGAGGCCAATACCCCCCTGTCAAATTTATTTTTGTCGATGATGCATATCATGGGCGTTGAGGCTCCCTACTTTGGAGATAGTACTGGTGAGTTATGTGAATTATATGGGTAATTTGATCATATTTAGTTAGTAACTGATTTGGAAAATTTATGGAAATACTTTTTGGTCGTTTGCATCCGCTATTGGTTCATTTCCCTATTGCACTATTATTACTTTTATTTTTACTGGAAATAGCAGGTCTAAAGGAGCGTTTCAAGTCCTTTTTAAGTGTCAGACCCTTTTTACTAGTCATGATGGTACTGAGCGTTTGGGCTACCGTGTTGGCAGGACTCCAATTGTTTAACAATGATTCATATGGAGGTGAAGTAGCGCTTCAGCATAAGAATGGAGGTATTCTGATGGGTGTGGGTATAACGCTACTGGCAGTTTTATACGGAGTTTACATGAAAACTGGTAGCAAAAAGCTCAATTATGCGTATTGGGGAATATTGAGCCTTACTACAGCAGGGATGATCTATACCAGTCATCTTGGAGGTACCCTTACGCATGGAGAGGATTTTCTGGCACTGCCGGATTATTCTTCCGTTGGACTGGTCAAGGCTAGTCTGGGAAGCAGTCAGGATATGAGTGAACTGAAGGTTTATCACGACTTAATAAGGCCTGTATTGAAATCCCGTTGTATGAGTTGCCATAATGAACATAAATCCAAAGGAAATTTCCAGATGCATACCTGGGATGCACTCGTAGAAGGGGGAGATTCCGGAAAGCCTATATTGGTATCTGGCATGCCTGACAGTAGCGAATTATTTCACAGAATGGTCCTGCCCCTTGAGGATGACGAGCATATGCCACCTTCTGGGAAACCACAGTTAGATACTGTTGCGATCAAATTGATCGAATGGTGGATAGCTGAGGGGGCTGATCCTGCTGCTATTATTTCTGATTCCACGATGCCAGCGAGTATTAAGCGTGCTGTACAGACTCTGTTACCAGCAGCATTGCAACTAAAAAGGTCAGAAGAAGATGCTCGGGAAGAACGTCTACGTATGCAGAAAGAACTGGATAAACTTGCTCAAAAACTCCATGTAGATATACGTCCTGATCCTGAGCGTGATTCCGTGTATTTTGCTTTATCACTCCGCTTTCCTCCTGCTTATTTCAGTGATGAACATCTGGCAGCGTTAATCCCTTATGCAGAGGCTTTTTCAAAGGTATCTTTACCAGGTGCTGAAATTAGCGATGATGGGCTTTTTTATCTAAGTCAATTGACTAATCTGAGAGAGCTTTATATACCCAAGACCTGTATAAATGGCTCGGGACTGGTCTATCTCCAGGCCCTGGACTCACTTGAGGTACTCAATATATCTGAAACAGCAATTGATGAGAAGTGTGCTTTTTATCTGTTGAATATACCTGCTTTAAAAGAAGTATATCTGTATCAGACGCCTATTGGCTTAAACATTATCCAATCTATGGATGAATATCTGGAAGAAGTATCGGTAACCCTTCAACAGGGGCCTTATTTTTAATATCAAAACCTGTATATGAGAAGTTATAAATATCTGATTATTAGTATCTGTATGGTATTGGGACTTACTTCATGCGATCCCAGGACCCCTTCAGATTACACGATGTATGTTCAGATTGATGATTGGACTCACAAATACGATCCTGGAGCTGAAAAAGAGTTCCCTATAGTGATTACCAATAAAATGGAACAGACATATCATGGGGATATAGTTCTGAGAATTATACAGAAGGATTCAGTCATCAATGAATCAACCAGCAAGGTTGAGGTAGCCAAATTGGACAAAATTACTCAGGCCATTAACGTAGTGATGCCTGAAGCAGAAGGGACCTATGAAATTGTAGCAGAGATTATTGCTCCTGATGGTCATTCTGTCAAAAGTAGAAGGATCGTAGAGGTCGATAAACCTGTTGTGCTTGATAGCCTGGATATAAGTGAGTTATAAGCTTTACTTTTCAGATTAATTTTTCAATTGCATTGATCGATATACCATTGATTATAATGGTCTTATGATTCTTTTCGTGTTAGCATTTTACTTTTCCTGTCTTAATTCATCAGTTATTGAGGTTCCTTTTTCATTTCAGGCAGACCATAAAAGGTAATTATCCAGCTTCTTAAGAATGCTATATATTATCTACACCTGTAATATCTATACGCTAATTTATTTTTTGTATAAAGATAGTAGCTATACTTTTGTAGGGAAAGGTTGAAGAGGATACCTGATGTATTCCCAGATGCCTTTCATCACGCGTTAATCGTAATATGCGATTACGTTTATCTTCGCCAATTGGTACAACGATAACTGAATCTTAAGCATCAGGTAATGCTGGAGTATTATATTTTCTCCAGAATGGATGCGATATATCTGGAAAATACTCAAGGAAATTTATGGTATAGCCTTCGTAAAAAGAATTAATTGTTGAACATTCTATTTGTAGACACAAATAACAAATTAATGGTATAAGATGTACAAAATTAAATTATTATTATGGATAACAGGTTATCTTTTCACTGTTTATGCAGCTTCAGCTCAAAATATTAAAGGAGAGTTAAAGAAGTGGCATAAGGTAACCTTATCATTTGAAGGTCCTCAGACCTCAGAAACAGCTACAAAAAATCCTTTTACAGATTACAGGCTGGATGTAACCTTTTCAAATGGAAATAAGCAGTACAAAGTACCGGGGTACTTTGCTGCGGACGGTAATGCCGCAAACACATCAGCTACTTCGGGAAATGTCTGGAGGGTACACTTCGCTCCCGATGAAACAGGAACCTGGACCTATGAAGTGTCTTTTAAAACGGGAAATGATGTAGCGATTAATGGTGGAGGAGCAAGTGCTGGTTTTATGGATGGAAGAACTGGGAATTTCAATATAACTCCCAGCGATAAAAGTGGAAGAGATCACCGCGCTAAAGGCAGATTGAAATATGTAGGAGAGCATTATCTTCAGTTTGCGGAGACTGGTGAATGGTTTGTAAAGGCAGGAGCGGACGCTCCGGAAAACAAACTTTCATACGTTGATTTCGATGACACTCCTAAAGCCAAAAAAGACTGGGCTCCACATTTACAGGATTACGTAGCGTCTGATGCTGCTGATTATACCTGGAAAAATGGTAGAGGAAAAGGCTTATTGGGAGCTGTGGCTTATCTCAGCAATAAAGGCGTGAATGCTTTCTCATTTTTGACATTCAGTCTTGATGGAGATGATAAAACGGTTTTTCCCCATCTAGGTAAGGTCAATGAGGTAAGAAACTGGAAAGATGTGTATCGTGATCGATTTGATGTATCCAAGCTGGATCAATGGGGAAAGATTTTCGAATATGCGGATAAAAAAGGAATGTATTTACACTTCAAAACTCAGGAGACAGAGAATGATCAGATAATGGATGATGGAGACGTTGGAAGGGAAAGGAAAATATACTATCGGGAATTGATTGCGCGATATGCTCATCACCTGGCGTTGAATTGGAACCTGGGAGAGGAAAACTCCCAGACTACACAACAGGAAAGAGACATGGCGCAGTATTTCTATGATAATGACCCCTATGAACACACCATTGTCATGCATACCTATCCTGGGCAAAAAAACAAATATCAGAGTTTGCTGGGTAATCAATCAAAACTTACAGGGGCATCCTTACAGACATCCAATCCCCAGTTCAGTGAAGTTTTTGATCATGTTGATGAGTGGGTCAGGAAATCAGCAGCTGCAGGAAAAAAATGGGTGGTAGCTGTGGATGAGCCTGGTAATGCAAGTATTGGCACGCATGTAGATCCCAATGATCGGAAACTGGTACGGCATAAGGTAGTATGGGCTACTTTGATGGCAGGTGGTACAGGTGTGGAATTTTATTATGGATACCAGTCAGGTTGTTCAGACCTTACCTGTGAAGATCACCGTACACGGGATCAGAAATATACAGATGCAGCCTATGCGCTCAAATTCTTTCAGCAATATTTTCAAAAGTATTTACCAGATGTCGTCAATGATAATCAGGTAACATCCGATGGATCGGATTATGTGCTTCGTAATACAGCCAAAAACGCATATGCTGTATATTTACCTAATGGGGGAAGTACGGGAATATCCCTTCCTGGCAGCAACTGGGAGCTTCAGTGGTACAATCCACGAAATGGGCAATTGCAAAATGCTTCTGCCTTTACGGGAAATACCTTAAGGTCACCTAGTAGCGATGACTGGGTTGCATTACTCACTTCTGATGGATCGGTTGCCCCTGAGCCTGAAACCGATCCAGACCCTGTTGACTGCAATACGGTCATCAATCTGGATGCAACGATAGACTTTTCCAATATCAATGTTGTGGGATTTGCACCGGCTTACAAGGATAATTCGAGAGATGCGCTTGCTGTAGACGCAGCCCAATACAAGGATCAATATGCTGCAGCTCAGACTACTTTTCAGGGTCCCTCCGGTACATATGACATTAGCCTCAATACCTTGATGGAGCGTGATGGAGAAAGTACTTATAAGTTGTATGTGGGAGGAGCGTTAATTGGCACTTATGCCAATCCGGCATCTGCAATGGATTATCTTCCAGCCGGTGAAACTTGGAATGATATCGCTATACAAAATGGAGCCCTTATCCAGGTTGAGTTCAATACTGCAACCAATCAGCAAGTTCAGGAAGGAAGCGGATATGGGTACTCAAGAGGGAGGTGGCAAAGCCTGGTATTAACCTGTACCAGGGAAGATACTACTTCTCAACCAGATCCTATACCTGACCCTCACCCAAATCCAGAACCCGATCCTGATCCTTGCTTGAATAATTCTGCCCCTAAATTGGAAATTCTTCAGCCTGGTAATAACACCAAGTATGAAATAGGAACTGATATTGTAATAAATGCAGAAGTAATAGATGTAGACGGGAAAATTGAAGCCCTTAGTTTTTATCTCAATGATAAGATGATCGAAGAAGATAAAACTGCTCCTTATAGCGTTATGCTGACAAAGGCCCTGGCAGGGAGCTACGAATTATATGCCGTAGCAACTGATAACTGTAAAGCAACTACACAGTCATCAACCATATCTTACACAGTATCTAAATCTGAACCGGAGCCTGATACAGATCCTACCCCTGATACGACACAGAAACAGATTGTGCTATCTCCAATACATGATGCTTATCTACAAAATGGTAAACGATATAATATTGATGAATTGAGAGCAGAGCTTAACAAGAGAACTACCTATCTTATGTTTGATCTTAGTGAAGTAAAGGGCAAAATCTTGGATGCCAAATTACAACTTACTATAGGAAGTGATCCAGGATATGGGGAAATCACGATTTGCGAGGGTAGTCATAATAACTGGGCAGAGACTGATATCATAGATGCTAATAAGCCTCAAGCTGGTTCTTTGTTGGCAACTCGAGATCAAATGTATGAGAAAGGGGATCGAATTGAATGGAACCTCGGTAAAACACCTTATGGAAGTCAGTTGAGTTTTGTCGTTTCTCATTTAAAAGGTAATGATGTATCATTTATCTCCAAGGAGCATAACAATAAAGCTGGGATTCCGAAATTAATGCTGACAGTGGAAACGGTAGTCGATACGCTGGAAGATACTCCTATCCTTCCAGAGGAACCTGTAGACACTACTAAAGTCAATCCAGATCCATTACCTGTATCTCACGTGATTCCGGGTATTATTCAAGCAGAAGACTTTGACGATCAGCAAGGTATAAGAACGCAAGCTACAGCTGATGAGGGAGCGGGAGAAAATATTGGATGGATACAAAATGGAGATTACACTTCATACAACGTATATGTAGAAACTACTGCTGTATATACAGCTACTTTCCGGGTTGCAAGTGCAACCCAGGGAGGAAATGTCTTTTTATACTCAGATGATCAGCAGGTAGCATCTGTAGCAATAGAAAATACCAGTGGATGGCAGTCTTGGCAGTCAGTATCGGTTGAGGTAAACCTGGAAGCAGGAAATCAAACGCTTAAAATGTTGTACGAAGGAGGAAATGGATATCTGCTAAATGTAAACTGGGTATCTTTTGAGGTAGGTGAGATAACTCCAGATTCTGATCCTACTAATCCCTGTGCGAATAACAAAGCTCCTACAGTAGCAATATCAGAACCTGTTCAGACTTCCTTTATAGAGGGTTCAACTATCGAGTTTTTGGCAGAGGCTAAAGATGAGGAAGGAAGTATCAAGACAGTAGAATTTATTTTTAATGGTAAGTCTGTACAAATGGAGCGAGTGATACCCTATACATACTCTATGAGTAATGCTCAGGCAGGAAGCCATGAGATGGTAGCTGTGGTAACGGATGGATGCGATGTACAAACACGTTCTGTAGCTTTCAAATTTCAAGTTACGTCCACTCAGCAGGATGATCCCATAGATCCAGTTCCCCCTGTAACAGATTGTAAAGCGTTCGCTGAGAAGGATGGAATCCTGATTATGGAAGCGGAAAGTCTTCCTATACAAGCTCCCTGGGTGAAAAAGAATGATAATCTGGCTAGTGGAGGAACATATATTCAATGGACAGGAGGAAATTCATATGGGAAAGCTGACACGGGAATTACCAATGTTTCCGTCGCCATTACAAAAACCGGTAAGTACCGCTTTCTTTGGAGAATGCGACAGCCTGATGATGTGCGAAGCGATCTCTCCAACGACTCTTGGATCAATTTCCCTGATACAAAGTTCATGGATAAAGATGGAAAAGCGTATAAGGGATTCATCAAGATCTTTGGAAACGGTAAGGGAGACTTTGCCTGGAGAGCAACTGCTGATGTGAATCATCAGAAGTCTCCGGTATATGTCGAATTTACACAACCTGGAACCTATACATTCCAATTGGCAGGAAGATCTGATCTGCACCAAATCGATCGCATCGTTTTATTTCATGAATCACTCAGACAATCGGATGCTACGGATATATCTCTTCCTGAAACGCGTTGTAACAGTCAACTCAGACTGGTAGATGCAAATGCTGATTTTCCAGATGAAGAGGGAAATTCAAAAACTTTGAAGGTATATCCTAATCCCGCTAGTAGCGAGCTTTACATAGATGGAGAGGAACTTGAATTTAGGGAAGTAAGAATCTTTGATATGACGGGCAGAGAAGTTATTCGCGAGCTATATAGCTTGCCACTTGATATTTCCAACCTGAGTCCGGGATTATATCACGTACTTGTGGGAGATTATCAGACCAAACGTTTTGTGAAAAAGTAGTCATAAGTTGGTCTATCATTTACAGATGGGGAAGTCGTACAAGCAGACTTCCCCTTTTTATTTGTTTATATATCTACGTAATAAGCGTACTAAACAATACAATACCTGTCAGGACTTAACTACTGATATAGCTATTTAGTGTCTGACAGAAAAGTCTGATTTTGGGGGAGGCCTTCCAATTATTTCA
>CAYXVE010000080.1:0-18137 GCA_964468435.1 uncultured Bacteroidia bacterium | reverse complement strand
ATAAATATGCCACGGATTACACAGATTTTCACGGAATATAAATATGCCACGGATTACACAGATTTTCACGGAATATAAATATGCCACGGATTGCACAGATTTTCACGGAATATAAATATGCCACGGATTGCACAGATTTTCACGGATTCTATAATACCCATATCCTAATGATAAAAATACTACAATATCCCCATGTCACGGTATCACAAAATTTACTATCTTCCCTATCAGACTGTATACAAATGACATCATTTCAAACCCTATTTTCCATGAAAGAACAGAAACATAAACTACTGACTACTTCTCGAAGATCATTTGTCAAGACGGGAGCGCTGGCGGCTTCGTCTTTTTTCATCGTGCCGCGGCACGTACTGGGAGGTGTTGGGTATACTGCACCCAGTGATCAGCTGGCTCTGGCAGCTATTGGTGCCGGAGGTAAGGGAAGAAGCGACATTCTCAATGCTTCAGTAGATGGCCGTGAGCGGGTGGTTGCACTATGTGATGTGGACTTCTCTGGTTCTGCTTCTAGCTCTGTTGAACGTTTTCCCGATGCAAAAAAATACCACGATTACCGCATGATGCTGGAGGAAATGCCTGAGATTGATGCCGTAACGATCTCTACGCCAGACCATCTACACGGTCCTGCTGCAGCTTTTGCTATGGAGCGCGGTAAGCATGTCTATGTACAAAAGCCGCTAACGCACAACATCCGTGAGGCTCGTATCCTGACAGAAATGGCACGCGAAAAAAAAGTGGTTACGCAAATGGGTAATCAGGGAGGCTCGAATCCCCTCCTAAACATGGTACAGAAATGGGTCGATGATGAGCTGATCGGTAAAATCTCCAAAGTACAAGTGTGGACAAATCGTCCTGTATGGCCTCAAGGTGTTGCGATGCCTGAACCTGATGACAGCAAGAAGCCCAAAGATCTTCACTGGGATCTATGGTTGGGTCCAGCTTCTTACACGCCTTTTATTCCCAATATGCATCCCTTTAACTGGAGAGGATGGTGGGACTATGGAACGGGCGCACTGGGAGATGTAGGGTGTCACCTGATTGATATCCCTTTCAGAACGCTGGGACTGATGTATCCCAAGAATGCAGAATGTAGTGTGGCTTCCATTTTCTCTCAGATGTGGACGGCTGACTATCATCCTGAGGGGTGTCCGCCCGCTTCTTTTATTACCCTTCACTTCGATGCTACAGAAAAAAGTCAGTCTCCGATTGAGATGACCTGGAGCGATGGAGGAATCAGACCTTCCCATCCAGAAATCATTCCTGCCAACAGCGACATTGGAGGAGCAGGAAGTGCCAATGGTGTATTAATCATTGGTGAAAAGGGAATCATTTCGACAAATATTAACGATAGCTCCCCTCTGATGCCAAAACTCTACCTTAATGACGGTACTACAGAGTTTGGCCCTGAGGTAGAGGATCATGAAGAACCTGAATACGGGCACCAGCGCAAATGGGTAGATGCTTGTAAAGCGGGATTTGGTAGTGCTGAACACAAGGCGCTGACTTCTTCTTTCGACTATGCTGGTCCTATGACGGAGACTGTGCTGATGGGAAACCTGGCGATTCGTAGTTATATGCTGTCAAAAGAAGGTAAAAACGGAAGAAGAGAATTCTATGCCCGCAAGAAGTTGTTGTGGGATGGAGAAAATATGAAGATTACTAACCTGGAAGAGGCCAATCAGTTTGTAGGAAGGACTTACAGAGAAGGCTGGGAGCTGTGATCTCATGACAGATTAAATCTTCAGAGGAAGTCGACTTTTGAGACTTCCTCTGAATACCTTTTCACGGTTTGTAACACTGCTTTTGTGATATTTATAAAACTCATACATTTTTATTCATCTGACTGCCTGGTTCGATACCTCCCAATATCAAGCTCATTTGGAATCAAAACTCTTCCTCTTAGTATTTCTTATATTTTTTGCCAATCCTTATCTGCTCAATTATAAGATAGCGCTGGAAAATGACATGCTCCGGTGGCATTTCTCATATTGGTGTTGGCAGTAATAGGAGCTTTGCTTTCTAAATCACGCAATCCATAGCCTTTGACTATCAGCACTTTGCTGTCATATGAAACTAGCAGGGCTGCTCCAGGCTCATTATCGTTAATATGCGATTGAAATAGCGAACCCATTTTTGGTGTCAGACTTTCAATATCAGCGATAGCCGCTTCTGTTGGTTTATCTGAAGACGAATAGCAAGAAACAAAGACTATGAATATTCATGAAATGAAGAAAAATACGCTCATGAAGGTAGTCAACCACTAAGATTCCATCTTTAACACGGCATATTTGCCTTTGTTCCAGCCATGTACCAGCAGATACAATTGCTTGTTACCATTTTCTTCTACCTCATGGGGCCAAACATGATGGATATTGGTCAATACAGGAATCCCCAGATCTCCTGGCACAATGGTAGACACCAGATTATCTCCCGTGTGTGTATAAATTGGTGCAGAAGCCTGTCCTTCTAGGGGTCTTAATGCATTAAAGAAGAAATGCTGGTCTTTGTAAGAGACATTGCAAACCAGACTTTTGTCGGGAATGTTGTCAAACTTTCCTACGAATCCTCCATCTGGGGTGAACTTCACGACCTGTCCTGCTGCACGGTTAGCTACCAGGATATGTCCGTCATGGGCAAAGATTCCATGTGCAGTCTGAAACTGGCCGGGTGCTGTACCTTTGCCACCCCAGGCGAGCTTGCCCCAGTCCCAGGTGCCATCTTGCTCTACGATAGTCATGATAAAATCTCCTTTTGAATAGCCATGGGCAACATATATGGTTCCATCGAGATAGGTAACGTCTGTAACGCCGAAGTTGCCTTCCGGCGAACCGAAGAAATCATTGGCAGGAACGAAGTCAAACTCATCGCCACTGGGCTTGATGATATCACTCACGATGTTGCCATCGATATCGAGTACAAGCACGCGCTTACCGTTTTGCGCAACTGATAGATGCTTTTTACCTTTATGCACAAAAAATACAATACCATGGATATTGTCCTTTAGACGTTCATCTGTCCCGATCTTTGTCCAGGTTTTGAGGTCCGGGCTGATTTTGCACAATCCATAGCCGGGAATGCCCGTGTACACAATTCCTGTCTCAGGATCTTCATTGAATCCACCATGCATATCAATTTCAAATTCACTAGCGTCTTCGGGAAATGCAGCTGTCAGTTCCTGGTCCCAGGAAAATACATAATCTCCCTGACCTGTAACCAGTCTGAAGCGGTCTCCATCTTTCAATGGGAAAGATGCCTCGTGTACTTCGTAATGTTCAGGACTATTCGTGTGATGCTTTTCGTCGCCATGATGTGCATGCCAATGATCAGGGTGATCATGGCCATAATCGTGCGCATGGGTGTGTCCTTCAGGGCTGGTTGTTACAATTAAAGCAAAAACTCCCACGGCAGCGGAAATAATTAGTACTAAAAACAGCGATACTGGGATTTTTTTCATTGTGTGGTCCTTTTATGGTTGATGATGGTAGAACATAATTCAAATTAGTGCTAAAATATGTTATCAGCAAATACCCAGAAAAGTGTATTACCCACAAAGGTGTTCAAGAAATATGGATTTCATAATTCCGATGAGATGATTATTCGTGCTTTAGAATTCTTAAAGCAGGAATTAGAACTGACCAAAGAATTGAAGACTTCTACTGATCTCTACACCAAGCTATATGATCCGGATGAAGAGACTAAAGGATGGAGTGAATCTTCAGTGAAAGATTGGGATTAAAACAATAAATTTGAAAAAAGGCATGATAATAGCAGTAGACCTAAATCTCATTAAAGGATCAGAGACGGGAAAAATCAGGCCCTGTGTGATTGTGCCCAATAATGTCTACAATCGAAAAGTTCCTGTGATTCGGGTTGTTACCATAGCAGCCTGGAATGAAAAGAAAGGCCGGATTGCTTTGAATGTCATAATAATAGATAAAAAGTGATAACTTCTTCGCCACTACTACTCTTATCAGTAGCCATTGTAGCTCACACACAAAAAATATTACAGATTTGAAAATACTTTTGACTTCTATAGGAACACGTGGCGACGTTGAACCTTTTTTAGCGATTGGACAGCTACTTAATAAAAAGGGACACGAAATTTTGTATTCATTTCCAGAACAATATTCAAAATTAGTTCCTAAAGAATTTAGATTTATTCCATTAAGTCCAAAATTTATAGAACTGATAGAAAGTAAAGAGGGCAAAGTAATGATGGGTGGAAACATGAAGTTAACTTCAAAAATCAAAGCGTTATACATTTTATATAAAAAAGGTAAAACTGTTAATAAACTTCTTGTAAAGCAACAATACGGAATTATAGAAAAAGAAAAACCTGATAGGATTATTTATAATTCAAAATGCAACTATCCATTGATTTGGAGCATTGAAAATTCTAAGAAATCTGTACTAATTAGTCCAGTACCTTGTTTTATGCATTATGTAAAAGGTTACGCACATATTGGTTTCAACGGAAATTACGGTAATTTAATTAACCGATTAACATATTGGTTGGCAAATTTTAGCTTAGTAAAAATGATTAAAGATGCCGCTAAATATATTCCTGGAAAAGTTTCATTAAGCAAAGGAAAAATTAAAACAGCGTTACTTTCAGAGAGTATAATATATAACATATCACCTACTTTGTTTCCTAGACCCGAATATTGGCCTTCAAATGCTCAAGTTTTAGGTTACCATAAGCAAAATGAAGAAACTGAATGGATGCCAAATAACGGACTTGTAAACTTTTTAGAAGTTCATAAAAAAGTTCTTTTTTTGACATTTGGAAGTATGGTAAATCAAAGTCCCGAAAAAACTACACAAGTGTTATTAGAAACGCTGGAAAAATTGAGGATACCTACAATTGTAAACACAGCATCAGGAGGGTTAATAAAATTGGGTAAATTCAAGGATAGTGAGTTATTTTATTTTGTAGACTCCATACCATATGAATGGATTTTTAAAAGGATTTATGGAGTTATTCATCACGGAGGCTCGGGAACAACACATTTAGGATTAAAAAACGGATGTACAACTTTAATCATCCCGCATATAATTGACCAATTTGGATGGAACACTATGGTTAAAGATATTGGTGCAGGACCAAAAGGACTCTCTATTGGAAAGCTTTCAAAAAAGAAAATAGAACCCTTGTTAATAGATTTAATTACAAATGAATCTTATAAGGCAAAAGCAGAAAAATTTTCATACAAGATGAATAACGAAAATCTAAAAGAAGAATTATACGAATTTATAATGGCATAAAAGTACGAGCCACAATATTGTATGAGCATAATGCGGCAGCAGTGCTAAGCTAAATAAATTGAATTTTTTATAGGTTATTTGTTTTTTTAACTGCAATGATTATTTTTAGAAGGAAAACATTTTGTGATTGCAAAAAGCCCCAAAATTGCCACACCCTGTTCCCATAGCGTTGGTCAAAAAGCTGTTCCATCGAGGGGCAGTCCGCAATGCTTTTGGCTTTCCTTGCCATCAAGAATTAGCAGACAAAATAAAGTCCCTATCCGGGCGAAAATATTCCAGAACACATCGTTGTTGGTACCTTGATTACACCAAAGAGAATGGGTAAGCCTTCCTGTCCTTAGGGCTTCCTTGCACCATTGATAAACCTTCGGATAACAATACCGCTAACGGCACCGTAGGGCCAGATCGTGCCTCCATACTTAGTACCGCCATGGAGGAATCCCATATTTCTCGCCCTTCCGGAACATCTTAATCGCGGTCTGCCTCAGATTTGGACATATTGCGTGCGCAAGCAGGCAAGGCTTACAGTCCCCAAAGTGTGCAAGCTATCGTGAAAAAAGCGGCCAGGAAAGCAAGCATCAGTCAAAAAGTAACGCCTCATACTTTGCGGCACTGCTCTGCGACACACCTGCACGATGGCGGGATTAGCATAAAATTGATTCAAGAACTGCTTGGGCATAAGGACATCAAGACGACGATGATTTATACCCATGTCAGTACGCGTACCTCTGTAAAAAGCCCATGTGACGCGCTATTTGAGAAAAAAGCGAACAACGGCTAAAGATTTGTTGCGGATATAACATAGTTGGCGTTCAGCCTGAAAAAAGCTTAACTTTGGATAAAAAGAGAAAGCATGAGCACTATGGAAGCAAAGTATGAATTCGCAATAAAGATAGTTGAAGGAAAAAGCGAATTTGATGATATCAAAGGCTGGATTGAGAAAAAGCTAATCGAATGGGCCGGTCACACACAATGTGCATAACGATCAGTTGGGCTGAGTGCCCGCCCGCCGTATGCACTAGACGTTGTAGCCAATCCCCCACAGACTCCAAGAAACTTCAGTACCTAGGCTAGCGAAAAATTGAGTAAATTGGATCTGTGAATTTTAATAAAAAAAAGAAAAACTAAATACATATAAACTACTGATTTTCAGGGATATAATTTTACGTCAGGCAGAATACTAGGTAATCGGGATTTAAGTCATTGAAGATGATAAAACGAAAAAAATTAGTTGGACTTATTCTTTGGCTCATGATGGGTGCAAACCCACTCATAGCACAAGGGCTTGAGGGATATTATCAGTACCCAGACATCCATCAAAACACCATCGTTTTCACGACAGAAGGTGATATCTGGAAAGTATCTATTGGTGGAGGTCTTGCCCAGCGACTCACCACACATGCAGAGAAAGAGCAATATCCTGCCATTTCACCTGATGGTAAAACCTTAGCTTATGCTGCCACTTATGAAGGCCCGAATGAAGTTTACACCATGGATTTAGAAGGTGGCTTACCTGAGAGATGGACTTATTCAGAAGGTTCTAGAGCAGTCGGTTGGACAGCAGATGGGAAAATCATTTATCAAACAGCCGAATTTAGCAAGCTACCCAGTGCACAATTGGTGACGATAGATTTGAAGTCAAAAGAAAAGTCGATTGTACCGCTCCATCAAGCGAATCAAGGAATACAAAACCAAGAAGGGACTTGGTTTTTTGTTCCCCTCAGTGAAATCAATGATAATATAAAACGATATAAAGGGGGTTGGGCTCGTCAAATATGGAAATTTGATGGGAATAACGAAGCGGTCAAGTTAACCACAGAGCATTTAGGAGAGAGTTTTAATCCGATGTGGTACGAGGGTAGAGTTTATTTCATCACCGACAGAGATGGCATGAAAAACATCTGGTCAATGGATGCGAATGGCAAAGATTTTAAACAGCATACGGCACATACCGAATTTGATATTCGCTCAGCTAATCTCCATGATGGTAAAATAGTATATCAACACGCTGCTGACCTCTGGCTATTGGATATTGCTTCTGGAGAATATAATAAGATTGATATTCGCTTAGCTTCTGATTTGGAACATCTTAGAGAGACTTGGATAGAAAATCCCTCTCAGTACATCACCTCAGTGAATCCAAGTCCAACAGGTGATAAAATAGCAGTTACTGCCAGGGGAAGAGTTTTTGTGGTTCCTACCGAATCGGGTCGAACCATTCAACATACAGAACAAAAAGCTACAGTTATTCGCCATCGTGATGCCGTTTTTTCTCATGATGGTAAGCATATCATATCGCTTTCGGATGAGAGCGGGGAATTTGAATTTGTGCAGTTTGCTGCAAACGGTGCTGATGATGTAAAGCCTATCACTAAAGATGGTCAATTGCTAAGGTATCAGGGCATACCATCATCTGATGGAAAATGGATAGCTTATGCTGATGCTGAAAAGAATATGTACGTGCTCAATGTCAATACAGGAGAAAGTAAAAAGGTATCTACAAATAATGAGGGAATACGAGACTTTTCCTGGTCACCTGACAACCAATGGCTAGCTTTTGTACAACGTACTCCTAATCGTTTGTACCAAATAAAAGTATATAATGTTAATGATGGTTCTATTTTCAATTTGACCAACGATCGGTCTAATAACTTTAGCGTAAATTGGAGTCCAGATGGTCAATTCATCTACTATCTTTCCGACCGGGGATTCAATACCATGATAGGCAATCCTCGTGGGGCAAGATTAGGCGGAGTGCACTGGGATAAGAGTGAAAGTGTCTATCAAGTAGCCTTAAAAAAAGGGATCAGGTCACCCTTCCGGGAAAAAGACGAGCTCACTATTGAAAATAACGAAGAGGAGAAGCCAGAAGGTGAATTGGTGCTTAGCATTGACACAACGGACATTCAATCCAGAACCCTACAAGTACCTATCGCTTTTGGAAATTACAGCCAATTAGCAGTTAATGATAAGGCAATTTACCTCCTAACCCAAGAAACAGGCCTGAATGCCAAATCTCATTTGAAAGTTGTCAAAATCACTAATGAAAAACCAGAATTAACCGATATGGCTTCAGCAATTACTGGGTTTGAGCTGACTCAGAATGGCAAGAAACTACTTATCGGAAAAGGGCAGTCCTATTACATGGTCAATGCCGGTACAGGAAGCGCGAATTTAGGTGAACCTATAGATTTAAGCGGATGTAAGTTTTCTATGAATCCCAGAGAAGACTGGAAACAACTGTACAAAGATGCATGGCGCATGGAACGTGATTACTTCTACGACAAGAATATGCACGGGGTAGATTGGGATAGGATGTATGAAAAATATCTTCCATTGGTTAATCGTGTGACTACAAGAGGAGAATTGAATGATGTGCTGGCGCGATTGATTGGTGAGTTGTCTGTACTGCATGCCTCTGTAAATGGTGGCGATATGCCCAGCGATCATAAAAGTATTCAAGTCGCCAGTTTGGGGGCAAATACAAGCAGGGATGAAAAAAATGGTGGGTTTAGCATCGACTATATCTTTAAAGCCGACCCGAATTATCCCAACATAAAATCGCCATTAGATGACCCATATTTGGACATCAAAGAAGGTGACGTCATCACAGAAGTAAATGGTAAAGAAGCTTTAAGCGCCACAGATATTGGAGAGTTGCTCAGAAATCAAGCGGGTAAGCAAGTAAGACTGACACTAAAAAGAGGTACAACCAACAAAGATGTCATTATCAAACCCAAAGGAAATTCCTATTGGTTAAGGTATGGCGATTGGGAATATGCCAATCGTTTAAAGGTAGAAAATGAAAGCGATAACCAAATTGGCTACCTACATCTGAGTGCTATGTACGACTGGGATATTGGTCAATTTTACCGAGAGTTTTATCCTGTATTTAATAGAAAAGGATTAATTATCGATATGCGTTATAATGCTGGCGGATGGATTGATCCTATTATTCTTGAAAAGCTTTTACGAAAAACTTGGATGTATCGGGTAGATAGAACCGGTGAGCCTCGTGGGAATATGGATCACGCCTTTAACGGGCATATAGTCGTATTAGTGAATGAAAGAACAGGATCTGACGGAGAGGTTTTTGCCGAAGGTTTCAGGGGGCTTGGGTTAGGCGTAACCATAGGGGTGCGAACATGGGGAGGATTTATTGCTTTAAATTCCCAAAATCGTCTCACAGACAACGGAGTTGCGAGCGCACCCATGCATGGTGGTTATAGTAATGATGGTGAATGGCTAGCAGATGGACACGGGCATGTTCCCGATATCGAAGTAGAGAACTTTCCCCATGAAACTTTTAAGGGTAAAGATGCGCAGTTGGAAGCCGCTATTAAACATCTACTAGAAAAGATTGCTGAAGACCCAAGAGTCGTACCAGCCGTTCCTGTCTATCCAAATAAATCCTTTAAAAACAATCAAAAAAATTAATTCCGCTAAATTTGCAAAGATTTGACACGCAGTACGCTGAATGGTATGTCTTCATTAATTGATAAAAAATTATCTGAAGTAGATTTGATAAAATACGTTAACAGTATATGGTCATACGCTTGACCCGTGGTTTAGAATTAAGTACTAGCTACAACATTGTATAAGACCAATAGCGAGTGAAGTGGTAAATCTAAGGACTGTGCATTTAATAAACTTTGGTGGTGGCGGACAGGTAATCGCCTTGAAATCAAATGTAAGGACGCTTGTACTCGACCGTTGTATGCCATTTGAGAACCGACAAAATTCATTACTTTTACAAAGAAATAGGATCATCTGAAAAAGACGTTTTCCATATTGATGATATTAGCAATGATGCTGCCCAATTTGATAAAAATTGGGATACTGATTGACTTTAAAATCAACCAAGATTTTATTGCAGAAGTACTTTGTATCAATAAGGAGAAACCAATGTTCATGTGCAATGGAAAATGCTACTTATCTGAGCAGTTGAAAAAGGCAGAAGAGGAAGAAGAAAAACAAGCCCCTACCAACAAGAAAGAAAGGTTGGAAGTAGTTTATTGCTATTCTAAAAATCCTTTGGATTTCTTACCTTTCTTAGACAACTACACAAGCAAATTAAATCCAGCGTATGAAAATGAATTTTACCATTCATCTTTCATAGCAGATATTTTCCGCCCACCGAAACTCCATTTGATTTAATGCTTTGATTGGGCTTTTACCAATCAATAATCAAAATACCTGCCTTAGGCAGTGTGTTTTTAGGTAGGTTATGTTCCTACCTTCCATTCATTATTTCAAATTTTTAAAAAATCAAAATGAGTATCAAAAATGTTTTGATGATATCCCTTTATATGCTTTCATCGACCTTATTTGCCCAATCTGAGCAACAAGAAATTAGATTACTCGATGTAGAAAGCGCCTTACCCATTGTAAGAGCAACCTTCGAATACGGTGGGAAAAATGGTCTTTCCGACCAAAATGGTTTCATTCGTTTCTCTTATGCCGAAGGAACAACCATGCGCCTTTCTCACGTAAGCTATGGCTCATGGTCACTAACGGATAGCGAGCTTAAATCGGCAATTGAACGCAAAGTGATTTACAAAAAAGAGGTAACGGTAAACCTTTACCCGGTGACCATCATAGCCGTTAGACCGCAAAGTGTTCAACCTGAGGGAGAACTCAAGATCAAGTACGAAGAACGCCTAGAACACGATGCTGCCAATATTCTCAATCAAATTCCTGCTTTTAACAGTATTAGAAAAGGAGGTAACTATGGTTTTGAACCTGTTTTTAGAGGGTTTAAATACGATCAACTCAATGTGGTGATGAATGGTGCACAAAGTGCTACCGCTGCTTGTCCGAACAGAATGGATCCTCCTACAAGCCAAATGGCGCCTAACATGATGGACCGTATAGAAATACTAAAAGGCCCACATGCGCTGCGGTATGGGACCGGTTTCGGTGCTACCATCAATTTTATTCCCGCAAAATTGCGATTCAGTAGCACACCAGACTTTTACGGTCGTTTGTCCACTGGGTACGAAAGCAATGGCAATCTTATGAGAGGGGAAAGTCAGTTCGGCCTAAGTGGCGAAAAGTATGATGTGAGCCTTTTTGCATCATGGTCGCAAGGCGATGATTATACCACAGGAAATGACAAAACCGTGCAGGCAGACTTTAGTAGGGGAAGTTTTGGTACAAATGTGGGCATCAAGTTAGCTTCCAATCAGCAGTTACGCTTATCAGCTATATATAACAGAGCACGTGATGCCGAATTTCCGGCTTTGCCAATGGATTTGAGGGAAGATGATACGTGGATGTTCAATGCCAGACACGACATACAATTTGAAAACAAAAAACTGCAAAGCTGGAATACCTCTGTCTTTGGCTCGTTTGTGGATCACTTGATGAACAACTTGCTCAAGCCTTTAGATCCTAGAATGTTAAATGCCGAAACCTTTGCCACTACCTATAATTATGGAGGTCGGACTGAAGGGGTTTGGAAACTTTCAAATGCTAAACTTTATGCTGGTGCAGACTTAAGAGTAGAGGGGGCTGAAGGTACAAGAGTCCGAGAGTTCCTCATGGGTCCGATGGCCGGAAAAACAGTAGAAGATAATGCCTGGCAAGATGGCCAAATCAGTAAAACAGGGTTTTTTGCAGAATACCAGATCAATGGTAACACATTTGACTACATCGCTTCTGGAAGGATAGAGCTTAATACTGCTGACGTGAATGACCCAACTCAGGAGTTTACGCAGGTCAACCCAGAAACTCAGATCACCCAAGTTAATCCCAATTTGAGTCTGGGAATATTAAAAGACTTTGGAAACAAGGTTCAAACGGGCTTATGGTTGGCAAGAGCACAACGAAGTGGAAGTTTGACAGAGCGGTTTATCAACTATTTTCCGGTTGGTCAGGATCCTTACGAAATGTTAGGGAATCCACAGCTTGTTCCAGAGGTAAACTATCAGGCAGACTTAACCTTCAAATGGTTGATTAGCGAAAAATCAGTCATTAATGTAGATTTGTTTGCCGCCTACCTAAACGATTATATCTCATCGGTGATTGACACCACACTTACCCCGAGGATTCCCAGTAGCCCGGGCGTTAGGCAGTTTATCAATATTGAGGAGGCATTCAAAACAGGCTTTGAGATAAGTTGGGAGCAGCAGTTAGTTGCAGGTTTATCGCACCGTTTGGGCATTGCATATACTTATGGGCAAGATTTAGAACGTGACGAACCACTACCTGAAATTGCACCATTAGATATCCGCTATGCGCTCTATGCGAGCTACCTCAACGATAGACTGAGACCAGAAGTCATCTTCCGATATGTTGCTGACCAGTCAAGAACATCTTCTGAGTTTGGTGAAACCATAACCCCTTCATTTGCCTTAGTCGATCTTAAAATCGGTTATCAGGTTACGAATAGCTTATCGTTAAGTGCAGGGGTCAATAACCTGTTGGACGAGAACTATTATGAACATCTTAATCGCTCGGTGAGGGGAACTAATAATCCGATTTTTGCTCCGGGAAGAAATATTTTTGCTAACGTGAACTTCACATTTTGATTAATTTGTGGAGCGA
Source organism: uncultured Bacteroidia bacterium (assembly GCA_964468435.1). Lineage (GTDB taxonomy): Bacteria > Bacteroidota > Bacteroidia > J057 > J057 > JBCCTX01. The sequence goes on along the minus strand of CAYXVE010000080.1, from coordinate 5,306 downwards.
AATAAAATTCCTGCTTTGCTTCACTCTTTTTTACAATTTTAAACTTATTTAGAAATGAAAAATCTTAAAAATTTGGTCAGTTTAATTCTAGTTGTTTCACTTTTTGCATCCTGTGAAGAACCTTCATCAGTACAAGAAACAACAACAGTAAATTCAAATGAGCTGATTATCAATCTTACGAGTGACGCTACCGTAAATGCCCATAGTGCATCTATGGGGCTTCACTTTGCTGAAAAGGCGCAAGATCATGGTCTAAATGTCACCGTATTTTTAAATGTAGATGGCGTAAAGCTATTGCAAACAGGTGCTGATACCATTTCATTCGAAGAGGAATCCATAAGATCAATTTTAGATACTATTGCAAGCAAGGGCGGACAAATAGTTGCTTGCCCACATTGTATGCAAGTTCACGGTGTTAAAAAATCGGATCTCCCCGATAATTTCATACTCGGTGAAGAAAATGTAATGATGGATAAAATTATGCGAAACCCAACAGTTTTCACATACTGAAGAAAACGGCATACAATATCAAAGGCTGAAATGTCTGGTGCAGCCGACATTTGCAGCCTTTGTTGAACGAAGCGGGTTCTGGGGCAATGTGAGAAGTATGCTATGGAGTTTGAATTAAAAGCGGCCAGACTGTCCAGGGCGATTCCAGCGGGCGGCTCCAGCGGGTTTTTAAATAGCCGGGCAAGCGAGACGGAGAAAAACACGAGCAAAGAAGAAAAAATCCATATTGATACGTAGGTTTTGAGTTCTGAAAACGGCCCTTTTTGCACTCGATAACCAAAGCAGGGCCAAGGCAAGTATGAGCCTGCCGGAAAGAATGAAGAAAAGACTTTATGTAAGAGAATCGAACATTCTGCTGGTTAATGTCGAGGATATGCCGATTGGTAATAGCCACGCGGTGTGAATACCGGGCCAGCTGTTTAACCACGCGCCGCAGCCCGACAAAGGGTTTTTGGGTGAGGGGAAATAATACAAGAAAACATTTGAAACCCAATTAAATGAACTGTTAAGCGCAAAAGATTTGATATCCTTACGCGCTCTTCAATGGAAAGAAATGAATATGTTATTATTGAGTTGAAGTCTCCGTGTGATGATATTTTCAAAATTGAAGAAAGAGAAACAAAACAAGGAACATCAGTTGAATATCATTTACCACTGCAATTATCTCGAGCAATACCACAGATATTACGATATAAGTCTAAATTTCTAAATGCGGCAGATGATGATGATGACTTGAGACGTATAGGAGTTGAAAAAGGAGATGTTATAAAATGTATAATACTATTGGGCAATAAGGTAAACGATCCTATTTGGAAGGATCACTATAATAGCCTCAAAAATAATCTTAGTAGCAATCTTGAAATTTGGACATATTCTGATTTGATTGAAAAGTTAGATATAGCGATTAAGAATTTGGAAGAGAATCTAAACGATAATAATGAATACGCGAGCTAACAATGTATAAGAAATCATAGCCACCTATCGGCAGGTTACGCTTCTTATACTCACCGTCAGTTTATGCAAAAACCCTCCCAAATCCTATCAAAAATGAGGAGTAGGTTGTATTTTTAGGAGGAAAGCAACAACGCCTGAAAATGGAGCTTATAAGAGAAAATTAGAACCAATTCCAGACGATTGGCTTGGAACTTGTGGGGTTAATGAAGGGCTTTACTCCCTGCTACAAGACGATTGCCCATTTCAGAGAGGAAAATACAGTAGCCTTTCGCGAAAGTTTCCGGCAGTTCACTTGTTTTCTTCGTACCGAAGGACTTTTTTGTGAGGATAGGGTTGCTACGGAGGTTCCAAGTTTAGCGCGTGTAAAACTCGAAAAAGCGTTGTACCGCAGGCGTCAAGAAATAGTGGAGCATCCCTTTGGCACCATCAAACGACAATGGGGATACGATTATACCTTGATGAAAGGATTAGGTAACAGAGGCTGGCAGATTAGTGCAAGTGTTTCTGGTACAATCGGTTTACAGTATAGCAAAAATGTAGAGAATTATGCCAATGAAGCCAGTTTTAATCGTTCCTTAAAAGGAATTGCAAGAGGTTTTATAGGTTATCACGGACATTTATGGGTGTTTGGTATTTCAGGATTTGCAGATATTCAAGGGCTAAATACAAAATATGTTCAGTATAGAACCAATAATTTGAATGCTACATTATTTTGCATTTACAAGATTAAATCTAAGTGGATGCAAGGAAGAAAATCATTATTTCAAAAAAATAAAAAAATGGGATAGTGACTCTATAAGTAACCCTAACTCATGAAAACATCTGGATGGACAAGTACCATCCCGAAAAGCCATGTGAGCGCTATGCAGACGACTCGTGGTGTATGGTAAAACAGAGAAGCAAGCGCAATGCAATGTATAAAAGCGATAGCGGGTGAAGTGGTAAATCGAAGGTCTTCTGATGGATCGGAACAGGCATTGCAGTTAATAAACTTTGGTGGTGGCGGGTAGTTAATTGCTTTGAAAACCCGCACTACGCTCATACTTGACTGTTAGGTACAAGCTAAAAAAAACAAACAGATGACATTAAAACAAATCACATTAGGACTTTTGACAATTGGTCTGATAAGTTGCCATTCGACACCGAAACAAAATAATGCAAAAGAAATGGAAACCTATTCCGATATTAAAATTGTTGGTGCAATGAAAAACGTGATGTGGAAAGGCGAATTGGGAAGTAGCGTTGACCTTGACACAATTTCGGACAAAAACGGGCTTTATGGACTTGGACCGGTAAGCTACTTGACAGGCGAATTGCTGATTAATAATGGAAAAAGTTACGTATCAAAGGTGACTTCTGACTCGACCATGAGCGTTGAAAAAACATTTGAAATCTCCGCCCCTTTTTTTGTTTATGGAAACGTAACCGAATGGAATGAGATTGAATTGCCATCAGACGTTAAGACAATTCAAGATTTAGAGAAATTTATTGACGACAAAACAACTGAATTTAAAAGACCTTTTGCCTTCAAGTTAATCGGTCAAGTTTCAAGTGCGATCATTCATATTCAAAATTTACCTGAAGGAACAAAAGTATCATCACCCGATGAAGCACATCAAGGACAGACAAATTACGATATTGAAGATGAATACGCTGAAATAATCGGATTTTTCTCAACTGAGCATAAAGGCATTTTTACGCATCACGACTCATTTTTACATATGCACTTGATTACAAAAGACAAAAGCCAGATGGGACATTTAGACGTACTGGAAATCGGAAAGATGAAGCTGTACCTTCCAAAGTAATTAGCAAAATGACAATGAAAAATTATGCAGCGATCCTGCTAAATAAAAATTATGAAGAACAATCGGTTTTTTTACCCGAAAATTTGTTGCGTGAAGCGAGACGGCAAAAAAATATAGCAGATTGCCGTGTTCCTTCAATTTGCGTTTTAGATCCAGACGGGGACTTAGTTGACTATCTTTTAGAAAAGAGTTTAGCTAAGAAAAATGAATGTTGGTCGTGCTATCATTCCAAACTCTACGGTTTTATTTTAGGGAGTGTTGAGATTGGAATAATTCCTTGTGTAGTGGGTGCATCTTACGCTGTTTTAGTAGCAGAACAATTATTTGTTTCGGGCTGTGAATTACTCATCAGCATTACATCATCTGGTATTATAAACGAACCCGAAACCGCCCAAAGATTTGCATTGATAACCCAAGCCGTAAGAGACGAAGGTACTAGCTATCATTATTTGCCCAAAGAGAAACCATCACGCCTATCAGAAAAATTACGTGGCAGATTAGCCGAAAATGACTATTGGTTTCAGGCTAAAAGTTGGACAACAGATGCTCCGTACAGGGAGACAGTCTCTGCGATAAATACAATGAAAGAACAGGAAGTAACCTGTGTGGAAATGGAAGCAGCAGCTTTGTACGCTTTTGCTGAAGCAAAAGAAAAAAATGTTATCTGCTTTGCGCATCTCACCAACACGATGGCTCAACAAGAAGGTGATTTTGAAAAAGGTGAATTTTTTGGAAGCTTGGAATCCTTAGAACTTTTAACAAAGACCTTTGATAAACTGAACATAAGGTAACTCATGAATTTATTTTCATCTTTTGATAACATTCATAAAATCAGCCCTCAGGCAAAGGAAGCCCTAGAACAAATAATCTATGTGAAAAGCTATTCGAAAAACGATATCATTCAAGATATCGGAAGCAGATGCAAGACTATTTACTTTGTTAAAAAAGGTTGTGCCCGTATTTTCTATTATAAAAATGGAAATGATATCACTGAGCATTTTGCTTTTGAAAATGAACTTATTGTGAGAGCAGAAAGCCTTTTTACTGGAAAACCCACATCAAAAGGTATTCAAGCGATTGATCAAACACATATTATCGGTATAAACTCGGATTCGCTATTGAAACTTTATGATCATTATCACGACATAGAGCGGTTATTTCGATTGCTTTTTGAAAAAGAGTATGTCAATACTGTTAAAAGAATAGAAAGTTTACAATTTGAATCTGCTAAAGAAAGATATACAGAACTTTTAGATACTACTGATTATGTTCAGAAAATTCCATTGAAATACATTGCCACTTATCTTGGAATCACACAGGTTTCCTTGAGCAGAATTCGGGCAGATTTGAAATGATTATTTATCATTAGGAAGAAGATAAAGGGAAATACGTCAATAATGGCCATCGAACCAATCGTAGATAGGAGTATTTGAAACATTTAACATCCGAAAGATGGTAAAAGATCAACATACGCATGATTTCACTGGGATTAATAGCGGATTGAAGCCCGCTTCTGGGTTTTCCTAATTGAGGCGTTTGAGCTTGTAGGTGAGTTTGCCCAGCTGCAAAATTTTGATAGTAATCGTCTACCACAACAGAAAATTTCAATTAACTTTATTTCATCGATAATATACATGGGTAATTTGTTGGAGATTGAAAATGTTTTGAAAACCTAAATCTCGCAATTGCCAGCCTATTTTGATAGATAAATAATTGACTTTCACTGAGTAATACCCCGCACTCACGTCTCATAAATTATCAGTTCAAGGCTTCGTATCCAGGAGACTTAAGAAAATTGGCCACTTTTGGGTTGCAAATCCACTACCTGATTTGTACTTGTAGAAATCAACGGATTACTCAGTTCAATGGCAAGGAAGCGTGTGCCGTTTATTTTCGACCTTAATATATTGAGTACGCTGTAATCAAAATTACTTTACTTTGATTACAGGGTATTGAGCGTAGTTTTTTTAATATTTTATATTATTTTGTTTATTCGTGTTAGAATGAAAATTTTAGGTATATCTGCATTTTATC
>CAYXVE010000079.1:16060-19223 GCA_964468435.1 uncultured Bacteroidia bacterium | reverse complement strand
GTTTTTGCCAATCCACCAGCAAATCTCGCAGCTGCTTTAGGTGCATCCTTAATCATCCGGTCTCTCAGTGTGATCCCATGACGGTCGTAGTACATTTGCTGAACTTCACTTTTGAGTTTAGCCATATCCACGTTGCTGGGACATTCGGATTTACAAGCTTTGCATGATATACAGAGCTCCAGGACCTCTTTTAGACGCTCGCTTGCCATCCCCTCATCCCCCAACTGACCAGACATAGCCAATCTGAGTGCATTAGCCCTGCCTCGTGTTGAATGCTCTTCATCACGGGTTACCTTGAAACTGGGACACATTGTACCTCCCAGCATTTTCCTGCACTCCCCTACTCCAGTACACATGTGTACTGCATCAGCAAAACTATTTTCTTCACGGTATTGGTACACCGTTTTGAGAGATTGATCCTGGTAGGCTGCACCATAGCGAAGGTGCTGATCTATCGGCAGAGCATCTACGATTTTCCCTGGGTTCATTCGATATTGTGGGTCGAAGAGTTCTTTCACTGCCTTTAATGCCCCATAGACTTCAGGGCCAAAAAACGCTTCATTGAAATAACTTCTTACCATTCCGTCTCCGTGTTCTCCACTCCAGGAACCCCCATAATGTTTTACTAAGTCAAATACTTCTTCTGCAATAGCTTTGAAACGATGGATATCTTCTTCCTGGCGCAAGTCCAGAATAGGCCTCAAATGTATCACTCCCACACTAGCATGGGCATACATGGCTACTTCTGTCTTATGTTTTTTACAAACTTCCAGTGCTTTTTCGATGTATTCAGGCAATACCTCCGTCGGTATTCCTGCATCTTCGATAAAAGCCAGGGGCTTCTTGTTACCTTTGATTCCCAGCATAAGTCCCAACCCCTTTTTTCGTATGGTCCATACATCCTCATAAGAAGACCCCTCTGGAAATAAAGGATAGGCATAGCCCATGTCAATATCCTGTAGATGACGAATCATTTGCCGGGGCCTTTCTATGACCTCTTCTTCCGTATCACCATAAAATTCCACCATAAGTATGGCAGCCGGATCTCCTTCTATAAAGCGGCTATGCCGCTGGGTAGTCAGGTTTTTGCGGCTCAGATTCACTACGGTATGATCCAAAATCTCGATCGCAGCAGGATGAAATGGAAGTATCTCATTGACTGAACGTATAGCTTCCATCACTTCGTGATAGTGAACCACGCATACAGACTTGTACCGGGGAAGAGGAACCAGATTAATTTTGGCTTCCAGAGTCACACACAAGGTCCCTTCACTTCCTGTCAGTAACTTGCTGAGATTCCATTGGTCTGTATGAACAAATTCATCCAGATTATAGCCTCCCACGCGGCGCATGACCTTTGGGAACTTCCTGATGATTTCTTCCCGGTGTGTATGGATCAGTTGCTGAAATTTCCGATATATCTCGCCCTCACGAGTATCCTGAGCAGCAATCGCTGCATAGGATCCGGGTGTCTGCTCATTGACATATAATACCGTTCCGTCAGCCAGCGCTACTTTCAGTTCCCGTACGTGATCTACCGTTTTTCCGTACAAGATGCTCTTGGTTCCTGAGGAGTTATTGCCGATCATCCCACCAATATTGGCCCGGCTAGAGGTAGCCGGATCAGGTGCAAAATGCAGTCCATGAGGCTTCAGCATCTCATTGAGCTCGTCTCTGACTAATCCAGGCTGCACAATTGCCCATTCTTCGTACGTATTCAGCTCCAGGAGTTGATTCATGTATTTGGAGAAATCGATGATCATTGAGTCTCCAATTGTCTGGCCTGCCAGGCTCGTACCTCCGCCTCTGGGTAACACATTGATGTGGTGTTTTTCAGCATGAGCCAGGGCCAGCAGCACATCTTCTTCATCGCGTGGCAATACAACCATCCGAGGTTTGATCTGATATACACTCGCATCTGTGGAATACATGCCTAGCGATACCTCATCGCTCAGGATATCTCCCCTAAAACCCGCGATCTGTGGAGAGCTTAACTTCGTTTGTATATGAGTCATTGCTTTTCGTAGTAGTAATAGTAAAAAATTAGTCCATGATAGCTTTTAGGGCTGATAGTAATACATGTACGTGATTGACATCAGCGCTTTCTCCCATCAGGCCAATCCGCCAAATCTTTCCGGCAAATTTACCCAAACCACTTCCAACCTCGATATTGTAATCTTCTAGCAACCTTTTTCTGACCATGGCTTCATCTAGTCCTTCGGGGACGATAACTGCGTTCAACATGGGGAGACGATAATCCAGTTGTACTAAAAACTGAAATCCCATTTCCTCCAATCCATCTTTAAGTACATGGTGTACGTGGCGATGACGTGCAAATCGGTTTTCCAATCCCTCTTCCAGTACAATCCGGTATGCTTCTCTTAGCGCAAACATACTGGAAACAGGAGCAGTGTGATGATAAGTGCGTTTGGAACCTGCCCAATAATTTTTCACCAGATTGAGATCGAGAAACCAGCTCTGAACCTTGGTCTTACGGCTTTCAAGTGCTTCGACAGCACGGGGGCTAAATGACACTGGTGATAAACCCGGAGGAGCACTCAGACACTTTTGAGTACCTGTATAGATGGCATCTATGCCCCATTCATCTACCTTCACTTCGGTTCCACAATAGGAAGTTACAGTATCTACCACAAACAAAGCACCTGCATCGTGAACCATCTGACTTATTTCTTTCAGCGGTTGTAGAACACCGGTAGAAGTTTCTGCATGAACGATGGCTACCAATTTGGGATGGGAACCTTCCAGTGCCTCTTTCACTTGCTCAGGGCGGATATGCTCTCCCCAGGGAGATTCTACTTTGACGACTCTGGCCCCACAGCGTTCTGCAATATCTGCCATTCGGTTGCCAAAAACGCCATGAATACAGATGACTGCTTCATCACCAGGTTCGAGGAGATTCACCAGACAGGTTTCCATCCCTGCACTTCCAGGTGCTGATACGACAAAAGTCAGATCATTATGAGTCTGAAAAGTGTGCTTAACCATTTCCTTGATATCGTCCATGATCTCTACAAACTCGGGATCGAGATGACCGATGAGTGGCGTTGACATTGCCTTAAGCACACGGGGATGCACATCACTGGGACCAGGTCCCATGAGTATTCTCTGGCTGGTATTGAGTTCCTTTTGATAAGCCATAGGT
>CAYXVE010000079.1:0-15960 GCA_964468435.1 uncultured Bacteroidia bacterium | reverse complement strand
GTGGTAATTGATAAGCAGGCTGAGACGCCCCTGGAAGGTGCTACGATCCGGGTATTAAATGTCGACCCAGTAATTGGGGCTTATTCTGATGACCGGGGTCAGTTTACCTTGCAAAATGTTCCCATTGGTCGCCAGGTAATTACGGTTTCCTATCTGGGCTATGAACCCCTTACCATTCCCAATGTCCTGGTAACAGCCGGAAAGGCGGTGCAACTGGACATCGCTCTGGAAGAGTCTATCGTACAGGCGGCTGAGGTTGTCATTACAGGCAGGACCAGTAAGGACAAAGCTCAAAATGAACTGGCTACTGTCAGTGCACGTACCTTCAGCCTGGAAGAAGTAACCCGCTATGCAGGTGCCAGGACAGATGTAGCACGCATGGCCAGTAATTTTGCTGGAGTAAGTACACCGGATGATTCGAGAAACGACATTGTCATACGGGGCAACTCGCCCACGGCGGTATTGTGGCGTCTGGAGGGAATCCCCATTCCCAATCCCAACCACTTTGCTACACTGGGTACGACCGGAGGACCTGTAAGCGCACTGAACACCAACTTGCTCAAGAATTCGGATTTTCTTACGGGAGCCTTTCCGGCAGAGTATGGCAATGCCCTGGGAGGGGTATTTGACCTGGGCTTCAGAACGGGTAACCCGGATGAGTACGAATTTACCGCCCAGCTAGGTGCTTTCAGTGGTGCAGAGTTCATGGCAGAAGGCCCCCTTAATCGGGATAATCGCGGCTCGTTTGTCGCCAGCTATCGCTACTCCTTTGTCGGAATTGGCAATGCGCTCGGAATTCCTATCGGTACGGAGGCGGTCCCCAACTACCAAGATATATCCTTCAATGTAGATGTAGGATACGGGAAGGCTGGTCGTTTTTCACTCTTCGGAATTGGAGGGATCAGTAGCATAGACTTCCTGGGAGATGAAATCGAAGAAGATGACCTCTTTGCCGATCCCAATGTAGATGCATTTCCCAGATCGCAGTTTGGCGTGATCGGTTTGAAGCACAACATTATCCTGGGTAAAAATGCCTATGTCAAGACCATTGTTGCTTCTTCGATAGAGCGCAATGAATTTAATCAGGATAATTATCAGGACAATGGGAGAAAATTTAGCGCAACTGAGTCTGAGAATCGTACACAACGCATTAGTGTTTCTTCTTATTTGAATAAAAAGTTCAGCGCCCGGTTTACCCTTAGAACAGGTGTCCTGGCAGAGTTTTTTGACCTGGATATCTTCACGCGCGACCGGGACAATCGCCCGGATGACGATGGGGACGGATTCCCAGATTGGATTACAGTACAAGACTTTGACGGCAATATGGGATTATGGCAGGCTTATGTCCAGGGGCAATACAAGATCAGTCCAACCCTTACCCTCAATGCTGGGTTGCATGGTCAATTGCTGGATCTCAATGATAATGCTGTGATGGAACCCAGATTAGCTATCAACTGGGATTTTCTTCCCGGGCATACTTTGTCGCTGGCCTATGGATTGCACAATCAGATTCAACCACTTCCCATTTACTTCTTTTCAGAAGAAGTAGAACCCGGCATATTCCAAAACACCAATGAAGAGCTGGATTTTACCCGTAGCAATCACTATGTTGTAGGGTACGATTTCCGGCCCAAGGGAAACTGGCGGTTGAAACTGGAAGCATACTATCAGGATATCAGTCGGGCTCCGGTGGAGGTTACGCCGAGTAGTTACTCCGTATTGAATGAAGGAAGCGACTTTGTATTCCGGGAAAGGGGCTCTTTGGTCAATGAAGGTACGGGAACCAACTACGGGGTAGAGCTAACTTTGGAGAAATTTTTCAGCAACGGATATTATGGACTGCTGACGACGACCCTGTACGAGTCCCAGTATGAAGGAAGCGACGGCATAGAGAGAAATACGGCTTTCAACAATGAGTATATCTTCAATTTTCTAACTGGTAAAGAATGGAAAGTAGGCAAAGACGAACGCAATGCGTTGACCTTTGACATGCGATTTACGACAGCAGGAGGGAATTTCTACACACCAATAGACCTGGAAGCTACCCGAGCCAATCTGGGCAGAGAGGTATTTGACGAAGAAAATGCCTTTAGCCTGCAAAACGATCCCTACTTAAGGCTTGATACCAAATTTGGCTTTAGGCTCAACAGCGCTAAAAAGAAAATTTCCCATCAGTTTTATATTGACTTCCAGAATGTTACCAACCGGGATAATATTTTTTTAAGACGATACAGCGAATCCCGGGATGAAATCGTTGAGATCAATCAGATCGGATTTTTCCCAGATATACTCTACCGTCTGCAATTCTAATGACTTTTATCCTTGTCCACAGCTCAGTCCCTCGCCTTGGCGAGGGGCACTTTTTAAGCAAAATTTTTTTACTTTACCTAAAATGATATCACATGAATGACAGATGGCTCCTGATCATAGGTATTCCCGTAATTGCAGTCATCTCTTTCTTTGTATTTAAATACGATGGATGGGATCAGATAGGATGGATTTCTCTGGCAGAACTAGGTATTTCTTTTATTTTTACCATGACAATCTGGTTTGGTAACCGCTTTATCTGGCACAAATTTCTACAATACTACCCAGGCCATCCCAACACGATCCATAGACTGGCTCGACAGATTCCCACCAGCCTGATTTACACGATCAGCATTAATATCCTCCTTCTTTTTACATTTGTAGAAGACTTTTCAACCATCAAAACCTATATGCCTAACGTACCCTGGTATATCAGTTGCAATTGGTTTTCCGTATTCGCGGCAGCACTCATATTGTCTTTTTATGAAAGCTACTACTTTTTCAGCGAGTGGAAAAAAAACATCCAAAAAACCGAGGCACTTGCCCATGCACATACCCAAACACAATTTGAGGCACTTAAAAAACAATTAGATCCGCATTTCCTATTCAATAGCCTGAACACACTCGCTTCCCTGATTAATATTCATAACGACCCTGCTCAACAATATCTTGAAAGACTATCTGATGTATATCGTTATGTATTGGAAACCAGAAATAAAACTACTGTTACGGTTGCTGAGGAAATTCACTTTCTGGAAGCCTTTGTCTATCTCATCAAAGTGAGATACCGCGATAATATTGTTATTGAGCAACATATACCCAAAGATACCTATCATACCCATATTCCCGCCCTAAGTCTCCAGATCCTTGTGGAGAATGCCATCAAACACAATATCGTTTCCCAAAACAGACCACTGCACATACAGATCAAATGTGAAGGAGATCACATCGTCGTAGTTAACAATAAACAAATCAAACAAACTCTGGGTATCTCTACAAAAGTAGGCCTCCAAAATATCATAGACCGGTATCACTTGCTGGATTCCAGCCATGTAGAGGTCCTGGATGCAGAATCCACGTTTACAGTCAAACTACCTTTACTAAAGCCAGCGTAACTCATGAAGGTACTAATCATTGAAGATGAATATCCAGCAGCAGAACGCCTTTCGGAGCTGATTCATACGATAGATGCTGAAATGGAAATTGTGGCTATTCTTGATAGCGTGGAAAGCTCCAAAGAATGGCTATCCAACCATCAACCTCCTGGGCTCATATTCTCAGATATTCAATTATCTGATGGATTGAGCTTTGAAATATTTGATCATATCACGGTAAGCAGCCCCATTATCTTTACCACTGCCTATGACGAATATGCCATTCAGGCATTCAAGGTTAAGAGTATTGACTATTTATTGAAACCCATCAAGGTGCAGGAGCTATCAGGTGCATTGTTGAAATATCACAATATGAAAAATAATTTTAGCCCCGCCGATTTGAATGATAAAGTCAGCTCTATCCTCACCCAATACCAAAATGGTGCTATATCTTATAAAAAACGCTTTCTCGTTTCTCATAAAGATGAACTAAGGCCTATTGAAGTATCACAAATTGCGTATTTCTACACCAGACATGAGATTGTACACATGATTACAAAAGATGGAAACAGGTATTCCATGGATCATACCCTGGATCAGTTGATAAGTATGCTTGATCCTGATTCTTTTTTCCGCCTCAATCGTCAGGTTGTCTGCCATATACAAGCGATAAAGAGTATACATCCCTATTTCAATGGACGACTTAAACTGCATCTCGTTCCAGAGGAGCCTGATCAGGTCATTATTAGCAGAGATAAGGCAAAAGTTTTTAAATCCTGGCTGGATGGTTCAATTTGAATAGAGAATCATATATTAATTTTTGGTCCTGATTACAATCACTCCATTCACCCCTTGCATTCCATATCTGGATGTAGAGACTGCATCTTTAAGTACCCGTATGGAAGCGACTTGATGACCGTTTAACTGGGAAATATTGGCATAAGAAGTTCCGACTACTGCACCATCTACTACAAACAAAGGTTCAGGATCGCCAGTGATCGTATTTATGCCCCTGACCCTAATAGACGTATTATCACCATTACCAGAAACCATGACCCCAGGGATCCTTTTCAATAGCTGAGCTAAAGTGAGATTTTCAGGATATTCTTGCTCAAAACTAGTCTCGTATTTTTCTACTGCCAGTTTTTCCTTACTACTACAATCCCACGTACAAAAAGCACACAGACATAGAGAAATGATAAATAATCTTTTCATAGATAATGAATATAGGGTAATTTAACATTTTAAAGGGATCTGAAAATAGTTGTCACAATATATTTGAATATACGTAATTCCAGGCATTATACCTATCCCATCAATCCCATTTTCTCCATTAAGAAAGTTGCATTAAGATTCTGTGAAATCCCATCGCGCAGTTTATAATCAAATGTAAGCTGATCTTCTGCTATAGTGATTTCAAAGCACTTGTTGACTACCTGTCCCGGATAATCATCAGCTAGGGTGCCCAGCGACAAATCGTGCGTAGCAACCAGTCCTATTCCGTGTTTCCGAATCAGTTGTTCGATAAATTTTTGGGACCCTGTCTGTTTGTCCCGGGAATTGGTACCACGCAACATTTCATCGATCATCACAAATACTGGAGCCTGAAGCCCTAATTTGTCAATGATTTTCTTAAGAATATTAAGCTCTGCCAGAAAATAGGATGTATGTGATGCAAGGGAGTCTGTGGTACGCATACTCGTAATTAAAGGCATAGGTTTAATCCTGAAAGAAGTGGCACATACCGGTGCTCCTGCCATTGCCAGGACCAGATTTACTCCAACAGCTCTTAGATAGGTACTTTTACCGGCCATGTTGGCACCTGTAATTAGCCAAAACATTCCCTCCCGGTTAAGTTTTAGGGGATTATCGACTCGCTCATTAGGATCTATCAGAGGATGTCCGAGCTTTTCTCCTTCTACCAATACCCCTGTTTCCTGAATATGAGGCCAACAATACTCCGGATGGTTTAATGCCAAACGGCTCAGGCTGATCAGCATATCAAATTGCCCGGTTACTTCAAACCATCCTGGAACCGAAGCTCCATACTTCATTTTCCATACTTCCAGTCTTTTGACTGTCCTAATATCCCATAAGATCAACCCATTCAGTAAAATCGCTACAATCATATTAAGGCGTTGATCAAATTGCTCTGAGATACCTTTTAATTGATTAATTCCTCCGCTGGCTGTATGCTCTTTCTGAATTAATCGATTTTGTAAGGCTTGTAAAAATGTATCTTCTGTTTTAAGTGTATCTATATGCGAGAAAATACTACTATATTTCGTTAACAAACCCGATTGCTTACCCACTTGAGCATGTACCCCATTAGTATGCTTAACCCACCGTCCAGTGATCCCCAAATTTACCAGAAATAATAAAACGGGTATCTGCCCTGGAAATACCCACTCAAAGACCAGAATAAATTGTAGTAACCAGGCCAGGATCGTCAATATCAACAATCCTGGTAACACCCATAAAATGATATTCCACCAAGTCTTTTTCACATCATATTCAGGCTTTTGAGCCCATATAAACAGACGATCCAGATCCGCCTGTGTCTCTTCATGGCTCATACCCTGGGCCTGAAAATTTTGAGTCCAGTCTATCTCTGGTACAAGACTTCTTGCAGCATGTTGTCTGCGTCTGATATCCTCTCCCTGCTGTAAAGGATTGTTCAGAGCCAGGGCCAGATGGTGCTTACCTGGCAACGTAGTAGTGCGGTTGATAAACTGAAATATGGAATAATTACCAAAAATGTCCAGGTCATGGGTGTAATCATGTCTGCTGTCCACATACTCCTGTCCACCATCAAAATCCTTGAAATTTCCTGTAAGGGCCCTCAATTCTGACTCATTGATATGCCGCAAATATCTCAGTAGCTGCCGCTTTTCCGCCAGCAGGTCATGACGCTTAATCAAAAAAAAGAAAAAGATTAGAAATACTATCCCCGTAACTATTCCTCCATAAATCTGATAGGGATATATCAAATATACGGCTATTACTCCCAGGACAAATACAACCAATCGCAAGTAGGCAATAATATTGTAGATTCTATTGAGTTTGTGATATTGCTCTTCATATAAAGCTACTTTTTCCCGGTAAACATTCTGTATTTGATGCATGCAGTCTCGTATAAATCAAAATCTAAAATTGTAAATTAGAAACATTAAAATTGCTAATTTACCCTGACGATACCTACTAAAGAAATATGAGAAAATTTTTCATTGTACTATCAGTCTTCATGCTGCTGATCATTCTGGCACTTACAGGTTATCTCTGGTCCAACAAACGCGTCATCAGCGGCTATGCTGCTAAGAAAATGTGCTCCTGTGTATTTTTAGCCAATAGGAGTCCAGAAACTGTGAAAGAAGAAGAATTTGATATTTTCCCCAACAAATACACCATTAAATACGCCAGAACTGAGATTGATTATGAAACATCGACTGTCGTAGCTACTTTTTGGGGAGCAGGGGGCCAAACAGCTATTTACAGGGATGGACTCGGATGTACCCTGCAACATGAGTACAAAACTAATCAAATACAATCCCAGGCTTTCGATATACCCAAGCCTCCCTATCATCCCGATACACTTCCTTGGCCTATGGGGGACATGATTTCCGATACAACTTTTCCAGAGGTCAATTATAAACAATTAAATAGTGCCGTAGATCAGGCTTTCGATCAGGACTCTGAAGCAGAAGCCAAAAGAAGTCGTGCTGTTCTGGTCGTTTACAAAGATTACCTGATAGCTGAGCAGTATGGAGCGGGATTTGACCCAAAATCACTCCAACACGGTTGGTCTATGACCAAGAGTGTCATGAATGCCCTTGTGGGCATTCTCGTCAGACAAAACAGGATAGACATCTACGATCCGGTTTCGTTACCCGAATGGGCAAATGATCATCGTAGAGAAATCACCCTGGATCAACTGCTCAGAATGAGCAGCGGACTGAATTGGAATGAAGGCTACCTGGGAAGTTCTCATGTGACCAATATGCTTTATTATCAGCCAGATATGGCTGATTATGCGATTGAACAATCGCTAGAAGCAGATGAAAAAGAACCTTGGACCTATTCCTCGGGCACCGCTAATATCGTATCCTTTGTCATCCGTAATCATTTTGAAAATGACTTTGATTACTATGCATTTCCCTTCAAAGAGCTATTTCATCCCATCGGAATGACAAATGCTCTCATGGAAGCAGATGCTTCCGGCACGTTTGTAGGTTCATCCTTTGGATGGGCCACAGCACGGGACTGGGCAAGATTTGGATTGCTATACCTCAATGATGGAATATGGCTGGGAGATACCATTCTTCCGGCTGGATGGGTGGAGTATTCAGCTACTCCAACCCCTGACTCTCACGGATACTACGGCGCACATTTCTGGCTTAATGACCCTCAGGATCCTCCTGAAGTACTCAAAAGATTCAGAAATATGCCAGATATACCTACGGATGCACTCATCGCCAGTGGACATGATGGACAAAGAATATTCATCCTACCTTCTCATGACCTGGTAATCGTAAGACTGGGACTGAAAAACCTGGATGATAATGACTTTGTCAGGGATATCCTAAAGGCTTTTACACAGAAATCCACATGATGCATACCAGCACCCTGTAAGTTTACCGAAAACTAATCTATAACTTTTTCCATCAATCTGATCTGCTTCTCGTGCTCAATGTTCATGGTCGGTGTACCACGACTCATACGCACAGTACCCGTAATACAAACATTTTTATTTAACAGGAAATGCTCTGGTAAATAGCTGAAATTAGGTCTGGCATCTTTCCAAATGGTAACAGAAAATACCTGATGTGGGAATTTTCGGTCCAGATTGAGAAAGGTGCCACCAGATGGTTCATGGTATTTTGTGGAAACCACCTTGCCACATACTCCTATTTTTCGATCTATGTGATATTTGACCACCTGGGTATTCACATATCCACGGGGAAGTAATTCCATATCTACCGGTAGTGATTCACCCCGTTCTTTTTCATGTAGCCAACTATCAATATTTATACTGCCCTCCAGATACTTTTCCTCCATTTGAGTAAGCTTAGGAAAAAAATTGATCCCTGTCAGTTCTTCAACACGATCAATTGTTACAGCATACGCCCTAAGTGGACTATTTACTACGCTATTGGGAATTAAAAAGCCTATCCCCTTTTTTTCAGGACCTGTCAGATCCAATACTACCTTATAATACCACTCAGGAACACTAACCTCATTTTTGATACCGATGACGGGTAATGAGTCATGCAGGACTCCTCCTGTAATGACATATAAACGTTTGTTTTCCCTAATCACAACCCCTCTGAGCTTTCCCTCGAGTTCTGCCCAGATTTCCCGGTTGAGCTCAGGACGCTGTGGACTTATATTGGAATAGAGATATGACTCACTCAGTGCCTTGCGAGACCATCTGAAATCAGCCGAAGGTGCAAGGTGTCCCCTGTCATAGCCACTATCCCAGTAGTCTTCAGTAACAGGTGTTCCGGTGGCAATTGTGCTATCCGGGCGAAAATCATTGGTGCGGGATTTATTGCCGTATGTAATATCAGGTGTAATTACGTGTGCAACCCATGCAGACTGTTCGTGTTGCTCATTGTATCCTAGAGCCATTGCCGAATGCAAAACGATCTCGTCTGCAAGATTGCTTTGTGGAAACCCCACACTGTGCTCCAGATCATATTGGATCTGTTGCAATTTCAATGCTTCCAGTTCAACCCGCATAAAAGCTTCTTCCTCCTGGGCTGCTTCAAGTTGATCCTCCATCTTGGCTATCTCCTGCTCGACGACCTGTTGAGCAACGATCCGATTGAAAGTAAATAATATGAGTAAAATTTGAATAACTGTTTTGTTCATGACGCTTAAATTATCCTGTAGAACGCGGATTGTGGCTGATAACGCATAATCAACAATCAAATGGTAAGGACATAACTACGAGCTACGAGCCATAATCTACTTTACTGTCATACAAACGCTGTGCGACTTATACATTTTTTTACTTATTCTATGTAAAAAGGTAAATTCGTTGGTAGTTTTCAACCATATAAAATATGTGTAAAAAAATCATTTTATCCCTTTATCTCAGTCTGTTGATGCACTTGTGCTCAGCACAGACAGAACAAGCTGACTTTTCCCATATACAGTGGACTGTACAAGAAATCTCACCCGGAATTACCTGGAAGTATTATGTGTATGATTCCCTGCATCACACGCCACAAAGTATCAATGTGCTGGTTATAAATCCAGCAGAAACTGATTACAAAATGGGATTTGCCTTTCTAAATGATGCGAGAAAAACTACTGATGAATTGGCTGCCAAAACAGGCGCCCTTGCAGCCATCAATGGTACCTTCTTCAACATGGCGCAGGGAGGATCTGTCTGTTATCTGAAAGTAGATGATTCAGTACGTAACTATTCACAACCTAATTTGAGATCTTACATTCATAATGGAGCCATTTCTATCGATACTATGGGGAAGTTGTATATCATTTCTCGTCCGGATAGTGGCTGGACCAGTATGAATTATTTTAAGGATGTAATGTCATCGGGTCCTTTGTTGATAAAAGATGGGGAAAAGTGTGCTTTTGAGAAAGATAAATTTAATGAAAACCGCCACCCCAGAACAGGTATCGGAATAAATAAGAAAGGTCATATCATCATGGTTACGTTAGATGGTAGGAATAAAAGGGCTTCGGGTATGTCAATCCCAGAATTTGCCAGCTTAATGAAATACTTAGGGTGTAATGATGCATTGAATCTGGATGGAGGAGGGTCTACTACTATGTACATCCAAAGTCAGAATGCAAATGGGATCGTCAACTATCCCTCTGATAATAAGATCTTTGATCACATGGGTCAGCGTACTGTTTCCAACATAATCCTCATAGCCCCTCCCCGTGAGCGTAAGTGATTATTTCCTAAAAATGATCTTTTACAATGGTAAGACAAATAAATTACAACACATAAGATTTAACTTTTGATAGATACGATTTGCGCTTTTACCCCAAAAACCAAGTTCAAATAGGGTAAGATTTGGGCTAGTAAGTAAGATTTTCACCAAAAAGCTTTTTTTTTAATGTGTAACAGAAAAGCTTAATGATACTCAATTCAGGAATTATACAACAAAGTATGTTTTAGATCCCCCAATCTTACCCATTTTTTGAATTAAAGCTATTTCCAATACTTCCTGGCTGAGATTGGTACAATACTACAAATCATACCTAAATGAAAATATTTCCAAAAAGTAGGATGTAAGATTTTGCCTTATGCTTCATGGCAATTTTATACAGAAAGCTGGTACTTTACCGTTAGTTACATTGAATGATAAGCGCTAACCTTACTTGTTATGAAAATAATTATACACGATGAAACCAAATCGGGAAGTATCCTGAATCAAGTCCGGCTGAAGGTCTCCAAAAATCAGATTTCAATCAAAGAACTGATCAAACTGAGAGTCTTTCAGGAAGCGCAGGAATATAATGCCCGGAAATCTGCTTACTTCCGGGGACTTGTCCGTCCTACACATGCTCAACCGATTCTGAATGGTTACAAGTTGGACCCGAACTACAAAATTGATCCACAAAAGCAATACTATATTGCCATGGATGCCTTTAAGCGTCAAGGTTTCCACATCATGGTGGATGAAAAGCGCATTGATGATCCTGATTATGAAATACCTGTAAATGCTCAGGTAAGAATTAGCTTTATGAAGATGGTACCACTTGTGGAGGGTTAAGCACTTATCGGAAAAAACTCAAGCTGGAAGAACCATACACGCGTTCCATTAGAAATTCTTGTTGAGTAGAAAAATCTCTATGTGGATCGTGCTCCACGACCAACAATCCGTCTGAATGCAGTAATCCTTGCTTAAAAATCAAATCGATTAATGTTGCAATTCCGTCGTACTGATAAGGCGGATCCATAAATATCAGATGATAACGTTCATCCGTCTGTTTGACAAATTGCTGGGCATCTGCCTGCCTGATGGTTAAGTTCGTCAGTTGATACAAGTCTTTCAGTCTTTTCAGCGCCTGAATACATCTTCTATCTTTATCTACAGCGGTAGCCTTACCAGCGCCTCTGCTTAGTATCTCGAGACTTATAATTCCAGTACCTGTAAACAGGTCTAAAACCTTGTTTCCACTCAATACCAGTCTGTGCTGCAATATGCTAAACAGTGCTTCCCGGGTACGGTCTGTAGTAGGACGTACAGGTAATCCTTTGGGAACCTGTATTTTGCGTCCTTTATAAATACCACCGGTAATTCTCATAGTAAGCTTTATAGTAAAAAGGCGAACTCCCAGTAGTTAGGATGATCCACTCCCGCAGAAAGCCTGAATTCATCTACTGTGGGGATAGATGTGTTAGGAATCTTTTGTACTAATTGCTGATACCATGGCTCCGACATCGCAAGATCTCCAATGAGATGCAATCGGGTATACTCATCAACATCTAGTACATTGAAAAGGGACTGTATAAAATACAACATCCCTGCTCCTGTCCGGTATTCGTAAACATTGCTCAAATAAAGCGCTCCATCTTTGAAAGCTGTTATCAATGACATATTGTCATACACATGCATCAGTAAGTGTGTCGGTGTGCGAAGACTTAGACTTTTTGCAAGCCGGTAGTTGTAGGAAAAGATATGTGTAAGATGATATTCAGGCATGTATTCTGCAAGAAGATGATGAATATACGGAGGAGAAATAAAAATGGTCTGAATATCTGTATGATCTACCTGATGTGAATATACTTCATCATCATAAACAGAATCTTCCATCAGAATCCGAGCATAATGATAATAATTCCTTTGAGACACAAATTCTTTGGGAATGAGGGTAAACTGATCGCTGGAAGATATTACTTCATTTCTCGCAACCTTTTGTCTCAGAAGAGGTTCTCTTTCAAATGCAAAACGCAAAAACAAACTCAAAGACAGTTCCTGTGAATTGTAAATAGCTTTACACAACCTCAATTCACGATACTCGTTGTATAATAAGTACATCAATACATTATCTCTGATAAATAGTTGGATGCTACCTCGGGATATGTCCTCCTGAGTATTCAATGTATTGACGTATATTTTTTGGGTAAATGGTTTCACGAGACAATTGTCATCAAAATATTTTACCAATTAAAAAAATTGTAACTTTACATCCAATTTATAAAACAGTTCATATGAAAAGATATATCATAGGTATAGTAGGTTGCCTACTGATTATGCTGGGTACAGCCCAGCAGGCAACTGCACAGTTGGGGGATAAACTTATCCCACATATGGGATTTTTTTATGAGATCATCAATTTTAGAGATCAGGTGGTAGCAGGCAGTGATGATTCCGAAGCCTTTTACGCATTTTCAATCGGTACATATTATACCCTTTCACATAAAAATGACGTGGTAAGTTTGGGTATAGACCCTACCTTGAATTTTGGATTCAATCCATTCCGTTCTGCTACCAATGAAACGGGTATCAGTCTGCTAGTTCAGGCTCCGGTCTTTTTGATGGGGCGAATAGGCGCAAACTCCACTAAATATAATCAACAAAAATTTGGGGTAGGAGCTGGTATAGGAGGTGTATATACCTTTTACCGGGAAGGGATTACCAAGAGAAATGCTAGTTTTCTCAACCCAAGTGCAGTCGTAGAAGGTACACTCTTATCAGGTGGTGGTACCCTTACTTTCCGGGTTCACTTTTCACTGTTTGACCCCAGCGCAACCCTGGCGACAAACTCCACCAACTTTCCTGACCGGGAGTTTAGAGAAGTTAATGTATTGGGTCTGGGTATTATTTATGGTTTTTAAAAATTGAAAAAAAGCATTTCCAATAATTTTTGGGATTGGATGGTCATACTACTCGTATTTGCAGTTACAGGCAGTACAGCAGCATTACTTCCCAAATATATTATGCCAGTTACCGGTGTAGAAAAGGGTAACTGGCTCTACGTATTACTTTACATCCTTCTGATAACTCCTATCTATCAAGTCCTTCTTCTAGGGTACGCCTTTATCTTTGGAAAATTCTGGTATTTTTACGAAAAGCAGAAAAAAATAGTGAAATGGCTATTACGGATTACCAAATTACATAATTCTTAATAGCTTTGTCTATGTCTGATATATGATCCATACGATATCAGCTCTTGGGGTCATGTATCTAAATAAATTTGCTATTATTTATATCAACTGCTATCCCTATGAAGAAAGTTATTTATACCAAATCAGCTCCTACGCCACTTGGTCCTTACAGTCAGGCCATACAGGTGGGTGAGTTACTGTTTATTTCCGGTCAGATCGGAATCGATCCACAAACAGATCAATTGATCCAGGGCAGTCTGGAAGCAGAAACTCATCAGGTGATGAAAAATATCTCCGCCCTACTGGAGGCTGCAAATACAGATTTTCCCCACGTGCTCAAAGCCACGATTTTTCTCAAAGATATGAATGACTATCAGCAAGTCAATGAAGTTTACGGATCATATTTCACAGATGATTTTCCAGCTCGAGAAGCCATAGAAGTGGTCAGATTGCCTAAAGATGTCAATGTAGAGATTTCAGTAGTCGCAGCTATACCATAATCTTATCTTTCTTTCACCCATATTCACGGTGTTACACTATGGAATTAACTCAACTTGTTGCCATCTTAGGCTTTTTGTTTGCTGCTTATTCAGTAGTCGGTAATGATGTCATACAGACACTTGGAACATTCCTGACCTCAAACTCCAAACGTCCATGGTTTATACTATGGCTATTTGCTGCATCTATCCTCACATTTGTGATGGTTTATGGATGGATAGTAAATGGTGGAGATATGGCTTACGGTCGACTAGAGAAATTTCCCTACCCAGAAAATCTTCAATGGTGGTATTTGCTACCTCCGCTTGTACTTATTTTCATCACTCGCTTTGGAGTTCCTGTCAGTACAACTTTTATGGTTTTGTCGATATTTGGATCGGGAAGTACTATGGGACAGGTAGTACTCAAGTCCGTAGTTGGATATCTTATCGCCTTCTTCGCAGCAGTGATCATCTATGTGATCATCACCCGGACTATCGAGAAGCGCTTCATAGACTCCGAGGATCATCAGGATGACTATCGCAATTTCTGGATTGCCGCCCAGTGGCTATCCACAGGGTTTTTGTGGTCTCAATGGCTAATCCAGGACCTGGCCAATATTTATATATTTCTACCCAGAGGTCTAGAACTTACTGAGATGCTACTGAGTCTTACTGCTATTCTAGTACTATTAGCATACATATTCTATCGCCGTGGTGGAGCCATACAGAATATCGTCAAGTCCAAATCCAACACAGCGGATATACGCTCCGCTACGATCGTCGACTTCATATATGCCATCATATTGTTTATCTTCAAAGAAGTATCCAATCTCCCTATGAGTACAACATGGGTATTTATCGGATTGCTCTCTGGTAGGGAATATGCTATCAGCTTCATTTTGAAAGAACCTAAGCTTTCCATTGTAAACCGGATGTCTATGCTGGACCTGGGAAAAACGCTTACAGGACTGATCATTAGTATAGTTCTGGTATTCCTGATCAGGTATCTGGGTGGAGAAGCTATTACTTGGTAATAGTTTGGTAAAACAGACATATTTGTTGTTTCCCACTTTCCAGAAAATATATCTTGACACTTCCTAGTGCGGGAAAGTGGGATAAAATCATCGCATCGAGGATTTTTGCCTCGAAAATACAAATTATCAATTATCTGCTCCGGGAAAGTGGGTTGTAAGGGCCTTACATTGAGAATCGGTTCCCTTTGGCTTTGGGTTTTGTTTCACACCTTAAATCAAAGCTTCGGGAGCCACTTTTTCCCTATACCATTTCAGTCGTGATAATCATTAATAAACTATAATATCTTTCGAAATAAAATTATTTTTTTATTTGATAAATATATCTTATCTTATTTGAAAATAAAATATAACTCAATTATGAAATTACTCAAATTTACTATTGCCGTACTATTAACGGGTATGTTGCTTACCGTCTCATGTAATAACTATGACACGGTTGACCCCGAAGGTTCTCTTTCCTTCGCGACTCCTATTACTGTAAAGGAAGGACGATTGGTATTCAGTAGTCCTGAAGTATACAGTGAAACGCGTATATATCTAAGAGACCATCCGGCAATGTTGGATCAGTGGGAGAGCAAATATCCTGGTTTCATATCTATGCGCACAGCTTACAATACGCTTACGGATGATCAATTGAACCTTATTTTTCGTAATGCTTCGAACAAAGGATTTGAAAACATTCTGACACTCGTATGGGAGGAGGATAGAACTTTTCATATCGCAAGAAATAACCCTGTAGACTATTTATCTACCCTTGCCAACCATCAGGGCCTGATACAAATAGGAAATAAACTTCTTAAACACAATAGAAATGAAATTATTGAGGTGGAAGATATATCTAAGAATATCGCCAATGAATTAATCAATATCCACGATGCAGAAAGTATTTCGGATCATTTAAACGCAAAAGTCTATTCTCGAAATCTTTCAAGCTATCGGATGGAAGAAGAAGCTAA
>CAYXVE010000078.1:0-19471 GCA_964468435.1 uncultured Bacteroidia bacterium | reverse complement strand
GCCATCAGGGATAGAGCATCTCAGGTCAAGACAATCTGTATGGATCACCTTCCTGTCGGTTTGGAAGATGGAATGGCTCCCGTTGCAAACGAGCGCTATTAGGGCATTTCATCTGATAGATCATTTTTTTACAAACCCCTCAGCCTACCGGCAGCCCCCCTTGTGCATCGCGCTATCGGTTAAGGGGGGCAGGATGGATGAGGTTATGTTACCATGTAAATGTGCGGAAAAGCGATGCGTTTTAGAAAATTATTGAAGCATTATCTAATCTGTAAAAAATAAAAAGAGGAAGCCAATTATTAAGGCTTCCTCTTTTTACCTAGTAAGGGTGGCTAATGGGACTCGAACCCACGGCCCCCAGAACCACAATCTGGTGCTCTAACCAACTGAGCTATAACCACCATTTAAATTTGGATGCAAAAATAGAAAATTATATAACTATTTTCCAAAAGATTTTACGCCTTTGTCCAGGATTAGTTTCTCCTAAAACTAACTAGCGGATCAGGGTAATCGTACCTGAACGGCTGAACTGTATACCATCTACCCCTGCACCTGTTATCAGATAAACATAGACTCCCTCCTGGGCAGTTTGCCCATTGTAGGTCCCGTCCCATCCTTGGTCGAGATTCAGGGTGCGATACAACAACTCTCCCCAGCGATTGTATATTTTCAATTCAGCATTTGTCAGATTGGGGACGGTAATCTGAAACACATCATTCCGTCCATCATCATTGGGAGAGAAGGCCGACGGTGCATATACCTGTGGATCGAAATTGATACAGATTTCATTGGATACGGATTCTGATCCGAGTCCTGCTGCTTCTACTGCTCTAATGCGATAGCAATAAGTGGGCTGATCCAATTCTGTCCTCCGGTCTGTATAAGAAGTAAGTCCTGGGGCCAGTACATCTACCAGTTCAAAGCGCCCGGTAGACTCATTGAATACTTCCAGCTCATAGCTGGATATTCCCTGAGGCCACTCCGCGTACTGCGACCAGCTAAGCACCGGGTTGCTGCTATTGAGTGCAAAGCTGACATCCAGAAGGATTGTCTTCCCGATTAGTCCTATAGGGGTACGGTCTCCACAGCTATCTAGCACAGATATTCGATACGTGTATGATAGACCTTCTACATCTACAGTTGTATCAATAAATGCAAGCACTTCCGGATTGGTAATTGCCAGTGTATCCCAGGTACGGCCATTTTCAGACCTTTCTAGCAGGTACTCAGCCGGCTTATAACCCGTGTAAGCTGGCCAGCTAATCTCAATAGCATCGTTGTTGACCACTGTGGCATTACCGATATTGAAGCCCTCTGTTGGTGCTTCGTGTTCAGGTGCATCTGCACTGATATCGCTGAAAGATTGTTCATTGTTTGGGGAAAGGTCTATTGCAGCTATGCGATAGGATATAGAATCTGTACAGAATGTAGCCGTGTCCACAAAAAATAGTTGATCTCCCGGTACTTCTCCAATTAATGTGAGAGAAGCCAATTCGTAGCTGTCAGCTCTATATACCCGGTAAGTACCCACATCCCATCCCACATAGGGATTCCAAGACAACGTAACCTGGTCTGTCCCTGGATTTGTTGCCAGTTCTACGGTACAGTGTTCCTCTGTATCATCCAGGGAGGAATATTCATCACATATATTTTTTGCCAGCACCTTATAACAATATATATTTTCTGTAGCATCCACTCCGGGGAAGGTATCCAGAAAAGTGGTATTCAAGCGGTCGTTGATGTTGTCCAGGAAAATAGGGGTGTTGCCGTCAAAGCGGTAAACAGCATAGTCTACAAAGTCATTTCCTGGATAGGGGTTGAAGCTTACTACTGTACTTTCATCACTCAGCACACTTACACTCCTCAACGCGATGGGAGCAGGCAGTGCACGATCATCTACTGTGAATGGAGCTGCCTCTGAGGTATCCTGGCATCCCAAAATATCGGTAACTACCAGCTCTACCTCATAATTTCCTGCAAGGGGGAATTCCAGGTTGATGCTGTCAGAACCCGTAGGTCCCGGTATACAGCGGGTAAATCCATTACTGAGTGTGGTTATACACCAGCTATAGCTAGTCAGAATGGTATCCGAAGTAGTACTATCGCCAAAAAAAGTAATATCAGCAGGCGCACATCCAAAATCCCGGTTCAACCTCACCTGGGCATCCGGCCCTCTGAGGATTATGTATTCACTGCGCGTCAGGGTATCCCTACACCCCAGTTCATCACCTACGATCAAGGTAACATCAAACACTCCATTTTGATTATATTGATATGTAGGATTCTGCGTTGTATCTGTCCTTTCATCGGCCGCAGTATTATCTCCGAAATTCCATTGCCAGGATACGGCAGTGCCGTTAAAACTAGTATCTGTAAATTGTATGGCAACGGGCGCACAAGTAAAGGTATCAGAAGCCACAAAAGCGGCCTGTATAGGTTCTACAATCCGGATATTTTTTACGATGTCGTCCGCACATCCATTAGCATCTGTAGCGATCAGGGTAATCGGATAGGTTCCCGTATCGGATAAGGTAGTAGTCGGTATTTGTAAGGAGGAGCTATCTACTCCCCCAAAATCCCAGTCCCAATTCACAATCGGAACGAAATTGGTATCCTCTACACTGGTAAGGTCCAGAAAACTTCCTGTATAAGGAGCACATCCTATGGAATCCGCTGCAAAATCTGCCACCGGAAAGTTAAATAGCCTGAGTGTATCACCTGTAATGGTATTCTCACAACCATTCGCGTCAAAAAGCGACACCGCAATTTCGTACTCACCGGGAATTGTATAGGCAAACTGTACCTCAGTAGTATCTGAGACATTAGGCAATACATCAGTCAGTGTACGCTGTATCAGTGTACCATCTCCCGGGTCAACAAATATTCTTATAGCCTTTTGAGAAATAATTTCCACTGTAATGGTATCTCCTAAACATTGACCTTCACTATTAATGTTAAAGTCGCCCGTTGGTCCATCGATTTGTACAAATTCCTCTCTCACAAAGCGGTCTATACACCCATCTTCGTGCTCTATTGTAAGTGCTACATCAAAAATACCCGAGGTTGTGTAAGCGTAACGGGGATTTTCAAGCGGACTGATACCAATCCCATCTCCAAAGTCCCAGTCGAAACCTACGATATTATTCCCTGTAGAGCGATTGGAAAACTCTACGACAAGTGGTGGGGTAGCACAATCTGCCGCAATCGTATCAGCAGAAAAAGGCGTACCACTATTTGCGATCCTCGCCAAAAAATCTGCTTCTATACTTTCTACGATAATATAATCTACAATAGTCATCGAGTCTATGCATCCGTTGATATCTGTAACGGTAAGACTCACAGGATATACACCTGCATCTTTGTATACATGAGTAGGATTTTCCTGTTTGCTGTTGGTACTGTCACCAAAGTCCCATTCATAGCGGAGTTCTACGCCTTCAGCCAGGCTGGTAAATTCCAGTACATTCCCAGCACAGGTAGCTGTATCGCTGACCGTAAAGTCTACCAAAGGGTCTGTTACCTGGATAAATTCCTGGAAAGTAGCGGAGTCGCTACAGCCCTGATTATCTGTCACCGTCAGGGTAATGTCATAATTACCTACGGTATCAAATCTGTGTATAGGATTTTGGAGGGTAGATATATTTGCAGCACCACTTGCTGGATCTCCAAAGTTCCATCTCCATCTCACGTTTGGATCAGCGGGGTTAAAACCTACTCCTGAGGAGCTGTCTACAAAGGCTACTTCCAGCGGTGGACAGCCAGCACGGGGATTAGCGGTAATATTGACAATAGGTCCTAGTACGCGAATGTAATCCTGTTTTGTGACTGAATCACTACATCCAAACTCATCCGTTGCAGTGAGTTTTACATCGTATAGGCCATTTTCGGTAAAGGTAAAGGTTGGTTCCTCCTCGGAGGAAATTGAATTTCTCCCTGCATTAAATTCCCAGAAAAATGCTACAGAATTCTGAGAAAGGTTTTCAAAAGCGGCTGTGTAGGGTTTACACCCTCCTCGGTCAGGTGTATTGAAATCCGCACTGACCAATCCTGCATTCACCGGCAGAAAAGTCGAATCTGCACATCCTGATGCGGTATCACGGACTACAAGCTTGATTTCATGGGTACCTCGATCATTGATCGTGACCACAGGGGGTATACTGTCTGTACCGATTAATTGCCCATCCAAACTCCATTCATATAAGTCCGGAGGTCCTTCAGACTGATTTTCTAGCAATACCTGACCAGGAAGCTCACATACCAAGTCCTTGTCAGCGCCAAACTGCGCTTTGGGAGGAGAGACTACAATCCAGTTTTCCTTAACAAAAGTATCTGGAGCACAACCTTGATTATCAATGATAAAAGCTACGCTGAAAGTATCCGGGTCTGAATAAGTATGTGGAGGATTCTGCTCGGTAGACATTCGCTCAAAACTCCCTGGTTCATACTCGAAATCCCAATAGTACCTGTAATCAGAAGTATCAGCATTCTGATCAAATATACTCCTGAACTCAAGCGGTTCATTCACACATACAGTACTGTCATTGACTGTCATACTAAAATCCACAGGAGGTAAACCCACTCTCCCGACTGATTCTCTCCTGATGGTATCCAAACATCCCTTGCTGTCCGTTACAATCAATTCTACTGAATATATACCTTCCTGGGTAAACGTTATTTCCGGGACTGTGTCATTGGAAGAAACCGGTGATGCTCCAGCTCCCTCAAAAGTCCACTGCCAGGCTACAATTTCGCTGTTGATCGATGTGCTCAGATCCTGAAAAGTAGTCGTATGCGGCACACAGCCATCCTGATTATCTGCAACAAAATTGGCTTCAGGGGAACCGGTAATTACATCTGTGCGTTCTGTAATACTCGCAGAACAACCACTTCCATTAGTCGCTGTCAGTGTAATATCATATCTTCCTACATCGGCATATTCATGACTGGGATTGGCTTGTGTACTCGTACCTCCATCCCCAAAATTCCAGGTAAACTGGTTGGCATTGACGGATTGATTGGTAAAATTAATCCTTATCGGAGGTTCACACACATCTGGAGTATCGATCGTGAATGCGGGCTGAGGCGGAGCAATCACAGTAACTTCTCGCTGTATATCATCTGAGCAGCCATCAGGGTTACTCGCACTCAACGTTACAGTATACGTTCCCTCAGCATCATAAAAATGTACAGGAGAAACCTGATTACTGATATTTCCATCCCCAAAGTCCCAGCTTACTTCATTAAGTCCTCCACTAGAGGTATTTTCAAAATTGACTGAATCTCCTACACAAACGGTAAAAGAAGGCAAGGTAAAATCAGCTATTACGTCTCCTACGGCTACAAAGCCACTGATGGTCGTATCTTTTCTACAACCATTCTCTGTGGTTGATATCAGCGTGACATCATACGAACCTGTAACGTCATAGGTGACAGCAGGCGGATTGGGACCAATATGCGAGTTGGGCTCACCACCGGGAAATTGCCACAGATACGTGATAGTCTCGCCGTTTTCATCAGTTGTATTATTGAAATTAACCGTGAGCGGAGCCTGACAGGCACCAGTCTGATCTGCCGTAAATATGGGATCAGGCCCTTCATCGAATACAGTGGCTACATCACTGAAGGTACCTGTGTTGATACATCCGTTGATATCGGTAACGGTAAGAACAAGCGCGATATCTTCCCCTTCATTAAATGTTATGACAGGATTGGCAACCGTATCGAATGCACCATTGGTGAAGGTCCATTGATACTCCGTGATAGGGCTTGCATTCAGATTCCGGAATGAAAAATTCACCCTCAACGGAGGACATCCTTCGGTCTCATCCTGTACAAAGTCTATTTGTGGTAGCGGAGAGATGACGATAAAATCCTCCACTCTGAGTTGATTGGAACCATCGGCATTTGTAACTCTTAGGGTAACGGTATATTCACCTTCCTGATCATAGCGGTGTATGGGATTTTGCAGAGGAGATGTGGTACCATCACCAAAGTCCCATAACCAGGAAGTGGGATTATTGGTAGACTGGTCTTCAAACTGTACAAAAAGACTCTGCCCTGCACAACCCGTTTTTACATCAGAATCAAATGCTGCATCGGGAGCCTGTGCTTGTACGACCCCTGTGGATAATATGAGCATACATAAAAACGAACAAATATAATTTAGCAAAGATTTCGTTTGCATGGGATGGATCAACTTATAATTTGCAAGTGTTCAAAAACATGACTCAAATAAAATGCCAAGGTAATACCTCAGACTCAATTCATAGATTCCATTCAGATATTTTCCTTACGATTCAACTGTTTTTCCTTGTTTTTATTCTTTAGCGCTTGGTTTAGATCAATGTTTATTCCAAACTGATTTGTATTGAACAAACTGTTGATTCCGTAGCTGGCATATCCATAATCAATCATAAAGCGGTTAATTCTTATTCCTACTCCAAAAGAAAACCCGGTCAGGCCTCCTCTGTTCTCAGAACGTAACTCTTGTCTTCGCATATGGTTGTAACCGGCGCGAAGTCGCATGGCATTCCCCAGCAAAAACTCTCCGCCAAACACCAAATGCCTGAATATCTTATCGCTAAATGCAGGCTCCTGGTCAATGATCTCACCATTGAGATCGAATTCTGGTGGAGCATTGGGATCGACTTGTACGAGGGTGGGGTTTTCCAGGTGTATCGCGGTTACTGATAACCTCAAAGGCATATACTTCAATTTATTGGAAATGCCTACAATAACCTGAAGTGGCAAAGGTTCACGGCTTGCTTCATCGACATAGGTGCTGAGTTGCACTCCCGCATTCCGCACGACAACACCCGCCGTAAACAACTTATTGGGGTGTAAGAAAGCTGCCCCAATATCAGTAGCAATCCCCCAGGATGAAAATTCCTCAGCCAATCGTGAATGCACGACTTTCAAATGGGCTCCATAGCGAAATGGACCCACCGCGCTGGCTCCTCCAGCGACAAATGCCCACTCACCGGCAGTAAACTCGCCTAAAATGGTTCCAAATGGGTCTGTTTCTTGCATGGTCCCATAATTCACATAGTTCATCCCCACATGGAAACTTCCAATACCCTTCCAGGATCTACTGTATCCGGCATACCCAAAATGGATATCAGCCAGGTAATCGGTATAGGACAGTGTGATACGATGATGCATCGAATCGTTGACCAAGGCGGGATTTTGATATCCCATATTGAGATCATCGTCCAGTGTACTTATATTTACCCCTCCCAAAGCAGTTACCCGGGGTGCAGGAGAAAGATTCAAAAAGTCATACGTGTACTTTCCACCAATTTGAGCACGGATTCCCTCACTACTTATCAGGTATAGTAAAAGTATGATCAAAGTATGTTTCACAATTCAATATTAGGCAGTTCGAGTATGCAATTATAGGCAAAAATAAATCACGCGGCATCTATTCTATCCTTTCTTCTCAACTGGAAGTGATCCATTCATGCACACGATTACCCTTATTATTCAACTATTTTAAACTATAGTCTTACACTCAATATTTTTTGTGCATTTTTTTACTAGCTTTGCGCCCTTAAAAATGAACAAGATACATATGTGGGATAATGGGATGAATTCATACTTTGCCGAGCGTCGTGAGGAGATGAAGAAACGAAGCGGAAGGGATTCCTGGGTAGTATTCAAGATTATGTCCGAATTCGTAGAAGGCTTTGAGACTCTAGCGGAAATTGGACCCTGTGTATCTATTTTCGGCTCAGCTAGAGCCAAACCCGGCTCTCCTTATTATGAACTGGGAGTCGAGATCGCTAACAAGCTCACCCAATCGGGCTTTGGAGTTATCACAGGTGGTGGTCCAGGCATTATGGAAGCCGCCAATAAAGGGGCTTACAATGCTGGTGGCACCTCCGTCGGCCTCAACATAGACCTTCCCTTTGAACAACACTCCAATCCTTTTATAGATAGCGATAAAAATATCAACTTCAATTACTTTTTCGTACGTAAAGTAATGTTTGTCAAATACGCACAGGGTTTTGTCGTCTTGCCGGGTGGATTTGGCACTTTGGACGAATTGTTTGAATCCCTTACACTCATTCAAACCCTAAAAATTGACCGCTTCCCCATTATCCTGGTGGGGATCTCTTTTTGGGAAGGATTGATTGACTGGATCAAACGCGTGGTGATGATGAGAGAAAAAAATATCTCTTCTGAAGATATACACTTGTTCAAACTCGTGGACACCGCAGATGAAGTTGTAGCGCAAATCACTGATTTTTACAGAAATCGCCCCATCACCCCCAACTTTTAACCCCTATTCACGTTTTAAACCGTCAACATGGAATTAAAATAGCTTTTCCCAGAAAAGTCTAACATAGAAATATCATTAATACAGAAAAATCTTTGTTACAGAAAATACAAAAATAATTAGTATAAATCCCTTTCAAGCAGCACATTCTATTTACTTATCGAAATTTCCTTCTTTTCCTATTCAATTCTTTCACTATGGCATAATTATCGCTCAAGCTTCGTTATATCTGCAGTTCGTTTTAAAAATATTTCGAACTAATTGATTTCAGAAATTTTGATCATATAATATTTTGCCTATTGGGGTTTCTTTTACTTTTCACAAATATTCTCAAACACAATCAATTAAATAGTTCACAGGTATGATGTATATCATGCGATTTGCCTTAATGACCCTCTATATACTGGGCATGAATATCCTTGCTTCAGCACATACGGCAGCTCCCTATGAGATGGCTGCAGAACAGCTGATGCAGGGATACCAGTTTGAGTTCTGTGGGGTAAGAATACCCGTAGAACATCCTGAGGTGAGAGCCAGACTGAAGTCAGAACTTGCACGCCGTCTGCGCTATCAGCAGGAATCCCGGGAATTGATACGCCGTTCAGGCAGGTATCAGCAAATCTTTCAGAATATTATCCGGAAATACGGTATCCCGGATGACTTCTTCTATGTAGCACTGGCTGAAAGTGGTCTCTCTAACGCAGTGTCCTATAAAGGAGCCGTGGGATTCTGGCAGTTTATGCCCGAAACAGCCCGCGAATTCGGACTCGAAATATCCGAAACCATAGATGAACGAGTACATCCGGAAAGATCTACCTACGCAGCAAGCCGCTATTTCAAACAATCGTACAGAACATTCAAAAACTGGCTACTAGTAGCTACTTCCTACAACATGGGGATCACCGGACTGCTGCGCTGTATGCGTGAGCAAAATACGCAGAACCTCTTTGAAATAGACCTGAGTGAAGAAGCTCAAAACTATATCTATCGCGTCGTGAGCTTTAAACACCTGCTTCAGTACCCTGAAAAATATGGCATATCCCCATCATTGAGAAACCAGAATTCACCGATACCCTGTAAAGTGGTTTCAGTAGAATCGGATATAACTGACCTGGAATCTTTTGCCTACGAGCAGAAAACTACAATAGCAGATATCAAAGTACTCAATCCCTGGCTAGTGGGTGATAAACTGATTGCAAAACCCGGTAAAACTTATCATATTCGCATTCCTCTACGGGATGATTACATGGCGGAAGAACTCTTTACTGAATCTATGCGCAAGTTGTTCACATCAGACCGCAGAGTGTTGGCAGACGGCGGGAGAATTATCTACAGCGGTTTGTGATGCCGATTTCCGGTTTATGATTATTGATAGTTTGAATGAAGGATCAGTCCAAGGGTAAAATAATCATTTTTGGCGCCAGAGAACACAATCTCAAAAATATTGATCTGGTTATCCCCAGGAATCAATTAGTGGTGATTACAGGAGTCAGTGGGTCGGGAAAAAGCTCACTGGCCTTTGATACCTTATATGCAGAAGGTCAACGTAGATATCTTGAAAGCTTCTCTGCTTATGCCCGGCAGTTTCTGGGTAATCTCAAAAGTCCCGATGTCGATAAAATAGAGGGGCTTAGTCCAGTCATCGCAATCGAACAAAAGACGACTTCGCGAAATCCCCGTTCTACCGTTGGTACTGTCACTGAAATATACGATCTGTTTCGACTTTTCTATGCCAGAGCAGCAGATGCCATCAGCTACGCCACAGGGAAAAAGATGATCCGCCTTACCGACGAACAGGTCGTCCAAACCATGCAGGAAAAATTTCCCGGAAAAAAAATGACTCTGCTCGCCCCACTTATCAGAGCCAGAAAAGGACATTACCGCGAACTTTTTCAAACACTCGCTAAGCAAGGCTATAACAAGGTAAGGGTCGATGGCGAAATCCTGGATATCGTCAAAGATATGAAACTGGATCGCTACAAAATACACGATATCGATCTCGTTATCGACCGGATCAAGATCCCCACTGGCTCGGATAATGGAGAAAAAACCTTTCAGCGGCTATTCGAAAGCGTGCAGCAAGCTATGAAGACCGGGGATGGCACAGTATTGCTCATAGATTATGAAACAGATGAGGCATACTGGTATAGCCGCAATCTCATGGACCCTGAGACTGGTATCAGCTATGATATTCCTTCTCCTAACACCTTCTCGTTTAACTCCCCCTATGGTGCCTGCCCAAGATGCAATGGACTGGGACAGATCTTCGAAGTCGATGAATCATCTCTTGTTCCCGATCAGGAACTGTCCATCAGCAGAGGTGCCATAGAGCCTATAGGCGAATTCAGAGACATCTGGATATTTCGGCAATTGCGCAAGATTGCCAAGAGCTACGGCTTTGCACTGACAGACCCCTTCAAAAATATACCCGAAAATGCCCGGTTACTGATCATGGAAGGAAAGCACAATGGTGGAACTAAAGCCGTGGGGAATTCCTTCAACGGTATCAAAAACTTTGTCTCAGATCAGTACCACAACTCTTCTTCTGAAAAAATCAAATCATGGGCTGAAAAGTTCATGAAAATCAGTACCTGTCCGGTCTGTGAAGGATCAAGACTCAAAAAAGAAAGCCTCTACTTCCACATCGGAAATAAAAATATCCACGAGGTAGCCTCCATGGATATTCATACACTCCATGAGTGGATTTATGACCTCGACCAACACCTGAGTAAACGACAGGCTGCGATCGCAGAAGAAGTGCTCAAAGAACTGAAAAAGCGAATCGGTTTTTTATATCAGGTTGGTCTTACTTATCTCAACCTGGACCGGCCTGCCAAAACTTTATCTGGTGGTGAAGCCCAACGTATACGTTTGGCTACCCAGATAGGCTCTCAACTGGTCAATGTGCTCTATATACTGGATGAACCCAGTATAGGTCTGCATCAGCGCGATAACGCCAAACTAATCGGATCCCTGAAGCAACTACGCGACTTAGGTAACTCTGTCATTGTTGTGGAACATGACAAGGATACAATGCTTGCATCGGATTTTATCATTGATTTCGGCCCGGGAGCAGGTAAACACGGTGGACACATCGTCGCTCAGGGTACTCCAGAAGAAATCCTTCAGTCCCAAAGCCCTACAGCGGCATATCTCTCCGGAAAAAAAACCATTCCCATACCTGCATTCAGGAGAAAACCTAAAGAACATACGCTGGTTCTCAGGGGGGCCTCTGGCAACAACCTCAAACAGGTAGATATGACCCTTCCCCTGAGCCTGTTCATTTGTGTAACAGGCGTTTCAGGTAGTGGCAAATCGACGCTTATCAATGAGACCCTTTACCCCATTATCAGTCAGTATCTTTACAAGTCCAAGCAGAAGCCCCTAGAATATGAATCCATTGAGGGCCTGGAACTTCTCAACAAAGTCGTTCAGATCGATCAGTCTCCTATCGGGAGGACCCCCAGAAGTAATCCTGCTACCTATACAGGACTTTTTACCTACATACGTGAACTCTTTGCCCAACTCCCCGAATCCCAGATCAGAGGTTACAAGATCGGCCGCTTCTCTTTCAATGTGAAGGGGGGAAGATGTGAAGAATGCCAGGGCGCTGGCGTCAGAACCATCGAAATGAACTTTTTGCCCGATGTATATGTGGAATGTGAAAAATGCCAGGGGAAACGCTACAACCGGGAAACGTTGGAGATCCGCTACAAAGGAAAATCGATCAGCGATGTCCTGAACATGACCATTGAGGAAGCTTTAGAATTTTTTGATGCACTGCCACGTATCAAACGCAAGATCAAAACCTTACATGATGTAGGTTTGGGCTATATCACACTGGGACAGCAGGCTACTACCCTGTCGGGTGGCGAAGCCCAACGCGTCAAAATAGCGACTGAACTATCCCGTAAAGATACCGGAAATACCCTGTATATACTGGATGAGCCTACCACCGGACTGCACTTTCAGGACATCGATATGCTGCTGAAGATTCTGCAAAAACTGGTAGAAAGAGGAAATACCGTACTGGTCATCGAACACAACCTTGATGTCATCAAAGTCGCTGACCATATCATCGACCTGGGACCTGAAGGCGGTGCTGGCGGAGGAAGGATCATCGCAGAAGGAACCCCCGAAAAAATTGCTGAATGCAAAGAATCCTTTACAGGTCAATTTCTTAAAAAAGAACTAGATTTTGTTTAAAATCTTACAATGATCCGCCCAATGATGAGTATATTCCAATTTATATGTATTTTTGAGTGTATGAATATAAAATTCTGCATAATCTGACATTGCCAATTTGTTGTTAGTAGAATAGCGGTGAAGTTTTACACACATAATGCACTTAGGCGGTTGACATCACAACAATCATCTGCAAAGTTCAGACAGAAACTGGTCTTGACAGGTCTGGGGATCTGGAGTTGTCTCATTGGTATGCTGCTTCAATTGTTCATCCCGGATGTTTATTCGCCTTTTTACCTGTATCTCGGTGTAGCAGTTATTGCTTGGGGAATTGTATTGACTTCCAGCATTTCTAACCGTATTAATCATTACATACATGATTATGCGACCTTCGTTTACCTGTTTATGTATCTTGCTGCTGTATATCTGGCTTTTCTCACTCATTTCGAGCCTCATCATACCCTAATCTTACTCGCAGCTCATGTTTTATTTTCGATGTCCTTTCAAAGCTTTATCGAATACGTACTCTTTGCTTTGTCGAGCTTGATACTGCTCATCATTTCCGTATTTTCAGCTCCTCCCCTGTACTTCGATCGCTTTATGTTTATCAGTACTTTTACCCTATTTACCTTTGCAGCAGGAATAGTTACATGGATCAGAGAGGAAAAACGACAACAGGAATATGAATATAAGGATCTCTTATCCATTTTCCTCAACCGCCACTCCGATGCTGTCTTTATTCTTTCAGATAATTGCAACCATATCTCCTATAAAAATCAGGCAGCCCACAAGTTTCTCTCCTACATCTTCAACAGAACAGAAATAACGGGTCAGGCATTACTGGATCTCCTAGGTCTCAACCGCGACTTTCTGATCAAACGTTTCGAAACTGCTGAATACCACGTGCAGGAGAGATGCCTTTGCCAACTCAATGTGAATCGTCAGCAACCCCTCAAGTTTGAGATTTATATCAACAAAGTTCAAACTGCTAAAGGTGATGGCTTGCTACTTACCCTTCGCGATGCCAATCTCAGCACCTACCGTTCTACCACCTGGTCATCCATGTCAGGTGCTGAAAATGGTAGCAGTAAAGAACATATCCCCCTACACGTCGAAAAAGTAGAAATCACTTCCCTGATCCCCCTGATCGTGGAAAATATTGAAAACCATATCGATTCCACTAAGATGGAAATTCAAACGCATATACAGCCCGTAGAAGATTTTCATACAGATGTCCAGATCCTTTCCTCAGCTATCAAACACATCTTGCTAAGTATCATACACCGTCAGAAAATTGAGCAGAAGAAACCTCATATATTTATTGCAGTCAATCAGGATCGAAATTTTGTGAAATTCATCATTCAGGATAATGGGGGGCATATCGACGGACACCTGCTTAAAGTCGCCAGCAAAAAAATCGAGGCACTTCATGCACAACTCAACGTCCTGGAAGAACCCGATTCGGGCAATATTTTTACATTTTCCCTTCCTATCCAACTTCCCAAACAACTCGCAAAAGAAACACCGGCCAATTGACGTTTTTATAAAAACGCAATAAATCTGGTTATTCATGTCTGCTCGAACTCCATTTTCCTTTACACACCTACAAAAGAGAGGTATCGTAATCTTACTGTCCATCATATCTGGCATATTCCAACTTCAGTATATGTATTTCACCTGGTTGAAACCTTCTCCAAATGTATTTCATATACCAGACATGCAGGATCATCCTGTCTCCATGCAGTTGGTAGAGATCAATACTGCTACCCCGGAGGAATGGAAAAAGTTGCCTGGTATAGGTTCAGTGCTCAGTCAACGTATCGTAAAATACCGCCAGGCTATACAGGGATTTTCAGAAATTGAAGACTTACACAGTGTTTATGGACTGTCTGACTCGGTATGGGTACATATGAAGCCTTATCTCTACCTGGATTCCACAAAGCTGAACGTTGCCAAGCCAAGCAGTGAAAATACATTTTACCCCAAATCCTGGTCTGATTTCGAGCCCCAAACCGTTTCACCCATTGGAATCAATACAGCAGATACCAATGAGTGGAAGACCCTTCCAGGTATAGGCCAGGTACTTAGTAAGAGAATTGTAAAGTTCCGGGCTATCAAAAAAGGGTTTTCCCAGATTGAAGAACTCAAAAAAGTTTATGGACTTCCTGAGGATACCTATCAGCAAATACTGCCTTACCTGAAGCTGGATACCTTTGCTTTGAAGATGGATTCTACCTTTTTTGAAGGCCAGGATACATCTTCTCAAAAGCCTTACTTCACGCATGATACTGCTCAATCCTCGAATTCAAAAAATCATTACCCAGCCCAATCCTATTCGAGATCCGTCTCTCCTACTGTAGATCCCCATCTCAGCATCAATATCAACGTATCAGATTCCGCAAGTCTGAAACAGCTACCAGGAGTAGATCCGGGTATGGCAAGTAGGATTATCAAGTATCGATCGATCATCGGATATTTTGCCAAAAAGGAGTATCTGCAATCAGTGTATGGAATGAACCCAAAGCGATGGGAATTGATAAAATCACATATCTTTGTAGGGGATCTCAGTTCTTATCCCAGGCTGGACCTGAATATGGTACCCGAATGGAAGTTTAAATATTATCCATTTTGGAATGAAGAACAAGTACAACAACTGATCCAACTGCGGACCAAGCTACGGCGGATCGACCGCTGGGAAGAACTAAATGGCGTGCTGGATAAAGCAACGCTTTCCGACATGAAACTATATTTCAAAATATGAATCTCACACAAACCCTGAAATCACACATCAGAGAAGTCCCTGATTTCCCCGTCAATGGGGTTAATTTTAAAGATATTTCACCCATTTTCCTCAACACTCAGCTCATACAGGAAATTCCATCTGCTCTGTCAAACCCCTGGACTGATAAACACGTAACAAAGGTGGTAGGAATTGATAGCAGAGGATTTTTATTTGGGCCGCAGTTAGCTGTAAATTTGGATGCGGGATTCATTATGGTGAGAAAAAAAGGGAAACTACCTCCTGAGACAGTATCTGTTTCATATGCCCTGGAATACGGTGAAGCAGTACTAGAATCTACAACTCATGCCATAGAGCCTGGCGATCGTATCATCATACATGACGACCTCCTGGCCACAGGAGGTACAGCTTCCGCAGCTGCATCATTGGTCAAAAAACTCGATGCCATAGTAGTTGGATTCAGTTTTCTGATCCATTTGCGCTTTTTAAATGGAATGGAGAAGCTTTCGCCTTTTACCCAGGATATTCACTCACTGCTACATTACGATCAATAGCATAGCTTTCATCAACTTATTTAAATGGTGGATACCTATGATACTCAAAAATTGCCTTGCTAATTTTTTAATTTCAGTATATTTTATGCAATGATTAAGTAAAAAATAGAGATGATAGACCAGACGATATTGAACAAGCCAAGGGGGATGGATTTTACCCTCAACGAGAATCAGCTGTTGATTCAGGATATGATTCGCAGATATGGTGATGAGCGATTAAGGGAAGTAGTAAAGTACTATGATGAAACGCAGGAATTTCCTGTAGAAATTTTTCATGAGTTGGGTGAAATGGGACTTATGGGCGTACTCGTCCCCGAAGAATATGGGGGTTCGGGTTTTGGATATTTTGAATATGCGACAGCCATTATAGAACTGGGAAAAATATGTGGAGGTATTAGTTTATCGATGGCCGCTCATAATTCACTTTGTACGGGACATATCATGAAGTTTGGGAATGAAGAACAGAAGAAGAAATATCTACCTAAACTGGCTACAGGTGAATGGATTGGCGCAT
This sequence comes from uncultured Bacteroidia bacterium, assembly GCA_964468435.1. Taxonomy (GTDB): domain Bacteria; phylum Bacteroidota; class Bacteroidia; order J057; family J057; genus JBCCTX01. The sequence goes on along the minus strand of CAYXVE010000078.1, from coordinate 3,200 downwards.
GGGGGCTTACAGAACCCAACACAGGATCAGATGCAGGGAATATGCATACCACAGCTGTTAAAGATGGTTCTCATTGGGTATTAAATGGTTCCAAAAATTTCATCACACATGGAAAATCAGGTCATGTAGCGGTAGTAATTGCTCGAACGGGCGAACCACGCACTCGCAATAATGCTACTGCCTTCGTGATTGAAAAGGGTACTCCCGGCTTTACCCATGGCAGAAAAGAAGATAAGCTTGGTATGAGATCATCCGAGACAACGGAGCTTATTTTTGAAGACTGCCGCATACATGAGTCTCAGGTACTGGGAAGTATTGGAGACGGATTCAAGCAGTCCCTGACTGTACTGGATGGAGGACGCATATCCATTGCTGCACTTTCGATCGGAATTGCAGAAGGTGCATTTGATGCCGCCTTACAATATGCAATGGAGCGCAAACAATTTGAAAGACCTATCATTGATTTTCAGGCTATTTCATTTAAGCTAGCAGACATGCATACCAGGATAGAAGCCAGCAAACTGCTGACTTTCCGTGCGGCTGATACCATCAACAACGGTCAGAAAGTAAGCCAGCAAAGTGCTATGGCTAAGTTATATGCCAGTGAGACCGCAGTAGCCATCGCCAATGAAGCCGTTCAAATCCACGGTGGATATGGATATATCAAGGAGTATCCTGTCGAGAAATACTACCGGGATGCCAAGCTTTGCACCATTGGTGAAGGAACCTCTGAAATTCAGAAGCTCGTCATCGCCCGTGGCGTCCTAAAGTAGTGAGATGCTCACGTTTACTTAGATATCCATCTATGATGTAGCCACGTTACGCTAAAAGGTAGGTAGATACATAGCACCTCCCACCTTGTTCCAGGCCTGTTGTACAATAGGCTTAGCAGTTCGGGCGTCCGTGCAATAGGCATCGATTTCATTTAAGTCTTGAGAAATGTGTCAAATATCCCCCAAAAAATCACATTTTTTCCCTGCCCTTTAAACCTTTCCAGATTTTTTAAATCCTCTTATTGACGTAATAATTTCATCTTTTTGATTATAAGGTATTGCAATATTTTTAATTAAATAAATTTATCATTACAAAGATTAACCATATGCCAACATCACAATAAAAAAATGATCATGGATAGATATGCAAAAGGTCTTACTCAAAGCTAATGGGCTTCAGGAATCTTACTCTGGGATGTTTTATGTCAACCCCAATGATAGAGGTCTGCTCTCAATGAGCAGTTCTGCGTTATGGTAGAATACACGGTATTCTACAAAGCTATCCCTGCAAAATGTGTGATCAATTACAGGCTGCAAACTGTCTTCGACAACTGATCCGTACAAAAGTGGAAAGATCTCGTAGGAAGCAGTTGTGATTAATTTGAGAGATGAGTAATTTAACAATGTATGCAGACAAAAAATCCCAAAATTGTTAGTATAATAATGACTATTTCCAAAAATATTAGTACATTTGCGGTCTACACTTGCAATTTAGTAATTTTGTTAGCATTTTTACTATTGCAACTAGTAATCAAATGTGTTACGTCTTTAATTGTTGTTTGTATGCGTATTTTTGGACCCAAAACAAGTTATGATCGCAACTCAGGATTTTACCTGGTGCGACACAAGCCAACAAAACCTGTGATTAGTAAGAAGGGAATCGGTTTTGTGTTGGCATTAATTGCTTTAAGTAATTTACTTACTTATAGTATTAGCAAAAAAGATGATCATACCGCTGAAAGCGGTTTCCTGGGAAAATCAGCACCCAGTTTGTATTTAATTGATGAGGCAAGCATTCACATATCGGATGTGTTTGCTTTCGAAGAAAAAGTGAAATCAGTAGCAGGATTATTAGACGTTCCCGCAGAATGGTTGATGTCTGTCATGTATTCAGAGTCGAAGTTCAATCCGGCAGCAGTAAATCATAAAGGCAGCGGTGCCACGGGGCTGATTCAGTTTATTGTGCCTACAGTAAAAGATCTCAACCGTAAGCTCGGGACTAATCTCTATATGTCAGACATACGGAATATGTCTGCCGTAGACCAGATGGATCTCGTCTATGCTTATCTTCAGAATGTAAGAGAGGTTTATGGTGATTACAATACCCTGACAGATCTCTATCTCGCAATTTTGTATCCAAAAGCCATAGGTAAGGATTATTGCTACACCTTGTATGCAAAACCTTCTCAAAGGTACCGGTTGAATTCTGGTCTGGATGAAAACCGTGATGGCAGAGTAAGTGTAAGCGACATAGACCGCCGCATGGCACGACTTTACGCTGATGCTTATCAAATCAAAAAATTGAATTGATATAAATCTGTTTCATGTCAACGACTCCGGATGCGTATAATTCATGTTTAAAATCGCTTAAAAAAAGCTTTTAACACGTAGTATTATTTACCATTTTTAAAAATTCAGATATTCAAGTTTATGGCTTTTGTGAAACAAAAACCTCCCTGGAGGCTTATAATCCTGCGTTTGATTACCATCATCATCATAGGCCTGAGCCTTAATATATGGATAGATGCCTGTACCAACCAGGGGCGAGAATTCCTGACTAGTCAGGATCAAGATATTCTCCTGGATCAGCAGGAGCAGCAGAGTGCTACAGTAATCTGTCAAATTAATGGCAGAAAAAAAGATGTGTTTCTGGTTAGCACCGTACGCAACCGCTACAAATATAGTAGTGGAAGGATATCTATTAGAGAGACTATTGATACCACCTTTATGGGATCAGTATCCATGGATATAGACTGTTATCAGGCCCTTAGACCCTGGGTAAAAGCTATGATCAAAAAAGACGCAATTGCCCATCGATAGGCCGGCGATATACTCCGGTGTTGTACGCCGGCCTCTTTTTTTACCAAAGAATTTGCTCCTGAAAAGTCGATACAGCTTGAAATAGATGCTACGATTCTTCCACTTACCCGCATCCTGCTACCAAAATCACTGTTGTTTAACCTCCCTCCATGATGTGAACTAATCTAATTCAATCCTTTTTCAGTATGGTTGAGATCATACTTCCCGATCTGGTTCTCTAAGATGTCCTGCACTGTTCAATCTTACCAGTGAGTATCCTACTCCATCGGCTCCATGATTAGCAGCAGATCTCACCAGCTCTGGTATTTTATGATTGTTCAATCTGGGTATTAACGGAGCGATCATTACTCGTACCAGTACTTCTGTCTCGGACACGCTGCCGGGGTT
>CAYXVE010000077.1:9017-19682 GCA_964468435.1 uncultured Bacteroidia bacterium | reverse complement strand
GGATAGCTTTAGAACCTTACTGATCAGACAAGATACGACAATAGCTAGCTGGTGGAATTGGCATTTTATCGCAGCGACTGTTTGGATGATCAAGCACAAAATTCAGCCTCAAAAAAACTTTAAATGACTTCTAAGTAAGCTTGATTCGGATCTGCTTTTTTTCGATAGGGTGGCAAGTAAGAGAAGCGCCTGAAATTTATACTGGACCAGCCTTTCGCTTGAGGGATGTCGGTGATTATACCGCTGATAACCAGTTTCATGAACATCCGGTGCACCTCTATTATGACTATTTCATTTAAGTGAAGTAGACTAGCGTGGCAAAAGCAATTGAATAAAAATCAACCAATAGATACTATCCATTCTTCTGCTTTCCAATTTTTCACAATCTCAAGATACTCTTGAAAAGGTATAAAAGGTTGAAACTCTATTCCTGTTCATTTGAATCTTGGCCAAATGCTTTCATGTAGTAGAGAATTCTTTCTCTATCTATCACTTCTTTATTCCATGAATCTATCGCCCTGGTAGTTGCACGCGTATCAATCATGCCTTGAATATGCTTTCTGAAATCACGATAAGCATAGTAATCGGTATCACAAATGGCATTTAGTTGGTTTAGGAAAAAAGAAGTAGGGTTGTACCAATAACTTTTCTTGATGAAACGGTTTTTTGCTTCATTTCTTGCCTCTATTCCCTCAGCCGCAAGGCGCGTGATTCTATTAGCTAGGTAAGGCATGGTGTTGGTTAAGATTGTTGGGTCGATCAGGCTATCACTGGCAGTCCGGGTATTTTGGAGTCCCAGGTCAGGTTTAAGCAGTTGCATCTTTAGACTATCCTGTGATAATTCATATATATCATACAGATCAAAGAGTTCTTGCCTTTTGGCGTCTAGAAAGTCAGTCATATAAATAGCGGGATATTTCATGGAAGCGGCCTGTTGAACTGATGCTGGAAGAACCAAACAAAAAACAAGCCATACACTAATCATTGTTACCGCTTGGATCATGCTACTGCTTTTGGCCAGGATTATCAAGAAAAATGCTACTGACCATATCGACAAATAAAGGATGCTTAATGTAAGAAAATGGAGAAAGGCCTGTGTATACCCGGAAAAAATGCCAAACAAGCTTGCATAAGTCAACATCAGCAAAAAAAATACGAGGGCTACTATAGCGAAATAAAAAAAGGTTCTTGTTATCAGCCATTTTCCAGAATGGGTTGACTGTACATTAATAAGTTTTAACATCCCCCGGTCTTTTTCATACCCATTTATATTGTATACCAGAATAATCAATAAAAGCGGACTAAGGTAGACGACTACAAAACCGAAATCCAACACTCTATTAGCTAGTCTCTCTGGGTTGGCAATCTCTTCGGTGAGGTCACTATCAGAAACAGTGCTCCACTCAGTGACTTTTTTATAATACCCAAACTGCTCAGCTTGCCCAATGCTGTAAACCATCATTGGAGAAGGTTGCTTCCATGCCCAGGTAGGGGTATAGTAAAATGCCCAAAGTGGCTTGGTAATATCCACATAGGGTCGTTCATCCGGCCCTTTTTTACCTTTGTCGAGCCAGTTATTTACCTGTTGAAAAGCCTCTTCCTGCTTCTTGCTAATGTAGTTGGCTTTCAAAGTTTGTTCTTTGAATAAACTATAGCCATTTTGAAGACCATATACAGCAGCCAAACAAAACAATACTAAGGCTACAACCTTTAATTGGCTTTTTGTAAAATGTAGCCATTCATATAGAAAAATATTTTTAACTTTCATGCAACTTTTATTTTATTACTTAAAAATAGCACGACCATGAACAATGCTATTATCCAAATCAACATGGTAGCTACATCTATCCAATAATAATGAAGCAAGTTTTTCAAAGGAGGTGCTTTATAGTCAAAGCCAGCTATCGACCGATAGAAGTTACCATCAGCTTTCCAACTCCAATCCCCAGACTTAGATCCACCGTAAGCATGTTTTTCGTTAAGTATTTTGATAAATTCTCTCCGGTAGGATTCTGCTTTTATTAAGAAATCCTGATGATGGAAAAGATCACTGCCACTGAATCCCATACTTAAGCCTTGCAAGGCCATGAATGGGTTTACTATTCCTAGTACTTGGTACATTTGCTTCTGGTCTTTGAGGATCTGGTATACATTACCAAAGTGCTTGTCCCATACCTTATTCCCATATTCCTCATCGGCCTGCATGATCAAACCATCTAAGTTAATGGGTAGATTTTCAATACTATCTACCTCGTATTGTTTCATGATCTCCTGCGTGAATGCTTCTTTCCGTTTCCCTGTAGGAGAATGTCCATCAATTCCCTTCTCCCGGTCTGCTTTCATAGCTGCATTAAAGGTTTCCCTACTCGGTAGTGGATATCTATTTTCTACCGTTAACCCAAACACTTTTGGCAGGAAAACCACCCATATCACCCATGTTGCCAAAATACTGGAAAGGGCTGCTGTTGGGGTTTTCATCCAGGCTGAGAGTAAAACCGCTAGTAGGATAAGAATAAAATAAAAGGATAGGTAAGCTGTGAAGAGCGATGCTAGACGTAAAAATGTATCTGCACTAACATGCTCGCCTAGCGAGATCATCTGTGAAAATAGCCCTGCCGCTAGCATTAATGCCCCAATTAGTAAGAAAGCCAAGGATTTGTAAAGGATCATTCTGGGAATGGAGAGTCCCTGTAGGACCAAAAGTTTCAATCTTCCGGATTCGCGTTCATTGCTTATGGATGAAAATGAGAGAAAAATAAGCAATAAAGGGATCACGTATTTTAAAAGCAATGCGGGAGTAAGTTTGCCAAAGGCAGAAACCAGTAAAGACTGTGAGGATTCTGAAAATTCCATTTCATTCTGTACATGTCCTTCCAGCCTGAGTACGTTGCCAGTAATGGAATGTACGCCTTCATCGATGCTGCTCATTAGCCCGTAGGGTTTGAAAGCATACGTACCAAAATGAACTGCATTGTGAGGATTAGTAGCCCCTATATTTTCCCATTGCTCCCGAATATGCTCTTGGGCAAACTGGTGTATTTGCTGTTGCATTAAGACTTGCTGCTTACTAATCCAGCAAGTAGCTGCTAAGGCTATCAAAAAAAAGACGCTCACAATAAGTAATGACCTGTTTCTCAACAAGGCTTTCCATTCATTTATAATCAATTCAATCATAGTTGTGCCTCCGTATTATATGTAATTCAGGTAAGTTGTTTTCCAACCCTTAAGAAGCCCGTTTAAATAGTTGTAGTCTTTTGATGTTTGTGTATGTTACCATATCATTATTTCCATAAAAGCAGCAGATCCCCTTTGCATCTATGTTAGTGTTGAGGTTTTCCGGATAATTTTGTCTTTGAATGATTTTTCATTCTTCTTCCTCATGGAATTATTGGAAAGACAATGAAAACTGTACATTTCTACCTTGCTCCGGCAGGTTGAGTATTCGATATCGGCTCATGTTGTTAAGATAGCGAGTGTTAGTCAGGTTTGTGATTTGTAGTTGCCATTGAAAAGTTCGTTTCATTAAAGAAAACTCTATTCCACATGCAAGATTGAACAGAGAATACCCAGGAGTGGTATCTTCATTTTGGTCCACCCTATTCTGAGCAGCAAATTGATCCCAAGAAATCCGAATCCAGTTTTTGGAGAGTTCATTTTTAAAGGAGAACTGGTATTCCAGTTCGCTTAGTGTATGAAAAGGGGGGGTAAATGGTAGTGGGTATTCCAAATCGTTATTCCGATTTATCACGTATTCCAGGGAAAAGGTCCCTTGCCAATTGTTCAGGAAGTCATATTGAAATGAACTTTCCAGCCCGGCCATATGTACCCTGCCTTCACTATATTGATATATCTGTCCTGCATCTGGTAATGTCGAAAATTTGGCGGATGGCCGTAGGTAGATGTAATTATCAAAATGATAATAAAATGGAGAAATTGTAGCTTTTAGGCGTTTGATATTATATTGACATGAAACGTCCTGAAGGACTCCTTTTTCTATATTCAAACTGGGGTCGCCCAGTTCATGTCGGAAGGTGCCGTGATGTATACCATTGGAAGCCAGTTCGGGAATAGATGGAAACCTGAAGGCTGTTCCAATATTATATTTTAAATTAAGGCTTTTCGTTAATTCCCATGCTATTCCTGAAGAAAGGGTGGGAATACTGTACTGCTTTTCAAAGGTTGGATTTCGTTGTGAGTAGCTGATGATCGTAGCATCAGAGGCATAAATGGGAACATTAGTTTCAGAAGCTACTTGTGTGGCTACATCCCACCTGAGCCCCAACTGCCAATACAGACCTTCACGGATTTTTGCATCCTGTAGCGCATATACACCCGACTGCATCAACGTGTATTCAGGAATTAGTGATTCAAAACCGCCCGTACGGTTATTTTTCAACTGTCCATTGCTCCCAATGTAGAGGTGCCAGTCAGGGCGTATATCATAGCACCAACGTACATTGTAGGACAGTGTTTCTAATCGGAGCTGCAGCGCTAGCGTACCTTCTGGTACAGGACCTTGCCCATGGGTATGTGGAAACGAATGTTCCTCTCTGAGATTATGCTGATATCCGAGATCGATCATCCATTTGGACTTGTTGCCATACATGACGGTATTAGAAATTACTTTCCAGTGATTGATGTTTTGATAAGGTAGCTGTATATCGCGAGTGTTTCCATCATCCTGTAACTGATAACTTCTTGGAATTCCAAAAGCACCTGAAAAGAAGCCTACTTTTTGTCCATAGCTAGATAGATAGAGGGTTGAGTGTCCCCATTTTCGCCTATATCCAAGATGTAAAGCATAATCTAGTTCCTCACCTGCAGTGTTTTTCAACCTTCGATTGATAATAGGGAGCGTAAAAGAATTGTACAGAAACTCGTTAGCAGGCACTTTGTAGTCTCCAAAATCCTGCCAGGTAACTCGGGCTTTGACCCACAAATTATTTTTTTTCGTTTCCACTGATGCGGAAGTACCAAATAACGAGTTATTGGACTTGTAGTTTAATAATACATCTGCTCTCAGGGTATCTACTACTGGCATTTTGGGTTGTCTAATATTGATCACCCCAGCCAATCCGTCCGAACCGTAAAGTATGGACACAGGTCCTTTGAGAATTTCAATTTCATTTACGCCATATTGGTCTAGTTCCAGGCCATGATCTACGCCCCATTGTTGTCCTTCCTGTTTGATACCATATTCGTTTACAATCACGCGGTTGAAGCTCATTCCCCGAATGACAGGTTTTGAAATACCTACTCCGGTATGTAGAGCACTTATTCCAGGCAGTTTTTCTAGCGTATTCATCAAGTTGTTACCCTGATTTTCACGAATAAATTCATATGTCACCTTCTCACTTGATAGTGTAAAGCCCAATGGCTCATCTGTACCAATTGCGTGTGGATTGGCTGTGATTTCCACGGTGTTAAGTGTTTGAATTTTTTCGCTCAGTACTACGTCCATGACAACTGACCGATTGGTTATTTCAACCGTGTCTGTATGAGTGGTAAATCCAAGGTAACTGGTAGTGATAACATATTTTCCATAAGGTAATCTTAGTACATACCTACCTGAAAAGTCTGCCAATATTGTTTGGCCTGTATTGACTACATGAACAGTAGCACGAGGTAAGGCTGTGCCTGATTGATCTTTTATTTTCCCGCTTATAGAATACAGATTCTGTTGAGCAACTCCCTGTGTGTAGATACAAAGTAATATAAAGAGGGCAATACTTGCTCTTTGTCTATATGTAAAGCTGCCGATATTTGTGTTATCCTTCAATGAATACTGTTAATCTTTTCTCTGCTTCATTACCAACCGCGTCAAAGGCTTTAATAATAAAGATATACGTACCTGAAGCAGGTGTTGTAGAAAAAGCAAATGAAAAGTTGTAGGTAGTTTGAGAACCCGTTCCTTCCGGAAAGAAATATTGCTCAGCGGTGAATTCTGTTCCTGAAGGATTGAGATACATAATATCTATACGTCCTCCGAAAAGATCTTGATTATCCGAAATGTCCATCTCCATATGAACATTTTCGGCATTAGAAATACTGATCGAATCGTTTGATGGATTGATGAATTCAATTTCAGGTGATTGTGTATCATTTATGTTTTGAATTTGCAGGCTATAAAGTACCCAATCGGCTTCATTACCTTTCTGATCAAGCGCCTGTAGCATAAAATGATAATCACCTGCCTGTACATCTGTCGGTACGGGTAGTTTTCTTGTAACAGTGATATTCTGTCCTTCTACATCTTTGATATCCAATACTTGCCAGGGTATTCCTTGAGTTCTAGCTCTTGTGCCATGTGTATGGCAGTCAAAATTACTGTGTATATCGATTTTGTATTGAGAAAGTCCATGAAAGGCTTTCATCTTAAAAGTGAGGCTCAATGTATCTGTAGAAAAAAGAGCGATCCCATTTGGATCATCCTCTCCACAAATTTCAAGTATCTGTGGCCCGGGCAATACACTAAGTATATTAATCTCTGGGGTTTCGGGTAAATCCTGTGTATTAGAAGGGGAGGGATCTTCTGTTTCACAAGCCCATAGAAAAGAGGCTAAGATTACTGAAAATATAACTGCTTTCCATTTAATGTATGGTAGCACCATATGTGACGTATGTAAATTCATGATTATAAATTGATTAATACATCTCATCAATCAACTCCATATTTACTATTGCACCTGCAATAGTACCCATTGCAACTGCATGAGATATTGCACGCATAGAGGAACTATTGTCTCCACATGCAAAAACACCTTGAACATTGGTTTTTGAAAGTTGATCTACTTCTAGGTACCCCTGATCAGTAACTTCGCATCCTAGCTGTAGGGGAATTTCACAATGTTGTTCGAAGGGAATTCGAGCATAAAGTGCCTTAATGGGTATACTCCGACCGTCTCTTAAATGTACTTGTTGAATATATCCTTGTTGATGATCCAAGCTATCAATGAAGGCTTCTTCTATACGTATACCTTTGCTCAGTATTACATGGATTTGCTCTTCTGTAAGCGTACAAGAGCCATTAGTGAAAAGTGTAAGCTGGTTTGTCCAATTTGAAATCAGCTTAACGAATTCCGCGGCTATTTCACCGTTGGCCAGTATACCTGTCTCTTGATCCCGAACTTCATAGCCGTGACAATAAGGACAATGCAATATAGATATTCCCCAACAATCAGAAAAACCAGTGATTGCAGCAGGAATCAAGTCTCTTATACCTGAAGCAAAGATCAACTTAATTGCCTGAAAGACATCTCCGGAATCTGTTTCAATTTCAAAGCCTGTCTGAGTCTTTTCTCCTTTGATAGCAAGTCCTTGACAAAATTTTACGGTATTGTAATATAACACTTGTTCTTTTGCTGAATCCGCTATCAACTGAGGTTTTTTTCCGTCATGAGTAATAAAATTGTGAGAGTAAGGCGTTTGCCTATTACAAGGTGCCCCACTATCTACAATTAATACATTTCTAAGTGAGCGACCTAATGCCATTGCAGCTGACAAACCTGCATAACTACCTCCCACAATAATAACGTCCCATTTATCACTCGTTTTCATCTTTGTCAACGGATAATAATTCTTTCAAAAAGTTGCTGGTTCTTTTCAACTTGAATATGTACCAGGTAGCTACCAGCTACCCAATTTCCTACATTTATCACCTCTAAAGTATTATTCCGGTGTTCCTGAAACATTATCTCGCCCCTTAAATTATACACAGAGACCTTTTCATAGTTATCTGGTAGTGATAAATATAGCCAATCATCTGCAGGATTAGGATATACTTTAATCTGTACTTTTGATGTTTCACTATCTAATGTGGTGATATCATTTGATTCCACAAGGGGGAAAAGTGCAAAATGAGTAGCAATCGGAGTAAAATTCTGGGTGAAGAAATCTTTCCAATCTTCTCTGCTATGATTATGCGCCTGGATTGCATTTCGGCCAAAATTCTCCAAGTCTTCACTTGATCGAGAGCCGGGTTCTCCTGCTAAGAGCCCCAGGGTATCTCCTTCAAAGCCTCCGTGTAAGTAATCCAATACGTTAAAAGTGACAAAAAACGAATCCTGGATGGTGATCGGTGTATTGAAGGTTACTAACATTCCATTACCAGAAAGGTCAAGGTCTTTGTAGAAGATCTGTTTACCACTTAACCGATTGCCTGGTAAACCATTTTCTGCAACCTGGTATACATTAAATTCAACATAATTATTAGGATGTTCAAAAACACCTGTCAGATGCGCAATCAATCCTTTTATTGTCTTGGACCCTGCCACGTAATATTTCTCAGCAAATTGTTGGCGATAGGAAGAGTTTTGTCCCAAGATATATCCCCATTGTCCTGGGTTTGAGTATCTGGGCGCATACAAAGATGCACTATCAGGTAAATTAGATAAGGTATCTACGATCTGGGCTTGAATAATCGGTGCCAGCGAAATAAATACGAGAGTCAATACGAACTTCATCGTTTATGTTAGCGTTTTTGTTATTGTACACCCGGAAACAATAACTGTTCCCGGGTTGAGCGATGTTATTTTCGAATAATGAGCTTGCCCCCTTGCGAATATTTCTGAAAATTCAGCTGAAAGTAGTATAGGCCCGCTGCCATGTTTGGTTGAATCCTCCATTCTGCCGTACCACCCTGAAAAGTCAGTTGGGTGTTTAGTACTAATCTACCTGAGCTATCATAGACGAACAGATTGGCGTTTCCACTACTTTTATCGTTGAGGACGAACGTTGTCTTTACGTCTGCAGGATTAGGGAACACTTTTATAGGGTTTTCTTGGCTTAAGACATCATTTATGTCTGTTAGCATACTGCTCATGAAGAGGATATTTCCGTTAGATCCCACTACCCAGCCATTACCTTCATCATCAAAGTATACATCAAGTAAATTATTTCCTGAAGGAGTATTTTGAACAGTCCAGTTCTGTCCTCCGTCGTCGGTTATCAGTACTTTTCCCCGGGTGCTCACATAGCCTTGATCATTATTAACAAAGAAAACGGCATTTAATGTTCCTGATTCCCCACTTACTTGTTCTGTCCAGGTAGCTCCTGCATCATTGGTAAACAAAATTCTACCTGAGCGCCCTACCGTATAACCGGCCTTTCCGTCCAGAAAATATATATCGTTTAAATTTGAAAGAACCACTGTATCGAGAACGGACCAACTTGTCCCACCATCTATCGTACGGGCTAAAAAACCAGCGTCACCAGCAACATACCCGGTATCGGAATTAGCAAAATGAACGGCATTGATATCGCTTTCGGTATCTATGGTGCCTGGGGTCCAGCTTGCCCCGCCATCTGTAGTTTTGTATATAGCTCCTGACTCTCCTACTACAATAGCCAAAGAATCTGACCATGCATAGAGATCACTAAAATCCCCATTGTAGTCTAGGTCAAATAATTCCCAAGTCATGCCAGCATCGGTAGTTTTTAAAATGGTACTATCGCTTCCCGCAGCCCACCCATTGTCTTGATCCACAAAACGAGCGGCCCTAAGGGTTGCACTTACGGGGGTATTCATGACAGACCAGTTTTCCCCGCCATCAGTTGATTGAAATATTTTTCCCTCACTGGCAGCAGCATAGAGTAGGCCATCTATCTCATTGATACTATATAAGGTGTTAGTTGGACCTATAGGTAATACAATATCGAAATCTGAACCATTCTCAGTTACAAACACCTCAAGAACCGAAACTACAATTCCTTTACCCTGTTCGTTAAACCTTAAATAGGACTTACGGAAGTTTCCATAGGTACCATCGCAGGACCGGGTCCAAGTTTCCCCTCCGTCAGTTGTGTTATATAAGCATCCAAAGCTACTTACCCAACCCGTTTGTTCATCTGTAAAGAATACTTCCGTAAAATAGTGAGAATTTTCATCAGTCGAATCAGCACTACCCATAAGAACATCCCAGGTCTCTCCGTAATCCGTAGTTTTAACGATGTAAGCATTTGGCCCAACAAGGAACCCCGTGCTGTCATTGACAAAATACCCTCCCTCATAAAATCCTGCAGCTGAAATAGGTAAATGAGTAGTATCCCAGGTTACACCACTATCGAAACTTTTGAAAAAGGTGTTATCCCAACCAGCTGCGTACACCGTATCGTTATTGACAGCTGTAATTAAAAATAATCCATAGAAGGCTGCACCTTCCCTAATAGGGAGATTGACAGCTTCCCAATCCGATCCGCCATTTTGAGTTTTTATTAGGACATTTTCTACAAATCCAGCATGCCCTCCAGCGTAACCTGATTGATTGAATACATCAATGTACCTCAAGGTTGGTGTTGCTGGGTCCTCCCGTTGTAGTTCCCAGTTTGTACCCGCATCTTCAGTTACCCAAATCTCTCCATTATTAGTAATCGCCCATCCTTCAGACGCATTGGCAAAATATAACCTTCCTACCGATGCATCTGTTGGAATGTTTGCCGTTTCCCAGGATTGTCCGAAGTCACTGGTTTTGACGAACTGCCCTTTTGAACCCGATACATAGAAGGTTTGATCATCAATCCAAGCAGCACCGTTAGTACCGTTTCCTGTCGGAAGTGGATTTTGCCATTGCCAGTCCTGGGCATGAGCGTTTAAGCATACATATATAGATAATATGAGATGTAAATAAAGTGTTTTCATAAAATGTTAGTTTGTGCTAATTATATCAT
>CAYXVE010000077.1:0-8917 GCA_964468435.1 uncultured Bacteroidia bacterium | reverse complement strand
AAAAGTTTTGTAACTTCTGCAACAAAGTTGCATTTAATGAGATTTAAAAGGCCCTTTCCGCTTGTCAGGCAGTTAGATGTAATGGATTGTGGAGCTGCTTGTTTAAGTATGGTATGCAAATACTATGGTAGCTCATATTCCTTAATAACCCTGCGTAATTTGGCAGGAATAGGCCGTGATGGATCTTCACTGGCAGGGCTTATGAAAGCCGCTGAAAGTATTGGTTTTAAAACACTCGCTGCACAATTGACTTGCGAACAATTAAAGAGAGTTCCATTACCTGCAATCCTTCATTGGGGCCAAGCTCATTATGTAGTCTTATATAACATTCGAAAAGATCATTTCTACATTGCTGATCCTGGGAAAGGAAAGGTTCGTTTGAGTGGTAAGCAGTTTACCGAGCATTGGGAGGTAAAGGGATTAAATACTGGTATAGCTTTACTTCTTGAACCTCAAGCCAGCTTCTATAAAGAAAATCATGTAAGTAAAGAGAATGGGCTGGGGGAATTAATCCATTATTTGAAAGATTATAAAGGCTTATTTACTCAAATCTTTATAGGATTACTTCTTGCCACGCTTCTGGGAATGGTTTTGCCATTTCTCACACAGGCTATTGTTGATACGGGTATTCAGACTGAGAATCTTGGATTCATCTACATGATATGCATTGCTCAGCTCATGGTTTTCACGGGTAGGACCTTTGTGGAGATGATACGAACCCGGGTATTACTACACATTGGTAATCGTGTAAGTATATCGCTGTTATCCGATTTCTTGTTAAAGCTTATGTCACTCCCTGCTTCCTTTTTTGATTCCCGAAAAACGGCTGATATCATGCAACGTATGCAGGATCATAGGAGGATTGAGGTATTTCTCACTCATACGGTTGTCAATACATTATTTTCTGCTATCAACCTTCTTGTTTTTTCCATTGTACTTATGCTTTACAGCTTTGACATTGCCTTGATCTTCTTCGTAGGAACTGCCCTTAGTACCGTTTGGATTCTAGGATTCATGAAAAAGAGGAAGGATGTGGATTATGGTAAATTCCTTCAGCTTGCTGATAACCAAAATACTTTAATCGAAGTCGTTCAAGGCATGCATGAAATCAAGCTCAATGGGGCTGAAAGGCTTAAGAGATGGGAATGGGAAGAAAAACAGGCAAAATTATTCAAACTTAACTTTTCTAGCCTTAACATAGAACAGTCGCAGCAAGTTGGGACGCTGTTTATAGGAGAATTTAAGAATATTCTTATTATCGTAGTTTCTGCCAGCTTGGTATTAAAGGGAGAATTGACACTGGGAATGATGCTTTCCATCTCTTATATCACAGGTCAACTAAATAGCCCAGTCCTTCAGTTCATAGATTTTTTCCGAAACTGGCAGGATGCACGACTTAGCTTTCAACGTATTAATGAAATTTTCAATATGAAAGCTGAAAGTGATGACCAACTTGCCACTCATAATCATAGCGAAACTACAACTGGAAATATTGAATTAGAGGATGTTACATTTAAGTATGATAAACATTCTGATAAGGTAGCATTAAAAGACATTAACTTATTTATACCAGCAGGAAAAATGACCGCTATTGTAGGAGCTAGCGGTAGCGGAAAAACTACGTTAATCAAATTACTTCTCAAATTTATAGATCCTGATCAGGGCCAAATTCATATAGGTCGTATTCCTTTATCAGGCCTAGAGCCAACCTCCTGGAGAAAACGATGCGGAGCAGTTCTACAGGGGGGCTATATTTTTTCGGATACTATAGCAGCGAATATTGCTTTTGGTACTCAGCAGATTGATGAAGAACGACTATATGAAGCTGCTCGAGTGGCAAATGTCGATACCTTTATTTCAGGTTTGCCTTCCGGTTTCCAAAGTATGATCGGTGTAGATGGCATAGGGCTTAGCGAAGGACAAAAGCAACGTATATTAATAGCAAGGGCTGTTTACAGAAATCCCGAGTACATCTTTTTTGATGAGGCTACTAACTCATTGGATGCCAACAATGAAAAGGAGATTACAGAAAAATTAAATCGTTTTTTTAGAGGGAAGACGGTTATAGTAGTTGCCCACCGCCTTAGTACCGTGCGTCATGCAGACCAGATAGTTGTCCTAAATAGCGGGCAAATTATAGAACAGGGAACACACAATGAGTTGATCAAACTAGAAGGTGGTTACTATCATTTAATCAAGAACCAATTAGAATTAGGAACATGAAGGAAAATAATGAAGCTTATCGTCTGGAAGATATGGTTGAGATCATCCCAACATGGTATGAGCGTTGGGGGATTAGTGCCTTGGCCGTAGTATTTCTACTTTTTTTATCAATGGCTGCAATTATTAGATATCCGACAGTATTAACGGCAGGAATTGATATTGCAACAGACCTTCCTCCAGTAAAAGTATACGCGCGACAGGCCGGAAACTATGTGCCTTTTGTAGGAGAAGGGAGTCAGGTCGAGGCACAGACTCCTTTGGGTATTATTATGAATCCAGTCAAACACGATGACATCCTACAATTAAAAAAAACACTGGAAACAACTTTACAAAAAAGTGATTACCGCAATCTGGATAAGCTCGATCACTCGCTTATCCTTGGAGATATGCAAGACTTATATTCTCTTTTGGTTGAAGAATATCAGAGATACGTATACCTTTCTACTTCAAGGTTTCAAGAAGAACTTCAGGGAAATCTTGAATCACAGATTCGACAGACTGATGATCTTAGAAAAATTCTCACCTCCAAAAAGGCACTCCTAAAAGAGCAACAGGAGCTATTTGATAAGAAAATACACCGTGATTCGTTTCTTCTCAATATTGATGGAATCAGTCAACAAAGTCTTGAACTTGCCAAGGCAGAATGGCTTGAAAAGAAAGGGGTATTAACAAATGTTGATTTTGAAATTTTTCAAAACGATCTACAAAAACAAAAACTTGAAGAGGCGTTACTAATCAGTCAAAAAGAGAATAGTGACGCTTATTTTCAAGTTATCTTAAGCCTACGAGAATCAATTAAAAGAATGCTGGGAGCTATTTCGGAATGGGAACAAAAATATTTATTAAGTGCTCCTATCTCCGGACGAGTTACGTACTTACAGAAATTTTCTAAAAACCAGTTCATCAACCCTAATGAAGCTATCCTCTCAGTAGTTCCTGATGATGGAACGTATATCGGAAAGATTACATTGCCGGTAAAAGGCTCTGGTAAAGTTCAACCAGGCCAACGGGTAAAGATCAGACTAGATCACTTTCCTTACCAAGAATATGGAACACTAGAGGGAATAGTGGGCGAAGTTTCCCTGGTGCCAAATGAAGGAAATTATCTGATTGCCGTTTCTCTCAATCATCAATTGAAAACTAGCTACAACATAACCATCCCTTTTAAACAATATTTGAGTGGTTCTGCATCCATTATAACCGAAGATCTGAGCTTACTACAGCGCATTTTTGGACATATCATAGCTTTATTTGATAAAAATATACAACTATGAGGAATATATACATACAGCCTTCACTTTTGCATAGAGTTTCTCCGGTTCCCATTGAACAAACTGATCTACTTTATTCAGAAAAACTCCAGCTTTTTTTTGAAAATTTAAGGCAAATGGAACAGAATACTGGAGAAATCTGTGACAATTTTACTGATCTACTATTTGACAAGATACAGTCATGTCAGCATCCCAAAGATAGAAACAAGCTTCTCAACTGTAAAAGAGCTATACATAACAGAAAAAAGCTGAAACGTAAAGAGGAACTTGTTATCAGAGAATATCTTAATGAAAAAGAACAAGAATTACTGGATCAGTACCACCAACGCCTGTCCACTGCTCAGCACACATATTCAAAGGGAGAGGAATTGTTTAAGGAGGCATTAGTTGATACAAGGCAACATTTTCAAGGGCTTATCAGAGATAATGAAGCTCTTATTCAATCACTGCAATTATCCTCACAATCTTTATTTTCCCGACTAGAAAGATATCTGAACACTACACCTGATAAATTGAAAAAAACTGATATACAGTCAGAGGCAGCGTTTTTAAAATATTTCACTCGTCAATACACTAAGACATCTCCTTTCAGCCGTTTTACCTGCCTTAGTATGGGGCTTTCTCCGAAAGAAAAAGACGTAATTAAGGCTAAAGTAAGGCTCAACACTTATCTCTTACCCTATATGAAGGGCTTACTTTTACAGGTACCTGATATAGTTAAGAATATTCCATTAAAGCTGAATCCGACCTTAGAAATACAGGAAAAGGTTTACAGCTATCTTGTCAATTTCAACAATGTCGAGGTTTTTCAGCATATAGATCGAAACTTGGGGCTTGATCATATCATCTCCTACATTGAGGGAGATACAAATATTAAAGTCCTGTCACAAAATCTTACAGAAGCATTTGAACAAACTCAATCTTCCGATATAGAGCAGTATCTGTTACAACTCATTGATACTGGTCTCATCGAGCCCAATATTAATGTCTCGGGTACTGATCCCGAATGGACGGTCAAATTCCTTGAGTTTCTTCATGGGATAAGTCTGACAAATCCTGATATCAATAGACTGAAAAATACGCTAGAATCTTTACAAGATGCAGCGTTTCAGTTAAATACTGCAGAAACACTCATAAGGCAACAAATACTGGACAGGAGTTATCAGGCTTTAAAAGACACAGTCCGCACCTTTTGTGCTAATAACCGCCTTCCTTTCTCTGAAGGTGAGGATAATCAAGAAGCTAAACGACGTTTTTTAAATGAATTGAATCGCGATACTTCGTTCAGAATTCGTTATTTCAATGGTTTATATTTTTCAAGAGAAAATCTTTTTTATGAAGATGCTTCTATATCAAAGGCTATACCTTACACTTCAGAAGATATAAAACCTCTTGTGCAAAAGCTGGATAAACTCTATCAAATCTTATTACCACTTTCTCCATTGAAAAATCAGAACAAAAAGCGGTATCACTTTTTCCGATATCACTATCCCAATAAGGAGAGTGTGCCCCTTATTGAATTTTATAAACATTACTACAGGGAGTATGTAAAACCTAACAAAGAAGGGAAGAACACTTGCATTTCAGAAATCCTGGAGGCGGAAAAGGATCATTGGAGACAGGAAGAGAAGATATTTAAGAATCACTTTAACGAGCTGATCAAAGACAAGACTTCCAACAATGAACAAATAAATTTTTCTGGCGAAGAGCTTCGAAACGTGTTTGGAAGAAATATCCAGCAAACGATATCATACTCCAAGGGTACACATGTGCAATTATATGGCGATAAACACAGAAAAATCTATGGAGTGGTTAATAGTGTTTTTAACGGATATGGACGTGGACATGGCCGTTTTTTGCATCTATTTTCTAAAACGGCAACTCATGAGATAAGGCAAATGAATCATACTTTTTTATCGGATAGCCTTGCAACTGAAATTAAAGATGCATCCTGCTTTAATGCAAATATTCATCCTCCTTTGCTGCCGTATGAAATCGTTATTCCTGGCGGGAATACCAATTTGCCTGTCGAGAATCAGATCAGTATCCGTGATCTCATGGTCCGTTGTGAATCTGATTCAGTATACCTTGTGGATCATTCTAGTGGAAAAAAAATTCTTCCATTTGACTTATGTTTACAAACTGCCACTACGCGTTCGGAACTTTATCAACTGCTAGTATCTTTTTCTCCTTCAATACCCTTTGCTATATATCCCCTACAAAACTGGCTGTATGAATATGTTGAATCCAATAGTAGTTCAGATGATGTCATCTCTTTTCCACGAGTTGTTTTTGAAGACCAATTGATACTATTCCGTAAATGCTGGAAGGTACCCTGCAAGTTTTTACCTGATAATGCTCCTTCTGTTTCGGATTTTGAATACTGGTATCAGTTGAAAAGGTGGCGAAATGAGTATGCTATACCCCAACACTGTTTTATATTCATAACTCCCTATCAAAAACAGGCTGGAGAAAACTCAACCTTCGATGACTATAAACCCCAATATATTGACTTTGAGTCTCCATTGATGGTCCGGCTATTCAGAAAAGCTGTTCGCAAAGCTGGTACATACATCCGCATAGAAGAAATGTTGCCTGGAAAAGCGGAAGTACCTGGAGGAGCAGTAAGTGAAATGCTTATACAATGGTATAGCTCGTCTGAGAAAAATATTAAGACAAAAATGGATACCTTATCAAACTTAACTGTAATATACTGATGGAGGCGTGTAATACCAGATGCTGGTTTTCTTACCATGTCTTTACTGAATCTGATCGAAACTGGGTTTTAACTCACCTGGTTCAAGAACTGGCCCGTCAGCTTACAGAACAGAAGCTGATCGATCGGTTTTTTTTTATTCGCTACAACGAAGGTGGAAAACATTTAAGATTACGTTTTAGAGGGTGTATCTCCGCTGAGCAGGTAATCGATACAAAAATCCAGGAATTATTTACCACAGATAAATTTCAGGTTAATAAAGAAATATATCAACCCGAAATGTTACGTTATGGTGGTATAAAAGCGCTACCTATTGCTGAGCAACATTTTCAGCTATCATCTGAGGTTTGTATGGCTGTATTAAATGAAAAGTCAGATGACATGTTAACCCGGGGTGTCATTCTACATTTTGCCATGGCAAAAGCGAGCGGGAAAACATCCCGTGAACTTATTCAATTATTTACTTCCTACACACAGAACTGGTTTTCTTACAGTGGCCTGTCTGACAAAAAAACCGACAGAGAGGATCTTATACATGCTTATTTTGAACCTCAATATAATGGAATGAGGCGTACCAATTTTTTTAGAGACCTTTCTGAAATCTTTTTTTCCAATAATAGCACTGGTATATCTTGGCTTGACCAATGGTTCAAGGGAAACCAGCAACTACTTGCCGATCTTGACCGGGTAATGACAGATGATTCTTATTTCAGTGTGATGGAAAGTCTTATACACATGACCAACAACAGGCTTGGCATTAAAAACTATGATGAAGCTTTTGTGGCGTATTTATTAAAAAGGATACTGGAAGATGAATATGAGGCTTAGTGTTACATCATACTTGTAATAAAATAAGAGATGAATCAGCACCTCAGTCAGGATCAAATACACAATCTTAACGAATGGTTGTGTGATTTCAACGAGCAACTCATTGCACAGCGTGTTACATCTGGCGGAATAATTTATTGGAAAACGCTGGATATAGATCATAAAAACCGTGGAAAAAGTTTTTACAATTCTGATACAACCATTTATAAAGGTAATGGAGGAATCATTTTGTATTTGCTATCCATGTATAACTATTCTGGAGAAGAAAAATATCTGAAGCTCGCAGAGTTTTCTACTAAATGGCTATTACAAGTAGCAAAGGATCAGGAAAGTAATCATTTCGCTTTTTATACAGGAAAGACAGGAATATGTTATGTATTAAGTGTATTGTTTGAGGCAACGCTACAGTCAGCGTATCTTGAAACAGCCTTGGAACTAGTCCTGGAAAATCAGCAATATTTTATAGACCATTATAGCGACGATCTGTTAAGCGGAAATGCTGGCAATCTATTTGTACTAGCAAAATTGCATACCCAAAGCGATAATGAGGAAATCTTCAATTTGTTACAAACATGTCTAGAAAACTTAATAGACAATATTTATATATCAAAAAGGGGGCTCAAATGGAGGTACAGGCCGAATTATATTGATAGTTTATGTGGACTTTCTCATGGAGCAGCAGGGATAGGTTTTGTACTTACAGAGATCGGAAAAGCCTATAATGCTCCTGGTATAATTTGGCTGGGTAAGCAAGCTTTTGAGTATGAAAATCAATATTTCACATTACAGAGTGTATCTTGGCCCGATTTTCGGATACATCCAGCAAAGCTAGAGCATCCTGATTCTGTAGCAGAACCGGATAAGCTAATGAAAGGTGAAGAGGTAAGCGGTTGGGCTCACGGTAGTGTCGGTATAGCCTTAACCAGACTCAGAGGGTTTTTTAATACTGATGATGAATCTTATTGCAAACAGGCAAAGATTGTACTCGATCATATTGTTCAGCTTCCGAATCACACTACTAACTTTTCATTGACCAATGGTCATGGATCAAACGCATACTTGCTAGCTCTTGCGGGATACCATTTGAATAATAGTATTTATACAAACAAAGCCTATGAAATTATACATACAGCTATACAGTTAAAAACTGAATATGGATACCTACCCTCGGGATGGGATATTCGAAAACCGGATATGTCTGTTTTCATGGGCGAAACAGGATTAGCTAGTTGTATGCTTCAATTGCTTAATCCTATGGATTCTGGTAACATAGTCTTACCTTCCCTTAAGGAGTATAAGAAATCTTCTGCTATGAAATTCCCTGATATTGGGAGCATAGTAAGTAAAATATTTAGTAAATATTTCCCCAATACGGCAAGAATACTACATCAACTTCCTCCTTTCGATGAAACCTTAACACCCTATCAGAATTTTACAGAAATAAGTGAAAATAATCCTATTTCACCTCATGAGTATTTTGATGGTCAGGCAATACTATTCATAGAAAAGAAAAAGATGGAACTTGAAATTTGTCCGCCCACATTTGATTTTTTATCAGTGTGCTACCTAAGGATACAGAAAGCAGAAGCTCCCTTTAATCCCAAGGGGAAGTTTGTGCTCAGTGATTTCGTAGAACTTGTAGAGATGTCTCATTCATCTTGGATTCTTGTAAAGTACCGTTATGGAGTAGAGGACTTTGAGCTAACACAGTTTACACTAAAAATTGTCAAACTGGTAAATAATCGAGCGAGTACCAGCGACGAACTTTATCAAGTTATTCATAGGGATTTGTTAGAGGAAACTAATCAAGCAACGATAAAGGATTTAATTATTAATCAATTAAGACATTTGTATAAAAACGGGATAGTAAGGCAAGTAG
>CAYXVE010000076.1:0-19953 GCA_964468435.1 uncultured Bacteroidia bacterium | reverse complement strand
GTGTAATCTGTGGCTTACTAAACGAGTATGTGAGTCCCACTGCAGAGGGACTGCACACTGCCGTGCTTTGTAGTCGGTTTTTTGTGTCCTATTCATGATCAAGCCATGAACGGAAATATTTCCCATCGTCAATTTTTAATGCATCTTCTGTAATTTGCAAAGGCCTGAAGGTATCGATCATGACAGCTAATTCATGTGTTTCTTTTTTGCCAATGCTACGTTCATATGCACCAGGATGAGGACCATGCGGAATACCTCCAGGGTGAAGCGTCAGATACCCACGATCAATATCATTTCTACTCATAAAATCCCCATCTACATAATACAATACTTCATCTGAATCGATATTGGAATGATTATAGGGAGCGGGTATAGCCTTGGGATGATAATCATAGAGTCTTGGGCAGAATGAGCAAACGACAAAGGCTGAGGTTTCAAATGTCTGATGAACTGGGGGGGGTTGATGGATGCGTCCAGTGATGGGTTCGAAGTTGTGGATAGAAAAGCCATAGGCGTAATTATATCCATCCCAACCTACCACATCAAAAGGATGCGAAGCATAGATAAGTTCATAAAGCTGTCCCTGTTTTTTAATTTTCATGAGGAAATCCCCTTGTTCATCTTGGGTTTCCAGTTCTGAGGGCAGCTTGTAATCACGTTCACAGAATGGGGAATGTTCCTGGAGCTGACCAAACCAGTTGCGGTATTTTTTCGGGGTATGGATGGGGTGAAAAGACTCGGCCCAGAGAAGGCGGTTTTGCTCAGTATCGAAGTCAATCTGGTAGATCATACCTCGAGGGATGATCAGATAGTCCCCGTATTCAAAGCGAATATTACCTAGCATGGTGCGCAGGGTACCTGTTCCCTCGTGTATAAACAGTAATTCATCTGCATCAGCATTTTTATAAAAATAGCTAGAGAGCGATTGTCTGGGTGAAGCTACACCCACGTGTACATCGTTGTTGACCAGCAAGGGTACCCTGCTATCCAAAAAGTTATCCTGTGGAGGCACATTGAACCCGATGAATTTGCGTGCAGTCAGGTTTTTTGCGACTCCAATACGTGGGGTAACATCCTTTGCCTCACCTATTTCTCTTACCATGGTCGGACGATGTATGTGGTACATGAGGGAGGACATACCATCAAAACCTATGGTTCCAAACAGTTCTTCATAGTACAAGCCTCCATTAGGCTTTTCAAATTGTATATGTCGTTTGGGCGGTATTTTACCCATTTTGTGATATATAGGCATAATGATTGTTATAACAATATTCTATGACTTAAATATAAAGATTTATACGTAAAATGGCATGAATATCAATATATGATATTGTTTTTTTGTTTCCATTGTACATGTGAGTCTCCTCTTCCTCCCAGTACCCTGAGATAGACTCCTGCAGTCATTTTGTCAATCAAATGATTTCTTTTAAATGGACAAACTAGTTGATGCATGTATTACTATTGTTTGCCCCTAAACGGTGTATCCCTTAGCTTTGTGATCTAAGTAGAAATACATGCAGGTATATCGATCATTGGAATCGTACGAAAAAGGAATAAATTCTGTTGCCACTATTGGGACATTTGATGGAATACACATAGGACACAGGGCTATTTTGGATTTGCTGATAGAGTCTGCCCGTAAGATGGACGCAGAATCGGTATTGATTAGTTTTCATCCACATCCCCGGCTGGTATTATTTCCTGAAAACAACCCCTTGCGACTGTTACAGTCTTTGGATGAGAAGATCGACATGCTGGATCAGATGGGTATCGACAAGCTGTTGGTGATACCATTTACCAAAGAATTCAGCCGTTTGTCATCTAGAGAGTTTATCCGTGATGTGCTAGTGGATGTAGTAGGGATTAAAAATATCATTATCGGATACGATCACCATTTTGGAAAAAACCGCACAGGCAATATTGAGGAATTGGAGGAACTAGCCAACGATTATGATTATGATGTATATCAGATGCCTGTCCAGTCGGTGGATAGTGCCAATGTGAGCAGTACTAAGATTCGGCGTTGTCTGGAGGAGGGAGACATTCAGACAGCGAATAAATACCTGGGGTATTCGTATGCCCTGTGTGGCACGGTCGTGCATGGTGAGAAGCAGGGTCGCTTGCTAGGGTATCCTACGGCGAACATCGAGCCGGATGAGCCGCTCAAACAGTTGCCTGTCGACGGGATATATTTTGTCCGGGTGCAGCTACCTGCTTATGTATCCCAGGTTGAGGGGCCACCCAGGCGTTTCTATGGGATGATGAGCATTGGGGTAAAGCCTACAATGGGAGATTTTGAGCGGACACATGAGGTGAATATTTTCCATTTCAACGAAGATATCTATGGTCAGTCGATCCGTGTGGAGTTTCTGGAGTATTTGCGTGGAGAGGAGAAGTTTGAGTCCTGGGATGAATTGATTAAGGCAATGGGGAGAGATAAGGACCGTTGTATGGAGTTGGTCAGGAGTGGACAGTTTGCGTAATGTATTTGATAGGAATAACGGGATTAGACAGCATGTGCTAATGAATGCTTATCACATACACATAAAACCTAAAAATTTCTGCAGCGTATTATCAAATAAGATATATTTTTCCTACTTTTACTTAATAAAATTAGGCGCGGTAGCTCAGAAGGTTAGAGCGCAGGATTCATAACCCTGAGGTCGGGGGTTCGATTCCCCCTTGCGCCACAAAAAAGTGCTCCCATATGGGAGCTTTTTTTATTTGTAAGACCTGGCTTTGATTGGAACGGGAGATTTTTTCCAAAATAGAAGTATAGGTAGCTCAGAAGGTTAAAGCGTTACTTTGCTGTCTTTTTGGTATGTTTGTACCTGAGATGACTACAGGTATACGTACACCTCCTTTTCCTGCATAATATTTAAAAATGAAAATGGAGAAGCTAGAGCATAAGCAAACGTTAGACCTGCAGTTACTTCCTTTGGTACTGGCCTTGGTTGACAAATTTTACGGCTTTGTGGTAGGTAAGCTGATCGTAACCCTATTTGCATAAATATTTTGGCACAGGTCATGCTATGCTATCTAAATCATTAAGGTATGAGTATCTATTTGACAGCTTTTTCTAACTTATTAAGTTAACTATTTTTGGGCGATAACAATATGCCTCCCCGCTTTCAAGGAGAATATCTTGCGATTTTCTCCGGCGAACTTCACTTTGGCATTAGGCTGAATTGTCTTGTCATTGATTTGAATAAAAGTGAAATATTCAGGTAACCACAACTCGGCCTCAGAATTACCTGGAACGGTAATTACCATATCCCAGGTATCACCTTGATTAGATAGTTGAACCTCAATCGTACCACGGATAGTGGGCATTTTAAAGGTAGTTTGGGTAAGCGCTCCCGGTTGGGGACGAATTAGGAATGTTTCAAATGAGGGAGTAATCGTTTCTATGCCCATCAGCTTGCGAGCCACTATATTAGCAGGGGAGCTACCCCAGGCATGGTTCCAGGTAAGGTTAGGTTTGTAAAATTCATCCCAGGCTTCTGTAGTCATTGAAGACCCTACGTGTATCATATTTAGCCAACTACGCTTACTTTCAGCAGTCATTAGTTCTAATGCATAATCTGCTTCTCCAGCCTGGTAAAGTGCATCAAGTAGATACTGAGCACCATAGACGCTGCAAACCATTCCCCGACTTTTGATGAATTGGGCTACAGAAGCCATCTGCTCCTCAGGTACCATGCCAAAAGCCAGAGGAAACATATTGGCATGTAAGCTGGAATGATCGGTAGATTCTCCATCTCGGAATCGCCCCGTTTCTGAATCAAAAAAGGTGTCCATAAAAGCTCTAAGGTGTTTCCTGGCTCTTGTAGTGAAGAAAATCTCATCTTTGTGGTTACCCACTATACCTGCAATCTTTCCCATTAAGATCAATGAACGGTAGTGAAAGGCATTTACTACGGCATTGAAGTCATTAAAAACAAACCCATCTGTTTCACCTCCTTCTAATGGACTTTGGTTACTGGCACCAGATGTACCCTTGGGAGCTCCATGTGGCCAATCAACGATGTCCCGAAATTGTCTTACAGAGCCAGGGAAGTTGAGACTTCGAAGAAATTCTTCTGTTTTCTTACCTGTACGTGTACTGATCAATCCATTCTCTTCAGTGAGGGCAATTAAGGATTTGCGTTTCAGATCATCGTATCTTTTTTCAAATATCTCGGTATCGCCTGTAAACATGTAGTAGTCCCATGCCATGAGTATGGTGTGCATCTGCCATTCCGTTGGCCAGGATGCATGATCCAAAAGGAAATTTGTGGTGTATTTACCGATAGCATACTCCCTGTCAACGGAGAAATGGCCTAACTGCTGAATATAGGCGTCAGCTTCATAAGGCATACGCTCTCGATTGCCATCAGCATACACTCCCAGAAATGGTGTGGCTTTCAAGGTATATTTACAGAGATCCCATACCTGATTCAGATTTTCATCTGAACTATGAAAATGGCTGGCATGGTCATCGAAAAAGTAATATAAAGCTGCTTGTTTTAGCTCGTTAATTCTATATGTGTCCGCTTTTCCATGGATTTCTACATATCGAAAAGGCATTACTTCTGGGTAATGAGGAGCAAGCTTTTGGCTGTGCAAATAATGAGAGGGTGGACGTTCTGGCAATTGAATGATATAATGATGGGTCCCTTTTTTCAGGGTCATCTCTACCTTTTGATATCCAATATTTGATCTGCCTGGATCTTTATGAACCGCATCATTTTCCGTTTTCCGCTCACCTAAATGAAGGGTGATAATAGTACCTTCTTTATGTGCCGTAGCAGTTAATTCTAAGATACCGATGACTGATTTATCGAAAGCAGCAAAGTAATGTCCAGGCTTATCATGCCGAATGTATTGAGGATTATCATAGGTAAATGATGCACACTGTTTGTCTTCAGAAACCCATTGACTATCACCTAGTTCTACCCATCGGCTCTGGGCGGGGTATTCGAGCTCTGATTTGTCAAAATCACCTGTAATAAACTGCTGAGGTTCACTCCAGGTACTCTCAAGTCCGGTGATTGACCACACCTTTACCTGCCACCAATAAATACTTTGTTCCTGTAATGATTTACCTTGGTAGGAGACATTAATAGACTTGTCTCCTACAGTTTTTCCACTATCCCAATAATCAGCCTGGTTTTCTTGGAGTAAATACGGCGAAGCGGCTACACGTATGTGCCATGCTACTTGTTTGTGTCCAGACTGAGGGAAAATCCAGCCAAATTCAGGTGTGGCATCTGTGATCACAGCTTTTTCTGGTACTCTTAGAAGTTCGCAAATAAGACCTTCAGGAGCAGGGAGCTGCTGTGAATATATATTCAACGAGGAAAAGTAAAGGGAAAATAAAAATAAAGTAATTTTCATAGGTAGTAGGTAGTTCGTCTTGACTCCAATATATCCAATTTTATTGGTTTTTCCCCAACTTTTACATCAGATCCCTATATTAACTAAACGATTCAACACCCACCTTAAGTTATTTATGATGTATACCTTCTGGTAGAAGATTCTGTATACGCAGTGAATCAAACCAATCGCCATCAGGAAAAGCTTTAGTTAGCCCAATTCGTACTGGAACGTACCCATCATGAGGGCTCAGCAGAACAAATTATTGCGAGTCATAACTTGGTAGCTGTATGGCACTACTACCGTGTCAAGTCCAATAATTCTTATTCGGTGTTGTTTCACGACATGAAAACATTGGATTACTTGACTCAGAGTAACAATATGGAACGCTTAGCTAGTGCACACTTTACAATGTACCCTTGGGAGGTGCACTTAAAATTCACGGGGGGGTAGTACAGGTACCAGGTCTCACAGCTTATCACAATACTTTCATCACAGAACTTTCATCACAGAAAATAACGCTACTGTAATCTGTGGAGCAAGATGACTTGATCCTAGTCGAGAGTTCCATCGCTGATTAAATTATACATTTGAAATGAATATCATGCTTTAAGTCATTTTACAGATTTATCTTCCCTTATTTTTTAATAAAATCCTGGTAGAGAGCTTGCTGAGGTTAACAAATATTAGGTTTATTTAATAAAAAATATATTACAATTAAATATATTTATATTTAACTTACGAACTACAAGGAATGGGTATATGAAATCCCTGCCTAATAAGCATTAACCAGGATTCACAAGCTTGTTCTATTACTCCTCTCCTGTAACATAGTGTAAAATATTTTTAGATTGAAAAATATATTATTCCTCTTTCTGATACTTAGTGGTTTCGGGCATTTATTTGCTCAAAGAGTCTCTCTCCAAAAACTTCCACTCGATAGTCTGATCCATTTAGCAGAGGATTCTGTATATGCAGTGAATCAAACCAATCGCCATGAGGAAATGCTTCAATTAGCCCAATTTGTACTGGAGCGTGCCCAAAATGAGGGATCAGCAGAACAAGTTGCTGCGGGTCACAACTTGATAGCTGTATGGCACTACTACAGTGTCAAGTCCAATAACCCTGATTCGGTGTTGTTTCACGACATGAAAACATTGGATTACTTGACTCAGAGCAACAACATGGAACGCATAGCGATTGCGCATGACCGGGTGGGAAAAGACCTGGTCGTTTTGGGTAGATATAAGGAAGCGGAAGAACAATTTTTTGAAGTGGTACGAATCTATGAATCCTTGGAAGATCCTATGGAGTTGGGAGGTGCTTATGCAAGTCTCAACTATCTCTTTCGTGAATCTCAGGAATATGAGCAGGCTCTGATCTATGGCGAAAAGTCCCTGAAACTGATCGAAGCCAACAAGGAAGATGAAGGCGACCTAATACAGCCACTCCTGGGATTGATTTTTACGTACCCTAAAGTGGATAGGTCGGATCTCGCCCTGGAAAAAGCACAGCAGGTGGTAGACATTATTACAGAAAAATACGGGCCTGGAAGAACCGTTCACATGGCCAATGCGAGATCATGGCGTGGAGAAACTTATGTGGCCCTGGGAGAATACGATAAAGCTTTGGAAGATTTTTATTATGCATGGGATGTGATCAAAGACATCTTAGAACAGGAGGAAGAAGCAGATGGCTGGAAAGGTGATATTGGAAATGTGTTGCGTCTACAGGGAAATCATGAGGAAGCCATCCCCTTTATACGAGATTTTATAGAGCATCACATAGAGCGAAATCTAAATGACACAGAAGAGGTAGAGAACGCTCAATTTTGGATAGCTGAATGCTATGGAGCAATCAATCAATCCGATTCTGCTTACTACTTTCTCAATCAAGCACAGGCTTCGCAAAGAAAGCGGTTGACTGAGAACATCGCAGCACTTAACAATGAATTGCGTATCAAATACGAAAGTGATCAGAAAGACACTACCATCCGTATTCAACAGGACCGTATACGGGAGCAGCAGCTCATACAGTATCTTATACTGGGTCTTGCGGGACTCTTATTGGTCTTTCTGGTTTCTATCTTCTTGTTGTATCGAAAGATCCGTGGAAAGAATCAGCAGTTACAACAGTTGAATACTGAAATGGTAGACATCAATCAGGAGTTGGATCATGGCAATCGTCAAAAAGAGCTACTGCTCAAAGAAATTCACCACCGCGTGAAGAACAACCTGGAAATGATCTCTGGCCTACTAGAGCTTCAATCTATGAAGTCGAATGACCAACAAATCCGGCGGGCCATTCTCGATAGCCAAAACCGGGTCCTATCCATTGGACTCATTCATCAAAAGCTGTATCAGGGAGAGCAATTGGGGGAAGTTGACATGCAGGAATACCTGTCTTCGCTTTGCAGGAGTATCCTGGAAAATTTGGAGGGAACAGGACGTATTGCTGTATCCTACAACATCACCCCCGGGTTGGTCCTGGATATCGACACTGCAGTCCCGATTGGGCTGATGACCAATGAAATAATGGTCAATGCGATCAAACACGCATTTCCAGACCGACAGGAAGGTAACATACGAGTAAGTCTCAAGGAGATCAGTGAGGAAGAATTATTTTTTGAAGTAGCCGACAACGGAGTAGGTAAACCTTTGGACATACAGCACAACATAGGTAGCTTTGGTATGCAACTGATTCAGCTGCTAACGCGCCAACTCGAGGGAAGTTACCAAGAGCGTAGAAACAACGGCACCATCCAATCTTTTTATCTCAAGAAACAGCAATTGACTCATGCCTATTCCCACTAAAGTACTCATTGTAGAAGATGAAATGATCATTGCTGCCCGTATTTCTATGCATCTGGAAAATATGGGCTACGAAGTAGTGGGAATAATGCCCCGGGGGGAGGAGGCGATCCAGTACTGCCAGCAAACGCCTCCGGATATACTACTATTGGACATCCGGCTTAAGGGTAAACTTGACGGCATCGAAACAGCTAAACTGATCCAGCAAAGTCACGATATTCCTATTATTTATCTCACTGCCAACACAGATCAACCCCATTTTGATCGTGCAAAGGAGACGCTCCCATTTGCTTTTCTTTCCAAACCTTATCAGCAACAGGAACTCCAGCGAACCATAGAGTTGGTCCTGAGTAGATTGAGTGCACAAGAAATATGGTCAATTCGCAAACACCCTGGCCGGTCCGATAACTATCTGCTTAGCGACCGTATCTTTGTCCGCAATAAAACCACGATGGTGAAGGTGCTACTCAAGGAAGTGTGCTACATCACTGCCGAGCGCAGCTATTGTCGTATCCATACAGTAGATGAAGCGTTTTTGCTATCTATGCCGCTTGGTACACTGGATGAAAAACTACATTCCGACCAATTTATGCGTATACACCGATCCTATATTGTCAACTTAAACCAGCTGGATACCCTATCGGAAAACCATGTCACCATTGGTAGTAAGGTCATTCCCATAGGTAGTGCCTACCGTGAGGAATTTTTAGGACGGATGCCCTTAATATAGGGTTCGGAAAGGATACTCCCTATTGGGAAACCCATACCCCTATTTCGGAAAATAACACTTAGTGTATTAGGTCTAACTACCTATTTTGGTTTAACTCCTCAAAATGACGGGAGGAAAATACTTACTTAAACCCAATAGATGATGCTACATTTATGTACTTGTGTTAGAAGGAACGAAAAAATACTCATTGTTATACTGGTTCTTTTACAGTTCAGTGTCAAGGTTCAATCCCAAATACGTCCAGGGCCAGCTACCGAAATAAAGGATCAAGTGACTTTTTGGGATTTTGGAGATTTTAAGGGAAACCGAAAGCTGAGCTTTCCCCCGGATGACGAAGCAAAATCTGTCGACTTCTTAGTAGATAGAATTTCCTCGGTTGAAGTTCCCAGGGGAATGCGTGTAAAGCTCTTTGACGGATCTGCTCCCAATGAAAGAGATAGCAGGTTCACCTACCTTTATCCAGGGAATTATCCGTTTTTAGGTGGATGGCAGGATAAAACAAATTTTGTATTAATAGAAAGAATACCCCTGGATGCGCCTGTAGCCTATTTCTATGATGAAGAACAAGATGTCGGCACCGAAAGACTTAGACTTTTTCATGGCCTTGGTCTTGAAGGTATTGATCAGGGTTCCAGCGTTTGGGATGTTAACCAATTGCTCTGTAATGACTGCTTTGAAAGCGTACATGTTACAGGACTCATTGAAGTGACAGTATATGAAGCTGCGAACCTGAATCGCCAGGATCCGCAGAGACGACAACAAACTTATAACGATCCAGATGGTCTATATCCCGGTTTGGCTTTCAAAGCTAATCCCTACGTATTGCCCGGAGGTTTGTTTGACGAAGTGAGTAGCATAAGAATCCGAAAAAGAACCGATGCGTTTCCCGGTCGTATTGAATCCCTCACCCAACAAAATGACAACAGTGATTATTTTGCCACCCTAAACTTTTCAGTAGCACCTCCCACGCAGGGCTTGTGTTTGTGTGGGGTCAACTTCACTTTCAACCGGAGGGTAGCTGTTGATTCCGACAATTTGCTGGCGCCTGTTGATCTTACAGTTTCTAATCTCGAACAGGAAAACATTTTTGCATCCTGGAATGAAACTATTCAGGTCCCACTGGGGCCAGGTCAACAAGATGTATCTTTGGATTTTTTCTACGATTCAGGGTTTAAAGATGCCATTTGCCTACAAACCTGTGGTTATGCCAAAGCTGAAGGTGCATTGACTGTTTCTACACCAGCGCTCAAACCGCCCAACCTTGATTCCTTTTTGGTTTCGGGAAACGGTCAGATTGAATTGTTTTGGACTAAACTGTCTGATGTCCCCGACGACCAGATTACCACCTACATAAAACGAGACGGCCAAACAATTGCCACCCTGGCGGGCGAAGCCCGGTCTTTTACAACGGATGATTTTCCAGGATCTGGTCCGTACGATTATACGATTGAAATCGAGGCATTTGACCAAACTGCCACTTCTGAGCCATTGAAGGTGTATCCACCTGTGGGCATTTTCACCGGGACCGTTGCCACCCGGCCTGGAGGCCTGGATGGTACTATTACCGGCGTTAGGAATGTAGAAGTTTGTGCTATTCAGGAAAATGATCTGCCCGGTCTTCCTGCCGGTACCCGATATTGTGATACTACGGACGATGAAGGTAATTATCGCATTGAAAAGATCTATTTCGGAGAAGAGGGTTTCTTTATGATTGAACCCAGTAAATCTGGACATGGATTTGATCCGGAATTTCGCTCGCGTTCCCTCACTCCGCAAATCTCCATTGAACGCAATGTCAATTTCACCGATACTACATCGTTTATCATCTCCGGTCTTGTAGTACAACCCGGAGAGGGAACGACATGTCCCGGAGGGAATGTGGAGATACTCATCAATGGTCAGTTTCTAGGCGATAAGACCGATGCAGAGGGTAATTTTGTCATTTCTATTCCTCAGGCAGGTACTTTTTTAATTCAGCCTCGCCTTGCTGATCATACCTTCGATCCGGCAGAGGTCATTTTACAGGTAGACTCAGATTTTGCCGGAATTCTGTTCGAAGATACCACGCTCAGAATGGTTTCAGGTTATGTACGTGCAGGTTGCGAGCAATTCATTGGGCAGGCTCAGGTACGCTTTTTGAGTCCAGATGAGTGTCTTGACACAACGATCACTACTAGCCCTGACTCGGGCTATTTCGAGATCGAACTGCCTGCGAGAAGATATGACGTGGAGGTGCTATCTATCGATCTTAGCCCCGATTCAGAGTTAGATGAAGGAGAAGTGGTAGGTTTTTTGGCCAGGCAAGAGATTGATTTGACTGAGCGCGATACTTTGTTAACCTTTACCTATCGCCAGGTCCCCAAAATTCAAATTAGCGGCCTTGACGACCCCGAATGTACAGATTTACCCTTTCCAATCATTGAACAACTCGAAAAAGTTCAATTGGAGATTGAGGTGTGGGAGGAAGTGGGTGTATGTCCTGTTGACACTGGTTTTCTCCTGATTAACGATCGCATTAGCGTTCCTAACAAACAAGAAATCAAGATACCGATCCAAAATGGAATCGCCCGGTATACGTTTGAGGCTACCGAGCCGAGAATCGATCCGCCTTATACGAAAAATCTTAGCCTCACTGCTGATGTAGACGGACGATTCTCAGATGAGCAAATTGAGGTTATTGTAGTAGGGGTTCGCGCCCGGGAAAAAACCTTTGCTACGGTTACGCCGGAACTTCCATTACTTATTCTGCGAGATCCTCCCGGGGATGCGAGTTCTAGTTATTTACAGCAAAATGCAATTCTTCAAACTGCCACCTCATTTTCCACACTTACCAATGAATCCAATAAAACCTGGGCAAATGTAAAGGCAGGTACCAAATTTGAAGTGGGGTTTGGGTACACGACAGAAGTGAAAGTATGGGGCGATATCGGCGGTTCGGCAACTGTAAGTGCTTCTACCCGTGGCAACGAAGAATTTTTGACTTCTCTTACTACAGGCGAACGATTTTCTACCTCAAATCAGGAAATTGTTACTGGTACTGAAGGAGATGTATTCATGGGAGCAGCGCTGAATATGATTTATGCTCTGGCTGACGAGATCCGTTTTAATCCATCCAGTTGTAGTATTGAGCAAGATACTACCTTGATCATGGGGAATGATGGATTTGCTACTACCTATATCTACACCGAAGACCATATCCGCAATACCCTCATTCCTCAGCTCAATCAACTCATTGTACTCAACAGGGAAATAAATCCTGACACAGCTGTATTTTTTCAAAATCAGGCTTCTGTCTGGGAGCAGACCTTACAGCGCAATGAAGAGTTGAAGCGTAAAGCCAAATTTGTTGAGAATCGCTCATTTAGTGGAAATGCTCCCTACGAGGCTTTTACTAGTTCCTCCAGCACAGAAAAAATCACGATAGAATACACCGATGTAATTGATGAGGAAGTAGCCATACAGGCAGGTCTGGAGATTGCTGGAGTAGGATTATCTGGAGGTAGGCGATATAACTTCCGTATGGAAACCGGAAAATCCGAAACGGAAACACAGACCCAGGAACTCCGGACAGGCTTCATCCTGAACGATGATGATCAGGGCGATTTTTTCTCCGTAGACATTAAAGCAGATCCCGTTTACAATACCCCAGTCTTCGATTTGGTTAGTGGCCGTTCAAGCTGTCCCTTTGAACCAGGTACCCAGCCCCGGGAAGGTGCTCAGTTGGAGGCAGTAGATTTGGTGAAAACAAATGTAGATCCTGACGACGAAGCCGTATTTCGTTTACTTCTCAGCAATACCAGCCAAAGTGAAGAATCCCGGATTTATCAGCTTAAGTTTAATCAGGCCAGTAATCCCGATGGTGCAACCATCAAGGTGGGCGGTAGTGAAGTTCAGGGCCC
The DNA here is from genome assembly GCA_964468435.1 of uncultured Bacteroidia bacterium. Taxonomy (GTDB): domain Bacteria; phylum Bacteroidota; class Bacteroidia; order J057; family J057; genus JBCCTX01. Next base: position 7,156 of record CAYXVE010000076.1, on the reverse strand, counting down.
TATCAATTATACCATCCGTGCAGGTGAGCCGGCTGAGGCAACTATGACCGTAGAGCGGGGACCTGAAGCCTATAGTTACCCCAACCTGGAATTCTTGCTAGTTTCCTTTTGTGATACTAGCATCAGGAATTCCATCAAGCTTTCTGCCTATTTTCAAAGCGAATGTAGCCCCATTACCCTAAGGACTGATGAGGTAGAATGGATTGTAGATACCGAGGATGAGGGAATGCAATCTATACGGATTATAGACTACGAGAAGAATAATCTCGACAGGGTCATCGTACAATATGCATCATTAGGGGACAACAATTGGCAGAACTTGAGCATTCTTCAACCAGGGGACTTATCTGATCTGCCCGGTGGGACGGATCTATCTTTAGATCTGGGTGGTTTGGAGGATGGGCAATATCAACTCCGTGCTAAATTGACCTGTAATCAGGGCTTTGTTTACTCGGAAAGTGTAGCAGGGCGCATTGATCGTACCCCTCCAGGTGTGTTTGGACAGCCTGAACCCTCAAATGACGAATATACTCGCGGGCAGGAACTCTCTGTAACCTTCGATGAACCGATCAACTGTTTGTTTATTACTTCAGATAATGTTCAGCTTCGTCGTGCTTCAGATAATACACTGATCCCAACCTCTGTAGGCTGTGCTGACAACAAATTACTTTTTCGTCCCGATCAGGATTTGTTTACCCAATTTGGAGCAACCTATACCATTGAGGTACGTGGGGTAGAAGATTCCTATGGCAATCAGATAACGGAACCTATTGAGTGGTCGTTTACGATCGGTGGCGATACGGGGGAAGATAATCTTGATTTTGATGCAGATGGCGTATTGGATGAGATTGATAACTGTGTATTGGCTGCCAACACTACTCAGCGCGACATGGACGAAGACGACATTGGGGATGCCTGCGATGGGGATATAGATGGTGATGGCATTGACAATCAGGACGACAATGCACCTTATATTGCTAATCCAGATCAGGCAGATACAGATGGTAATGGTATAGGTGATGTAGCAGAGTCAAATGCAGACGGAGATCAGGATAGTATTCCCAATCAATCGGACAATTGTAGGACAATGAGTAATCCCGATCAGTCTGATATTGATGGAGATGGAATAGGGGATGTTTGCGATGATGATATGGATGGTGATGGAATTCTCAATACCGTGGACAATTGTCCTACATTGCCCAATTCACTTCAGGAAGATGCAGATAATGATGGAATAGGGGATAATTGTGAGGGACTTGAACCTGTAAGTACAGATGAAACACTAACTTTCCAGCATTTTCACATCTATCCCAATCCCACCAGAGATATACTAAATGTTGAACTGGAACCACTTGAAGCAGGTACGTTCACGGTTGAGTTGTACAACACAACTGGACAAAGTGTACAGCACCTGGAAATAGAATTGATTCCCAAAAGAACCACTTTTGCTCTAAATGTGGATCAGCTCCCCAAAGGCATGTATTTACTCATGCTATCTGATGGAAGTCATTCCATTGGGAAGCGGATTCTAGTGTGGTAGTTATACTGGATTATAAGGGGAGAGATAGCTATTTTGTACCCACCCCGAGAATATAAGATATGTTTATAAAGTGAAGAGGGAGTCTACTCTTGAGACTTCTTCTTCACATTTTTTAATGTACTAATGCTTGGTGCAAAGAGAAAGATCAATTTATAACCCAAACTAACAGTTGCCTTATCTTGTACTTTCCACAAAAGTTGTTAGTTTAAAACTCCTGTCATATCAATATCATCATCTTCTTGCTAAAACTCTTCAGCTAATTTGCTATTTTAACGATGTATGATATGCTTTCAAAAAACGTTTATGATGTCTGGAACACGAATCCCCTCTTGCTATCCTGATGATCGGAGTAGGTACATTACTGTTGTTTGTTACCTATTTCTGCTAAGTAGCACAATCCTGAGTTACGGGCAGGATGAAGAAACTTATACTTACAGTGAAGCTTCGAAAAGGAACGATGGAGTCCCCGAAGGTACTGTTACAAAGTATATCTGGAAAAGTGAGATGTACAACAATTACAGGGAATATTATCTATATGTACCTGCTCAGTATGATGATTCCCAGCCTGCTGCATTGATGGTATTTCAGGATGGACATGCCTATGTCAGTGAAGATGGGGATTTCAGGACTCCTGTAGTGTTTGATAATCTGATACACAAAGGTGAGATACCAGTAACGATTGGGTTGTTTGTAAATCCAGGACATAGTGTAGAGGATTTTCCTGAAAATCGTTGGCGTGCCAGCAATCGCAGTTCGGAATACGACGTATTGAGTGATAAATATGCTAGGTTTCTCATCGAGGAGTTAATTCCGGAAGTAGAAAAACGCTACAATCTTACGGATGACCGTAAGATGCGGGCGATATGTGGTATTTCTTCTGGAGGTATTTGTGCGTTTACGGTGGCATGGGAAAGGCCGGATTATTTTTACCGGGTACTGAGTCATATTGGTAGCTTCACGGATATCCGTGGAGGACATGTATATCCGGCTCTGATCCGCAGGCATGCTAAGCGGGATATCAGGGTATATCTTCAGGATGGATCAGGTGATCTGGACAACCAGTTTGGCAACTGGTGGCTTGCCAACCAGCAGATGGCCTCCTCGCTGGCCTACCGGGGGTATGATTACGAATTTGTTCAAGGTACAGGTGGTCATAACGGGAAACATGGGGGAGCTATATTGCCAGAGTCCCTGAGATGGTTGTGGGGGGATTGATTTTATACCGCATATTCCTCATACACCTTATCCCACGGTTCTCGCATGGGCCGAGATAGCATCTGATTGGCTTGGTCGCTGTTGACAAATCTCTCCTGCTCAGGGTCCCATTCCAGGTTCTGATCTAGCTTCATGGCAATATTACCCAAATGGCCGATCGAGATAGTACGATGTGCTTTTTCTATCGGGGCAACTGTTTCTTCCCGGGATAACACGCAATCGATGAAATTGCGATAGTGATTGTCGCTATGGTACAGGTGTTTTTCGTCGTCGCCTATCTTGCTGTAGTATATGTCTTCAGAGCTGGCTCCCCAATCCTGACGCGTAGCCCAAACATATCCTTCTGTGCCTTCAAACTTCACACCCATAATTTCTTCCTCACTGGATATGATGAGCTTGACACCATTCTTATAGATACATTCAAAATAAAACCCAGTGGCAGTATTCCATATGAGGTGGTCTGACCACTTGGATCTGGGGTTTTGTATTATTAGCGGGCCGGTATATTCCGTATTCATACCCCATTGAGCAATGTCGGGATGGTGGCCTCCCCAGTCTGTAACCTGGCCTCCTGAATAATCCAATATCCAACGGAAATTGACATGAGTTCTGGCAGGACAATAAGGAGCTTCAGGGGCAGGTCCAAGCCACATATCATAATCAAATCCTTTGGGGACGGGAAGAGGATTGGTGAGGTATCCCGTCTTACCAAAATCGGGAGTGCCCCCAGGTAATCCACATCTGACAGTTTGTAATTGACCAATCCGGCCATTTCGCACTAACTCACAGATATGCCGGAAATAAGCGCTAGACCGCTGCTGGCTTCCTGTCTGAAAGACTACATCGTACTTCTTTACAGCATTACTCATAGCCCTTCCCTCTGGTATGGTCAAAGAAAGGGGTTTCTGGCAGTAAATATCTTTCCCAGCTGCTGCAGCCATTAATACAGGTATGGCGTGCCAATGATCTGGTGTATCGATAGATACAGCATCTATTTCCTTGTCTTCCAATAATTCTCGAAAATCTTCATAGCCTTTAGTTCCTTGATAGCTACGCCCAAATTTTCTGGAGTAGGCTTCGTCAACGCGCTTTCGCAAAGGATCTCTTCCTGCCACAGCGCCATTCCAGTAACCCATACTTTCGGCGTTTACATCACATATACTCGTAATCTGTACCCGTTCGTCCTGTAAAAACCCTCCCGCATCGTTTCCTGCCTGATTTCCCGCACCTATGAATCCTAACGTAATCCTGTCTGAAGGTGGGATATGCCCGGATTGTTTTCCAAGAACTGAGGATGGAACAATGGAAGGGGCTAGTAGGAGCCCTGAACTTAATGCCGTAGTATGCTGAAGAAATTTGCGTCTGTTGGTAGTAGCCATGTTGTGAGTTTTTACCTGATAGAAATATACGCAAATGTTTTATTCAAAATCAATGAGGAGGCCTTAAATGTTGACTTACTCATTGATTTTAAACTGTTTTTACTAGCTAAGTATTATTTTAATGTATAGCGATTGATATTAAATGGTCATTATTTATGCATGAATCAAAGCATGATCACATTTTCACAACTTCCACTTTGATCGGATATTTATCCAAAATCCGTTGTACAAAGGCAAAGTTGCCTCTTGGGACCATAAGGAAAAACTTTCCCTGTTTAATTTCAGCTATTTTGCTCAGTAATTTCCATTTACTGACAGTCTGTTCGATTTCAGGATTTTTCATAGCTACTTCATAGTAATATTTTTCACCTGCTTTTACGCCGGTAATATCTGGTATGTATACACCGTCTCCTGAGGCTTTGGAAAATTGTGATGGTGCTTCAAATCCTTCGATATTAGCTTTGATTTTATCCAGTTTGGTCCTGGAAAGAATCTTCTTGATAGCATTGCGGATGAGTGTCTTATTCTTATTTTCGGTTAATATTCCCGTGTGTGTCATGTATGTTTAAGTGTGAAATTAGATGGTAGAAAAAAATACTATTTGACGAAATGGTGTTGTAGTAGGAATATTAGAATTCGCCTGCCAACTGTTTACGATTGGTGTACTTGGCCTGTTCCAAAACGCTTTTACGTCTCTCAGATGGCTTCACATAGTACATACGCTTTTTGACTTCCTGGAGTACGCGAAAATCCTTGTGTTTGCGTTTGTACCTTTTGAGCATCTTTTCAAAATGTTCTCCTTCTCTTCGTTTTACGTTAATCATAATTTTTGCCTTATACTGAATCATCCTGGGAGTCCTTGATAAATCCAGGCACTGATAGGATGACTGCATTTGTGTTTAAAAAAATAACCACTTGTAAGATTGGTCTACAAGGTATCAAATGTCATGTTCACAAAGTTGATGGGCATGTCAAGAAAAAACTATTAATGAAACAAATGACATATTTATATGAATATACGAGAAAGCGATAAAATAGTTTCAGTTGAAACTAATATGATTATGTGTAGCTTTTTTGATTAGTATACATTTGGCATAGCTCAGACCAATCGGTTGTTCATCATTCAATAAATGGTCATTGGAGTTCCAGTTGCTCGATTTGTCCATAGTTCGTTCCTCTTATCGATTCAAATGCGTCCAGCATCTCTTGAAGTTTATCGGGATTTTCCTTGGCCAGGTTTTGCTGCTGACCCAAGTCGGAAGAGAGATCGTAGAGTTGAAAGTTCTTTGAGTTACCTAGCTCAATGTTTACTTGTGTATTGAGCTCAGGACCCCCATAAGGGGGAATCAAGACCAAATCTCCCTGGCGGAAGGCTGTACGGCTGGTAGCTTCCAGGATGAGTTGTTTGCGTCCTTCCCTGCTCTTACCGAGGAGCACATCCAGCATGGGTTGGCTATCCTCTCCACGCACCTCACTCTCTACCAATTGAGCTAAAGATGACATGTAATCTATTTGAGAAATTGGGGCATCGGAGGTTCCGGGTGTAATCTTTCCTTTCCAATAGCTGATAAAGGGTACTCGTGTACCTGCTTCAAACAAACTGTACTTTCCTCCGCGGAGTGGTCCCGAAGGAGTATGGTCCCCCAGTTTTTCTACGGCATCATCGTAATATCCATCATTTAGCACTGGGCCATTATCACTGGATAACAAGATTAAGGTATTTTCCAGTAGGCCCGTTGTTTCCAGGGTGTTGAAGAGTTCACCTATACAATAATCAGCCTCTACGATGACATCTCCTCGTGGACCCATGCCAGAACTTCCCTCAAAGCGCGGATGTGGAGTACGCGGCACATGTGGTTGCTGGAGTGCATAATAGAGAAAAAAGGGCTCGTTGCGGTGAGCTTTGATATAGGTTTGAGCTTTGACCAGGAAGGTATCTGCCATATTTTCATCCACCCATTTGGCGGATTCTCCTCCTTTCATGTATCCAATTCTGGGAATACCATTGACGATGCTATTGTTGTGGCCATGGTGCCAGTTCATTTTGAGCATTTCGGGATTATCCCTACCCGTAGGTTCTCCAGGGAAGTTTTCCTGATAGCTCACTCCGATAGGATCATCTGGATCAAGTCTGACTACAAGGCCATTTTCAATGTATACCGTAGGTACGCGGTCTTGCGTGGCAGCCATAATGTAAGAATAGTCAAATCCTACTTCATTGGGACCAGGGGCGATGCGTTCATTCCAATCTACATTACCATCTCCGAGACCAAGGTGCCATTTCCCAACGATTCCAGTGTGATAGCCCTGGGACTTAAGCATTTTGGGAATAGTCATCTGGGAAGTATCAATTAGCAAAGGAGCGGTGCCCGCAAGTATTTTGGCGCGTTCATTGCGCCAGGGATACTGGCCCGTCAGTAATGCATAGCGACTGGGAGAACAGGTAGCAGAGGATGCATAGCCCTGTGTAAAACGTACGCCTTCACGGGCAAGCCGATCTATATTGGGCGTGTTGATCTCTGTAGCTCCATATGCACCCACATCGCCATACCCTAAATCATCCAGGTAGATAATCAGGATATTGGGTTGTTCAGGTTGTTCCACTTCCCGGGGTTCTTTTGGACTACATGCACACAGGAGAGATAGCGTAATATACCAAATTTGATTTGTAAAGAATAAGTATGTCCTGGTCATGTTCTTGTCAATTAATTCCTTAGTAAGTTAGTTAATTTTCCCTAAATACCCAGAATATAGGATTTTACAATAATAGAAAAATGGAACCGATAATCATTGAAAACCTCACAACTACGTTTCATTAATGATATACCTTACTTAGCAACACCAACATTGGTTTCTGCTACGTTATTTTTTTATGAAAACCTCAAAAAAGCACATTCGATGGCGCAGATGGGATTATAGTAGTGGTGGCGCCTATTTTGTTACAATATGTACCCAAAAAATGGAATATTTTTTTGGAAATATCCTGGATAAAATAAATTTCCAGTGTACGGTAGGTCCAGGG
>CAYXVE010000075.1:18634-20511 GCA_964468435.1 uncultured Bacteroidia bacterium | reverse complement strand
GAATTACTCAACCTGGCAGGCTGCATGGACCCAGAAGCCCAAAACTATAAATCCTATTTTGTCAAAGCAGACAACGATTCCTGTGTATATTAATTTGGATTTTTAACAAAATACATTCTCCCATCTTCTGCCCCTATCAACAAGTCAGGCTTCCCATTACTGTCCCAATCCACAGCAGTAGGGCTTGTGGTATGTCCAGCCAGCACTTTTTCATGAACCGGGCCCATATGTTTAAATACTATTTTTCCTTTGTTGTCCTTTCCCATGTTTTTAAAAAAATTCACATTCCCTCCATTGACCATTAAATCCACTTTTCCATCCTGATCCCAATCCATAAAGCACAGTTTACGTCTTCCACTCTTTCCTGCTTTACCATCGTTTAGCCTCAATGCCTGATTTCGGCGAGATTTACCGGTAGGTTTATTATGACGGTCGTACATATTACCTTCCTGATCGACAAATATCCGTACAGGAGAAGCTAGTTTCAGTTTCCCATCTACTTTATTCCGCTCAAAAAATGTCAGGTAACCCTCATGGTCGAGCATGACCAGATCATTGAGGCGGTCATTGTTAAGATCTATGACATAGGGTGTTGTGCGCCACTGGCTGACCAGTTCATCGTTCTGGGGTTCCCACCAGTTCCACTCAGGCCTGGGCGGAGTTCCCTCCCATGCTACCCTGATAGGCCGGGCACTGGTCAGCAAGGGCTTTTTCCGGGTTCCCACATTTTCAAACCATACAACTTTACCCCATATAGAGTTGACCACCAGATCGGGCAATCCATCATGATTCCAGTCAGCTACACTGAGCGTGGTATATCCCCATTTGGCTTCACAGGGACCTTGTATAGATCCATTGGGCCCTGCCATGATACGGATAGGCTGTCCATCAGCCTCCAGATAGACAGGTTTTGCCCATCTGGGCTTATCTCCCCCACCCAGATTCTCCAGCAGTCCGATATATCCTGCTGTATTTCCACAAACCAAATCCTCATCGCCATCTCCATCCCAATCTATTCCCACAGGGGTAACCAGGGCACCAAATTTCACATCCCGGGCCTCCTGCTGAAAGTATCTGGGAGGTAAAAACTGTGGAACACCATCAAAAACATTTCCTGTATGCTCTATGAATGCTACCCTTCCATCTTCATCTCCTACGATCAGATCTGTGAACCCATCCTCATTCCAGTCTATCGCTACAGGAGTGATCATTTGTAGGTCCATTTTCAATGCTTCTCCATGATACCTGAGACGTACGCCCTTTTCATATCTGGGTTCTACCTTATTGCCAATATTCTGGAAGTAGGTAAAGCCATCGAGAAACTCACCACAAATCATATCGAGGTCTCCGTCGCGATCAAAATCTGCCAGACTGGGAGAGGGCATCCCGTATACATCAATGGGTTTACCACCAGCCATAATCTTTATAGGTGTGGTAAAGCTAGGATCAGTATCTGTACCAACGTTTCGCGATATATACACATATCCGTGGAGGGGGCCATTGGTCCAGACTCCTTGCGGATTATAGGCGTCGTCCCATCCATATTCTGTCCAGTCTCCAATACCGATGATCAGGTCCAGATCGCGATCTCCATCATAGTCGGCAAACTTCCATTGCTGTGCGCGCATGCGAGGATGCCGCTTTTTGAAATCAAAATTCATGGGTATTTTAACAGCTCCTTCCAATCCATCTGATAAAAAATTGGGGAAAATATATCCTGGTGCCAGGACCACTCCCTGACCATTTACCTGGGACAACTGAAGGTTCCTGACTGCTTTACTGATCTTTTTCCCTGGCTTGAAGACAGGCATTTCCCCATCACCACCCGGATTTTCAAAGAAATAAATTCCATTATATGGCTTGTCTGGACAAGCTAC
>CAYXVE010000075.1:0-18534 GCA_964468435.1 uncultured Bacteroidia bacterium | reverse complement strand
TTGGCTTTCAGCCGTTTCTGCTTGGCGCTGGAAGGAGGTTGAGTGCGCACGCGCTTCTTCTTTTTCTGGGTGGCTTTATCTACTAGTCCATGCAAGCGCCTGATGGCTTCTTCTGCATTCTTCTTCTGGCTACGGTGCTGATGTGCCTGGATGATAATGACTCCATCCTGTGTAATTCGCTTATCTGAACAGTCCAGCAGACGGGTCTTCATCCAGTCGGGAAGAGAAGACTTACGGATGTCAAACCTGAGTTGTATCGCTGTAGCTACCTTATTGACATGCTGGCCACCCGGGCCAGAGGAACGGGTAGCTATGAGTTCGTAATCTGATGATACTATTTCAAAATTCTGATTCGATGTAAACATTTACCTCCTGATTTCAAATTTAAGTTCACAGTTTGAAACGTAAAGGGTATCATATGTGTTGAGGAAAATTTGCATGGAAATATTTTGCGATTTGGCCATTAGGAATCAAAATCCAAATTTATCACAATTATTCTTAGAAAAGCTTCCCAAAAGATTCTTCAATTGTCCAGCCAATTTAAATCTGTAGCCATCACGGGTCCCAGGCAGAGTGGGAAAACTACGTTGAGTAAGATCTGCTTTCCCCAAAAACCTTATATATCCCTGGAAAATCCTCAAAATCGAAGTTTTGCGCTGGAGGATCCTGCAGGATTTCTATCAAGTTATCCCGATGGGGCTATTCTCGACGAAATCCAACGAGTTCCCGAATTGCTTTCCTGGCTGCAGCAACGATTAGATGAAGATACAAAGAAGAGTAGGCCAGTTGGTCAACTTTTCAAATTTGGGAATTGAAACAGGCGTGGATTACAAAACCGTACAATCCTGGCTGAGTATATTGCAAACCAGCTATATACTTTTCCTTTTACCTCCATTTTACAAGAACTTCAATGAAAGGATTAGCAAAACCCCTAACCTGTATTTTTACGATACAGGACTTCTTTGTTACCTCCTGAGAATTAATTCTTCAAAGGAACTTATCCGTTATCCCTATCGTGGAGCTATCTTCGAAAATTTTATGATTAATGAGCTTATCAAAAATAGACTCAATCAGGGAATGCGATCTAATCTGTATTTCTGGAGAGACCAAAGTGGGAATGAAGTGAATATTATCATTGATGAAGGAATAAACCTGATACCCGTTGAAATTAAATCAGGTCAAACGATTCAGGAGCGTTATTTTAAAGGAATTAGGTACTGGAATAAACTTACTCAGCAAGAGGTTGGGCTTATATATTATGCCGGAGAGTCTGACCAGCATAGAAGCAATGGGATAAGTGTACTGAATTGGAGAAATGTACAAACAAATGCTTAGAAACGATGTAAGGAAGAAGCATCACACAAGAATAAAACTCAACAGCAACGCACATATTCCGTACATGAATCTGAAAAGGGGAATATTATGTATAGGTATAAGTTTTATATTATCATAGCTGTAGTACTCATGACATTGAGTGCATGTAATCCTGTGAAACTCATTTCTACAGAAGAGTTCACTACCTCCGATCCTGAGATCTATCAGACTTTTGGGTTTGCAGAAATCACCAAGGACGTAAAGGTGAACCGGGCTAATAAAGAGAAGATCGAGCAGTATATCCGTCATTCAATTACCGAACAGATGAAGGAGCAAGGGTATCTGCTGGTCGAATCCGATCCCGATCTGCTGCTCGATATGGATGTAATCCTGCTGGATATCAACAAAAACGAAGTACAAAGCAATCCCTGGGGTACTGGCTTATACGGCCGGCGCCCTATAGGATATCGCGGAGGGATATACGATCCCTATTACTGGGAACTTGAAGATACACGCGATGGACTCAATATCAAGGCCCGTGTGACGCTCACCTATGCAGATGCACGTGCACGTAGAGGATTATGGCAAGGCAAAGCCGAAGCTAATTTGTCTGGTTCTGGCAAAAAGCGTGTGGCAAGGATCCATGAAGCGGTAGACCTGTTGGTGGAGGGATTTGTGGAGAAAAAATGATCAGGCTACGGATCCGAGACGATGGAAGCGGGACTAAAAATTCAACCCTAAGCATGGACGTATCGCTGTAAAGGTGATTAATCACCTAGAAGATGAGGTCATGGAGGTATTCAGAATATGCTCCATTTGATAAAAAAATCGTATGTTAACATATATATGATGGATTTTAGATCCGACTTACCGGCTTTACTGGTTGAGCGTTATTCAGACCTCGTGCAATTGTGCAAAAAGTACAAAGTATGTACCCACCCCAATACCAAGAATAAATCGGAGTGGTCTATGGCTTGTGGTCTGTCGTCCATCCACTATTTTTTCCTATCTTGAAGGTAAGTTCAACCTTAAACAATCACCATATGAAATACTTAGCATGGATTCCCGCGGTCATGCTCTTCGCAGTGAGTTGCAATGCACCCGCTACTTCCGAAAAAACAGAATCTGAAACCACCAACATTCCTGCATCTATAGAAGAAGAACCCGAAGCAGAGAATCTGCTGCGCCATGTAGTACTATTCAATTTCAAGGAAAGCGCCACCGACGAAGACATCGCGATGGTAGAAGAGGCATTTGCGGCCTTGCCCAATCAGATACCCGAAATCGTTGACTTTGAGTGGGGCACCAATAACAGTCCTGAGGGAAAAGAAAAAGGATTTACCCATTGCTTTCTGCTGACCTTCGAAGATGAGGAAAGTCGTGCTACCTATCTCCCCCACCCCGATCACAAGGCTTTCGGTGAAAAGATCGGACCTTATATCGAAGATGTACTGGTAGTGGATTACTTTACTGGGAAGTAACACATTGCACGAAATGATATTTCTCTCTTAATCATAATTTGAACAAACGCAAAACCTTGCTAATTGAAAATTTAATTTTCAATTAGCAAGACCATATCTTCGCACTCAAGCTCGTTTGCAACAGGCTCAAGTAAATCACTCATCAAAAATATGTTGAAGTCATTGCTCCAGGATATACCCTGGAACAACAGCCTGTTTTACTTTTCCCCCAATAAATATTAGATTGGGTTATTATATATTCAGAATAGAATCAACCTGAATTAAGAGTTAACCTTTATAGGGAGGGCAGGTCCTATCCGCAAGGCTCTGGGACACTGCTCACGTTTTTTAGGATAATCTATCATGCTGTTCAACTTCCAGCTTCCCTTTGTTGATCTTCGAGGATATCTTTCAGAGAATACTCACAAAATTCTGATGCCTACCTGGCCCCTACCAGATGAAGGAGAATTTATTCATTTCAGTGGAGATATCGGAACCCGGAAAAGAAGCCGCTACATCAGTAAGGGCTCGATGAATAGACTTGTGATTAAAATCCGTGATGGACTGGATAAGGAAATTTTTAGTGCTGAAAACCAGTACTGCTTTGCCAGACATTTTGTCAAATTCCCCACTTTACATGACCGGGGAACCCTACAATGTGCTTTCCGGCGTATATTTGTAGATCCATCAGGTATCTGCAGGATGGATATCGGTTTCAAAACAGAGATATCTAGCCAGGAGGATTTTGAGATGATCCAGCAGGAGCTGTTTCACCTTCCGGTATGCATGCAAACTACCTGTGCATATCACAAAGACCCTTCCTGTGATTGTGGATTGACACCACTGTATATGGTAGGCCCCAGAATCGCATATAAATATCTGGAGGCTACTACGTACCGTAAAATCTTTCGCACGCGATCCATTCCAGACTGGTGGGTACAAGCTGGTACCCCTATGATGGTGGCTATTTTCTCAGAAAAAGAAAAAAACCTCGCCGCTCAGGTGACATCGGCTTACGCTTTTATGGGAGCGGAAGAGATTAAAGCTACACAAACCGCCTATGAACTCCTGCATCATCGACATTTCCTGGGACGTAAGCGGAATCGCAAGCTGGAAGCATGGTATCTGATTTGCCAAAACAGCGCCGAGCGAAGCGATAATGTAGTCCGAAACTTCCGGATCAACCTCCTCCGGCTACATGCCGAGAAATCCCATATCATCGAGATCGCCCGGAGCCTCAAAAAAGGGCACCTGACTCTGGACGAAATGCCAAATACATCCAATACCCGGAGTTCTTTGCTCAGACAGCATCTTGAAGCCAAAACCCAAACCCTCATCACATCGGGAGACTCCGTTCAATCTGAAAATATTTTACTCAATATCCTGATTCGAGTCTTTCAATACGACCAATGGGCAAATCCCGAAGACTATGATTATGTGCAATATGTCATGGAACTCGTCAATCCTGGGTTGTTTAGCAAGGTCAGACAAATACTGGACCGGAAAGAAGCAGGAGATAAAAAGACGCTCATCAAAAACCTGATCGAGCAGAATCAGATTGAGCAAGCCATCGAATTACTCAAAGAAGTAGCCTCTCAATCTTTAGATGTATCTTTTACGGTTAATGAAATTATTATACTCCAGTATCAATGGAATGACTTGGCCAACAGCATTCGAAATAATGCTGTTACATACGAGATCATCCGGCAGGAAAAAGGGAGAATGGTGCTAGCATTATTGGAATTCAGCGAACAGATCCCAAAAGCTAACATATAGACCACCTGGTAATATGTCCCCTTAGATCGCTCCAGGCCTGTCGTGAACACTCAGTGATATATGCAGGTGATCTGCAGTGCCTGTATGATGTAACGTATTGAAACCCATGCTCCAAAAATATGCTTTCAGCATGAAGTTTCTGATTTCATTACTTCCCTTTGTCCTGAGATCCATCGCATGTGTGTATCCGGTTTTTTGCTTATAGTGAAGTGAATTGCCTTTTGCTCTGAGTCCCATCTTCTGATAATCCTCGGGGAACCTGCTTCCATCTGTTATAAGGACATCTCTGTCGATCAGCACCCAGGTGCCAACTGCTAGCCTTAAAAAAGGGTGTAAGCGCTTGTATTCTTTTCTGACCGATTCAGTTTTGGCATTTTTACCAGATAGATAAAACAAGGTAAATCCCGTAAACACAAACAGCATGATTCCCACAATCCACATTTTTACCCTGATCGTATTGCGGTTGAGATGCTGGGAACCAAATAGCCAGTCCCATATCATGATAATATAAACCAGGAGAACCAAAAATACTAACCCAGACATCAAAAGCATAGACAGCCAGGGATTGAGTTGATACTGTTCGTACAAAAAAACCGACCCTCTGATCATCATCCAAATAGGCAGCATGAACATGATTAGTAACTGAAAAATCAGTATTAAAAGCTTCACAAAAGGCTTCATTTTATTCCTTTTATTCATTATCTTTTATATGACGTATTGAAGGGCTAAGTAGTTGGAAAATGGTAGCACATAATGGGCTGAGCTATGTGGCTCTCTCATTTGATTATTGTACATACGATTAATGTTCTGCTACGATCTACCAGCTGTGAGCTTACATGCCATCTACCACCTAATTTAAACCATTAAGCATGAAAAGGACTATCTACTCACAACATCGCCATCTATGGCCAGAGCACTACGACCTGGATTCCTGGGATGATCCCTTTATGGATCAAGGGGTTGATACTCTTCCAGAAAAAAAATTGATCACACGCACTACGACAATCTTTATAATGATCATGCTGGCTGGTATGATAGGATTGATTTACGCCATAATCTGGATATTTCCATTGATTCAGGATATGATCATGCAGGCCATATCTCTGGATTACAGTACTTCGATTATACAGGCAGCCCGCAAATGAATCTGCAGAATCCTCCTGAAAGCTATTTGCGACATTTTTTTCTGGGAAAATAGCATTAACTTGTTCATATCTGAGAAATATAAGGGTATGAATGAGCAAAAACAGACCTTTGTGGGATACCAACATCCCTGGATATCACTCAAAGAGATGATACGTATAAGTCGTGATTTCTATGAGCACATGAATCAACGACGTACAGTCAGGGTATTTTCGGGAGATTCTGTTCCCAAAAAAGTCATCGAGCATATCATCATGACAGCTTCCACAGCTCCTTCTGGTGCGCATAAGCAGCCCTGGACTTTCTGTGCGGTGTGCAATGACTCAATCAAGTCAAAAATTCGGGAAGCTGCAGAAAAAGAAGAATACATCAACTATCACGGGAGGATGTCCGATGAATGGCTGGATGATCTCAAAGCATTTGGGACAGACTGGCACAAACCGTTTCTGGAGATAGCACCCTGGCTCATCATAGTCTTTCGTAAAATCTATGATCTGGAAGATGGGGAGAAACGCAATAATTATTACGTAAATGAGTCTGTGGGAATAGCCACGGGGATGCTTCTTACAGCTATCCACATGTCAGGTCTGGTAGCGCTTACCCATACACCCAGTCCGATGAAATTTTTAGGGAAAATTCTGGAACGCCCTGATAATGAACGGCCTTTTCTGTTAATACCAGTAGGTTATCCCGCAAAGGATGTTAAGGTACCAGATATAAGCCGTAAATCTCTGGATGAAGTAGCAGTTTTTTTTGAATAGTGAAGGAGAATTTAGTAGTTTAGTAGACTAAAATGCTAAAATTTATAAGCATTTTAGTGCATGGATAAGCTCGTTCAACACCTAAGACAACTCAATGACAAGGTAAGTCAACTGGAACAGCTTATCAGAAAACTCCAGGTAAAAAATGACGAATTGACTCAAGAAGTGAATAATCTTCGTCAGTCATTGAGCGAACAGGAGAAGGCCTATGATAAGCTTATGGAGAAATACGAAGCTGCAAAAATGATCAAAGGTCTGAATCAACAATTGAACCATGAAGGATTGAACGATAAAATCGATCAATACTTAAAAGAAATAGATATTTGTTTGAAATATTTTGGTGTGCAGGAATAATAAGACTGGGAGGAAGTGAGCATTGGAAAAACATTCTATCAATATAAATATATTTGGAAGAAAGTTCCCCGCAAGAGTAGATAGTGAAGAAGCTGCGGTAATACAGGAAGCTGCGCAGTTGATCGATATAAAAATGCGCGATTTCAAAGCAGAATACAAAACACAGGACGATGTAGATATTGCTATCATGTGTTGTCTTGAAATCATGACCGTGTTTCTCAAGGAAAAAAATACCGACGCTAGGAACTTAAACCATATTCAAGACGAATTAGAAGCATTGGATCAAAAACTTGACCATACCATCCAGTTATTACACAGTGCTTAGTCCAACCTCAATCTCATCCCACTTATTATTGTTGGCTGTGAGTCTGAAAAGCTCCGCTTTTGTACACGTCATAACCCATTTGGGGTTTGTGTTTTTTTTTAATCTTAATGTTTTACATATATGGAAACATCATTTATTATCATTGCTGTAGCTTGCTTGCTGGTAGGTATCGTGATCGGATTTGTGGTCAACCGCTACCTGCTTACGACCGCCAATAACAAAATGATTGAGAATGCAAAGATAAAGGCTGATAGCATTGTCCAACAAGCTGAACTAAAAGGCGAGAATATCAAACAGGATAAAATGGCCAAAGCCAACGAAAAATACCAGCAACTCAAAGCAAAATTTGAGCAGAATGCCAAAAAGCAGAAGGAAAAACTGGACATCATGCAAAATAAACTCAAGCAGCGTGAGTCAAATCTTACCTCTCAGACGGATAAGTTGAAAGCCGAGGCTCAACATCTCAAAGATGAGCAAACTCAAGTGGACATGATCCGCGAAAATTTGGAAAAACAACTTCAGATCGTAGAAAAAAAGACTACTGAACTAGATAGTTTTCGTCAGAAACAGGTAAAGGAACTGGAAAAGATCGCAGGTCTCTCAGCAGAGGAGGCCAAAGCCAATATGATGGAGGCCCTGAAGGCAGAAGCCAAAACAGAGGCATCTGCATATATCAAAGATATCATCGAAGAAGCCAAACTGGTGGCAACAAAGGATGCCAAAAAGATCATCATTGAGACGATCCAGCGCACAGCGGCTGAGCATGCGATCGAAAATACGGTAACCGTATTTCCACTGGAAAATGATGAGATTAAAGGTCGTATCATTGGTCGTGAAGGCCGAAATATCCGGGCGTTGGAGATGGCTACCGGTATTGAGATCATCGTAGACGATACACCAGAAGCCATTATCCTTTCAGGATTTGATCCTGTGCGGAGGGAAATCGCGAGACTTTCCCTTCACAAACTCGTTACCGATGGCAGGATACACCCTGCCCGGATCGAGGAAATCGTCAAAAAAACGACTCAAATGGTCGAAGAAGAAATCATCGAAACCGGAGAACGTACGGTCATTGACTTGGGTATTCACGGCCTTAGACCTGAACTGATTAAATTAATCGGTAGAATGAAGTATCGCTCTTCCTACGGACAGAACTTGCTCAAGCACTCCAGAGAAGTAGCCAATCTCTGCGCCATCATGGCTGCTGAATTGGGACTAGATATCAAAAAGTCCAAACGCGCCGGCCTCCTGCACGATATCGGCAAGGTCGCGGAAGAACACAACGATCTCCCTCACGCCCTTCTCGGCATGGAAATGGCGAAAAAATTTGGAGAACACCCTGAAGTATGTAATGCGATCGGTGCACACCATGATGAAATTGAGATGATCTGCCTAATATCCCCCATTGTACAGGCATGTGATGCGATCAGTGGATCGCGCCCGGGAGCACGGAGAGAAATTGTCGAAAGCTACATACAAAGGCTAAAAGAACTAGAAGAGTTAGCACTTTCTTATCCGGGTGTATTAAAAACATTTGCTATCCAAGCGGGTAGAGAATTGAGAGTGATCGTAGAATCCGACAAGGTATCCGATGAAAAAGCGGATCACCTCGCGTTTGATATCTCGCAAAAGATACAGACAGATATGCAGTATCCAGGTCATATCAAAGTCACAGTAATCCGTGAAAAGCGAGCAGTCTCCTATGCTAAATAAATGTAATGACCTGAACATAGATGCAAATCAGGCGTTGAACTGAAAAGAAATACTTTAAGTTATGTTTGGTAACAGTAGGAAAATCACTAAGGAAAAAGTACTTGCAGCACTTTCTCACGTGGATGATCCCGATCTGAAAAAGGATATCGTGAGCCTGGGAATGGTAAAAGATATTGTGATAGATGGGAAAAACGTAAGTTTTACGGTTGTGTTAACAACCCCTGCATGCCCCATGAAGGAAGCTATTCACAATGCTTGTGTGAATGCGGTAAAACTCATGGTAGATCAGGAAGCTGAGGTACATGTAAACATGACGGCTCAGGTCACGGAAGATAAGGGTAATCAGGTATTGCCCAATGTAAAGAATATTATTGCCATTTCTTCTGGAAAAGGAGGAGTCGGAAAGTCCACCATAGCAGCCAATCTTGCAGTGGCTTTGGCCAACAGCGGAGCTAAAGTAGGCCTGGTAGATGCAGACATATATGGACCAAGTATTCCCATACTGTTCGGATTTGAAGGAGAAAGACCCATGATGGAGCAAATTGATGGTCAGGATAAATTGATCCCCTATGAAAGACATGGCGTCAAACTCATGTCTATTGGTGTTCTGGTGCGTCCGGACCAGGCGATCGTATGGAGAGGACCTATGGCCTCCAAGGCCCTTCGTCAATTGATATTTGATACCAACTGGGGAGAAATAGACTATCTCCTGATCGACATGCCTCCTGGTACTGGAGACATTCATCTTACGCTGGTCCAGGCCCTACCGGTTTCCGGTGTTGTGGTCATCACAACTCCGCAAAAAATCGCTATCTCAGATGCCCGGAAAGGGGCTGAGATGTTCCGCTCCCCCCAAATACAAGTACCTGTACTGGGTGTGATCGAGAATATGTCCTTCTTTATCCCGGATGATGCTCCTGACAAACAATATCCAATTTTTGGTGAAGGAGGGGGTAAAATGCTGGCAAAAGACCTCGAAACAGTACTATTGGGTCAAATACCATTACGTCAGGCTATTTCCGAAAATGCTGACCACGGGAAACCCGTGACCATTTACAAGGATAGTATACTCAGTAGCTCTTTTAATACTATCGCTCAATCGCTCGCTCAGCAAGTAGCTATCAGGAATGCACAACAGCCACCCTCTAAAAAAGTAAATATTACAACCTATTGATGCTACCTGAAGACTTACTCAAATAAAATGTTTCGCATTGGTGATCTTTATTGAAACATCAACCTGATCATTTCGTCCTAACAGTAATACATGCTATATTTAGCCACGATGATAAAAGAAAATTTACATGCCAGGATCGAGGCAGCCCTTGAATCAATTAGAGACTATCTCAAATCAGATGGTGGCGATGTGCGTATTCATCAAATACGCGATGACATGGTCGTAGAGCTCGAACTATTGGGAAACTGTGAATCCTGTAGTATGAGTAGCATGACTCTAAAAGCTGGGATTGAACAGGTAATCAAACGTGTAGCTCCGGAAATTTCTGCAGTAGAAGCTATTAACACCTAATTTAAACCTCAATACTTCTCTTTATACATTTATACACTATTTGAAAAGGGAAGCTGAATGTCCCCCATTACATTGGTACAATAGACACTTACAAAAACATTTACTAGCGATTGAGGAGATGTACAACAACACTCCATCTACTTCACCACAATCTCATCAACAAAAAGCCAGCTTCCATTGCCAGATCCGCCATGCCAGTTTGGAATAATGGTATTTTGAGCAGTAATTCTGAGATAGCGAATTTCTTTTCCTGAAAATGCGAGTGTATGATTTTTCATTCCTACCGGCGTTTCTTCCAAAATGGCCAAAGGATCAGGTTCATTGTATAGCATGTCATAGCTTTCCCCATCTCTTGAAACTTCGATCTGCACAATTGAGGGATAAAATATCCATGCATAAGGAGTGTGTAAAAATCCAATCTGGATCGTATCCACAGACTTCACAGTTTTGAGATCCAGAGTAGCGGCAAAGTCATTTCCATCAAATCCATACCACAAATCATTGAATATCTGGGTACCTCTGATACCATTTGTCAAGACAAAAGGGCCTGCATTGTATTTTCCAGAAGGAGGATATGTTAATACAGGTTTGAATGTGATAGCTTGATGAATATAGATATCCTGATGCATGGTATTGCCCACTTTTTCTTCATTCTTGAAAACTGCAGCTTTGATTGTTGTAGACTTTTCAGGTGAAAATGGGGCTGTATACATTTTTGTGTCGCCAGATGGCTCGTTTCCGTCCAATGTATATCTAATGGTTAGGTCTTTCAGACCTGTTTTGAGTGCTATTGCTAGTTTCTGCTCAGATGAATCGGGAATAATCTCCGGCTCAACGCTGTATACAGCTTTGGAGTAGTTGACATCCAGAGCATCAAGTAGGTCAAAATGCTGGACTAGACGTTGTACAAAGTCATTGTAATCCTTGCTAGTTGCTGGTGTCCAGTTGAGTTCTGCCAATGCACATGCACGTGGATACACCATATATTCTACTTTGTCAGGAGTCTTGATATACTCTGTCCACAAATTTGCCTGTGCGCCCAGTATATGCTGGGCTTCTTCTTCGGACAACTCCTCTGGAGTAGGTTCAAAATGATATACCTTTTCCAATGGCAACATACCCCCGATAGCCAGAGGTTCCTGAGAAGGATCAGCCTGATAATAATCAAAATACAGATAAGAAGTGGGTGTCATGATTACATCGTGTCCCTGTCTGGCCGCCTCGATACCACCTTCGGTTCCCCTCCAGCTCATAACAGTTGCATGGGGCGCCAGGCCCCCTTCCAATATTTCATCCCAGCCTATAATCTGCTTACCATGTGAGTTGACAAACTTTTCGATTCGCTGAATAAAATAGCTTTGCAGTTCATGCTCATCCTCAAGCTCCTCTCTACGCATGACTGCCTGGGCTGCCGGACTTTCTTCCCATCGGATTTTAGGGGCTTCATCACCTCCTATATGTATATATTGGCTGGGAAACAATTCCATCACTTCCAGTAACACATTCTCCAGAAAAGTAAAAGTTTCTTCTGTAGGGCAGAAGATCTCTTCAAAAATACCCCACTTTTGGGCAACCTTAAAAGGACCCTCCGTACAGGCCAGTTCTGGATAAGCTGTCAAAGCAGCCATAGCATGTCCAGGCATTTCGATTTCTGGAATTACCGTTACATATCTTTCTGAAGCATAAGCAACTATTTCCCTTACCTCCTCCTGCGTGTAATAACCTCCATATCGTTCACCATCAAATTGATGGGGTTGATCCCGGTAGTGTCCTACCAGCGTTTCATCCCGGTAAGCACCCACCTCTGTAAGTTTGGGATATTGTTTGATCTCAATACGCCATCCCTGATCTTCGGTGAGGTGCCAGTGAAATGTATTGAGTTTGTGCAGCGCTAAGAGATCAATATATCTTTTGATGAAATCAACGGAGAAAAAATGTCTGCCCACATCCAGATGCATACCCCGGTAGGAATATCTGGGTTGATCCGTAATATTTAGTGCTGGTATAGATATTGAAGCCTGTGGATTGTTAAGAGCTCCAGCAGGAAGTAACTGCCTGAAAGATTGTATAGCGTAAAACACACCATGTGGAGTTGAAGCTTGTATAAATATCTGCTTTGAACCGATATCCAACACATAAGCTTCCGGGTTTGAAATAGAAGGATCAGAACTTAAGTAAATACCCCTGGAAGCCTTTTCATTTCCATTCCATTCCTCAACTGCTAATGTACCCTCCAAATAAGGAGAGATTGTAGCAGACAGGTACATCGCAACTTCCATAAGATCTGTTTCAGCATATATTTTTGCAAAACCATCCAGGCTGTGATTACCTGGCTCGACACGCATGGATGCCGGCTTGGGGATAATGGGGATTGTTGGGGAAGAATCAGAAGGGGTGGCCTCCGGGCTGCTACACCAGGAAAACATCAACGAAGAAGCTAGTAGCATAAACATTTTGAATGTTTGCATAAAATACCGTTAATTTCTAATGTAAATAATTGCTATAGGTCAAATCAGCGATGAAAATAAAAAAGCATATTTTGATGTTACTCTTCGCTCTTGATCACCAAGATAAGGAGTAAGCCCAAGCCATGGATTGGACCTACGCATTATCATATCATTAATTCAGGGAAATCCCTGCTGCCTGAATTTCTTCCAGTAACTGCTGTGCAATCTCCTGATCCCCTGAAGTTGCATAATGCTGATACAGCATTCTCAAAGCAGTACTGTAATCGCCTTCTCTGGGAGATGAAGCATTGTTAGTTCTATAAAATTCCAATACTTCCAGACATTCCTCTTTGGTTTCAGCAAAATATGCCTCTGCCTTCTCTGCAATACCCAATCTTTCGTACATGATACCTGTTCTCATTTTGAAAAATGGACCCGGATTAACTACAGAATAAGGGAAATTTTCTTCCGTAAAATTGATCAGATTTTGTGCTCTTTGACGCAGCTCCTGAATCTGTTGCTCCCGTGAGAGACTTCTTCCCTCTATCTCCAGCATAGGTGTGGTCATGGAAGAGTCTGCTTCCATTCTTTCAGCCTCCTGGTGATAATAATTAGCGAGTCGATAGAAAATGCTCTGATAGTTGATGATGCTGCGACGCGAATTTTCATCGTAATATACATCGGGATTGTTCAGGTTACGATATCTAAAATTTTCAGTGATATTTTCATACATGAGGTTAGGCTCAATACCTCCAACATAGAAATCGTAGGGGTCTGCCGGAAGGGGATTCTGTACCGGGGTAATGCGATAGGCCATTCCTTCCAAACGCAGATAATTTTCGAGTCCCAGCATACTACTTCTGGATACGGTATTGGCAAAGTAAATGGGACGCTCCCATCCGTCCTGGGATATATTTTCCAGAAGATTCAATACAACTCTATCCTTGAGTTCCAAATATCTTACATTACCTCCCCCTCGGGTAGAAACTTCCCAGGTCATCGGAGATTGAACGTAGGGTATTTCGTATGTTGAGATCACATTATTTTCAAGAAGTCCGGTAGTATCTGCACGTAACCTGACAGAGAGTTTCTGCTTGCTTCCCTGGTCCCAGCCTTGATTCTTCTGCCCCAGATACTGATCTCGATCCAGCGACAAGGGAAGGGGTTCAGATTCGTTGATCTGCTGCTTCATCTGGTTGATATACCAGTCTGTATTTACATAACTTAGACACAACACCCTCACATCCGGTCTTACATTTTCCACCTCTTGTATGTACCATAAAGGGAAAGTATCATTATCGCCATTGGTAAACAGAATGGCATTGGGTGCCAGCGAATTTAAAAGATTGTAAGCTGAATCAGGAGCAAGATATCTTCCTGCTCTGGAATGGTCGTCCCAGTTTTGCACACCCATCAGTAAGGGGGGTATCAGCCCCAGCCCTACAGCTGCATAGGTGGATGCACCTTTGAGATATTTTTTGAAAATTTCATACAATCCTATCACACCGAGTCCCACCCAGATAGCATAGGTCTGGAATGACCCTGCAAAAGAATAATCCCTTTCCCTTGGTTGAGAGGGATACTGATTTAAGTAAATCACGATGGCAATTCCGGTAAAGAAAAATAATAGACCCACTACAACTGCGTCAGACCAACGCTTTCTGGCCTGCCAGTAGAGTCCTAGCAAGCCCAGTAAAAAGGGGAGATAATAATAGTGATTTTTCCCAGGATCCTTTCTGATCGACTCGGGCATATCAGCTACTTCATTGACATTTACGCCACTCTCCCAGTCCATATCCTGTACATCTCCCTGACGGCCTGCAAAATTCCACATAAAATATCGCCAGTACATATGTCCCAGTTGGTAATCCAGGAAAAACTTGAGGTCTTCAGCTGGAGTGGGGGCATCATCATCATTCCGGTTGGGATCTCCTGTATTTTTTACGTAGTTGACATAAGCGTGCGGTCCATTTTTCCAGCGAAGCTGTTGGTCATAGTACATGCGAGGAAACCACTTCTTATCAGCATCACTATACTCATATTTTCTTCTGATACCAATTTCTCTATATCTCTCCGTCTCAGCATCGAGTACATATTCCATTCCCGCATCCTCATAAGCAACAGGACGAGCATTATACAAGGTTCCTCTCAGAAGCGGTCTCTCTCCATACTGTTCGCGTTTCATATAGCGCAGGAAGGTATAGCTATTGTCGGGATTATTTTCATCAATGGCTGGATTGGCATTGGAGCGGATGGGAACCATCGCATACGAAGAGAAACCAATATATATGACCATCGCGCATATCGATGCAATATTAAGTACGGGTTTATTGTGCTTGTTGCTGTAGTAAATTAGATAGATCAAGCCACCGATCAACAACAGCAACCAGATGGCAATTCCCGAACCTACGGGAAGCCCCAGCCCACTTTTCACAGAACCATTTTCAAATGCCGTACCTACTAAAAACTTTTCCAGTGACCAAGCTATATCAAAGGTATACAAGATGATACCTGTCTGGATCAAGCCCAGAATAACTACCGAGATAAGACCCGTAATAATAAATCCCCGCCAGGTAAAATCGTACTTTTTGAAATAATAGATAAAGGCTAGGGCAGGTATGGTCAACAGGTTGAGCAGGTGAACGCCAATAGACAAGCCCATAAGGTAGGCAATAAGGATAATCCAGCGTTCATTACCAGGGTTATCAGCATGTGATTCCCACTTGAACATCAACCAAACAACAATTGCTGTAAAAAAAGAACTCATCGCATAAACCTCTGCTTCTACGGCGTTGAACCAGAAAGAATCTGCAAATGTACATACCAGCGCACCCGTGATACCAGCTCCCATGATAAGTAGCAACTGATTTTGCTGAGGTTCTACCTTATCCAGCCCCATCATTCTACGTGCAAGATGGGTAGTAATCCAAAAGGTAAACAGCACCGTAAAAGCCGCACATAGCGTACTTAGAATATTCATCATGACCGGTACGTTCTCTGTTGATCCGGCAAAGATGGCGAATACCCTACCGATAATGAGAAACAATGGCGCTCCCGGAGGATGCGGAACCTCTAACTCGTTGGCACAGGCAATAAACTCTCCACAATCCCAAAAGCTAGCTGTGGAGGCCATCGTCAGCAAGTAGACGACCCAGGAAAATAAGAATACCCCCCAGCCTGTTAAATTATTGATGCGGTTATAATTCATACGTCTTGTTATTTTCAGGCACCGAATTTAACTATTATTACAGAAAAATGATATGTCGATCCTGTTATGATGCAAATAAATCAAAATTAGTCAAAACAACTATGCCAAGTAAGTAGGATGAAAAAAGAAAAAGTTACAGGCAAAGGTTTTGAATATCTCTACAAATCTGTGTAAATCTGCGGTGCTAACAATAATAAATGAAGATGAGCCCAAACATGCATAAATTAAAGCTAGTTATAAAGCCCTATTATTGGGTTATGCTAGGTCTAACTTGCTGTGTCCTGAGCGCATGCGAGGGATTTTTCGGAACGGAAACGGAAACAGACTTTCTGGATGAACCTATCTTCGATAACCGTACTGTAGCATATGTTCCGATCCAACCAGCAATAGAGGGTCTGAATTATCCAGTGGACATTATTGCAGGATGGGATGAGCTTATTTATGTAGCAGACGGTGGTACTGAAGAAATCATAGGATATGACCAAGCCGGAAATGAACAGGGACGTTTTACAGTACCTGGTCTGACAGCGATTGCGCAGGACAGAAGGCTGGATATACTGGCATTGGGTACCCTGGATACCTTAATCGATGGCTCAATATTTATCTTACCAGCAGTATACCGGATTGATCTGGATAAAACAGGAAACTACGGTATTGCCTCTGCATCTATCAGATGTAAGATCATTCATCCGTTTTACTTCAGATCGAGCTCTCCCTCTTCTGCCGATGAAGCAGTCTCATTCAGGGGCATTACTGTATTAGCGGATAATCGCTATTACGTTTCCAGAAATGGTCCTTCCAATTCCGTCAATCAATTTGGAGGCCCCGATGATGCCATCATCCTGTTTTCTGAATCGGATGAATTCATTTCTCCCATCTTCGTAAATACCAGTCTGGGACTTTTCAGAGATTATTTCAAAAAGCCGCAGGGCATATCCTCACTGGTCAAACCGCCGCAGAGTCCAGCAGTCAATCCTAGTGGGAGCTTTCTGGTTACTTCTATTGGTGAGGGTGTTACACTCAGGGTAACGTTCATCGAACGTATCGAAACAGAGGGGGGGGCCAGCAATGAACTTAGGCAACTTCCCATTGGAAATTTTGACAAAGCAGATCGCTTTCTCTATGAACCCAACCGCTTTGCCTCACCTGTAGATGTAACGGTAGCCGGGGATGAAACCAATTATATTTTTGTGGTAGATGCAGAGCGCGATTCTCTATATCAATTCAACGCTGTCGGGTATGAAGGTGTAAATCCACCTCCAGGTGCACGCACTAATAAAGCCATTATCTCCTCTTTGGGAGGAACAGGGAATGGACTTACGCAGTTTCGCGAACCACGCGGAGTCGCCTACCTGGACCGGATCGTTTATGTGGCAGATGCCGGTAATGGCCGGATATTGCGATTCAAACTTACAACTGACTTCGAATAACTACCTGGCGAAGAGCTGCCCTATGTCTTTAAAAGCCTTGAACTCTAAAGCATTACCCGCTGGATCCAGGAAAAACATGGTCGCCTGTTCCCCAGGTTGTCCCTTGAAGCGTACATAAGGTTCGATGATAAATGATGTATTCAATTGATTGAGCTTCTCAGCCAGGGATTCCCAATCTTCCCATTTCAACACGACACCGTAATGCGGAACAGGAACATCATGACCATCAACGGGATTGGAATGAAGTGGCTCTTCCCCTGCTTTAGGCTTGTAATGCGCTACAAACTGATGTCCATACAGGTTGAAGTCGATCCAAGTATCGCTACTACGACCTTCCTCACAACCCAATACGCCTCCGTAAAACTGGCGGGCTGCTTCGAGATCGTCGACCGGTACGGCTATATGAAATGGGGTAAGAGGTGCTGACATAAAAAATATTTTTCTTGACGAACATTGATTGCAAAGGTTAATATCCTCAACAAAACATTAATTTCAGATAAAAACCACTATAAGCTGAAAAGTTACCTAAATCCCAAACAAAAAGATGTTTTGGCAGTAAGTTATTGTATTATTTACATATTAAAGGATGATTATTTGTCTGGCTTAAGTCGTTAATCATTCAAGGGCATCATTGATAATTTCTGTAAAGAAATTCTTCCCTGGATGAAGGCACAAAAAACATATCCATCTGCCAAAAAGAATTGTCACATTTTCTTAACATAAAGTCTGCCATATCAATAGGAGAAAAGCTAAGCTCTTCCATGTATTCACATATTTCATAAAATCTTAGACTTTCATCAGTTAATTTGAAATGATAAGCTTCAATAATCACAAGGTTAGTCTGAATAAGTGTTTGTTTGGCACCTTCAAGGATTGGTACCTCAAACCCGTGGGTATCTAATTTTATCAAAAATGGAGGTTTTAAGTTGCGATTATTAATCTGGCTATCTATGGTTGTTACTGGCACTTCAATGATATTACTGCCCTTAGAACTATTTGATAAGCTTCCTCCATACAAAGAAGAATTATTAAAATAAGTAGTACCTTCACGATCTCCAGCAGCAGCTAAAATAAATTC
>CAYXVE010000074.1:0-20566 GCA_964468435.1 uncultured Bacteroidia bacterium | reverse complement strand
TAAGTTACGATCAAACCAATCAATATGTCTCAAAACGAACAATTCAGCAATCGCTGGGGATTGATACTGGCGTCTCTGGGGATGGCCATCGGTGCTGGGAATCTATGGCGTTTTCCGCGCTTGGCCGGTCAATATGGAGGTACTTTTTTGTTGTTGTGGATCATATTTTTGTTGGTATGGTCTATCCCGATTCTCCTGGCTGAATTTTCTATGGGAAAACATATCAAAAAAGGGATAATTGGGTCTTATGGAGGGATGACTGGAAAATCATTTACCTGGATGGGTTTTTTCATCACCTTATGTACGTTGGGAATTGCATTTTACTATTCGGTAGTGACAGGATGGGGGCTACGGTATTTTGGGCTGGCACTAGGCGATGCAATTCAATTTGTCTCTGGAGGAGAGACCTTGAAAATGAAGTTGCAGGAGAATCCTGAGTATCTGTATCAGTATTGGGAAAATTTATCTACAGGAAATCCCGTTACCGTGGTACTTCATATTTTTGCTGTTGCTGCAGGCTGTTTTTTGCTGATCCGGGGAATACAGAAGGGACTAGAGGTAGCCAATAAGATTTTCATTCCCACCTTGTTTGTTTTGCTGATCCTGATCAGTATTACCTCATTGAATATGGAGAATGGGATACTGGGATTGCAGTATATGTTTGAGATCAAGCCCGAATTATTTGGCAATGCTACGGTATGGTTGGAGGCTCTATCTCAGTCCGCATGGTCTACAGGAGCCGGATGGGGATTAATGATGACCCTTTCTTCCTACACCCGGAGTAAAGAAGATGTTACCTTAAATATTTTCATCAGTGGTTTTGGTAATAATACAGCTTCGCTGCTGGCAGGATTTGCCATCTTACCATCTGTATTTGCCATGGCTATTTCTGAACAGGATGCCATTTCCTATTTACAAGCCGGCAATCAGGCGTTGACTTTTAGTATTATTCCCCAATTGTTTACGGAAATACCTGGGGGACCGATCCTGTCTGTGGTTTTCTTTGGTGCATTCTGCCTGGCTGCATTCAGTTCTTTGCTGGCTATGATAGAGATGTTTATCAAAATTCTGGGGGATCTGGGAGATTCCCGTAAGACTGCAGCGATTAAAGCAGGTATTTTTTGTGTTATTTTTGGCTTTCCCTCTGCCTGGTATCTCGATGTCTTTTCTAACCAGGACTGGGTATGGGGAATTGGATTGGTAGTTTCAGGCCTTTTTATTGTGTTTTCGGTACTCAAATACGGTGTTGCAAAGTTCAAACACGATTTCATCGATGGAGATTCGGATTTTCATATCAGTACTTGGTTGTTTGTCATCACCATACCCATCAACTTTGCCCTGGGCCTGATTCTGATCTACTGGTGGATGTCGCAGGGCTATGATCCCTATCCCTGGTTTGACCAGGATGGCAACTGGAATGTTATGAGCATTTACAGCAATGCTTCGATCATTACACAGTGGGGACTTGTAATATTGATAGGTATCTTACTTAATAATTACCTGTATAGGAGATTTGTCAAAGGCTAGCTTTAGCCTGAGGCTTAATTAATTGTTCACAAACAAGAGAAGTAATCCTATATAAACATAATGACAGGTGAATTGATGAGAATTGGATATGACTGCTTGCTCCGATCTTAATGCGATACTGTTAATATTGGATAAGTTATTGGGATGATTATATACATGAAAGAATAATGTACTAAAAGCGTGAAATTCTCATAACTTCTGGCCTATCAAACTGTATTCAAGAGGGTTATAAGTAATCAACAGCTAAATAGATTAGTGCATAAGGACCTGGTAAAGAACTAAAAACTCATTCTGTGGAATCCAGCTTGCGTAAACCCCGTGAATTCTACTCACGGTAGTTTAGCTGAGGACTTTGTTTCCATTGGTCATACCAAAGACCAATCCGTGCCTCTTACACATAAAATATTCGGTATTGATATTCATCCTAAATACTGGCTAAGTACTGGAAAAAAGGTTGGATAGTTTACACATACTATCGGTAAGATCAGTAGTATCAGATTTAAGTGCTTATGTATTTTGGGGTTTATAGATAGAACTTGTCTTTAAAAATTATCAAAGAAGTAAATTTATGATAAAAATCCCTTAACATTAAATAGCTAATTTTCATGCTAATATTATCATAGTATTATGGAATAACAACAAACAATCTTATGAAACCAAACACTACTTTTCTGAAATTCCTAGGATGCCTGATCCTGGTTATCCTGTTGCCAGTTGTAAGCTGGGCCCAGGGGGTAACTACTTCATCGATGCGTGGACAGGTTACTGATACTAATGGCAGTCCACTTATCGGAGCTACAGTTGTAGCTATCCATACTCCCTCAGGCACAACCTTTGGAAGCAATTCTAATGAGAATGGCTATTTCCAAATTTCAAACATGCGTGTAGGTGGTCCCTACAAAATTACAGCGACCTACGTCGGCTATGGTAAAGTCGAGGTTGATGGGGTATTCTTTCGCTTGGGTGAACCTTACTATCGAGACTTTTCCCTGGAGCAGTCTGGAATAGAATTGGGAGAGACAGTTATCGTCGGTACACGTACTACCTCAGGCACCAACGCTGGAGCTAGTACCCAGATCACTTCTGAAGATATTGAGGAAGTCCCTACTTTGAACCGGGACTTGGGTGATTACCTTCGCCTGACCCCACAATCCACTGGCTTTGGTGGGGGCACTTCCTTTGGTGGGGTCAATAACCGTTATAACGCCATTTACGTGGACGGTGCGGTCAATAACGATGTATTTGGCTTGGCTAGCTCAGGCACGAATGGCGGGCAGACAGGCATTGCGCCCTTTTCGATCGATATCATTGATCAGCTACAGGTGGTCTTATCTCCCTACGACGTAACCTACGGCGGTTTTGCCGGTGCTGGCGTCAATGCAGTAACCAAGTCGGGAACCAATGAATTTGGAGGAACAGCTTATTACTTTTTTCAAAATGAGAACCTGGTTGGCAAGACCAACGAAAGCCTGACGGATCGCACGGGCAGCGAGCGGGAAGAAGTTGATGAGTTTACCCAAGCGACTTATGGCGCCTCTTTGGGTGGCCCTATTGTGAAGGATAAGGTATTCTTTTTTGTCAACGCGGAAATTCGTGCAGATGAAACACCTTCTCCCTTTGACTTCGGTCAATACAATGGAGATGCCTCTCAAGCCGATCTGGGAAATCTCCGCCAATTTCTGATCAACGAGTACGACTATGATCCCGGTACATTTGGCAACGTAACAGATAACCTGGATGGCGTTAAACTCTTTGCTAAGTTAGACATTAATTTGAGTGAAAATCACCGCTTGACACTTCGCCACAATTACACCAAGGCGGAAAATACTAATCGCAACTCAAGTAATGCTAGGACGATTGAGTTCTCCAATAATGGGATATTCTTTCCTAGTACCACTAACTCTACTGCATTGGAGCTAAACTCTAATTTTGGAGATAAATTCAGTAATAGTCTGATTGTAGGTTTTAATGCTGTTCGCGATGATCGCGACCCCATCGGAAAGGACTTTCCCTACGTCATTATTGGTGATGGTAGTGGAACTATCGAACTGGGATCAGAGCAGTTCTCCACTGCTAATGCACTGGATCAAGATATCTTAACGATTACAGATAATTTTAAGATATACAACACCAATCACACTATTACCCTAGGTACGCATAATGAATTTTATAACATCTACAACTTGTTTATTCGTCAGAACTATGGGGTCTATGAGTATGAAAGCATAGAAGCATTCCTGAACAACACGGGTGCAGCAGAGTACGACCGCTCTTACTCATTGGTTGACAATATTACAGGCGACGGCTCTGAAGCCGCAGCGGATTTTAATGCTATGCAGTTAGGCCTTTATGTACAGGACGAGTGGGCAGTGACGCCTCAGTTTACTCTAACGGGTGGATTGCGTTTTGACTTGCCAATCATCACTAGCGATCCCAATATTCACCCTTCCTTCAATTCCGTAACTTTGCCTAATCTGGCAAATACGTGGGATGTCGCAAAAGATATCACTGGTGGGCAAGCGCCTGATGGTCAATTGATGATCTCTCCTCGATTAGGGTTTAACTACAATTTGAAAAGCGATCGTAGCTCAGTCTTACGTGGGGGAGTGGGCATCTTTACCAGCCGTATCCCATTTGTATGGCCTGGTGCCATGTTCAACAATAATGGTGTATCTATTGGGGGAGTAGACGCAGGCGATCTACAGGAACCTATTGAATTTATCCCGGAGTTTGATAATCAATACATAAACGAGCAATTTAGTGTGCCATCTGGCCAGGTGGACCTTTTTACTGAAGACTTCAAGTATCCCCAAGTGCTACGTGGTAACCTGGCTTTGGATACAGAACTACCGGGTGGTATTCTTGCTACTTTCGAGGGGGTTTACACCAAGACACTCAATAATATTGTCTATACAAATGTCAATCACAATCCTGTAGTAGACTTCAACTGGACCAATACGGGTGCAGATAACCGTCCGGTATACGTTCGCGGAGATGTAGATCCACAGTACAGCGCCATTTATGTTGCGTCCAATACTAGCGAGGGGTACACTTACAATCTGACGGCTTCTTTTGCCAAAAGATTTGATTTTGGCTTGTCCGCAAATGTGTCTTACACTTACGGCGATGCCGAAGCGATCAACGAGGGTACTTCTTCTCAGAAC
Source organism: uncultured Bacteroidia bacterium (assembly GCA_964468435.1). Classification (GTDB taxonomy): domain Bacteria; phylum Bacteroidota; class Bacteroidia; order J057; family J057; genus JBCCTX01. The sequence continues at coordinate 15,875 of CAYXVE010000074.1, read as the reverse complement.
TCTTCACAATGGCGCGGTCAGATGAACTTTGATGGTCGTAACAACCCTGTACTTGGACGTTCTGACTTTGCCTTGGGCCACAGGGTGCTGGGTGTGCTAAACTATACATTTGACTGGAACAAAGCGAAAAATGCAACCACCACCATCACATTGCTTTATGAAGGTTTAAGAGGGAGTCCTTACTCTTATGTCATTGGTGGTCGTGGCGCGCGCAATATCAATAATGAAACTGGTAGCACGAGTAGAAACCGCAGCTTGATTTACATCCCTGCAAACCAAAATGAGATTACATTGGTTGAAGCCAACGGCGTATCGCCTCAAGAGCAGTGGAATCGCCTGAATGCTTTCATCGAAGATGATTCCTATCTAAGTGAAAACCGTGGTAGCTATGCTGAGAAGAATTCCAACTTCCTCCCATTTATGAGCTTCCTCGACCTTTCCCTGCGTCAAGATGTTGCGGTAGATGTTGCAGGCAAAAATCACAAACTGCAATTTAGCTGGGATGTGTTTAACCTGGCTAACTTGATCAACTCCAGTTGGGGGGTTCGTTACAATGTTTTGGGAAGTAATAATTACTACGAGTTGTATACCTTCGAAGGCTACGATGACGATGGTACCACGCCTACCTTCTCCTACACTAGAGAAGAACTTGGAACGGATGCTTTCAACATCAACAATTTCAGTTCTCGTTGGCGCATGCGTCTGGGCTTGCGTTACATTTTTCAGTAGTACATATAGTCAGATATAACATAACTAGCTTTTAGAAATTGTTTATCATGCTGTTTAAAGATAAGAAGCACATTCAAAGTATTAGAGGTTACATGCAAATGACCTAATATGCTGAATAGCTACAAAGTGAATTAGACCTTTTGAAAGAACATTTCATGGGGTCTAATCACTGTAAAAGTGTATAGGAGGATACGGGCAATTATGCTTTACGCATAGTTGCCCGTTGTATTTTACGATGCTAAGGGTTTGTAGCTCTCACCAACCTATCTTGTCTTTAAATAGATTTACACTAAAACGTGTAAAAAATGTTTCCATTTCTGTCAAAGGAAAGAGTTTTTACAAGCCGTAAAAAGCTGTTTTCTGTATCCGCTTCCTCTGCTTGTTTTGTGGCTTGAAAAGAGGGACAAAGCCTCTGATCCCGTGCTAGGTAAGTCAGTATTTGAGGGGGTGAAAGAGATAAGACCTGGGTCGAAGATTCATCTTTATACTCTCGCAGCATTTGGGCCTGATCTAGGGGCGTAGGGGGATGATCATATAGTTCCTGCAGGGAGGAAAATTGGGATTAGCTCAACTCAATCACATTGAATTTATGGAAATAGGGATTGAAGTACATTGGTCAGACTTGGATGAGGCTCTCAGCCTTTAAGGATTTCTAAAAGATGAACTTGTTGTTACATATATTCTCAAAGCTTATTAGCTTTGAGCTAATTGGTAATAAAAAGCTTTTTATGACACTTTCCAGCATCATCAGCATGACCACTATTGTAACCATCATAGTTGGTGGGTTTGTGTATTTTCTTTCGCAGGCTATCAAAGCAGAGGCCCGCAAAAAGAAGGATCAGCCGTAGTGATCTACAAATCCGGTACCATTGAGGTGGAAATGGTCATTAAATCGCTCGATCATCCACTTTTCTTCCAGATACATGAGCCGGGTTACAGCGGTATTATGTAAAATGGTATTGCGTGTCATGCCAGGATGGGCGTCCATGATCTTTCGAAACAGACTTTTGATTGCCATGCCGTGAGAAACAACCGCAACGCGTGATTGTTGATCTTTTAATGGGATTACATGTTCACACAACCACCTGAACATACGTTCTTCTACCTGTCGCTGAGACTCTCCACCTGGAGGTGCAAAATCCCAAGGATTTTGTGCTAATTCCTTTCTTCGTTCTGCAGTGAAATGAAGTTCTCTCAGCTGGCCCTCCCATTCCCCCTGAGATAGTTCCAGTAGGTGTTCCGAATATTGTATAGATTCTATAGGGTGTGGAATTTCTTCACAAATAATCTGGGCAGTATGTTCTGCACGGATAGCTGGAGAGCTGAACACATGATCAAAGGTAATCTGATCTTCTCTAAACCTTTTTCCCAGTTTTCTTGCTTGTTCAATGCCCCTTTCCGTGAGCTTGTAGTGGTTCGATCTGCCCCCAATCAAATGGTTATTGACATTTCCTTCGCTCTCTGCGTGGCGAATGAGATAAATATCTAACATAAGTTTAAGTTAGCCAAAAGATGCTAGAGAAATGTTAAAACCTTTGTAGTTTAACGTTAATTTTACAGAACTGCGTCTATGCAACTGTACAATTGAACAATATGTCAAAGTCAAAACACAAACTTTTCCTGGTCGATGCAATGGCCATTCTTTACCGGTCCCATTTTGCATTTATTAGTAATCCCAGAAGAACAACCTCAGGATTGAATACCTCATCGATCTTTGGGTTTACCAATACCTTGCTGGAGATCATCAACAAAGAGGACCCCTCTCACCTGGCTGTAGCATTTGATACCAATCAGCCTACCTTCCGCCATGACCGCTTTCCCGATTATAAAGGGCATCGTGAAGATAAACCTGAAGACCTTGATATCATCATTCCCTATGTATTTCAACTATTGGAGATTCTGGATATACCTGTTTTAAAACTGGACGGGTATGAAGCGGACGATGTTATCGGAACCATTGCTTGGGGAGTACCAGCGGCAGACTATGAAGTCTATATGGTGACGCCCGACAAGGATTTTGCGCAACTAGTCAGAGATAATGTGTATCTCTATCGTCCCAAATACAAAGGAGGAGGATTTGATGTAATGGGGATTGAGGAAATAAAGGAAAAGTTTGGCCTGCCTCCTACACAGATCGTAGATTTTCTGGGGTTGAAAGGAGATGCGAGTGATAATATTCCGGGTGTTCCCAAGATTGGAGATAAGACAGCTGTGGCATTACTGAAAGAGTTTCTCACCATTGAAGATGCCCTTGCCAACGTCGAAAAAATCTCTAAAAAAAGCGTCAAAAAGACGCTGATCGAGCATCAAGAACAGGGTCTGTTATCCAAAGAGCTAGCTACGATCAATACGGAAGTGCCGCTGGAGTGGTCGCTGGATACGTTGGAAATGGGACATTGCGATCTGGATGCCCTGCTCAAGCTGATGCAGGAACTGGAGTTTCGTACCACAGCCCAGCGCATTCTCAATAGTAAACTGAATCCCATGGCATCCAGCCCTCAGACGGATTTGTTTGGCAATGCCGTAGATGATGACAATGATCAGAAAGATCTGGATTTGGGTATGGGGAAATTTGATCAATCCAACCAGGATTATCACCTCATCACGGAGGAAGAAGAAATAGCGCAGTTGATCTCAAAGATCGAAGCCCAGGGGAGTGTGTGCTTTGATACCGAGACAACCTCATTGGATGCTGTGCGGGCCGAACTGGTAGGGATGGCATTTGCACTCAAAGCAGGAGAAGCTTATTATTTACCCGTATCAGAAGATCAGTATGTAGCTCAGCAAATTGTTGATAAATTTCGTAAAGTGCTCATTAGCAAAGATATACTCAAGATAGGTCAGAATTTGAAATACGATGCATTGGTGTTGAGGAATTATGGACTTATACTGGATGGTCCATCATTTGACACCATGCTTGCCCATTACGTGATCAAGCCTTCAGGAAAACACGGGATGGATGCCATGTCGAGGGAGTTACTAAATTATTCGCCCATTTCTATCGAGACATTGATTGGCAAAAAAGGAAAAAATCAAAAGAGCATGCGGGATATCCCCGTGGAGGAAGTCTCCGATTATGCAGCAGAGGATGCAGACATTACCTGGAGGCTTTACGAGATCCTGGCACCCAAAGTAAAAGACAATTTTATATTTGAGCAGGTTGAGCAACTGCTAATGCCTGTTCTGACAGACATGGAATATACAGGCGTACGGATAGATGAAGAGACCCTGGCTGAATATTCCGAAGAACTTGCAGGGCGGTTGCAAACCCTGGAAGCAGAAATATATAAGCTTGCTGGAGAAGAATTTAATATCAACTCCCCCAAACAACTCGGAGAGATTATGTTTAGCAAGCTAGGACTGGGAAAGGGCAAAGATGCTAAAAAGACTAAATCTGGCCAGTATGCGACCAATGAACAGATCCTTCAGGATCTGGCACTCAGACATGAATTACCCGACAGGGTGCTGGCTTATCGGGGCATTACCAAGCTGAAATCCACCTATGTTGATGCGCTTCCCAAGCTGATCAATCCGAGGACTGGCAGGGTACACACCACTTACAGCCAGTCTGTGGCTGTTACCGGACGGTTGAGTTCGCTGGAACCCAACCTCCAGAATATTCCTATCCGTACACAGGATGGCCGGGAGGTCAGAAAGGGGTTTATCGCCAGAGACGATGACCATGTATTGCTTGCTGCAGACTATTCACAGGTCGAGCTTAGGTTGATGGCCTCCCTGAGTGGTGATGAAAATATGATACAGGCCTTTAAGGAAGGTGCAGATATTCACCGGGATGCAGCATCCAGGGTATTTGGCATCAAGCCAGAGGATGTTACTTCAGAGCAACGCTCCCAGGCCAAACAGGTCAATTTTGGGATTATCTATGGTATTTCAGCATTTGGGTTAAGTCAACGAATGGGGATATCCCGTACAGAAGCCAAGGATATCATCGACACCTACTTTAAGACCTATCCGAAGATTAAGGAGTATATGGATCAAAGCATAGAGCTTGCCAAGAAAAAGGGATATGTTGAGACCTTGTTTGGCAGAAGGAGATATCTCGCTGATATTAATTCCAAGAATGCCACGATCAGAGGCGTTGCAGAACGCAATGCGATCAATTCACCGATCCAGGGAACGGCTGCCGATATCATTAAGTTGGCGATGATCCAAATTTATCACGAACTTGAGTCACGCCAATTGAAATCCAAGATGATCCTGCAGGTGCATGACGAATTGGTATTTGATGTGCATCAAAGTGAAGTAGAAGAGATGAAATCTCTGGTGGAAGACAAAATGATGCACGCTGCTGAACTAACTGTGCCATTGGAAGTAGAAATGGGTACTGGCAGGACTTGGCTGGAGGCGCATTAGCATGCCCGCATACAAATCACATATTTTCACAATAAGCATGGTATAGATTTCTATACCCCAGAAAGGCAGAAAAGCGGAATGGAGCTTTATAGGAACGAGCAGTATCTTTATTAAAGCTTCGTTAATTTCCTTATGCATACTCAACCGTTGTACCTATGTCAGATTCTTTACAACCTTCCTTAGGGGGTCCTGAAATCCTGATTCTCCTAATGTTTGTAGGCTTGTTGGCGATTATTCCTGCTATGCTGATTACCCGTGCACTCATTCAGAAGAATGAGATTGTCAAGCAATTAAAAATACAAAACGAACTTCTTCGGGAGATTAGTTATATGTTGAAAGAGCGGCAATTATGACTTACGTTTGTAGTTGAAAGCTCGTAAATCAAATCATAATCCATTCGCATTCTTCCAGGTTTTATAGGCTAACATATACGATTTACGAGCTATGTATTTATCAAAGCTTTTTGGCTACTACCAGATACCGGGTTGAAGCACAACTGTCGGCATGGTCAGGTATCGGGTTTAGGGTAACAGCATCAAACAGATCAACAAATCCTCCGAATGCATGTTCGAAGTATGTTCTGATGCGATTCATCGCTGGGAGGAAACGCTTATGCTTACCAGAATAGGTAATGTTCATCCGTTCATCAGTAAAATTGAGATTAATGATCTCGCTTTCCTGAAACATTTTGCCATTTTTTTCGATAAGTCTGGGTTGGCGTAACGAAATGAGATTTTGATCATCTGATACAACTACATGGGGATACCAACGAATATGATCCGGCGTAATGAAGTCTCCAATGAAATACCCCCCTGAATTAATCTGTTTTGCAATATTGTGAACAGCAGTTTCCAGGTATTCTGGTTGGAGGTATTGAAGCACATTCAGACCACTGTAGGCAATATTCCATGGTGTAGATGGGGTATCCATAGTCAGGATATCAGCCTGTTCAGCTTGTATGCGTTGTTGGGCTACTTCAACCATGGCTTCAGAAATATCCACCCCATACACCTGCTCATACGTTATTCCCATGTTCTGGATCATGTATTCCTCTATCAAGCCTGTGCCGCATCCCAGAGACAACAAAGTAGCGCTTTGTAGATCAATTCTATAGGCTTGTATCACAAAGGATAAGTAATCCTTCATAAATGTATTCAGGCAGGGTTTTCCGATCAACTCATCATACATGAAGGCATAATTCTGAAAAGCATCTTCATTCCGGTTTTCGCCGCTGATGCGATTTTGCATCCGGGATGCTTCAATCAGTTCTTGTCTGAGATTGCGCCAGTAGTGATCGTTCGTAACATGTGAGTTTTCATCCAGTATTCCAGAAAGTTCATCTAACAACTGTGAATGTCTTTGAGCTGAAAATAATGATTGCTCGTTTTCCTGAATAGATGACTGATCAATATTGCTGCCATGTTCAGCGATAATGCGCAGACGGCGAATGCGTTCTACCCGGTTTCTAAGCCAGGTAGGAAAATCTCCTCTTGGACCTACTTCTACGGTTTTGATCTGTTCATCCGGGAGTTCATAGAATACGCCACCATCTACCCGTTCAATGGTATCATTTTCCAGATTAAAGATACGTGCATCCCCTGTAACACTTTCGATGTGCTTAACGTCTCCATAGATGTGAAGACTTAAAAAGGGAGTATCTTCTGTGGGATTTCCCATTTGGTGGATTAGCGTATGACTTACCCCTACCACAGTAAAGGGTTTTACCTGAGTTCTGGATAGGGTGATAAGCCTTTGATCCTCCCATCTGAAGGTAGCATGCTCAGCAGGTCCAAAAATCTGTACAGCTCCCCACTGTGTATGTCCATGATCATGTATGGTACTGAAATCACCCGGTTGCCAGGACATGACCATCATTTCAAAATTAGCTGCCTTATGTACCAGTTTTCTGCCGTAACTATTTTCCACTGGGTGCTCATAATCTGCCCATGACAGTAGATCTTCAGGGTTGACATCAGCTTCGATTAAAACGTTCCTTACGGTGCCCGGTGTTACCCTGGACAATAAAGACAACCTGGAGATAACCTGATTGAGCGAATCAGGTAATTTTGTATCTGTAATGTACAGTCTATTCATCTTGAGAAGCATATGAACAAATTTTAATATAATTATATGAAGTTGTTTCCAAATAAAGAAATATCTATAAGATTATATCAGTATAATGACTTATACAGTGATGTGTATCACAATACCTATAATGTACGTTTATACTGTGATAGACATCACTGAAAAGGCCATCAGATATTATGTACATTTGTAATCAAATTTAAATTAAGGTTAAAACTTAGTATTAGCATTAATTATGGAACTTTCATCAAGAACATATGAATGGGTAGGGCTGATCAACCAACCATGGCACTGGGCTTTTTCAGGGATAATGATTGCCCTGATTTTATTCTTGCTTACATGGATGGGTAGGAGTTTTGGCGTATCTACTTCTTTTAAATCTATCTGTACGATTGCAGGTGCTGGGAAAAAATATTCATTTTTCAACATAGATATAAAAAATGAATACTGGCGAATGATGTTTGTAGCAGGTGCTTTGATCGGGGGATTTCTCACTTCCCAGTTTTTTCAAAGTCCGGAGTCCGTTGCGATTTCAGATTCGACAGTTTCTTATTTGGAAAGTGTAGGAGTGAATTATCCGGAAGCAGATGCGACAGGGCAAGGCATGATTCCTACCAGTGTGTTTAATTTTACAAGTCTGAAAGGGATACTCATGGCCATAGTAGGAGGCTTTCTGGTGGGTTTTGGCGCTAGATACGGAGATGGATGTACTTCCGGACACGCCATTACCGGGCTTGCACACTTACAGCTACCTTCATTATTGACAGTGATCGGCTTCTTCATTGGAGGATTGATCATGGCTCACTTTATTTTACCTTTTTTACTTACACTGTAACCAGACATAAGCAAACAATACAATGAAAAACATACCCTTTCTTTTTGTAGGAGTATTATTTGGAATCATCATGACAAAGTCCGAGGCCATATCGTGGTTCCGGATACAGGAAATGTTCCGCTTTGAAAGTTTTCACATGTACGGGATCATCGGGGTAGCTGTCATAGTGAGTGCTGTTATCCTATACATGATGAAAAAATCAAAAGTAAAAACGCTAAGAGGTACCATCGTGGATTACACGCCCATGAAGCTTAGACCTAAGCGACATTTACTGGCGGGATCAATCTTTGGGTTGGGATGGGCATTGGTAGGAGCATGTCCCGGGCCTATGTACGTATTATTGGGTAATGGTTTCGGAATCCTCGCATTAGTCATTCTGGGAGCTTTGGCTGGAACCTTTGCTTATGGTGTGGTTATGAACAGGTTACCTCATTGACAGGAATATGGAAATTGACGCATATCAGGATCGCGAATCTATTTTAGCTACGATTCGCAAACATTTCCCCCAACTCGCTGAGGCAGCACTCCAGGATGAGATAGCCGATGTTGCCAAAATTATACATGTTGAGGCTGGGGAAGTGATTATGGACTATAATCAATATATCAAGATGCTACCTTTGGTGATCAAGGGTAGCATTAAAGTCATGCGTGAAGGTGAAGACGGCAAGGAACTTTTGCTATACTATCTACACGCAGGAGAGACTTGTTCCATGTCATTCTCATGCTGTATGATGGATAAACGCAGTCAGATACGTACGATTGCCGAAGACGATACGACCATTATTGCCATTCCCCTGAAATACGTTGATGAGTGGATGCTCAAATACCGTAGCTGGAAGAATTTTGTCATGCTATCTTATGACAATCGTATGCTCGAATTCATGAATACATTGGATAGTATTGCATTTAAAAAAATGGATGAGCGGCTTTGGGAGTATCTTCAGCGGAGAGCAAATACAGGCGGACATAAGCCTATCCATGCAACACATTCTGAAATAGCCAATGATCTCAATGCATCCAGGGAGGCTGTATCCAGGTTGTTGAAGCAACTCGAAAATATGGGCCAGATACGCTTGGGAAGAAATAAGATAGAGGTGATCGAATAAATAACCCCATACCAAGTGTGATAGGTATCACTGACTTCCCATAGGATCTGCCATATCTTGATGTCTATAATTAATCATACAGATATGAACTTAAAGCAGATTATTTCTAGAGAAGATGTTATGATCATCGATGTGAGAGAGCCTTTTGAATACGCTGGTGGGCACATCGAGGGTGCAGTGAATATGCCATTGGGGACTATTCCCAGTAAGCTAGCGTCGCTGAAGGAAAGTGACAAAAAGCTGGTACTCTATTGCAGATCTGGCAACAGAAGTGGTCAGGCTACAGCTTATCTCAAAGCTCAGGGGATGAGAGCAGTTTACAATGGAGGAAGTATTGATGAAATGTACCAAATATTACCCAGCCGTGTTTAAGCCGTTGATCTTTACCTAATAATTCAAGTAAACCCATGTTTAATTTTTTAAGAAAGTTATTTAAAGGTCCATCGGTTTCCATGGTTGAGATATGGAAGAGAGGTGCCATCATACTGGATGTGCGCAGTCCGGAAGAGTTCTCCTCAGGGCACGCTTCTGGTGCTGTAAATATTCCCCTACCTCAAATCGACAGCCGGGTACAGGAAATCAAAAGCTGGAAACAACCTGTAATAGCATGTTGTGCTTCGGGGAGGAGAAGTGGGCTGGCAACTCAACGATTGAAAGTTGATGGTATTGAGATATACAACGGTGGTTCCTGGAAAAGTGTATCAGAGCTGATCAAAAATCATACGCATCATGAATAAAATATTGATTCCTACAGATGGTACTGAATTGGCGGACTACGCTTATAATCTTGCGCATAAAATTGCACAACAGACTGGAGCTGAGATACATGCACTAGGCATTGTTCCCGCTCCGGCCAATGCTATCTATGACCTGGAAGGTAATATCAAAGAAGACGAGGGCGAGGACCTCTCCCAAATGAGCGTACAGAAGGAACAAAAGCTTCTGGAACTTAATGCCTGGCAAGCGAATAAGCCAGATGTAAAAGTTGTCAAAACCAAGATCGGGCGGATCGAGGAAGATATACTCAACTACATTACTTGCGAATCGGTAGATCTCGTGGTCATGGGCACCAAAGGTGCTTCGGGTATCAATGAATTTCTACGGAGCTCGCATACCGCACATATCGTGAGAGCGTCTCCTGTACCAGTACTTAGTGTCAAATGCGACCGCTCTTCATACGAGATCCATGACATTCTATTGATCAGTGATTTTCATGAAGAGGGTGAGCTGAATCTCGGTATTATCAAGACGATGATGGAAGTATTCCAGGCAAACCTGCATTTGTTGAAGATCAATACTCTAGCAAACTTCGAGACTACACGAGAAGTGAGGCAAAATATGCGTCGCTTTGAAGCATTGCATGGATTACATCACGCAGAGCATCACATTTATTGCGATAACTCTGTTGAGGAGGGGATTATCCATTTCAGTGCTGATACCGGAATAGACTTCGTAGCCATTGGAACCCATCAGCGCAAAGGACTGGGGCGGTTGTTCAGACACAGTGTGTCTGAAGAGCTTGTCAATCATATCTGGCAACCCATCCTGACCTTTAAAGTATAAAAAAGGCCATAATTTTATGACATATGTGATTTATATCACGGAAATGAAGTAAAAAATACCACATCTTAGAGGAAAAGTTTAAGACTATGAAAGTTGAACAAATCTATACCGGATGCTTAGCAGAGGCTGCTTACTACATCGAAAGTGAAGGCGAGGCTGTAATCATCGACCCCCTTCGCGAGACTGAGCCTTATATCGAAAAACTCAAGCAGGAAGGTGCCAAGCTTAAGTATATCTTTGAGACGCATTTCCACGCAGATTTTGTTTCAGGTCATTTGGATCTAGCTGAAAAAACAGGAGCGAAGATCGTATATGGTCCTAATGCTTCCACAGCATATGAAATATATCAGGCTGAAGATGGAGAGGAGTTGAAAGTGGGTAAACTTACTGTTAAAGTGTTGCATACGCCAGGACATACCATGGAAAGTACTACCTACTTGCTGAAAAATGAGCATGGAAAAGACTATGCAATTTTTACGGGAGACACATTATTTCTTGGAGATGTGGGTAGACCTGACCTGGCGATTAAACAGGGTGAGATCACCAAGGAAGACTTGGCAGGATTCTTATATGACAGTCTGAGAGAAAAGATTATCTCATTGGCAGATGATGTCATCGTATATCCCGGACACGGTGCTGGATCAGCTTGTGGTAAAAATCTGAGTACTGATACCTGGGGGTATCTGGGGGATCAGAAAAAGACCAATTATGCACTTCGCGAGGATATGACCAAACAAGAGTTTGTAAAAGAGGTTACGGAAGGTCTTACACCTCCTCCACAATATTTTCCTAAAAACGCGATGATGAATAAGATGGGGTATGAAAGTTTTGACGAAGTGTTGGAAAAAGGAGCAATAGCGCTTTCTCCTGATGCGTTTGAAGCGATCGTAGAATCGCAGGAGGCAATTGTGCTAGACACGAGAAGCGAACAGGATTTTGCCGAGGCACACATACCCAACAGTATATTCATTGGACTGGATGGGAGCTTTGCTCCATGGGTAGGGGCATTGATCACCGATCTGAAGCAGCCTATTGTATTCCTAGCTGAAGCGGGTAGAGAGGAAGAAGTTGTTACTCGTCTTTCCAGAGTAGGGTATGACAATACCTTGGGGTATCTCAAAGGTGGCGTCAAAGCATGGGAAGCATCAGAAAAGGAATTGGATCAGATCGATTCGATCTCTGCAGAGGAGTTTGCGCAGTACATGGAGAAGGGTGAAGTTGCTACCGTACTAGATGTACGCAAACCTACTGAGTATTTATCTCAGCATGTGGTGGGTGCAGTCAATTTTCCGCTGGACTATATCAACAAGAACATGAATCGGTTGGATCGCGAGCAGACCTATTACCTGCATTGTCTGGGAGGATATCGCTCCATGATCACAGCGTCTATCCTGCAGTCCCGCGGGTTTCGCAATCTGATAAATATCCAGAAAGGTTGGCGTGCCATCGAGATTACAGGAGCACCTATCACCGACTACGTATGTCCATCGACCATGTCGCAGGAAGAGATTGATAAGGCAGTAGAAGCTGTAGTATAAGGTAGTTTTTGTAAAAAAGATACTGGGTTTATATAAGCGTATTTATAGCTTTACTAATGGGTAATTATTACCAGTTTGGGTCAGATCTGTCATTCAGGTCTGACCTTTTTATTTCCGGAAGAACGTATAAAGCTGATAGGTAATAAGTACCATAATCCAATGGAAAAATTCTAATCGAAGCTGTTTCGATTTCGTTAGACATATAATAAAGAACATAGACTGTGAATCCAAGATTGTACAATATAGAAGAATTGCGATGTAATGCCTTTACTGTGGGAGGAAAAAACTTTGATATGTGCCGGTTCCGGGATTTCAAGAGCGAAAGTGCTACCCTGCATCAGGCACACAGACACAATTATTACATGATATTTTTGGCACTAGAGGGAAAAGGAAGACAGCGGATTGACTTTCATTCCTATGAAATAAAACCAGGTATTGTCTTTTTGATGTATCCAAATATGGTGCATGAGTGGGAGGAAGATGAACAGCTCGACGGTTATCTCATATTTTTCACAGATGAATTTTTTACATTCAGATACAATACAAACAATCTTTACGAATTTCCCTTTTTCAACAACAGTTATGGCGAGCCTTTTCTTTTTTTCTCAAACCCCGAGGAATATCATCGTATTGTACAATTATTTGCTCTTGCCTTTGAAGAATACAGTCGTCGAGAAGAAGATTCCCTCAAAGTACTGCGTTCCTATCTGAATATCATTCTGATCGAATGTAAACGCAGATACGATATCTGTGATATCACAGACAAGACAGACCTCCACGCACGAAGAGTAGTCAAGCAATTTGAACAGCTGATAGATCAGCATTATGAAGAGAAGCATCTCGTCAAAGATTATGCAGAGATGCTTCAACTTTCACCCAACCACCTCAATGCTATCTGCAAGCGCATTACAGGTAAACCGGCTGGAGAACATATCCGCAAGCGGATCATGCTTGAAGCGAGACGAATGTTGATACACGATGACCGTACAGTATCGGAGATTAGTTACGCCCTTCATTTTGATGACAACTCCTATTTTTGCCGTTTTTTCAAAAAATACGAAGGGATCAGTCCTGAGAAGTTTCGGAAAGCCTTTTTGCAAACAAACTAATATATAGATAACATGGATGTAGAAATACTCTCAAGGATACAATTTGCATTTACGGTAGCTTTTCACTATATCTACCCTCCACTAAGTATAGGGTTGGGGTTGATGATGGTGATCATGGAAGGGATGTATTTGCGTACAGGAGAGAAAATGTATGAGCAAATGGCGAAATTCTGGACTAAGATTTTTGCTTTAACTTTTGGAATTGGGGTAGCTACAGGGATTGTCATGGAATTTGAATTTGGCACGAACTGGGCGACTTATTCCCGTTATGTAGGAGATGTGTTTGGAAGTGCCCTTGCAGCAGAAGGTATTTTTGCCTTTGCGTTAGAAAGTGGTTTTTTGGGGGTACTATTATTCGGATGGAATCGTGTGAGCTCCAAGGTGCATTTTATTGCTACAGTGGGTGTTTTTGTCGGGTCAATGTTCTCTGCTGTCTGGATTGTGGTAGCCAATAGTTGGCAGCAGACGCCTGCAGGATACCATATTGTAGGAGAAGGGTTGAATGCCCGGGCGGAGATTACAGACTTTTGGGCGATGGTATTTAATCCATCCAGCGTCGAACGACTAACACATGTGTGGATCGGTGCTATTCTGGCCGGTACCTTTCTAGTACTCAGTGTACATGCATTTTACATACTCAAAGGACGTCATGTAGAATTGTCAAAGCGGGCATTTAAGATAGCCCTAGCTGTTGCAACGCTATTTTCTTTGGGGCAGTCATTGACCGGGCATAAATCTGCGGAGGGAGTAGCTGTCAATCAACCTGCAAAACTTGCTGCTTTTGAGGGGCACTTTGATAGTGCTGCCGTAGCAGACCTGTATGTGATGGGTTGGGTGGATAAAGAAAGTCAGAAGGTGTATGGACTTAGCATTCCTGCTGGATTGACTTTTTTGTTACATCAAGACACCGAAACGCCTGTTACAGGCCTTAATGCCTATCCGAAGAATGAGCGTCCTACAGCTATCAATGCTATATTTCAGTTTTACCACCTAATGGTGGCTATCGGGATGACGCTGATCGGGTTGACTCTACTGGGATCATTTTACTGGTGGAGAGGTAAATTATTCGAACAAAAATGGCTCATGAAGATATTTGTCTTCGCTGTTATTTTACCGCAACTGGCCAACCAGTTTGGATGGTTTTCTGCCGAAATGGGTCGTCAACCTTGGGTGGTCTATGGGCTACTGCGCACTTCAGATGCTTTATCTGAAAATGTCCAGGCCAATCAGGTACTCTTTTCCCTGATCATGTTTACACTGGTCTATGCTTTGCTGTTTACCCTGTTTATTTACTTGCTGGACAAGAAGATTAAACATGGACCAGATGATGGAGAAATGATCGATCAGCGTCCTAAACACAAAGAGATCGCCAATCAGTTTTAGTCGAAGTACATTTTACCAAACTAAGAAATGAACAGATATGTCTGAATTTTTAGGAATAGATTATCCCACATGGTGGTTTTTATTGATAGGAGGTGTATTTACGGGATATGCTATCCTGGATGGATTTGATTTGGGATCTGGTGCCTGGCATTTGTTTCTCAAAAAGGAAAAAAGTCGTAGGATTGCCCTCAATGCAGTAGGTCCGGTTTGGGATGGAAATGAAGTATGGCTGGTCATAGCTGGTGGTGCTTTATTCGCCGGATTTCCCATTGTATATGCTTCGGTGTTCTCAGCCATGTATATTCCCTTCATGTTGTTTTTATTCTTTCTCATCTTTCGTGCTGTTTCGATTGAATTTAGGAGTAAGGAAGAAATGAAATGGTGGAGGAAAACCTGGGATATTAGTTACTGTGTCTCTAGTGTGATGATGGCTTTGTTGCTAGGGGTTGTATTGGGAAATGTGCTTCAGGGTTTCCCGTTAGGTGAAAATTTCACCTTCAGAGGTAGCTGGCTGGAATTTATCAATCCCTATGCACTTATGGTAGGAATCAGCACGGTTACATTATTTATGATGCATGGTGCGCTTTACCTCACGATGAAAACAGAAGGCCGCTTGTTTGCTAAAATCAACATCTTACTCAAAAATGCGATCATCTTCTTTATCGTTTCTTTTGGGATTACTACACTTTATACATTACTGTATTTACCGCATTTGACAGATAATTTTAAGAGTCAGCCAGCTTTGTTTATGGTCCCATTATTGGCTTTTCTAAGTATAGCCAGTATTCCTAGGTTAGTTTCCCAAAAAAAGTATGAGTGGGCCTTTATTTTTTCATCCATTACTGTCAGTTTGTTACTGATCCTGGTTGCGATTGAATTGTACCCTGCAATTATTCTTTCTACCATTGATGATGCTTACACCATTACCGTATACAATGCAGCTTCTTCGGATAAATCCCTGGGGATTATGCTTACCATAGCGGCAATTGGTACACCTTTGGTATTGATTTACACGGTATTTGTATATCGTACGTTCTGGGGTAAGGTAAAATTGGATGAAACGAGTTATTAGATCAGCTGTTAGTTGCAAACTCTCGCCATCTTCTTAGCGGGCTTTCCGCCATCACGGAAGTTGCAAACTCTCGCCATCACC